>NZ_CP120367.1:1200000-1800000 GCF_029892045.1 Sinorhizobium numidicum
AGGCGCGCAAGTTCGGCGTGCATTCAGCGATGCCCTCCATCACCGCTAAGCGGAAGTGCCCCGACCTCATATTCGTGCCGCACCGCTTTGACGTCTACCGCGCCGTATCGCAGCAGATCCGCGAGATCTTCGCGCAGTATACGCCGCTGATCGAGCCTCTCTCGTTGGACGAGGCTTACCTGGATGTGACGGAAAATCTCAAGGGCATCGAATTGGCAACGGTGATCGCAGAAGAGATCCGCGCGAAAATCAAGGCGGAAACCAACCTCACCGCTTCAGCCGGCATCTCCTACAACAAGTTCCTCGCTAAAATGGCGTCCGATCAGCGAAAACCCGACGGGCTCTTCGTGATCACGCCGAAGAACGGCCCCGCCTTCGTCGAAACCCTGCCCGTGAAGAAGTTCCATGGCGTCGGCCCAGCGACGGCAGAAAAGATGCACAAAATTGGTATAGAAACGGGCGCTGATTTGAAGGCGCGCGATCTTGCCTACCTGCAACAGCATTTTGGTAAGGCGGGGCCGTATTTCTACTGGATTGCACGCGGCATCGACGAGCGCGAGGTTAAGCCGGATCGGCCCAGAAAATCGATTGGCGCTGAAGATACGTTCCGAGAAGACATTCATGATTTCGCGACCGCGCGAGCGGCTCTGCAGCCCCTGATGGACAAGGTCTGGCGCTACTGTGAGGCGAATGGCTTTCGCGGCAAGACAGTTACCTTGAAGGTCAAATACTCGGATTTCGTGCAGATCACCCGCAGCAGGACTATTTCCATGCCGATCATAAGTCCTGCCGAGATTGCGGAGATCGTGGCGCTATTGCTGTCACCGATGTTCCCGTTGACGAAAGGCATTCGGCTGTTGGGCATTACCCTCTCATCGCTCGAAACAACCGAACAGGGGCACGAGCCACAGCTAGATTTGGGTATCTGAGTGAAGCTACTGCATGCTTCCTTAAATCGGAACCGATTTAAGGACAAAAACATGCAGCATTCAAAGTGCTACAGCGACCTTTGTGCGCCTGAAAAGACGCACGGCGCTGTAGCTTTTGAGAGACAAAAAAGCCTGCCGCGGGAGGAGTTGCGGCAGGCTTGTCCAAATCGATCAGCAACCTGGGAGGAGGAATGTTGCCGATCCTGTGAGCGACCTCGGGAGGAGGTAAGGGTCTCTCACAAAATCGAAGTCCTGTGGGAGGAGGTACATCGCTTCGACGAAAGTGATTATACAATAAGCACGATTAAATCATAGGCAAATATTTGAGGGCTGCCCATGTGTGCTACCCGCGGTGTCAGGACCAACAGATGCGCAGTACTGGAAAGCCGCGGACCTTGAAATCGGCGGCGGCAGTCTCCACCTCTCGGTCACTACCCGTCATCGAGAACGAAGTGCGCGGACATTCTTCCGGCGACGTTTGCGTTCTCCGGGTTGAAGGGCGCTCCCCGAAAGGGTTGAGCGCCCTTTTGATTCCGGACGGTTGTTAAATCTGCGAAGCGCGGCCGGCAGCGTGATCGATACCACCGTCCGCGGCTCCATCTTTGGACCAAGACAGGCCGAGGGCTGAGCTTGGCTTTCCGCAAGAGCCATAAAGCTGCCGCTCAATGGTCAGCAAATTGCCCCGTTACCGCCGCACCAGGCACTTCTGAGGGTTACATGCTCAACGTCTGCTCCGTCGCGGCTCTCGACGGCGGAGCGATTGAGCAAGGCGCTATTGCTGCCGATCACGTCATGCACGTCACAGAGGAATGAATATGATCACTCGCTATACAACCGTTGCATCGCTGACCGCTGCAGTCTTCAGCTTGATGGCTCTCAGCCCGGCCTCCGCCCTGGAAGTTGCCCAAGCGCAAGAAGCACAGCCGACGCAGACGCAACCGGACGCCCAGGGGGCAAACACTGCCATCAGCGACCAGAAGATCGAAGCCTTCGCAGTGGCCTACCTCCAGGTCGACAAGGTAAGGCAGGAATATTCCGCCAAAATACAGGCGACGGCCGACGCCGCAGCGAAAGAAAAGCTGCAGACCGAAGCCAGCAAGGAAATGGTCGAGGCCGTGCAGGCCTCGCCGGATATATCGATCGAAGAATATACGACAATCCTGAAGGCCGCACAGAACGATCCGGCGTTGGCCAAGAAAGTTCAGGAAAAACTTCAGGGCCCGGCGCCGGCGCAGCAATAGTCGCGCTCATCGGGCGACAGTGCCGTGCGTCTTTTCAGACGCACTAAGGTCGCCCGAGCACTCTGAATCCGTGGACGGTGTCCGCAAAAACGGACACCGTCTGATCGAGCTCTGATCGAGCGTCGTTCGCTTCTATATTCACGTCAGGAGCCAGAGGCGGCGCGAAAGCCTCCGGAATGACCGCCCCCTGCGAAAACGGCAGAATCGCCAAATTCGCTGCGTTCATTTTCGTTTTTAGCGGCCTTTCCAAGACCGAGTTTCGGAAACAGCAGCTCGGCGATCCGATATGCTTCTTCGAGGTGCGGATAGCCGGAACCGATGACGGTCTCGATGCCGATTTGCTGATATTCCCTCAACCGCGCCGCCACCGTTTCCGGCGAACCGACGAGTGCCGTTCCTGCTCCGGCGCGCACGAGCCCGACCCCGGCCCAAAGATTAGGCGAGACCTCCAGCTTATCGCGCCGCCCGTTGTGCAGCGCCGCCATACGCCGCTGGCCGACGGAGTCCGACTCGGTCGCGAAGCGGGCCTGCGTCTCGCGGATCGTCTCGTCCGAAAGTCTGGAAATGAGCCTGTCTGCGGCAGCCCAGGCCTCTTCGTCGGTCTCACGCACGATGAAATGCAGGCGAATGCCAAAAGACAGCTCTCTGCCCTTTCGCGCCGCGGCGGCACGAACAGCATCGATTTTCTCCTTCGCCTGCGCCGGCGGCTCTCCCCAGGTGAGATATTTATCGACCCGCCCAGCCGCAAATTCGATTGCAGCATCGGACGAGCCACCGAAATAGAGCGGCGGGCGCGGCCATTGCGTGGGCCGAAAGCCGAGGCGTGCGTTCTTCGCGCGGATATGCTTGCCGTTAAGATCAGCCTGCCCTTTCGAAAGCAGGTCCTCCCAAACGGTGAAGAATTCTTCTGCGTGATCGTAGCGTTCGTCATGCGGCAGGAAGATGCCGTCGCCGGCAAGCTCGCTCGGGCTGCCTCCGACCACGATGTTCAGAAGCAATCGGCCGTCGGAAACCCGATCGAGCGCGGTCGCGAGGCGGGCATAATAAGCCGGCGAAGCGGTTCCCGGCCGGATCGCCACCAGGAACTTCAGGCTCTCCGTATGGGTGGCGAGGGCCGCGGCCGTCACGAAGGATTCCTCGCAAGCAACCCCCGTGGGCAGCAGCACGCCCGAATAGCCAAGCCGGTCGACCGCACTGGCGATCTCGCGAAGATAGCGGTGATCCGGCGCCCGCGTCAGCTCATTCGAGCCGAGATAAATGCCATCGCCGGCGGTCGGAATAAACCAGAGAAAGTCGATGGGGTTCTTTGCTGCGGTCATCATGGCGTCCTTTCTGCAACTCGGGTCAACTCGCCTTCGTGCGCCAGACGACGTCGGCGATCGTCAACTTCTTGGGCACGATTTCGAGCCCGAAGAATTCGTCGGCAAGCGCCTGTTGATAGGTCACCGCTTCGTCGCTCACAGGATAGACCCGGCCAAGATCGGCGCCCTTGCGGGTGAGAATCGTCTTCGTAATCTCCATGGGAACGCCGGTGATCTCCGAGAGGGCAGCGATAGTCTCGTCGAGATGCGACTGCGCCCGCGCCCCGGTCTTCGCCAATTCGTCAACGACGTCGGCTATGATCTCCGGGTTTTCGGTGGTGAAGGCGCCATTGCCGAAATAGAAGCTCCAGCTATCGACGATGCCTTCCGCCGTCGTCAGCACACGAGCCTCAGGATCCGCTTCGGCGACCGCATAGTAGGGATCCCAGATCGCCCAGGCATCGATGCTCCCGGTCTTGAACGCAGCGGCGGCATCTGGTGGCGGCAGATCGGCAGCTTCCACATCCGTGATGGCGAGGCCGGCCTTGCGCAGCGCCTTGACGATGAAATTATGGGCGCTCGAACCGCGCTTGAAGGCAACGCGCTTGCCTTTCAGGTCTTCGAGCAAACGGATCGGGCTGTCCCTTCGAACGAGGATCGCCGAGCCGGATGACGGACCTCTGTAGGCGCCGACATACAAGAGATTGCGACCGGCAGCCTGGGCAAAGAGCGGCGGCACGTCGCCCGTCGGTCCGAAATCGACAGCGCCAAGACCAAGCGCCTCAAGCAGCGGCGGACCCGAGGTGAACTCCGCCCAAGTGACGGAGACGCCTCGAGCCGCTAGTCGTTTCTCGATTGCGCCCGTGCGCTTGGCAAGTGCCAGGACGCCGTTTTTCTGCCAGCCTATCCGGAGGATGGTGGCGGCTGCGTGGGCTGTCCGAACATTCGGCATGGCAAGCGCCGCTGCTGCCGTGCCGATAAGTCCGAGGGTTTGTCTGCGCATAATCATAGGCCCGCCCTTCTCCTGGCAAATACTTGTCGGTGGCGGTACCTGCCCGCCGGCCGCTCGTATCCTGAAGCAACCGGGATATAGTACTTGTAACCTATGGATTTTATAGATACCAGTGAGTCTCCGGTCCCGATGATCCTGAATTTTTGTTCCATGAGGACCCGCGTCCTCGAAATAAACGTTCGAGGCGGCTGCTTAAAGACGCGCGCACCGGTTCCACGCCATCGTGAGTGGCGCCATCAAGCGCAACCGAAGGGAAGGACTGAGAGCCCGTCTCGAAACGGTTGAGTAGCACGGACGCTAAGTGCCACGGGGTCCGCAACGGGTCGATCTTTCCGGTTCCATGTATCGGGGGAGGGAGCTAGGCGTCCATCTCCCGGACCGCTCGTTGGCAGTCATCAGCTGGTAGACGAGCACCTTGCGCTTCGCCGCTCACGATCAGCCCTCCGATCCATATCGGAGCAGGACAATGCCGGAGCCCAGAGGTCTGCATTCCACGAGCGTCAGCTTTGACACATATCCATCGGGGAACAGCCGCTTACCTCGACCAAGGACAGTGGGATAAACCATTAGGTTGTACTCGTCGATCAGGCCATGCGGCATCAAGGAATGGACGAGTGCGGCGCTGCCATAGACAAGGATATCACCGCCCGAGTGCTCTTTCAGATGCCTGATCTGTTCGGTGGGGTTGTCCGAGAGAATCGTCGTGTTGTCCCATTCGGCCTGTTTGAGCGTGTTGGAGACCACGAATTTGGGCAGGCTATTCATGCGGTCCGCAAAGCCGGTGTCATCCTTCACGGCAGGCCACACCGCTGCGAACGCGTCGTAGGTTACCCGACCGAGAAGGATCGCATCGCTTGCAGAAAGTTCGTCGTGCTTGAATTTGTCGCCTTCCGGTCCGCGGTTGAACGGACCTGTCCAGTCCCCCAGTCCGGATTTTTCCATTCCCACGGGGTCTTCGATGACACCGTCCAGTGAAATATATTCGGTGACTACGATCTTTCGCGACATCTGCAGCCTCCTTCATCTGAGGGGTGAGCGGCCATTTTGCATTCTCAGTGCTAAGACGAGTGGGTGAAAATGGAATCCGACACTCCGCAACCCAAATTGCCGAAATTGGCCAGTTGCCACGGCCTTCCTATACGCCGCAGCCGTCATGATCCTCGTCAGACGGCGCCCGCCATCAATAAGGAGTTTCGGCACGGACTCTAAGGGCGACCGCGCCTGCCCGGTTGATCGTATCTGAGACATTTCAAGCCACGGACCAGAAGCAATCAAAAGACCAATAAACGTGCAGTATGACTAAACTATAGCCACAAAATTATAATAAATAGGCAGTTATACTTTGCTTTTGCGCTTTATAATTCTGTGAAAGCGCAGTATGCTTTTCCTGTTTCTAGGGTTCCGATGCCGGATCGGGCATGACTGGACCGAGAGAGACCCCCGGTGGGGAGACATCCACCGGGCCCACGGCGGGATAAAAGCCCGGGAGGCTCATGCAGCGACATCGTTGCTTTGGGAATCCCGTCCCGTGATTTCCGAACTAAGAGCGCAGCGTGAGCCCCAATTTAACAAGGGGAACAGACGATGCGTTTTGGAAATGGCAAATTCGGTATTCGTGCCCTGTCGGCAGCGGCTCTCGGTCTTCTATGTTCACTCTCGATTCTGGCGGACCGAGCACAGGCGGAGCCGAAGAAAGAATTCAATATCGCCTGGACGATTTATGTCGGCTGGATGCCGTGGCCCTATGCCGCGGATGCCGGCATCGTCAAGAAATGGGCCGATAAATACGGCATCACCATCAACGTCAAACAGATCAATGACTACGTCGAGTCGATCAATCAATACACCGCCGGCAGCTTCGACGGGGTGACGGCGACGAACATGGATGGCCTGACCATCCCCGCAGCGGGCGGCGTCGACACGACAATTCTGATCGTCGGTGACTTTTCGAACGGTAATGACGGCATTGTTTCCAAGACGGCAAAGACGGCTGCGGAGCTGAAGGGCCAGACGATCAATCTCGTCGAACTGTCCGTCTCGCATTACCTGCTCGCCCGGGCGCTCGATAGCGTCGGTCTGGCGGAAAAGGACGTGACGATCGTCAATACGTCCGATGCCGACATCGTCGCCGCTTTCAAATCTCCGGAGACTTCGACCGTGGTGACCTGGAACCCGCTATTGGCCGAAGTCAATGCGGAACCCGGTTCCGTTCCGCTGTTCGACTCCACTAAAATTCCCGGAGAGATCATCGACACCTTGATGGTCAACACTGAGGTGCTGTCGGACAATCCCGACTTCGGCAAGGCCATTGCCGGCATCTGGTACGAGACCATGTCGGTCCTGATGGATCCGGGCGAAAAAGGCAAAACGGCGCGTGCCGCCATGGGCTCGATGTCAGGCACCGACCTCGCCGGTTTCGACGCCCAGCTTGCGGCCACGAAGCTGTTTTCGACGCCACAGGAGGCCGTCGCCTTCACCGAGAGCGAGGATCTCGTCAAGACCATGGATCTCGTGCGGACCTTCTCCTTCGATCACGGTCTGCTTGGCGACGGGGCGGCGGACAAGGACGTCGTCGGCATCGCTTTTCCGGGCGAACGGGTGCTGGGCTCCGCCGACAATGTGAAGTTGCGCTTCGACGCCAGGTACATGAGGCTTGCCGCCGAAGGCTCGCTCTGATCTTTCAGTCGCGGGGCGCACAACTGGTGCTGCCTCGCCTGATCTTCGCCCGAGGTTTCTCTCCAAGATTGGGAACTGGCTCATGCGACGCGCCATCAACATCGTCCCGGGATCGGGAACGCGTATCCTGCTCGCCTTTCTGCCCTTTCTGTTGATCGCCTGCCTTTATGTCGTCGCCTCGGCGGAGCGCCAGGCTGCCAATCCGGGCGACAAGCTTTTGCCGCCGATCGCCCAGATGGCGACAAGTGTCAGCCGGCTCGCGAGCGAACCTGATCGGCGATCCGGCAACCTGACCCTCTGGTCGGACACGGCGGCCAGCCTCCGGAGATTGGCTATGGGGCTCGGCGCTGCCGCCAGCATCGGCCTTGTGCTCGGACTGGCGCTCGGCTTGCTGCCTATGGCAAGTGCCGGACTATCGCCGCTCGTTGCCGTCGTCTCGATGATACCGCCGATGGCAATCCTGCCGGTCCTTTTCATTGTCTTCGGATTGGGCGAACTCTCCAAGGTCGTGCTGATCGTGATCGGCATCACGCCTTTTCTTGTCCGCGACCTCGCCATGACCGTCGCTGCCATCCCGCGAGAGCAGATGGTCAAGGCGCAAACGCTTGGCGCTTCCACATGGCAAATAATGCTGCGCGTGGCGCTGCCGCAGACCATGCCGCGGCTCATCGAAGCGCTGAGGCTCTCGCTCGGTCCGGCCTTCCTCTTCCTCATTTCAGCGGAAGCGATCGCTGCCGAAAGCGGCCTTGGCTACCGCATTTTCCTCGTCCGACGCTACCTCGCGATGGATGTGATCCTGCCATACGTCGCCTGGATTACCCTCCTCGCCTACCTGTTCGACTGGCTGCTGGCTCGGATCGCCCGCCGCGGTTTTCCCTGGGCCTATGGTCAGGAGGCACGCTGATGAGTGACATCCGCGTCCACAACGTCTGGATGGAATATGGCGATCAGATCGTGCTCGAAAACATCGCCCTCGACATCGCTTCCGGCGCCTTCGTCTCCGTAGTCGGGCCTTCGGGCTGCGGCAAATCCACCTTTCTCCGGATGATCCTTGGGCAGGAACGGCCGACACGCGGCACCATCACGCTCGATGGAGCGGCACTTCCGCACGAGCCGGGTCCGGATCGCGGCGTCGTCTTCCAGCGTTATTCCGTCTTTCCGCACCTGAACGTGCTCCAGAACGTGCTGATCGCCTTTGAGTTCGCCGAAAGCCCGATCACCGCCAAGCTGTTTGGAACGCGGAAGAAGGCGGCCGTCGAAAAGGCGCAGGCGCTCGTCGAGGCAGTTGGGCTCGGCGAACATGCGCAGAAATTTCCGAGCGCCCTGTCCGGAGGGCAGCAGCAGCGCCTGGCGATCGCCCAGGCACTGGCGAGGAAGCCCAAGGTGCTGCTGCTCGACGAGCCGTTCGGCGCGCTCGATCCCGGAACACGGGCTCAGATGCATGCGCTGATCAAGCCGCTCTGGCGTGAGCTCGGCATGACCGTGATCATGATCACCCACGATCTCAAGGAAGCCTTCGGCCTCGGCACGCGTCTTCTCGCCTTCGATAAGCCACGCATCGACCCGCAGGCGCCTGAGCGCTACGGCGCCCGCATCATTTACGACCTCGATCTCAGCCGCGACGGCCCGGTCCCCGTACTCGGATTTTCGAGGCCGATGAAAGCTAGAGAACCTCCTAAGGAAGATAGAAGGAGCAGCCCCCATGCGTGAACCGCCAATCCGCCAATCCCGCCGCGCCGGCCCGATCCGCACACCCGTTCGCGGGCAATGTCACCACCCGGATTTCAACATGCTCGACAGCCAGGGCTGGAAAGCGCTCGAGGCGGAGGAGAAGCTCTCCGGCAAGGGTTGGGGCCGGGAGAAGAAATGGGCTCTGGACATGGGACTGCCGGGATCGGAGAGCCTGACGGATAAGTCGATCCCGACCTTCGCGCGTGGCGAGTTGCCGCATTTCGCCGGCATCAACACCTTCCTTAAGGCCCCCTATGTCGAAAATGTCCGCGACGTCGGCAAATATGACGCGGCCGTCCTCGGCATCCCCTTCGACAGCGGTACCACCTATCGTCCGGGGACGCGCTTCGGGCCGCAGGGCATCCGCCGCATTTCAGCGCTCTACACGCCCTACAACTACGAAATGGGCGTCGACCTGCGCGAGCAGATGACGCTTTGCGATGCCGGCGATGTCTTCACCATTCCGGCCAATCTCGAAAAAAGCTTCGATCAGATCACCCGCGGCGTCAGCCACGTCTTTTCTTCCGGGGCGCTGCCGATCATGCTCGGCGGCGACCATTCCATCGGCTTTCCCTGCGTGCGCGGCATTGCCGAATGCACCTCGAAGCGCATCGGCATTATTCATTTCGACCGCCATATCGACATCCAGGAAAGGGATCTCGATGAGCGCATGCACACCACGCCCTGGTTCTGGGCGACGAACCTGCCGAATGTCTCGCCGAAGAATCTCGTCCAGCTCGGCATCGGCGGCTGGCAGGTGCCGCGCGACGGCGTGAAGGTGGCGCGCGAGCGCGGCACCAATGTGCTGACGATCGACGACATCGAGAAACTGGGGCCGGAGAAGACCGCGGAGATCGCACTGGAACTCGCCTGGAAGGATGCTGACGCCGTCTATATTTCCTTCGACGTCGACAGCATCGATTGCGGCTTCGTTCCCGGCACTGGCTGGCCGGAACCGGGCGGCTTCCTGCCGCGCGAGGCGCTGAAGATCCTGGGTTTGGTCGCGGCGGAGGGGCTCTGCGGGCTCGAAGTGGTGGAAGTGAGCCCCCCCTACGACACCTCGGACATCACCGCGCTTTTCGGCGTGCGCGTCGTGGTGGAGGCGCTCGGTTCCATGGTGGCGCACGGCAAGCTCGGCGCGCACAAGCACCTTATCGATAAGCCGGTAAGCTTCTGAGGAGGCGGCGATGCACGGCGGACATCATCACAACCATCACTCTCGTCATGATCACGATCACGGCGACGATCATGACCACCACCAACACGGCGGTCCCGGCCATAACCGGCAGCGCGGCACACTGCAATGGCAGGTGCCGCACCGACCGGAAAGCGAGGACTTGTCGCTGCCGCTTCAACGCGATCTCGACCTTGTCGAAGCGAGCTTCGTCGAGAACTTCGCCCGCGCGACCGACAGGACCAGTTTCCTGCGGCTCTCGGGCATCCCCTTTGTCGGCCTTGATGGCTCGGGGAAAGCGCTGCACCTGCTGTGCGTCGAAGTCGCAGATCGCACGGACGTCGGCGCGGTCGTGCCGCTGCTGGGCGGAACGGGCGTCCGCTACGATCCGCTTCCCTCACGCATGACCTCGCGGCGCCACGACCTCGGCTTCCTCTATCATGACGGCCGCTCGACCCTCCGGCTTTCCTTCGCCGAGGCTCGCAAGCTGGAGGACCGAACCGACGCCTCGCATTTCGACATCGAACCAACCGAATGAATTCTCTTTCCCAGAAGGGGCCACATCATGAACCTCAGAAATCTCACCACGCTTGCAGCCGTTGTCGCCACCGTTCCCGGCCAGGCTCTGGCGCATACCGGCGGCGACCATGTCCACGGAGCGGCAAGCGGCTTCCTCCACCCCTTCTCCGGCCTTGATCACCTCGTCGCCATGGTGGCCGTCGGGCTGATTGCCGCGCGCCTGGGTGGCCCCGCGCTCTGGCGGCTGCCGCTTGCTTTCGTCTCCGCCATGGTGTTCGGCGCTGTAATGGCCAAGACCGGCATGAACATGCCACTGACCGAAACGGCTATTCTCGCTTCAGTCATCGCTTTTGGCGCAACCCTGATCGTGAACGCGAATGTGCCTGTCACCCTTGTCGTCGCTGGAACCGCCGCCTTCGCCTTCTTTCATGGCTTTGCCCACGGGGTCGAGGGGTCGGCAGCCGCCCCATTCGGCTATGTCCTCGGTTTCGTCTGCGGTACGGCGATCCTGCACGCGATCGGCATTGCCGCACGATGGGCTCTGCTTCGATATAGCGGCGTCGCCACGGCGGCACTTCGCATCGTCGGAACTCTCGTCACCGGCGTCGGCATAGGACTGGCCTATCTCGCGTGAGGCTCGCAAACGCAAGGAGATGCAGATGCGTTCGATTGCCGGCACGCTGGCTCACTGGCGAGAGCTCGTGTTTTCTGGCCTTGCATTCCGTTTTGCCGATTTTGCATCGATGCGGCCGGGACAGCGCGAAGCTGCGGGTCGCGGTTTGCGGAGAAAAGAGGCAAACGACGATCCAGGAGCGAAGCAATAGGGATCAAAAAGGAATAGCGATATTCGGGCGCGCTGTTCCCATGGAGCCGACGGCCGTCGGGAGAACAGACTGCGGCAACGTACGGTAGCGTCCAGGCCGCGGGAAGAGATCTTTGGCAGCTCCCGCGGCCCTTAAAGCTGCCCTTGCCACAGTCGTGGCGAATACCTGTTGAACCCGACTACTTTCCGGTTTGCGCGGTAGGAGCAGCAACCGGCTTTGACTCCGGTGATCCGCGGAAGCGCAGGAAAATGGAAAGTACGACAAGCACCAAGGTCGAGAGAAATTCCGACTGCCAGTTCTGGAAGCATTCGAACCAGAATTCCGAATCTGCCAGTCGTGTCCAGATGTCGAAGGACGGCTCGCCGTGGCGCATGGCTTCAAGGTTGGCCGCAGCGGCACTTCCATAAAGATGCAGAACGAAAGATAAAACGAAAAGAGCGGCAAGGACGATGGCCAACGAATAGGAATAGAGCGTCCGCACCAGGCGACCTCGGCGGATCGGCCACGGCACCGCGGGGTCTTCCTTCCGGTGGCGCGGGCCTTCGTCGACTTCCGTATCGCCGGCGTCGGGGTCCTTCGATTCGGCGGAGCCGCGCTGATAGAGGAACGCCGTCAGGCAGACGTACGCAGTCATCTGCAGGAACTCGCTTTCCCAGTTTTCAAAGAGAGCCGAAAGGAAATGGCCGGAAAAGACGTAATCGACGAGGGTTACGGGGGAACCATTATGCAATGATGCTTCGTGATTGAAGGTTTCCACGCCGGCGACGAGCATGCCCGCAATCGTAGCGGCGGTCATCAAAGAAAGCGTAATAGACAATCCGTTATCTCGCAGGAACGACATTTGGCCTTCTCCGCTTGTTGGCTGCGACTGACCGTCTCACTCAACTTCGATCGTCGCGAAATCGGAAATTTGGATCAGCCGGCGATAAACCAAAACAGCGACGCCGCGACGAGAATGAAAAGCGCTATTGCCCCGAGAAAGCGAAGCATGCCGGCGTTGGTGTTTTCGCCAAGGGCGCGGTTCCACATTTCGCCGCCCGTCCCGTCATCGGAGAGATCACTGTCCTCGGCCATTCCATGGACGGAGCTGCCGGCTGCGGGCGCGCGTCCAGCCTCGAACTTCTCGCGGCTCCGACCATAATCCTGAGGCGGCGGTTGCGCGGGATCCGCCGATGCTTCGCTTGCCGGGCCAATATCCGCCGCCGCTGCGCCCGCATCCGACGCATCGGCGACGTGATCCCCGAGCGACGCTTTGTCTTCCTCTTCGGGCAAGCCGAGCTCGGCAGCCCTCCAGGCTTGTTGCGGCCTTTCAGAGCGATCGGACGCCGGCGATTTGCGCGTCGGCACAGCAGCCTCTCCCGGCCTGCGGCCGTCTTCTTGTGGAGTTCCAGTGCCTTGTTTCTGTTGCATTTTTCGCACTCCTTGCCGCACCGAGACGCGGCAGCTTTCTCCTGAAACACTCGCTTTTTGAAAACGGTACGGCGGAACCTTTTGTTCCGCTTTCGCAAGGGGAGCGAAGGGCAGACTCGATGCGGTGGGATTAGGCGCAGCCAAATTCATCCCGAAGGATGTCGAGTCCGCGCCGGTACTTCGAAGCGTCCCCGCCCACGCTTTGCAGTTGGTGTAGATTGTCTTCAAGGTCAGCGCGCTTTACCAGTCGGGCGAGCTGATTGGACGCAGCACGGCGAACAAAGCCGCTATCGTCCTCGCCTTCACGACGTGTCATCGCCTCGACCGCGGCCACGATGCCGGCGGAGAACCCTTCTTCGGCCAGCCGGGACAAGCTCCAATCGGGCGCCTTTTCCACCACGTCATGAAGGTAGGCGAGTGTCTTTCCTGCGTCGCCTTCAACCCCTCCGGCAACCCGTTCACAGTGTCGGATAAAAGGTAAGCCAGTCTTGTCGGTCTGATCGCGATGCGCAACCGAGGCGATTTGGATGGCTCTGGTCAGAGCCTCGCGCGAATTCATTCTCCCCTCCCCCGACCAACCTTAACAGAGTACATCGTCCCATCTGACACTACAGCGCCGTGCGTCTTTTCAGACGCACAACGGTCGCTGTAGCACTTTGAATTGCTGCTGTTTTTACCCTTAAATCGGTTCCGACTTAGGGAAACGTGCAGCAGGTCCGATGGGACGACGGATAGCTCCGTTTCTAGGCGCGTCAGTCATTCTCTTCGGTCTGATTATGTGAACCGCCTGGAGTGGTGATGCCCTTGAGACCGACGCCGGCAACCGCTGGCTGTTCGCGTGCGGCGTCCGCCAGTGACACGACGCCGACCAAGCGCTTGTCGCGATTGACGACTGGCAGGCGCCGAACCTGCACATCGCCCATATTGCGCGCTACGTCGTCCACTTCTTCGTCCTCGAAGCAGTATTTGACATCGGTTGTCATGATGTCTGACACCCTTGCCTGCGGATCGAGACCGCCAGCAACGCCGCGAACCACGATGTCCCTGTCAGTAATCATGCCGACGAGGCGGTCATGGTCTCCAACCGGCAGGAAACCGATGTCGTTGTCTGCCATCTCCCGCGCAACCGCTGCGATGGTGTCATTGGGGCTGACGAGATGAACGTCTCTCGTCATAATCTCCGATACATGCATTGTCTTGCTCCTTCGTAGATGATGCGAACCGCTGATCGATCGGCATTCTTGCCGCCGTACGCCAGCGTCCCGATGGACGTTTCAGCGAGTTGGCGCTTGCCAGCTCGCCATGTTCAGAGCTCATCGACCCGATCCGGCTTTACGGCTTTCTTTCCGAAGCAGGCGTTACGGGAATGGAGGTTGCATGTGTTGCCCCCTCGCTCTCGATATTCTCGCCGCGATCGGAAGCTGAATTGTCGGAAGCTGAATTGTTTTCTCCCTGCATTTCCCGCGACGCCTGTTCCCAGTGTCGCGCGTGCTGACCCTCCGGTCGGCCTTCCTGTTCCCAGATCGCGTAGGCCCTGCGCCTGATGAGCTCTTCCTTGTCGTTGTCCATGTCCCTTACCTCGCCGCTGAACACCGAAATGGCAAAGTTCAAACGGGGCCACTGCCTATTTGTTCCACGGTTGCGGCGGCCATTTCTGCTCCTTGAACCGCTCTCGCATGTTTCGGCGGCTCGGGATTTTCGTCGGGGTTCGGAACCGGTATTTCGTCCGGCAGTCGGTCCGGCTCCGGCTCCCCGATTGGGGGTTCGGGGAACCAGGGCGGCGGCTCCGGTGGCGGTTGCGGAGTCGGGTCCGGTTGACGGGGGTTTGGCATTTTCGCCTCCATTTCACGCGGACGGCATGCACGCATGGACAATCCCGACCGATCGGGATTGTTCCGGACAGACCCGATCGTATCCCTCTTCACCGCTTCGCCGGCACCGAGCAACTCGCTGGTTCGGACGATAAGAGTGAAGCCTGGAACCGATCGGCTGCTCCGCAGTTGGACGAAGATCAACGCGAACAAACGGAACCAGGGAGGAAGCGATGCCAAGACATAAGGGCTTTGGCCGCAACGAAATCTACGACCGGTCCCGCGAACGGGAACGGTATGGCGCACCCTATGACTATGAATCCGAAAGGCGGCGGGGTCGCCAGCGGTTCGGCGAAGACGTCGAGCCGCGCGGCGCCGACTACGAAAGTTCCATGTATCCGGCAGGACCTCGCCGCTCGGAGTGGTACGGCGGAGCGGAAGATGACTATGACCGCTGGAACCGCGAACGCACCGGCGGCGATTACTATGGCTCCGGCTATGGTTACAGTGGACAACACCCCTATCGCGATTACCCCAGAGGCTATGGGCGGGAACGCGGTTTCCTTGAACGTGCCGGCGATGAAGTTGCCTCCTGGTTCGGTGACGAGGAGGCCGAGCGCAGGCGCAACATGGATCAATTTCGCGGCAAGGGTCCGAAGGGCTACACACGCTCCGATAGCCGTATCCAGGAAGACGTCAGCGACCGCCTCAGCGACGAGGGCGCCCTCGATGCTTCCGACATAGAGGTCTCCGTCGTGAACGGCGAGGTCCAGCTCAGCGGCTTCGTCGATTCGAAATGGGCCAAACGCCGCGCCGAGGATTGCGTGGAGGGTGTCTCCGGCGTCACCCATGTGCAAAACAACATTCGGGTCCGGACAGCCGGCGCCACGGGCACAGAGCGCATCTTCTGATCTACTGCATGGTTCCTTAAACCGGAACCGATTTAAGGACAAAACCATGCGGCGATTCAAAGCGTTACAGCGCCCTTTGTGCATCTGAAAAGATGCACGGCGCTGTAAGACAGCCGGGCCGCGGCATCGCGGCTCGGCAATCTCGTTCGCAAAGCGGAACGGCCGCTCATTGCTTCCGTTTTCGCAAGCGCGCCGTGCGCTCAAGAAAGTTGAGCATGCGCGCTTCCTCCGCACGCAGCTCCCGGCGCGCGGAGCCGGGCGCCCGCAATTGCCTGACCGAAACGGTGCAATCGCCGGCGAGTGCGATGATATCCGGATGGATATAGCTCCCGCGGGAAATCGCCGGAGTATTGTGGAGGACGGAAGCGGCCGCCTCGGACATCTGTTTGATCGTCGGCCGCTCGTTCTTTTCCAGCGCCGCACGCGCAACCGTGAAGGCCGCGACACTGCCCGCCCAGGTCCGGAATGTCTTTGCGGAAATGGCAGAACCGGCGATCTCTGCGAGATAACGATTGAGCCGGCCTGAATCGATGGGCCGCAATGTGTCGCTTTCATCTTTCCAGACGAAAAGCTGTCGGCCGGGCAGATCGGCAATTTCCTCGAGCAGCTGTTGCAATTTCGGGTGCCGAAGGCGGCGCTGCACGCGCTTGCCTCCCTTGCCGGTAAACTTGAGTTCGATGCAGCCGTCCCTCAACTTGAGGTGGCGTTTGAGCAAGGTCGTCGCGCCATAGCTTGCATTTGCCTGAACGTAGGCCGGACTGCCGGTACGCAAATGCGCTTCATCCAGCAAGGCCACGAGAGCCGCGAGCACTGTCTGGATATGATCGGCATCGCCCTGCATATGGCGTCGTACGGTGCGGCGGATCTTCGGCAGTGCCTTGCCGAATTCCACCAACTGAACGAATTTGTCGCCGCTTCGCAGCGCCTGCCATTCCCTGTGGTAGCGATATTGCTTTCGGCCTCGCGCATCGTAGCCGGTCGCCTGCAGGTGGCCGTTCTCGTCCAGGCAGATCCAGACATTCTCATAGGCTGGCGGCAGGCCCAGCGACGCTATGCGGGCCTTTACCGCGGGGTCGGTAAGTATCGAGCCGTCTGGCATGCGGTAGATGAAACCCTTGCCCCTGCGCTGGCGGCGGATGCCCGGCTCGGTATCGCTAACATAGACGAGCCCCTTTTCCGCAAGCGGAACATCGGTCACCGCTATCGTCTGCGATCTCTCGATATCGCGGACGAGCGAATGACCGAGCGTGCCGCTAACCATCGCCCGGCCCTTGCGGAATGAAGGCCACCACGCTCTGGGCGGCGATCATTTCCCGATCTCTGGCGGGACGTGCGAGGAAGGCATCGTCCTGCGCCGTATTGAGCACGCATTGCCATGGTCCCGTCCCAGTTGGAAGCGCGACTTCGCACTCCTCGCCGGCGTTAAGGACGAGAAACATCTCGCTCTCAGGCATAGCGCCCGTAGGCGCAATCCGGCAAATGTGGGCCCCTATAAGGCGCAGCTCGCCATTACTCCAGGCATTGTCGTCCATGCGGCTGCCGTCCGGCTTGTACCAGGCAATCTCGGCGCGGCCGCTCTCATCAGGCTCGCCGCTGAGAAATCTTTCCTGGCGCAGGGCGGGATGCTCCTTCCGGAAGGCGATCATCTTCCGGCAGAAATCCAGGAAAGCATCGCTCGCGCTGCCCCAATCGAGCCAGCCGATCTCGTTATCCTGGCAATAGGCATTGTTGTTGCCCGTCTGGCTGTTGCCCAGCTCGTCACCGCCGAGAATCATCGGCACGCCCTGGCTTACCATCAGGGTGGCGAACAGAGCGCAGCGTCGGCGCGTGCGGGCGCTGTTGATATCCGCGCTGTCGGTCGCACCCTCGGCACCCATATTGTCGGAATGGTTTTCCGGGTGCCCGTCGCGATTGTCCTCACCATTCGCCTCGTTGTGCTTCTCGTTGTAGGAGACGGTATCCATCAGCGTGAACCCGTCATGCGCACTCACGAGATTGATCGATGAGGTTGCGGCCCGGTCCGAATGATTGAACTGCACCGGAGAGCCGACGAGCCGCTCGGTAAGCGTCGGGACCATGCCGCCGTCCCTCTTCCAGAAACGGCGGACATCGTCACGAAACTGGTCGTTCCATTCGCGGAACGGGGGTGGGAAGCCGCCGAGCTGATATCCGCCTTCGCCGATATCCCAGGGTTCGGCGATGAGTTTGACCCCGGCAAGGACGGGATCTTGTCGGATCGCGTCAAAGAAACCGCCTTCCCGGTCGAACTCCATGTATTCGCGACCGAGCGTGCTTGCGAGATCGAAGCGGAACCCGTCGATATGCATCACACCCACCCAATAACGGAGACTGTCAAGCACCATGCGCAACACCATGGGATGGGCAACGTTGAGCGTGTTTCCGGTGCCTGTCGTGTCGTAGGTGTGGCGCGGCTTTTCGGGTGACTGGCGGTAGTAGCTGAGATTGTCGAGACCGCGGAAGCTCAAGGTCGGCCCCCGCTCGGAGCCTTCGGCCGTATGGTTGTAGACGACGTCCATCAGAACCTCGATGCCGGCGGCATGGAACCTCTTGACCATCGTCTTGAACTCGGTGATGCCGCCGTTTTTCAGATAGCGCGATTGCGGCGCGAAGAAGCCAAGTGTCTGATAGCCCCAATAGTTCCTGAGATTTCGCTCGACCAAATAGCGGTCGTCGACGAAATACTGGATCGGCAGCAGCTCTATCGCGGAAATGCCAAGCTTCACAAGGTGATCGATGATCGGGTCGCTGGCCATGCCTAGTAACGTCCCGCGCAATTCGTCAGGCACCGCTGGATGGGTCATGGTCATGCCGCGGACATGGGTTTCGTAGATGATCGTTTCCGTCCAGGGACGGCGGATCGCCTCCTCGCCATCCCAGTCGAAAGCGGGATCCTGAATAACGCCCTTGACCATGAAGGGTGCGCTGTCGCGCTCGTCGAAGGAAAGATCGCCGTCTGGGCGACCTATGGTGTAGCCGAACAGCGCATCGTCCCAGAGAATTTCTCCGGCGACCTGTTTTGCATATGGATCTAGCAGAAGCTTGTTCGGATTGAACCGATGCCCGTTATGCGGGTCATAGGGGCCGTAGGCGCGATAGCCGTAGACGGTGCCGGGCCCTAAGCCTTCGATGTACCCGGACCAGATGTCGCCCTCGCGCTTCGGCAGCGGCAGGCGGGCCGTTTCCTTGCTGCCATCTTCGGAGAAAAGGCATAGCTCGATCTTCTCGGCATGCGCCGAGAAGACGGCGAAATGCGTGCCCTGCCCGGTATATCCCGCGCCGAGTTCGGGTTTCAGAAAATCCAGTTCCGAGAAAGAAACGTTCATCCTTGTCGTT
Source organism: Sinorhizobium numidicum (assembly GCF_029892045.1). NCBI lineage: Bacteria > Pseudomonadati > Pseudomonadota > Alphaproteobacteria > Hyphomicrobiales > Rhizobiaceae > Sinorhizobium > Sinorhizobium numidicum. Next base: position 1,218,894 of record NZ_CP120367.1, read on the forward strand.
ACGCCTCCTGCCGCCCTTACGGGGAGGGCCACGACCCCGCCAGGGCGTTTGCTAAAGGGCGGTGCTTTCCTTGGGGCCCCCGTCTCCGGCAATCGTTGGACGTCAATCCGTATGCTTGCGGAGACTGCTTTCCTCCGTAGACATTCCGGGTTGAAAGCGATGGTGCAACGCAGAAAGGCGGCAATTTGTTCCTGCCGACCGCTTTGGGCGAGGAACAAGCCGCGGAACTTTCCGGGCGACCAGCAAGTTCCCGTCTCTCACGCCGAGGTCGAGGACAAGATGCAAGGAAGACAAATGCCCGAACGTTTCAGGAAGAGCTGGGGAGCCCATCTGACGTCCGCCGCCGCCGCCGAGTTCCGTTTGTGGGCGCCCGACGAAAAGATCGTTCGCGTCATCCTCAATGGGGCCGCGCACGAGATGCGGCGGCTTGAAGGCGGGTGGTTTGAAGTTACGGCCGAGGCACGGGCCGGGGATCGTTATTGGTTTCAGCTTTCCGACGGGACGGCGGTCGCCGACCCCGCGTCCTGCGCTCAGGAGGGTGATGTCGACGGGCCCTCGATTATCGTCGATCAATCGGCCTATCGGTGGAAAACAACCTCCTGGCGCGGTCGCCCATGGGAGGAAGCGGTCATCTACGAGTTGCATGTCGGAACCTTCACACCGGAAGGCACGTTTCGCGCCGCGGTCGAGCGCCTGCCTCATCTCGCGGATGCCGGGATAACCGCTATCGAGATCATGCCGGTCGCGCAATTTCATGGTTCCCGTGGCTGGGGGTATGACGGCGTGCTGCACTATGCGCCGCATCAGATCTACGGAACGCCGGACGATCTCAAAGCGCTCGTGGATACGGCGCATGCTCTCGGCATCATGGTGCTGCTCGACGTCGTCTACAATCACTTCGGGCCGGAGGGAAATGCCCTGCCCCGCTATGCAGCCGGCTTTTTCAATAAAGATCGGCCGACCCCATGGGGGGCTTCAATCGCCTTCGAGCAGCACGCGGTGCGGCGTTATTTCATTGAGAACGCGCTCTGCTGGCTAGGCGACTTCCGGTTTGACGGGCTGCGCTTCGATGCGACCGAACAGATCAGGGATAGCACACACCCGCACTTTCTCATCGCACTGGCGCGCGAATTGCGGGAGACCTTTGCTGGCCGCGAAATCCATCTGGTCGTCGAAGATGCCGACCGCCGCAGGAGCCTGGTTGGACGCAGCGCAACCGGGAAAGCCGAACTCTTCACGGCGGGATGGAACGATGATTTCCACAACGCGCTGCACGTCGTTGCAACCGGAGAAATCAATGGCCACTATCGCCCTTTCGCCGACGATCCATGGCGAAAGCTCCGCGACGCGATGACGAAAGGTTTTGCCTCGCCGGCAAGGGGCATGGAAATCTTACCGCTGCGGACCAATGCTCGCGTTTCTCCGCAGGCGCGCGTCAACTTCCTGCAAAACCACGACCAGGTGGGAAACCGCGCTTTCGGCGATCGCCTCGCCACGCTTGTCGATGAGGCGACAATGCGGGTGATGACGGCAATGCTGATGCTCGTTCCGCAGATCCCGCTCATCTTCATGGGTGATGAATACGGCGAGAGCCAACCATTTCTTTTTTTCTCCGATTTTCGGGGCGAGATCGGCAAGGCTATCCGCTTGGGGCGTCGGGAGGAGGCGGAGAATTTCGGCGGCATTCCGCAAGGCAAAACAGTGGAGGATTTGCCCGACCCGCTCCACGTGCAGGCGTTTTTCGATTCGAAACTGCGGTGGCAACGTGCAGCGAGCGCGGCGGGCAAACGGCACATCGCCTTCATGCGCGACCTTGTTGATGTCCGACAGCAGCATATCGTGCCCCTTCTGATCGATCCCGGCCTGTCCGGCTACCGTGTATTTCCGACGCAGGACGGCATTGTCGCGGCAGACTGGTTGTTCGGGGATGCTTCCCTGGAACTCCGGATCAATCTTTCGACGGAACCAGGCCCTATTCCGGCGATACACGGTCGGCCGATATTCATGAGTGGGATATCACCAGGCGAGACGGTGCCAGACGAACTGCCGGGTCCGGCTATCATTGCCGCCGTCAGAAGGGGATAGAGGAATGCTTCCGGCATCGCGGAACATGCCACCGGTCTCATGGTTAGAAACGCGGCGACAAAAAATTCATGGGAACGAGGAATGGTCCTCGGCGACAGATGCCGCAGAAACTGGCCAAAATAGGTCCTGCACTCTCCGGTGAGCACGCCGAAGCGCCATCCATTGCCGCGCTGCGGCGGCAAGCAGAAGGCTGCGAGCGCTGCGATCTCTACAAGAACGCAACACAGCTCGTGTTCAGCGAGGGACCAGCCGACGCCCGCGTCGTCCTTGTTGGCGAACAGCCGGGCGACCGCGAGGATCTCGCCGGCCGCCCCTTCGTCGGCCCGGCCGGACGAATCCTGAACGAATGCCTCCATGAAGCCGGTATCGACCGTTCGAGCTGCTATCTCACCAATGCGGTCAAGCACTTCAAGTTTGAGCAGCGCGGCAAGCGACGCATGCATTCTCGGCCCAATGCAGGCGAGATCCAGCGCTGCGCCTGGTGGCTGGGGGCCGAGCTAGACCATCTTCACCCCGATCTCGTCGTCGCGCTCGGCGCGACGGCGCTGATGGCACTGCTTGGGCGAAGTGTCGCGGTGACGAAAAACCGTGGCGATCTCATCGCCACCCCCGGCGGTTACCCGGTTCTGGTGACGATCCATCCCTCCTATCTTCTGCGGATCCGAGACAGGGAGGATGCGGCCGTCGAACGCGGCCGTTTCGTCAACGATCTGGCGAAGATCGCGACCCACCTCCGCTGACGGTTCAAGACTGCCGGTCGAGTTCCGGATAATGGCGGAAGACACAGGATTCGTTGAAAGAAAGCCGCCGATCGGACGTGAGATACTTGCGAATTCTCGGTCGCGATGCAACCGCATCGTGCAGAGCGATCAATGCGGGGATGCGCGCTTCATAGCTATCCATCGCCCTTGGAAACGAATAGCGGAGCCCTTCGATCACCTGAAAGAGCGAAAGATCGACATAGCTCGGCCGGCCGCCGACGGCATGACCGCGCCCCATCGGGTTCTGGTTAAGAACGCGCTCGAAATAGCCGAGGAACTTTGGAAGGCGCTCGGATAGGAAATCAGCCGACCTCCGCAGAGATTCGGGCTTCTGTTCCTCGTAATAGAGCGACACGCCGATCGGGTGGTGCGTGTCATGGATCTCCGCGACGAAGTCCGTGATCGTCAGTTGCAAGCCGTTGGCGACGAAGCGAAGCCCCTCTTCGTCAGGCGCCAGCCCGAGCTTCGGGCCGAGATAAAAAAGGATGTTGGCGACATGGGAAATGAGGAGCTCGCCATCCATCAGAAACGGCGGCGCGAAAGGAATGGTTGCGCCAGCAGCATCCTCCATGAGCTTCAGCATCGCACTTGTGCCCTTTGGCTCGCGGGCGACGTCGACATAATCCGCGCCGGCCTCCTCCAGCGCGAGACGAACGAATTCGCCGCGGCCGGGAATGCCGTCCCAGTAGTAGAGTTTGTAAGGCATGGGTCGTCCCCTCGCTGAATACTTACTTCGGCTCGCGCCCGAAATCTTTTCGCAGTTCGTTCTTGGCTTTCTCGAGGACCGCCCTCTGCTTTCGGGCCAATCCCGCACCGGCCCTGTTGATGTAGAACGTCAGCATCGACATGGCGGAGCGAAATGCACTGGATTTGCGGCGATCGCTCCTCTCCGCCGACTGCTTCAGCGAGTGCGCGATTTTTTCCGGATCCTCCGATTTGAAAATTCCCGGCTCCAGGTCCAGCGCATCGCTCTTCTCTGTCACCTCCTGTGACCACTTCTTTTTCTGTTTGCTCTTTTTGCTCATGGCCGTTTCTCCCTTCGACCGCGATAATCCCGGATCGAGCAATCCAAGACCGGAAACGTGGTCGACTCCGATAATCAAACCGAGCAGGGACACTTTTCCCCGGAGCGCTCGGACCTATCTCCAACGGAAGCAGACGGAAATCGTTCCCGTCTTCATGAGGGGACCGCAAGACCGTTTCGAAATGCAAGGAGGAGACCGATGAAAATCGATGAGCTCATGTTTGGCGAAAGCGAACGTATACCGAACAATCCGCGCCTGCCCGCCCTCTTCTATCATCAGGCGATCGATCTGGCGAATGACGGTGCGGCGGCTATCGAGCGGCTCTTTCGTGCCAATGGCTGGGGAGGCCTCTGGCGAAACGGCGTCTTCGATTTCCAGCATTACCACACCAAGGCACACGAAGTTCTGGCTGTCGCCAGGGGCAGTGCAAAGCTTCTGATTGGCGGCCCCGAAGGCAGGGCGCTGGAGGTCCTCGCCGGAGATGTGATCGTGCTGCCTGCTGGAACCGGCCATCGCCGGATCGCCGCGAGTGGCGATTTCCTGGTCGTCGGCGCCTATCCTCCCGGACAAGAGCCCGACGTTCAGCGCGGCCCTGCAACGAACGCAGACCGCGACGCAATCGCTGCGGTAGATCTGCCTCGCCTCGATCCTGTCCTCGGCAAAGAAGGTCCCGTCGTCACGGCCTGGCAGCACGCTGCGCCTTCCGCGCAAGGCTGACGCTTAAGGGTCGATCAACGCTATTCCGAGATCCGGACGGGGTTTTCGCCGGAGATGGGCAGGCGTTTCAGACAGGGTCACTTCGAGCGTTGGCTTCACCGTGCCTTCGAGAAAATGCCCGCCGCGCGTGGTTCCATCGCTAAGCCCCAATACCACATGGGCGTGCAGACTGGCCTTTCCGTCCTCGCCCGAGGCAATATCACCGATGAGACTTAGCACTTCGCATTGTTCCTCGACCGGAATACGGCGATAGTCGCGCTTGTCGAAATCGTACCAACCTACGACCGCTTTTTCGAAAGCACCGATCGCGATGAGGGAAGCGGCGGATATGTGGTTTGCGGATGCGAAATCGGAGATGGCGGTGAAGGCTTCCTCCCCGGGGTCGAGGACAAGAAGAAATATCTTCTCGGACGCCTCTTTCGAAAGAAGTCTCCACCTCATGGTAATCCACCCGGCGAGGCCGCCAAAAAGTCAGAGGTCAGCGCAGCCACACAGGCAGATCGGAGGCCTGCCTGCATTCCCGGGCCCGCTCCCTCAAGCCGAGCGTTTCCCAGGCGAACTTTTGTGCGGCGGCCCGCGCCATTTCCTTTGTCGGATAAATATCCGGCAGCACGTAGTCCTTGTCACCGCACGAAAGCAGAGCCCGCCGGCTCAACAGATCGAAATGAAGTTGCAGGTGTTCTTCGGAATGCATGGAAAAGCCTCCCACTTCCGGCTTTTTAAAACGATCGCAGCAGCCGAAAGTTCCGATCGGCGCGAAAAAAGCTTTGCAGACAGCATCCGTGCAAGCGGAACATCAGCAGGGATCGGGAGTTGGAAGCTGCTACGGGAGATCAACCTATGAAGACACACGGAAAGTCACGGTCATCAAAAGGGAACGATGCGCGACCGGTCGATCCGCCGGGTATCGATGAGCCGATCGACGCATGGGAGCGCTCGCGATCGGGAGTGCGGAACGAGCTCGAAGAGTTGCGCGAGCGCATCGCCCAGCTCGAAACCGAGATCGATGCCATTGCGACGGAGGCCCATACCGCTGTTGGAACGGTGCCTGGCGCCGACAGGATCGAGACGGCAAAGGATGTGGTCGCCGAGAAGCGGGATGAGATTCAGCGCCTGAAATCGCGGCTGCAGGAGATCGAGCAATCGGGGAAGGGTGATCGCTAGAGCATCCCGCTTCAAGCGGAACCGCTGGAAGCGGACAAGATGCTCTAGAATCTAGAGTACTAGAGCGTCCTTTGTGCGTTCACTTGAACGCACGGTGCTCAGGAGTGAGCGACGAACTTCCGGCGTGCGCGCTAAAAGACGGTCATCCACACTCCGCGCCAAAAGAGCGAGTCGGGTCGGTTGAGGTCCTCGCGTTCATCCTCGGGGCGCTTCTTCCTGATTTTCGCCGCCTCCGGCCTTGGGTCCGGGGCGGTCTTGACGCGCTTTTCAATCTCCTCCTCAGCGTCCGGCTTTCTGATGATAAGCACCGCGAAATCCTTTCATGCTGACAAGGAGGAAACTCGCTACCAGCGGACGAGTTCCGTGGGGCTGCAGCCGACGCAATTGCAGGGCGGGTCTGAGACTGCTTTCAATGGCGGTGGATGAACTTGAAAAAGCGGCTGGTTGTTCCGTCCTCGGTTTGCTCCTGGTGAAGGAAGGCCAGGTTGCTTTCCTCGAAGATCCGAAAGAACTCATCCCATGGAATCTCCTCCAGCCGCTCTTCAGGCTCGCCGAAGTCAATGCGCAGGATACCGCCATTCGATGCACCTTTGACGCGCGCCGGCCGGCCGTTGCGAGCCTCCGCCCAACTGCGGATTGTATCATGGTCGATCGTGGTTCTCGAAGCGCTCATCGGAAGCTCCATCGTTGTAACTGCCTGGGCCTCTAATCCAGCGCTGCGATGATTGTTCCGCGGCCGTCAGCGCCGCGCTCGACCGTTCGGCACCGGTGCAACCTCCGCCTTGCCGTCTTCTTCGCGGTTCGGCTCCCAGCCGAAGACGCTGCGCCCGCCGAATTGCGCCGAGTCCTTGAATTCGCCCGCTACGATCTCCTTGAGATCCGGACCGGTTGCGTAGCGCTCCAGCCGGCGAGACTGGTCGTCGAGGCGCTTCAGCGCCGAGAGTTCTTCGTCTCGCCCCAATCTGCCGTTTCTGACGGCGGATTTCATGACATTGATGGTCTCGTCGTAGACCTTCAGCGGCACCGGGAAGGGATGCCGGTCCTTGCCCCCGTGGGCGAGCGAGAAGCGCGCGGGGTCGGCGAAGCGGCATGGCGCGCCGTGCACTACCTCGGCGACCAACGCCAAAGCTTTGACCGTTCGGGCACCGACGCCCGGCACCAGGAGCAACTCCTCGAAATCCTTAGGTCCCCGGTCGGCGGCGGCAGCGAAATTGCCGTGCAGTCGCCGCAGATTGACGTCGGTTGCGCGGACATCATGGTGGGTCGGCATGATAAGATGCGGCAGAAGCGGCTGCGCGGCCATGGTCGTGGCGGCGCCGCGAGATTCGATCGATGCGACTTCGCCGATGAGACGGTCGGGTCCGAGTGAGTTCAATAGATCGAGCTGCCCTGCCCGCGAGGCGGCGGCGCGCCGGTCGGCGAGATTGATGATTTCGCCCTGATCTCTCCCTTCGATCGCCGCATGCGGGGAATCGATGAAGCTTGTCAGCCCTTCCGATAGCCAATGATAGCGCCTCGCCTGCCGCCGATCGCCATTCATTCCCTGCTGCACGACCACCCACTTGGCGTCGTCGGTGACGATGAAGCCGTGCAGATAGAGATCGAAGCCGTCTTGCACTGCGGCGCTGTCGACCTTTGCGACGAGCCGGCTTGCCTCGGCCAGCGCGCTGCCGTCGAAGCCTACATGGTCGCCGATCAGGACCAGCTCGCCTGGCGTCTTACGGGAATGTTGGCCGCGACCGCCGCAAATGTGAATGCCGAGTTCACCGGAAAGCGGTGTCAAGCCGCGCTTCAGTGCCCCGATGACGCTGGTGGTGATGCCCGATGAATGCCAGTCCATCCCCATGACGGCGCCGAAGGACTGAAACCAGAACGGATGCGCCAGGCGTCTCAGAAACTCATCGCGGCCATAATGCTGAACGATCGCTTCCGTGATGACGGTACCGAGCCGTGTCATGCGATCCCCGAGCCATTTCGGAACCCGCCCACCATGAAGCGGAAGATCCGCGTTGCCCGCTCTTTGCGCCATCGTCTTTCCGTCTTTCGTTTTCCGCCGCTAGGCTACCATTTTTTCGAACATCGCCGAAAGCTTTCGTCGGCGATCGGCAGATCGGATTGGTCACGATATTGGTGCCACGCACGAAAGCTCTTACATAGGTTGGCAACCCGAACCGTGGGATCATCGATTGACGTGGAATGCAGGTTTTTTTGCACGCGAAGCCGTTGAAGTGGCCGCCGATCTGATCGGCGCGGAATTCGAGGTCTCCGGCGTTGGCGGCATTATCGTTGAAACCGAAGCCTATCTGCCTGACGACGCGGCCTCGCACAGCTTCGCAGGGACCACGAACCGCAATCGATCGATGTTCGGTTCACCGGCCCATGCTTATATCTACCTCTCCTACGGTCTTCACTGGTGTCTGAATTTCGTCTGCCTCCCCGGAAGTGCCGTGCTCATTCGCGCCCTTGAACCGAAGTGGGGTATCGAGGCTATGCAGAAGCGGAGAGGTGTTATTCAGGAGAGGCTTCTGTGTTCCGGACCCGGCCGCGTCGGCCAGGCTCTGGCGGTAAACAAGGAGCAGGACGGTTTGCCTCTCTGGCAAAAGCCCTTCAGTCTGCGCTTGCCTGCCGGCCGGCCGCCGATTTCCGCCGGTACCCGCGTGGGCATCAGCAAGGCGGTCGAACAGCCCTGGCGTTTTGGACTGGCGAACTCGCCTTTCCTAAGTCGAAAATTCTAGAGCGCCGTGCGTTCAAGTGAACGCACAAAGGACGCTCTAGCACTCTAGATTCTAGAGCATCTTGTCCGATTCCAGCGGTTCCGCTTGAAAGCGGGACGCTCTAGACGCCACGAGACCCATGTGTGGCCTCAGAAGGGCTCTATCTGCTCGTAGGTGCATTGGCGCGGGTCTTTGTCGGGTCGCCATCGCATCAGCTTGGTGCCGTGGCGAAAGCGCCGGTTGCTGACGTGGTCGAATCTTACCTCGACGACAAGTTCAGGGCGGACCGGCTCCCATTCACCGCTCCGTTCCGTGCTCCAGCGGCTCGGTCCACCGGGGGCTTTAGCTGTGAAACCGGGCGGCTCGCGTATCGCTTCCAGCCGGCGCGTTAAAGCCGTCCGCTCCTCATCGAAAATCGTCGCGGTGAATCCGACATGGTTGAGCGTTCCGTCCTTATCGTAAAGGCCGAGCAAGAGCGAGCCGACTTGGGCACCATTGCTTTCGTAACGGAAGCCGCCAACGACACAGTCGGCGGTCTTCAGGCGCTTGACTTTGACCATCGCCCGCTCTCCGCACTCGTAGGCGCCGTCCCACCGCTTCGCGACGACGCCGTCCGTGGCGCCTGGCTCCCACGAAGTCAGCCATTTCTCGGCCTCACGACGGTCGCGGGTAAAGGGTGAAAGCTCGAGTTGTCCCGGAAGAGCCGCTTTCGCAGCAAAGGCTTCGAGCGCGACCCGCCGGGCTGAAAGTGGTTCGCCCGTTAGCACGGTGCCGTCCGTATCGACGAGCATGTCGAACAGCATGAGACGGGCAGGCGTTTCCTTCGAGAGTTTTTCGACGCGGCTTGCCGCCGGATGCAAGCGCATTTGTAGAGCGTCGAAAGACAGGCGCCCCCCGATCTCGATCACCAATTCGCCGTCGACGACAAATTGTGCGGCGGCCAAATCCCGCAATAGGACGATGACTTCCGGGAAGAAACGCCCGAGGGGCTTTCCCGATTTCGCTCTCAGATCGACGTTTTGTCCGGATTTGAAGGCAAGGCAGCGAAATCCATCCCACTTCGGCTCATACTGCCATTCGCCATCAGCCGGAAGGTCTTGGGCGGAGCGGGCTTCCATCGGTGCGGTACTGATCGGCAGGACAAAAGTGCCGGGGACGCCGAGCGTTTCCTTTGGCGCCGCTGCCTTTCGTGCCGGGCGCGGCCCGGGATCTTTTCTCTCTCCGGGTGGCCGCATCGTCTACTCCGTTGCGATTGGCAGGCCGGCCGCCAGCTACTTCAACTTTACCGAAGGTTCCCTCCCCCAAACGCGAAGATTGCCGAGTTCCTCGACGAAGGAAGAGACACTCCTGGCGTTGGTGAGCTGGATCGTTCCCTCGTCGAGGGCATCGGCAATGCCGGCTCGCGGGCACGAACCGCCACGGAACCTGATAGTTCCCGGAACGCAAAAATTTCCAACGAGACGAGCAATGTGTGAGCACCGCTCGTCCATTCGTGACTTCCCTTCACCGCCGGACCAAGCGGTGCCGAGGAGCTTAGCGCTCGTAAGTGCCGACGATCACCGCTTCGTCGATCATATGCTTGCGCGCGCGCTTCCAGGCCTCCGCAGCGCCGACCTCTTCCGGGATCGAGAGATTGCCGGCGTCCAAGGCCGCAAGCCGGAACCGATAATGGTGCACCCCGGTTCCGGCCGGCGGCTGCGGCCCGTCATAGCGGGCGTTTCCGAAATCGTTCTTGATGAACTTGATGCTATGATCCGGCGCTGTGTCGACGGCTTGCGGAAGCTCTGTCCAGTGGCCGGGAATGTTGATGATGGCGCAATGGCGAAACAAGCCGCTCACGGCATCCGGATCCTCGACGACCAGTGCAAAGCTCTGCGTTCCTTCCGGCGTGCCAGTCCACTTCAGCGGCGGGAACAGATTCTCGCCGATACGGGTGTATTTTTGGGGAATCGGCTGGCCGTCGGCGAATGCGGGACTGATCAAACTGAAAGTCATTAGCTGCCTCCTTTCATGCTGGCCACATCGAACGATGTGCACGACCCGTGTTCGGCATTCTGAGAGTTGTTCGGTCTCGAACGGGATCATGCGGCCAACAGCGGCAAAACCTCAGGCCGGCGCTTCTGTTCCCGAAGTCATCATTGGGGATGATATCCTGGACATTCGCCTTTCGCGGCCTAGTTCCCTGGCTGCGGAAGATTCTCGCCAAGGCCGGCATCCGGTGTGAAAGGTCCAAAAAAAGCCTCGCCGCAGCGAGGCTAAGAAGACGAACCAGCATAGGAGTGACCGCCGAGGAGCCTAGGCTAGGTGAGATCAGAAAAATGCGCTCCGTGCGATCCGATCATCAAACCTCGTTTGGTCAACAATGGTTCCACGGTTGCAGACAAATTCTGACCTCAACCTTGCTCTCTCGCCCTGCTGATTCGGACTTTCCGGGAGGAGCCGAACAGGCGTCCTTCCTTATAGCGAATGAAATCGATCAGGTGGCGCACCAGATCATTCGTCACTCCAGCCGGAGTTAGCAGCCATGACAAGCAAGGAAATGGCAATCACCTTCAACGCCGGCTCCTCGACACTGAAGCTTGGGCTCTTCGAGATTGACCGGTCAGCGCGAAATACAGACGGAAGAGCGGAATTCGTTTCTCCACCTTCCGCCACGAGGGTTGGCAGGGTCTTGATCGATCTGCACGACGAACCGCCCACCCTTCACCTCGTGGAAGGCCCGCTGGCACTGACGCGGCAAATGAAAAGCAAGGTGGAAGCACTGAACGATCTCATTGATGAGGTCTTCGAAACACTATCGGCGCATTTCCGTCTGCAGGCTGTCAATGTCATCGGCCACCGCGTCGTTCATGGCGGAGGTGTGTTCACCGCACCGACCCTTTTGGACGATCAGCGCATCGAAGCCATTACGGCTTTGGCTCCCTTGGCGCCGCTTCACCAGAACCAGGCGCTTCGCTTCGTCCACGCGGTCCGGCATCTGCGGCCGAGCCTCCTGCAGACGGCTTCCTTCGATACCGCCTTTCATGCAAGCCAGGATGACCTCGTCCGGCGCCTGGCAATACCGCGCGCCCTGCACGATCAGGGGATCAAGCGCTACGGATTCCACGGCCTCTCGTACAAGTTCATCGCCGCGGAGCTTCGCCGCCGAGCGCCAGAAGTCGCGGCCGGCATGGTCGTGGCCGCCCATCTCGGCAGCGGCGCCAGTCTCTGCGCACTCGAAAACGGCGTCAGCCGCGACTGCAGCATGGGATTCTCGACGCTTGACGGGGTTCCGATGGCGACCCGCCCCGGCTGGCTCGATCCGGGCGTCGTGCTGCATCTGATTGGCGAGCGGCGGCAAAGCCTCAAGGACGTCGAAGACATGCTCTATCATCAGAGCGGACTGCTCGGCGTTTCCGCCATCAGCGCCGACACGCGCGAGCTGCTCTCGGACGGTGGACCGGAAGCTCGGCAAGCCATCGATTTGTTCGTGCTGCGCATCGCCGGCGAGATCGGCCGCCTGAGCATGACGCTCGGCGGCCTCGATGCAGTCGTCTTCACCGGAGGTATCGGCGAGCACCAGCCACAAATCCGTGCCGCCGTCGCCAAACGGCTGAATTGGATGGGGCTACTGATCGACGAACCGGCCAACGCCGCCAATGCACGTCTCATCAGCCGCCCCGAGAGCCGTGTCGCGGCCTTCGTCATCCCCACGGACGAGGAACAGGTCATCGCGGAGGAAGCGCTGTCAGTCCTGATCGAAGAGATATGATCGATGTCATTCCGAGCAAAGAGACAAGCAGTCAGGAATGGCTCGGCCCGGGCGCCAACAGATCAACCAGGGAGAGGTCAGATGCGGAAATCTTCTTCGACAGCGGAAAAGCACGCGTTCGACGACGCCGAACTCAGCCTCCTCGACCGCTATTGGCGCGCCGCGAACTATCTCTCCGTCGGGCAGATCTATCTTCTCGACAATCCGTTACTGCGCGAGCCTTTGAAGCCGGAGCACATTAAGCCGCGCCTGCTCGGCCACTGGGGCACGACGCCGGGGCTCAATTTCATCTATGCGCACCTCAACAGGGTCATCCGTGCCCGCGATCTCGATGTGATCTATATCTGCGGGCCTGGCCATGGTGGACCCGGCATGGTCGCCAACACCTATCTCGAAGGTTCCTACAGCGAGATATATCCCGACGTGACCGAGGATCTCGCGGGCATGCGGAAGCTCTTTCGCCAGTTCTCCTTTCCGGGAGGCATTCCGAGCCATGCAGCGCCGGAAACGCCCGGCTCGATCCACGAGGGCGGCGAGCTCGGCTATGCACTCACGCACGCGTTCGGTGCCGCATTTGACAACCCCGATCTCATCGTCGCCTGCGTCGTCGGCGACGGCGAAGCCGAGACCGGTCCATTGGCGGCAAGCTGGCATTCGAACAAGTTTTTAAACCCCGCGCGGGACGGCGCCGTCCTGCCGATCCTGCATCTAAACGGCTACAAGATCGCCGGTCCGACGGTGCTTGCGCGCATGGGCGATGCCGACCTCAGAAGCCTTTTCATGGGCCATGGCTACGAGCCGCTCTTCGTCGAGGGCAGCGAGCCCAGGGACATGCACAGGCAGATGGCGTCAACGCTCGAGCGGGCGCTCGACGGAATTGGCGCTGTCCAGCGGCGATGGCGAAACGGCGAAACCGAGAACGCCTGCCCGCACTGGCCGATGATCATTCTCAGAAGCCCCAAGGGCTGGACCGGGCCGAAGCAGGTCGACGGCCAGATGGTCGAGAATTTCTGGCGCGCGCACCAGGTGCCGGTCGCCAATTGCCGCGAGGACGCAAACCATCTGAAGATCCTGGAAGAGTGGATGCGGAGCTATGAGCCGGAGAAGCTGTTCGATGCCGACGGCCGACTGGAGCCCGAGCTGCGGGCGCTTGCGCCCTCGGGCGCACGACGTATGGGCGCGAACCCGCATGCGAACGGCGGCCTGCGGCGACGCGAACTCATAGCGCCGGATATCGGCCGCTATGCGGTGGCGGTCCCGAGGCCCGGGGCGACGATGGAGCAATCGACCAAGATCCTCGGGCATTATCTGCGCGATACGCTTTCTCTCAACCAGGCACAGGCAAACTTCCGCATCTTCGGCCCGGACGAAACGGAATCGAACCGGCTCAGCAGCGTTTTCGAGGTGACGGATCGGACGTGGATGGCGGAAATCCGTCCTTATGACGTGCAGCTTTCGCCGACGGGCCGTGTGATGGAGATTCTGAGCGAGCACCTCTGCCAGGGATGGCTGGAAGGCTATCTGCTCACCGGACGGCATGGTTTCTTTTCCTGCTACGAGGCGTTCATCCATATCGTCGACTCCATGTTCAACCAGCATGCGAAATGGCTGAAGGTCTCGCGCGAACTGCCTTGGCGAAAACCGATTTCGTCGCTGAACTATCTACTGACCTCGCATGTCTGGCGGCAGGATCACAACGGCTTCAGTCATCAAGATCCGGGCTTCATCGACCTCGTCGCCAACAAAAAGGCCGATATCGTCCGCATCTACCTGCCCCCGGATGCCAACAGCTTGCTATGGGTGGCGGATCATTGCCTGAGAACCTATGACCGGGTCAACGTGATCGTTGCCGGCAAGCAGCGGGAACCGCAATGGCTCAGCATGGAAGAAGCCGTCCAGCATTGCCAAGAGGGCATCGGCATCTGGAAATGGGCGGGCAACAAAGACGGCTCGACCGGGCCGGATGTGGTCATGGCCTGCGCGGGCGATGTTCCGACCATGGAAACGCTTGCCGCCGTCGATCTGCTGCGCACGCACATTCCCGATCTGAAAGTCCGCGTCGTCAATGTCGTGGACCTTTTGGCGCTGCAATCGCGCGAGCAGCACCCTCATGGCCTAACGGACGAAGCCTTCGACCGGATTTTCACCGTCGATCGCCCGGTCGTCTTCGCCTATCACGGCTACCCATACCTAATCCATCGGCTGACCTACAAGCGCACCAATCACGAGAACTTCCATGTGCGCGGCTTCATCGAGGAGGGAACGACGACCACGCCCTTCGACATGACGGTGCTCAACGAACTCGACCGTTACCATCTGGCGATCGAAGCCATCAGGCGCGTTTCCGGACTGAAGGCGGCGCACGTCGTCGAAGCGCTCCGGGCCAAGCTCGACGAGCATGGCCGCTACGTGCGCGAACACGGCGAGGACATGCCCGAGATCCGCAACTGGACGTGGGAGCGTTGATGCTGACTGTTCTAAAACCCCTAAGGCGGCAACCCCTTTCCGGCTTTGTCTTCGATCCGGCGTCACTGCGACCGCGACATACTCGAGCGTAGGTGGCACCTCCTCAAAATTTCGCTATGAGCCCGGAACTTTGAGGGTCATGATCGTGTTGAAGGGTGGCAGGCCGGCATCAAGCGGTCCTCAGCAATCAACTTAATCTCCGGAACATGATCAATGAATATTTTATCCGTTGCGGCCGAGATTTATCCTCTGGTGAAGACCGGCGGTCTCGCGGACGTTACCGGATCGCTGCCCAAGGCGCTCAAATCCTATGGCATTCAGACGCATAGTATCGTTCCGGGATATCCGGGTGTGATGGAGGCGCTTGGTGAGACCTCGCCGATCGCGCGGTATGATTCCCTGTTCGGAGAGCCCGCCACCATCGTGGCAGGACAGGCCGCCGGATTGGATCTCTTCGTGCTCGATGCGCCCGGCTTCTTCAACAGGCCGGGAGGCCCCTATACCGACGGGCACGGACACGACTTTCCGGATAACTGGAAGCGTTTTGCGGCCTTCGCCTTCGCGGCCTCGCAAATCGCCCACGGTTTGATACCCAACTGGCGGCCGGATATCATCCATGCTCATGACTGGCACTCGGCGTTGAGCCTGGTTTATCTCAAGTTCTCTTCCAGGCCTGCAATTCCCCGGATTCTGACGGTGCACAACCTAGCTTTCCAGGGGCAATTCGCAGCCCACCATTTTTCCGAGCTCGGGCTTCCGGACGAAGCCTATTCGATCGATGGCGTGGAATATTACGGCGACATTGGCTACCTCAAGGGCGGCTTGCAGGCGGCGGACGTTATCACGGTCGTCAGTCCCACCTACGCGCGGGAAATCATGACGCCGGCCTTCGGAATGGGCCTTGAAGGCCTGATGAATGCACGCCACGACGACATCGTCGGTATCGTCAACGGCATAGACATGGAAGTTTGGGATCCTTCGACGGATCCTCACATCGACCACCATTATTCGGCGAGAACGCCAATGCGCCGCTTGCTGAACAGATGCGCGCTGCTCGATCTCGTCGGTCTGCCGAACACGAGCGGGCCGGTTTTCGCCAGCGTCAACAGGCTGACGTGGCAAAAGGGCATGGATCTTCTGGCGGGCACGGCCGACGAGATCGTCGCGGGCGGCGGCAAACTGATTGTGCTCGGGCAAGGCGAGCCCGACATAGAGCACGCTTTCATGGAGGTGGCACGGCGCTTCCCGCAAAGCGTCGCGGTGAAGATCGGCTACGACGAACCGCTCGCTCACCGCATTCATGCCGGTGCCGATGCGATGCTCGTTCCCTCGCGCTTCGAACCCTGCGGCCTGACGCAGCTCTATGCATTGCGCTATGGCTGCGTGCCCATCGTCGCGCGAACCGGCGGACTGTCGGAAACGATCATCGATGCCAATGAAGCCGCCCTTCATGCGCATGCTGCGACCGGAATTCAGTTTTCACCTGGCGATGCGAGCGGACTGCGTCACGCGCTGCGTCGAGCCTTCAAGCTTTTCCGGCGCCACCGTGTTTGGGAGCGCCTGCGCAGACAAGGCATGAAGACGGACTGCTCGTGGCACCGCAGTGCGGCGACATATGCAGAGCTCTACGAAGAGGTGCTGGCCACCGATATACGCTTGGCCGGATAGAAATAACGCCGGAAGTCGGAATCAGCTCGCTGCCGCTCTGCCCATAATCAAAGCGCGCATTCACGCGTCACCTACGCGAGACCTCTTTGTGCCATCGCGCTCGGCCGATTCAGCAGCCCGATCGGCCGACGTAGGGCCGGGCCGCCCATTCGCAATGATGATGATTTGATCAAAAACGGTGCATGGATTGCGCCGCTGGAATATGCGAATGGCTGGCGCAAGATCGCGATGAGCTTGGATGGTAACAACCAGTCGTCACCGTGATCGACTGACGATGAAGCGAGATGCGGGAGAGAGGCCCCTCCCATGCTACTGGATAATTCAAGTGATACCGCCAACGTTTGCCCGTCCAACAGACGTGCGGCGCGATAAAGGAAGGTGCGCCCCATGACCGTCGATACTGCCCCCGCCCCGATCGCGCACGCGGCCGGCACCGCCCGCGCCGGTGTCTTGATCATGCTCCTCGGCATGCTGATGTTTTCGCTGAACGACGTCATGGGCAAGTGGCTGGTAGCGACCTATTCGGTCGGCCAAGTGGTGCTGATCCGCAGCCTCGCCGCTGCCATTCTGCTGGCGCCTTTCCTCTGGATCAACGGCCCCCGGAAGCTGATCGCAATCGAGCGGCCCGGCCTTCAGCTTGCTCGCGTCGTCGCCTCGACGGCGGAGGTTTTCGCCTTCTATTTCGCCGTGGTCTACCTGCCGCTCGCCGATGTCATGACCTACTGGCTGGCTGCCCCGATCTACGTCGCGGCCGTTTCGCCGTTCGTGCTGAAAGAACATGTCGGCTGGCGGCGCTGGACGGCGATCGCCACAGGCTTCGCCGGCGTCGTAATCGCGCTCGAACCCTCGTCGCAAGCGCTCACGCTTCCCGCGCTCATCTCGGTTCTCGGCAGCATGTTCTTCGCGTTCATGATGATTTCTGGACGTTCGTTGCGCGGCACGCCCGATACGACGCTGGCCTTCTGGCAGATCGTCGGCGCTGCGCTCGCCGGTCTCGCATGGGCGCCCTTCGACTGGACGCCGCTGAAGCCGCTCGACACGGCACTGCTCGGCCTGCTCGGGGTTGTCGCCATGCTCGCTCATGTGCTCGTCAATCGAGCGCTGAAGCTCGCCGAGACCGCGACGGTCGCGCCGCTGCAATATACGCTTCTCTTCTGGGCGATCATCTTCGGCTGGCTGATTTTCGGCGACACGCCGCGCCTCTCGATGGTGCTGGGCGCGGGGCTTATCGTCGCGTCCGGCCTTTTCATCTTCTTCCGCGAGCAGCAGCTCAAACGGCAAGGACGGCTCAAAGTCTAGGCGGCGATGAAACTGCCTCCCACCCGTGAACGTGGCGAGGGACACGCGTGCGGCAAAGTTCAAAGTCCCTCTCCCCGCCGGCGGGGAGAGGGCTAGGGTGAGAGGCGATTCCCGATGAGCGGCCGGGATCAATTCCCTCGCTCCGTTAGATCACCAGGTTCAAAGGTCTGCGACGACCTTCTGCTTCTGCATGCCGAGGCCTTCGATGCCGAGTTCGACCACGTCGCCGGCTTTCAGGTACTGTGGAGGCTTGAAGCCCATCCCGACGCCTGGAGGCGTGCCGGTCGAGATGATGTCGCCCGGATGCAATGTCATGAACTGCGAAAGATAGCTTACGAGATAGGCGACGCCGTAGACCATGGTCTCGGTCGACCCGTCCTGCTTGGTTTCGCCATTGACCGTCAGCCACATCCTCAGATTCTGCGGATTGGCGATCTCGTCGCGGGTCACGAGCCATGGGCCGGTCGGGCCGAAGGAATCGCAGGACTTGCCTTTGGTCCATTGCCCAGATCGCTTCGTCTGAAAGTCGCGCTCCGAAACATCGTTGATGACGCAGTAGCCGGCGACGTGTCCGAGCGCCTCTTCCTTCGATACGTACTTCGCCGTTTTGCCGATGACGATGCCGAGTTCGACCTCCCAGTCGGTCGCAACCGAACCGCGCGGAATGAGGATGTTGTCGTTCGGGCCGACGATCGCCGAGGTCGCCTTCATGAAAACCACCGGCTCGGGCGGAACGGGCAGGCCGGATTCGGCAGCGTGGTCGGCATAGTTCAGACCGATGCAGATGAACTTGCCCGTGCCGGCAACGCAGGCGCCGAGCCGCGGCGTCCCGTCGACCAGCGGCAGGTTTTCCAGGTCGAGCCCGTTCGCCCAGCCGAAGTCGGCAATTGCGGCACCGGCAACATCGGCGATGACGCCGGAGAGATCGCGAATTCTGCCGTCGCCGTCCAATATGCCCGGCTTCTCCGCCCCTTCGGGGCCGTAACGCAACAACTTCATTCTGCTCCTCCAAGCGATCGTGACGAATGACTGCACCTGACAAACCAAACGGCGCCGCCGATGTAAAGCCGTTTTAATGGAGATGGCCGGAAAAGCCACGTTCAACCGGGACCGAGCATTGCTCGCGCGCGTTCTTCGTCGCACCGGTCCCGACGGATATAAGATCGAGTATTGCGCCGCCACGGCCGATTCAAATACGGCGCGGCATCAACGGAGGCAATATCGAACATCGCCCCTATCTATTTCGCTTATGTGCGGTCCCGGCATAGAGTTTCGCTGAAGCGCCATAAAATGGCGCAGCACAGGGGAACGAACATGAGAAACCGGGTTCTGCAACTGGCATTCGTCTGCGCCGCGCTTGTCGCATCGACGGCGCAGGCCGCGGAAAAATTAAGAATCGGCACCGAAGGCGCTTACCCGCCCTTCAACTTCGTTGACTCGACCGGCAAGATCGGCGGCTTCGACGTCGAAATCGGCCTAGCGCTATGTAAGCGGATGAAGGTCGAATGCGAAGTCGTGGCCCAGGACTGGGACGGCATCATTCCCGGCCTGCTTGCGAAGAAATACGACCTGATCATTGCCTCGATGTTCATCACCGAGGAGCGCAAGAAGCAGGTGGCTTTCACCAACCCCTATTACCTCGCCGCGATGACGCATGTCGCACCCAAAGGCGCCGGCCTGACGGATTTCAGCAATGCGACCCTCAAGGGCAAGGTGATCGGCGCGCAGTCCGGCACGACCCAGGCCGACTACATCGCCGCCGTCTATCCGGACGCGGAGATAAAACTCTACCCGACCCAAGACGAGGCCAATCTCGACATGGCGAATGGCCGCCTGGATCTGCAGGTCGGCGACATGCTGCCGATGCTCGACTGGATCACGAAGAACGACGATGGCAAGGACTGCTGCGAGCTCGTCGGAGAGCCGATCACCGATAAGAAATTCGTTGGCGACGGGGTTGGCATCGCGGTCCGTCAGGAGGACAGCGACCTGCGTGAAAAGCTGAACAAGGCGTTTGAAGAGATCCGCGCCGACGGCACCTACAAGAAGATCAACGACAGGTACTTCACCATCGACGTCTATACGATGAAGTAAACCAGCGCAGATTGTGAGAGCCAGCCCTTGCGGCTGCAGCGGCTGGCCTTCACCTCCGCCGACCATCCTGAAAGTTGCAAGAACTCGTCCCGATAGGTTGCGGAGAGCGCCGTTCGCTGCGAATCTCTCTCCGTTGCAGCGCCGTGCGTCCTTTCAGACGCGCGACGGTCGCTGTAACAATTTGAACTGCCACATGATGATCCTATCCTCAAATCGCTTCCGATTTGACGAACCATGCAGTGGAGATGATGGGCCACTCGAGGCTCAAGCGGCGAACGAGGGAAACCGATGTTTGATCTCAGCGGCAAGACAGCGCTGGTCACGGGCGGCGGACGTGGGCTCGGCCTCGAAATGGCAAGGGCGCTGGCGAAAGCCGGCGCGTGGACGGTGATCAATGGTCGCAACCGGCAAGGACTCGAGAATGCGCGCACGCAGCTTGCCGACGATGGCATCGCCGTCGGAATCGCTCCGGGCGATATCACGCGGGATATCGAAATCATCCTTGCCGGCGCAACCGAGAAAACCGGCCAACTCGACATTCTGATCCACGCGGTCGGCGAGCGGGATCGGCGCGGCACGGAGGCGATGGAGCCGCATGAGTTCGCAACGCTGCTCAACACCGATCTTACCGCGGCCTATGCCGTGGCAAAGGCTGCACTTCCCTATCTCCAACGTTCCGCGGCGGGACGATTGATCTTCGTGACGTCGATCGCCGCTTTTGCGGCGCGGGCCGGCGACCCTGCCTATACGGCAGCCAAGGGCGGGCTTTCGGCGCTGACGCGTTCACTTGCGGTCGAGCTCGGCGCCGACAATCTGACGGTCAACGCCATCGCCCCGGGCTGGTTCGCAACCGAGACAAACGCAGCCTTGGCATCGGATACGGCGCTCCAAGCCTTTGTCGATGTCCGTATCCCGCTGAAACGTTGGGGGCGACCGGAAGAGATCGCCCCGGCTGCCGTTTTCCTTGCCTCGCCGGCAGCAAGCTTCGTCAACGGCATCACCCTGACTGTCGACGGCGGCATGACCGTGCAGATGTAAGGCCGTTATCCGGCCTTCCCCTCCTCTTTGCCACGCAGCAGACGGATGAGGGCGGAGAAATCCTCGCCGCCGTGACCTAGCTTCTCGAAGAGGCTGTAGAGCTGAGCAGCCTGCGCGCCCATTGGCGTCGTTGCACCGCTCGCGCTCGCAGCCTGCTGCGCAAGCTTTAGATCCTTGAGCATCAGGCTTGCCGTAAACCCGGGCTTGTAACCGCTATTGGCTGGCGAAGTCGGAACGGGACCAGGTACCGGGCAGTAGGTTGTCAGCGACCAGCATTGACCGGATGAGGTGGAGGCGACGTCGAAAAGCGCCTGATGCGAGAGGCCCAGCCGTTCGGCGAGCACGAAGGCTTCGCATACGGCTGCCATGGAAACGCCAAGAATCATGTTGTTGCAGATCTTCGCCGCTTGGCCGGCACCGGCATCGCCGCAGTGAACGATCCTCTTGCCCATCGCTTCCAGTATGTGCTTGCCGCGAGAAAATGCCCCCTCGCTGCCGCCGACCATGAAAGTGAGCGTGCCGGCCGCCGCTCCCGCGGTGCCGCCGGACACGGGCGCGTCGAGCGAGGGGCAGCCGGCATTGTCGGCGAAACCATGGACCTTGCGCGCGCTTTCGACATCGATGGTCGAGCTGTCGATGAGCAGCGTGCCGGGATCGACAAATCCGAGCAACTCGTCCCAGACGTAGAGAACATGTGAACTCGCCGGCAGCATGGTGATGACGCATTCGGTCTCGCGGACCGCCTGGGAAATCGATCCAGCAATCGAAACGCCGGTCTTCGCGGCCGCATTGCGCGAAGCCTCCGAAAGGTCGAAGCCGGTGACCGCATGGCCCGCCTTCACCAGATTGGCGGCCATCGGGCCGCCCATATTGCCAAGCCCGATAAAGGCGATCTTCGTCATATGCCTCTCCTCCTCAAATCCACATCCAACGGCGCCTCTCGCGCGCGCTGCCCCGCTATCGCCTCACTCGGCGGCAAACAGTGGCGCACCATCATGTCGCTCGAAACGAGCAAGCACTTGCGGCGTCACCTCCTCAAACCCGATCGCCCATTTAGGATTGCGATCCTTGTCGATCACCGCGGCCCGCACGCCTTCATAGAAGTCCCCATTGCCGAGCATGCCGATGGTCGCTGCATATTCCCGCTCCAGGCACTCGTTGAGTGTGGTGCTGGCCCGCCCGGCTCTGAGCAACGAGAGCGTGAGCTTGAGGCTGATCGCCGAGCGGCTCTTCAAGAGCTGCAGCGTCTCGCGCGCGAAATCCGAGCCGTCCTCTTCCAGCGCCTCGAGAATTTGCTCGACTGTGTCGAAGGCGAAGCAACGGTCGATGAGCGAAACATGATCGAGAAGTGCGGAGGCCGGCGGCTCGCCGGAGACGGCACGGATCGCCGCAGAAATATCCTCGGCAGTGGCCGACGAGGGGAGCCTGCCGAGCGACACGACAAGCTGTTCGATCCTCTCCGACGGAACGAAGCTGTCGGCGAGCCGCGCATAGATCGCCGCCGCCGCACCGATATCGCGCCCGGTCAAGCCCAGATAGGTGCCGAACTCGCCGGGAGCGCGCGGCAAGAGCCAGGTCGCGCCGATATCGGTGAAATAGCCGATTCCCGTCTCCGGCATGGCGAGCCGCGTGCTCTCGGTGACGACCCGGTGGCTGCCATGGGAGGAAATGCCGACTCCGCCGCCCATGACGATGCCGTTCATGATCGCGATATAGGGCTTGGCATAGGCCGAAATGCGGCTGTTGACGATGAACTCCTCGCGCCAAAATTGCGCGCCCTCATGCGGCCGTTCGCGGCCGCTCTCGTAGATCATGCGGATATCGCCGCCGGCGCAAAGGCCGCGCTCGCCCTCGCCCGTCACGAGAACGGCGGCAATCGCCGGATCGTGCTCGAAATCGGTAAGCGCCTTGTCGATAGCGCGGATCATCGCCAGGTTAAGGCTGTTCAGCGCGCGCGGCCGGTTGAGCCGGAGCCTGCCGATCGCGCCGTCGCGCTCGACGATGACTTCCGGCAATGCGGTCTGCATCTCCATGGAGTGTCCTTCCTATTTCCGTCCCATGATCGCCCGCGACACGATCAGCCGCATGATCTCGTTGGTACCTTCGAGTATCTGGTGCACCCTCAGGTCCCTGACAATCTTCTCGACGCCATAATCGGCGAGATAGCCATAGCCGCCGTGCAATTGCAGCGCGTCGTTGGCCACAGTAAAGCAGCGGTCGGTGACGAAGCGCTTGGCCATGGCGCAGAGCTTGGTCGCCTCCGGATCCCCCGCGTCGAGCGCCGCGGCCGCCCGCCAGAGGAAGGTGCGGGCGATTTCGAGATCGGTCGCCATATCCGCCAGGCGGAACTGCAGCGCCTGGAACTCGCCAATCGCACGCCCGAAAGCGCGCCGCTCCTGGACATAGGCGAGCGCCTTGTCGAAGGCGGCTTGTGCGCCGCCGAGCGAGGCTGCGGCGATGTTCAGCCGGCCGCCGTCGAGACCGGCCATGGCGATCTTGAAGCCTTCGCCTTCGGCACCCAATCGGTTCTCGGTCGCGACGCGGACATTGTCCAGCATCACCGCCCGCGTCGGCTGGGCGTGCCAGCCCATCTTCTTCTCATTGGCGCCGAAGGTCAGCCCCGGCGTGTCCTTCTCAACGACGAAGGCGGAAATGCCCTTCGGTCCCTCCTCGCCGGTGCGAGCCATGACGATGTAGAGGCCGGATTCGCCGGCGCCGGAGATGAACTGCTTCTGGCCTGTCAGCACATAGGCGTCACCTTCGCGCACCGCTTTGGTTTTCAAGGCCGCCGCGTCCGAACCGGAGCCGGGCTCGGTCAGGCAATAGCTCGCCAGCGTCTCCATCGTCAGGAGCGGCGGCAGCAGCCGCTGGCGCTGCTCGTCCGTACCGTAGCGATCGATCATGCCGGCGCACATGTTGTGGATGGAGACGAAGGAGGCGATCGAGGGGCAGCCGGTGGCGAGTGCCTCGATAATCATCGCCGCATCGAGACGCGTGAGCCCGGTGCCGCCGATATCGTCGCGGATATAGATGCCGGCCATGCCGAGCGCCGCCGCAGCGCGCAGCGTCTCTACCGGAAAGTGTTTCTGCTGGTCCCAGTCGACGGCATGGGGCGCCAATTCGTCCCGGGCAAAATCGAGCGCCATCGCGCGGATGGCCTCCTGCTCCTCCGACAGGCGAAAATCCATATGCATGTCCTCCCTGACCGCACATTGACTGCTTCTGCCCCTACTACACCAAACTTCGTACAGGCACAGACGCAAATTCACACAGCGTCTGTTCAGAAACGAACAGAGATGAGGCTCAGCTCTCGCTTAGACGATACGGCAGAGCGCCGCGCATGTCATGGTCGACGACCAGCTTGCGCTTCAGCGGCGGCACGGCGCGGCTTGCGCATTTGGTGCGCTCGCAGATGCGGCAGGAGATGCCGATCGGATCGAAGGCGGCGCGGTTGCCGAGGTCCATGTCGTCGGCATAGACGAAGGCGTCGGCGTAGGAGATCTCGCAGCCGAGTGCCAAGGCGTAGCGCGGATGGGCGGCGCGGTAGCCGCCCCCACCCTTGGTGATCTGGGTGGCGAGACAGAGATAACGCACGCCGTCCGGCGTCTCGGCGAGCTGGCGGATGATTCTGCCCGGCGTCTCGAAAGCCTGATGCACGTTCCAGAGGGGACAGGCCGCACCGAACCGGGCGAATTGCAGCTTGGCCGCGCTGTGACGCTTGGTAATGTTGCCTGCCCGGTCGATGCGGGCGAAGAAGATCGGAATACCCTTCTGTCCCGGCCGTTGCAGGGTCGAAAGCCGGTGGCAGACCTGCTCGAGCGATGCGCCGAACCGGGCGGCGAGCAGTTCCATGTCATGCCTCAAGTCGCGGGCTGCCTTGAGAAAGGACTGGTAGGGCAGGATCAGGGCGCCGGCGAAATAATTCTGCAGGCCGATGCGACAGATCTCATAGGCCTCTTCAGTGCGGAAGCCGGCACTGCCGGCGATCCGATCGATCTCCTCGCGGGCATGAAGCTGGGCGATCTGCAGCGCGAGTTGGAAGTCACGCGTGGCCGCCGGCGCGTAAGGGTTCACGGTCAGGATGCGGGCGCGCGGGTCGAAGCGGCGGATCGCTCGTCGCCGGCAACGCCGCGGACGACGCGCACACCGTGCCGCTGTTCGAGATAGGTCGCGAGCGCGGCGTGATTGTCACCCTCCCCGAGACCGAGTTCGCCGGCAAGCTTCTCGGCGAGAGAGTCGACCTCGTGAATATAGTTGTCAACGAAGTGGAAGAAGTCGCGCACCTCCTCGTAGGGAGTCGTCTCGACGAAGGAGGCGCCGCGGCCGATCGTATCGTCGATGCTCGCGAGTTGTTCGCTGTTGCGCCTATAGGCCTGATGGCACTTGATCAGCGCATGCGCCAGCCCAGGCGCATTCTGGGCGACGAGCTTCAGTTCCTGAAGGCTCGGCGAATAGGTCTCGAACAGCGGATCGCTCAGCGCCTCCGAGAGAGCAGATAGCAGTCTGTCGCCCTCGCCAGAGGAAAGCTCGGCGATATCGATCTGGAATTTTTCCGCAAGCGCAAGAAGCACCGCGGCCGAGACCGGCCGCTGATTGTTCTCGATCTGGTTCAGATAGCTCGTCGAGATGCCGATGCGCTCGGCGAACTGCCCCTGCGTCGCGCGGTTTGCTTCGCGCAGTTCCCGAACCTTGCGGCCGATGTAAAGCTTGCCGATCGCCATGTTCGCAACTTTGCAATTTACGTTTTACAATGTTCTATGTTCCACATTTGCACATGATCGGCAGTTTTGCCAGGCGACCTTCGACGCTATTGCGATCCTTGCGAAGCCTCTGCACAATCAGCAAAAAATGGGAGGAGAGCAATGCGCGCCATACTTGAACAGGTCGAGGGCCGCCGGGCGCAGGCAAGGGCCGGCGGCGGCGAGCGCCGCGTCATTGCGCAGCACGGCAAGGGCAAGCTCACGGCGCGCGAACGCATCGATGTGCTGCTCGACGAGGGGTCTTTCGAAGAATACGACATGTATGTGACGCACCGCTGCGTCGATTTCGGCATGGAGAGCCAGAAGGTGGCGGGCGACGGCGTCGTCACCGGCTGGGGCACGATCAACGGCCGGCAGGTCTATGTCTTCTCGCAGGATTTCACCGTCCTTGGGGGTTCGCTCTCCGAGACCCATGCGCAGAAGATTTGCAAGATCATGGATATGGCTGCCCGCAATGGCGCGCCGGTCATCGGCCTCAATGACTCCGGCGGCGCCCGTATCCAGGAGGGTGTCGCGTCGCTTGCCGGCTACGCCGAGGTTTTCCGCCGCAATGCCGAAGTCTCCGGCGTCATTCCGCAAATTTCGGTCATCATGGGACCCTGCGCCGGCGGTGCCGTTTATTCCCCGGCGATGACGGATTTCATCTTCATGGTGCGTGACTCGTCCTACATGTTCGTGACCGGCCCCGATGTCGTGAAGACGGTCACCAATGAGATCGTCACGGCGGAGGAACTCGGCGGCGCGCGTACGCATACGACGAGGTCGTCCGTCGCCGACGGCGCCTATGAGAATGATATCGAAGCGCTCGAGCATGTCCGGCTGCTCTTCGATTTCCTGCCGCTGAACAATCGCGAGAAGCCGCCGGTGCGCCCGTTCCACGACGATCCGGGACGCCTCGAAATGCGACTCGACAGTCTGATCCCGGACAGCGCCGCCAAACCCTACGACATGAAGGAACTGATCCTCGCCGTTGCTGACGAAGGTGATTTCTTCGAGCTGCAGGCGAATTTCGCCCGCAACATCGTCATCGGCTTCATTCGGATCGAAGGCCAGACGGTTGGGGTCGTCGCAAACCAGCCGATGGTGCTTGCCGGCTGCCTCGACATCGACTCCTCGCGCAAGGCCGCTCGTTTCGTGCGCTTCTGCGATGCCTTCTCAATCCCGATCCTGACGCTCGTCGACGTTCCCGGATTCCTCCCCGGCACCGCCCAGGAATATGGCGGCGTCATCAAGCACGGCGCCAAGTTGCTCTTCGCCTACAGCCAGGCGACCGTGCCGATGGTGACGCTGATTACCCGCAAGGCCTATGGCGGCGCCTACGACGTTATGGCGTCGAAGCACATCGGCGCCGATGTCAACTATGCCTGGCCGACAGCCGAGATCGCCGTGATGGGCGCTAAGGGAGCGACCGAGATCCTCTATCGCTCCGAGCTCGGCGATCCGGAAAAGATCGCCGCACGGACGAGGGAATACGAGGAGCGCTTCGCCAATCCTTTCGTCGCCGCCGAACGCGGCTTCATCGACGAGGTGATCATGCCCCATTCATCACGCCGCCGCATCGCGCGGGCTTTCGCCTCACTGCGCAACAAGCAGGTGGAGACGCGCTGGCGCAAGCACGACACGATACCGCTCTGATGGAAGTTTGCGATGAAACCGGAGCATCGACCCGTCATGACGCCTGAAGCGGCCGGCCGCGACCTTCGGCAGACGCTGTACTGGGTGGCGGTGAGTGCACTTTGCGGCATGCTCGTCGGCGCAGCTGTAGCAGGCGCGCTGATCTGGCTGAATATCGGCGCCGTTGCAACCCATATTGCGCGGGCAACCAATCCCTTCCTTGCTGTCGTTACGGTGGCTATCCCCTTCACCCTCCTTTTTGGCGGCGCGGCGGCCGCTTCCTCCGTCGCCTTGCTGCGTTACCGGCGAAAGTTCACGCGCTGATGCGACAGAAGGGATTCAAAGAGAAACGCATGTTTAAAAAAATCCTTATCGCCAATCGTGGCGAAATCGCCTGCCGCGTCATCCGCACCGCCAAGAAGCTCGGCATTCCGACCGTCGCCGTCTATTCCGACGCCGACCGCGACGCCATGCATGTGCGTATGGCGGACGAGGCCGTCCATATCGGGCCGTCGCCTTCGAGCCAGTCCTACATCGTCATCGATAAGATGTTGGACGCCATCCGCAAGACTGGCGCCGACGCCGTTCATCCGGGCTACGGCTTCCTTTCGGAAAATGCCGCCTTCGCCGAGGCGCTGGAGAAGGAGGGCGTCACGTTCATCGGGCCGCCGGTTCGGGCGATCCAGGCGATGGGAGACAAGATCACCTCGAAAAAGATCGCGGCACAAGCGGGCGTTTCCACTGTTCCCGGCCATATGGGGCTGATCGAGGACGCGGACGAGGCCGTTCGGATCGCGTCCTCCATCGGCTTTCCCGTAATGATCAAAGCGTCGGCCGGCGGCGGCGGCAAGGGCATGCGCATCGCCTGGAACGAGAGGGAGGCGCGCGAGGGCTTCCAATCGTCGAAGAACGAGGCGAAAAGCTCCTTCGGCGATGACCGCATCTTCATCGAAAAATTCGTGACCGAACCTCGCCATATCGAAATCCAGGTGATCGGCGACAAGCATGGCAACACGCTCTATCTTGGCGAGCGCGAATGCTCGATCCAGCGTCGAAACCAGAAGGTCATCGAAGAGGCGCCATCGCCGTTCATCGACGACAAGACACGGCGCGCCATGGGCGAGCAGGCGGTAGCGCTTGCCAAAGCGGTCGGCTACCATTCCGCCGGTACGGTCGAGTTCATCGTCGATGCAAAACGCAACTTCTATTTTCTTGAGATGAACACCCGTCTTCAGGTGGAACATCCGGTGACCGAACTCGTCACCGGCCTCGATCTCGTTGAGCAGATGATAAGGGTCGCCGCCGGCGAGAAACTCACGTTCGGCCAGGACGACGTGAAGCTTGACGGCTGGGCGATCGAAAGCCGGCTCTATGCGGAAGATCCTTACCGCAACTTCCTGCCGTCGATCGGCCGACTGACGCGCTATCGCCCGCCCCAGGAGGGCCGGCAGGACGACGGCACCGTCATCCGCAACGATACCGGCGTCTTCGACGGCGGCGAGATCTCGATGTATTACGACCCGATGATCGCCAAGCTCTGCACCTGGGGGCCGGACCGGACAACCGCAGTTGATGCGATGGCGGATGCGCTCGATGAGTTCGAGGTCGAAGGCATCGGCCACAACCTGCCCTTTCTCTCAGCGGTGATGCAGCAGCAGCGGTTTCGCGAGGGACGGCTGACCACGGCCTATATCGCGGAAGAATTCGCCGACGGCTTCCAGGGCGTCGAGCCTGATGAAGGGTCCGCGCGCAGGCTCGCCGCCGTCGCGGTGACGGTCAATCAGGCGCTGCAGGAGCGCGCCGGTCAGATTTCCGGAACGATCGGCAACCACCGACGCGTCATCGGCCATGACTGGGTGGCACGCCTTGGCGAGCGCGAGTTCCGGATCACCTGCCGAGCGTCCGCCGACGGTGCCTATGTCCGTTTTGCCGACGATCGTGCTGTTTCGGTCGCTACCGACTGGGTGCCCGGCCGCACGCTTGCCACCTTCAACATCGACAATCAGCCGATGGCCGTGAAGGTCGAGCTTGCCGGAACTGGCATCCGGCTGCGCTGGCGCGGGGTC
This sequence comes from Sinorhizobium numidicum, assembly GCF_029892045.1. Taxonomy (NCBI): domain Bacteria; kingdom Pseudomonadati; phylum Pseudomonadota; class Alphaproteobacteria; order Hyphomicrobiales; family Rhizobiaceae; genus Sinorhizobium; species Sinorhizobium numidicum. Next base: position 1,248,116 of record NZ_CP120367.1, read on the forward strand.
GATGTGGTCGCCCGCGTCAGGACCCCACGGGTTGCCGAACTCGCCCGGTTGATGCCGAAGAAGCTACCGCCGGACACGTCGAAGATGCTGCTTTGCCCGATGCCCGGCGTCGTAACCTCGATTGCGGTCAAAGCCGGCGATACGGTCGAGGCCGGGCAGGCGATCGCGGTCGTGGAGGCGATGAAGATGGAAAACATATTACGGGCGGAAAAGCGGGCGACGGTCAAGCGCGTGGCGATCGGCGCCGGCGCGAGTCTCGCTGTCGATGAACTCATCATGGAGTTCGAGTGATGGAAGCGGGACTTCCAGGGGAGGCGTTGACACCCCCCTCTGCCCTGCCGGGCATCTCCCCCACAAGGGGGGAGATTGGCAAGGGGCGGGCTCGCCGCTTCCTCTGTACGAAAGCCTTGGCCGCGCTGCATGAGGTCGAAGTGGCGCAAAACGGTGCCTCCTCTATATCCCCCCTTGTTGGGGAGATGCCCGGCAGCGCCGAGGGGGGTGCCCCGCACAGCGAGCGAGTCCGCTTTGAATGGAGTGGCGCCGATGACTGACAAGACACTCAAAGACTGGGAAACTCTCGCCGTGCGCGAGCTGAACGCCTCGCCGGAAAGCCTCACCTGGCACACGCCGGAGGGCATCGACGTCAAGCCGCTCTATACGCGCGAGGATCTTGCCGGCATTGGGCACCTCGATTCGCTGCCCGGCTTCGAGCCCTTCGTGCGTGGACCGCGCGCGACGATGTATGCTGGCCGGCCCTGGACTATCCGGCAATATGCCGGCTTCTCCACCGCAGAGGCTTCCAATGCCTTCTATCGGCGGAACCTCGCCGCCGGGCAGCAGGGCGTGTCGGTCGCCTTCGACCTTGCCACCCATCGCGGCTATGACAGCGACCATCCGCGCGTCGTCGGCGACGTCGGCAAGGCGGGGGTCGCCATCGACTCGGTCGAGGACATGAAGATCCTCTTCGACGGCATTCCGCTCGACAAGATCTCGGTCTCGATGACGATGAACGGCGCGGTCATCCCGATCCTCGCCAATTTCATCGTCGCCGGCGAGGAACAGGGGGTCTCCCGCGACAAGCTCTCCGGGACCATCCAGAACGACATCCTCAAGGAGTTCATGGTCCGCAACACCTATATCTATCCGCCCGAACCCTCGATGCGGATCGTCGCCGACATCATCGAGTTCACGGCGAAGGAGATGCCGAAGTTCAATTCGATCTCGATCTCCGGCTATCACATGCAGGAGGCCGGAGCGACGCTGGTGCAGGAGCTTGCCTTCACCCTTGCCGACGGGCGCGAATATGTGCGCGCGGCGCTTGCCAAGGGGCTGAATGTCGACGATTTCGCCGGCCGGCTTTCCTTCTTCTTCGCCATCGGCATGAATTTCTTCATGGAGGCCGCGAAGCTCCGTGCGGCGCGCTTCCTGTGGACGCGGATCATGAAGGAGTTCGAGCCGAAGAACGCATCCTCGCTGATGCTGAGGACCCACTGCCAGACATCCGGCGTGTCCCTTGCCGAGCAGGATCCCTACAACAATATCATCCGCACCGCCTTTGAGGCGATGTCGGCGGTGCTGGGCGGTACGCAGTCGCTGCACACCAACTCCTTCGACGAGGCGATGGCGCTGCCAACGGATTTTTCCGCCCGGATCGCCCGCAACACACAGCTCATCCTGCAGCACGAGGCGGGCGTGACGAAGGTCGTCGATCCGCTCGCCGGCTCCTATTATGTCGAGAGCCTGACGAACGAGCTTGCGGAAAAGGCCTGGGCCTTGATCGAGGAAGTGGAAGCGGTCGGCGGCATGACCAAGGCGGTCGATGCCGGCCTGCCGAAGCGGTTGATCGAAGAGGCCGCGACGCGCCGCCAGGCGGCGGTCGATAAGGGCGAGGAAGTCATCGTCGGCGTCAACAAACACCGGCTCGAAAACGAGGAGCCGCTCGACATTCTCCAGATCGACAACTCGGCTGTCCGCGCAGCACAGATCAGGCGTATCGAAGAGACGAAACGGCGCCGGGACTCACAAAAGGTGAAGGAATCGATTGAGGCGCTGGCCGAGGTGGCAAGGAGCGGCAAGGGCAATCTGCTCGCGGCCGCCGTCGAAGCTGCACGGGCGCGCGCGACCGTCGGCGAAATCTCGGACGCGATGCGGCAAGCCTTCGGCGACCATACCGCGATCCCGGAAGTCGTTACCGACATCTACGGCAAGGCCTTTGAGGGCGACCCGGAACTCGGCGTGCTCGCCGGGCGGCTCGGCGAAGTCACCAAGCGGCTCGGTCACAAGCCGAAGATCATGGTCGCCAAACTCGGCCAGGACGGGCACGACCGCGGCGCCAAGCTGATCGCCTCGGCCTTCGGCGACATCGGCTTCGATGTCGTTGCGGGCCCGCTTTTCCAGACGCCGGAGGAGGCCGCAGAACTGGCACTGGCCGAAGAGGTTACTGTCGTCGGTGTGTCCTCGCTTGCGGCCGGTCACAAGACGCTGATGCCGCAGCTCGCCGAAGCGCTGAAGAAGCGCGGCGGCGAAGACATCATCGTCGTCTGCGGCGGCGTCATCCCACGACAGGATTATCAATATCTGATGGAGAACGGCGTCTCCGCCGTCTTCGGCCCTGGCACGCATGTGCTCGATGCCGCCCGCGCGCTGCTCGATCTCATCGAAGGCAAGCGGCGGAACGTCTGACGTTTGCGTGAAAGCGGAATGGCCCTTGCCTTCTCTTCGGCACGGGGGACAATTGGATGGTGCCGCGCCCAAACGGATTAGAAAAGTGCAATGCGCGGATCGCCAGGGAGGACGGCAATGCGAAAGCTTCAGGCGCAAGGAGTCCATCACATCACGCTCGTCGGCGCGGACCGGCAGACATCGATCGACTTCTGGGAGGGCATTCTCGGCATGCCCTTCATCTTCGAACAGCCGAACCTCGACAGGGCCTCGGAGAGCCATCTCTATTTCGATCCGGGGGACGGTCGCCTCATCACCGTCTTCACGGATGAGACTCGCAAGCCCGATCCGAAACGTACATCGACGGATACCGGCTGCGTCCATCACATCGCCTTCGCCGTTTCGCGTGCGACGTTCCAGCAGGCGGTCGAGCGTCTCACCGAACGGAGCATCAGGCACAGCGGCGTGAAAGATCGCGGCTTTATGGATTCGATCTATTTCGAGGACCCGCTCGGCCTCCTGATAGAACTTGCATCCTATCGCTTCGAGCCGCCGCCCGGGCATACCCATGCCGACGTGCTGATGGAGGCACATAGGATCAGGACCGCGCGCGGCGACTACAACATCGCCGAAGTGCATCTCGCCGACGCAATCGAGGCGCTGATCGAACGCGCGCGGCCGACGCTGTCGGCGGACCGCGCAGCGAAGAACCCATACCCTTCATGATGGTCCGGCGAAGATCGTTACAATAGAAGAGAGCAAGAGGGAGGATCGGACATGGCCGCGATAAAGCTCAATGTCATCAAGCCCAGCGTCAACAACATGACGGTTCGCGTGTTCCTGAGGGCGGCAAAACTCGATTTCAGCGAACATGACGTCTACGGGCAGACGCGCTCCGCCGAATATCTGGCGCGGGCGCCCTCGCATCTGACGCCGATGATCGAAACGGCGGATCTCCCCAAGGGCGCGCTCTGGGAAAGCTGTGCGATCATGCAATATCTCTGCAACAAGCATGGGCTCGATGGCTTTTATCCGAAGGATCCCGAGACGCGCGCGATGATCGACAGCGCGATGTTCTACCTGATCGGCACGTTCTATCCCTATCTCGCACGAGCCACCTACCCGGCGCTCAATTTCCCGCAATATCCGGGCGAGGTCGGCCATAGCGACGCCGATGCGGAAACCAAGGAGCGAGCGCGCAAGGCAGCCGTGGAGGCGATCGCCGAACCGCTCGAGGTCTTCCACATGTTCTATATGGGCGATAAGCCGTTCATCGGCGGAGCCAAGCCGTCGATCGCCGACATAAGGCTTGCTGCAACGCTCGAGTTTCTAGCGGTGATCGACTACCCCCTGCCGGATTGGGCGAAAACCTACATGGCAAATATGGAGACATCGCTCGGCAACGCTTACGCCGAACCCGCCGCAGACGTCCGGTCCTATATCGATTTTGTGAAGTCGCAGAGGCAGTAGGATCAGCGGCGAGCGAACTCATCCGATGAGGAGAATGAGGCCGGTCGCGCCGAGTGCAATCGTCCAGAGGCGGTCGAAGTTGATCCACGCCGAGCGCAGAGCCTGAAGACCGAGCCAGCCGAAGACGATGAGTGCGACCGCCGCAGTGACGGCGAGCATCGCGACGGTATGCACGCTAATGGCGGCAAGCGAGACTGGAAGCGAGTTGGTCATGCCGACGATCCCGGCGTGATCCGCGAGGCAGAGGTTCAGGACCGCAGGCACCAGCATCAGTCCCGCCCCATGGCTCGTCGCCACGAGGAAGGACCATAGCGCGAGGCCCGTCATGCCGGTGCGCATGCCGACCCTGACGCGGTGGCGATGTCCGTAAAAGCCGAGATATCCGGCCACACCGAGAATGGCGAGGGCGGTAACGAACTGTAGGTTACGCAAATCCACGACCGCTCCGAATGCGGCCAGCATGATCAACACCATCGCGATGGAGGCGGCATGGCCGATGGCGATCGGAACCAGGGACAGCCAGACGACGCGCACACTTTGCCGGTGGAGACCGAGCGCCACGGCGAAGAGCCAGCCCATCGCGGGGTTGGCGCCGTGAAACGCTCCAAGGCCCGCCAACGATATCCAGGGCCAGAAATCCGTCATTCGCAACGGTGGGACGCCGCCCCACATCCCTCATGGATAGCAGTAGGAATCCGAAGAGCAATCGCCGCCTTCGAGCCGAACCTGATGCGGGCGGTGGCCCTTCGGCCAGTCGACGAAGAAATTCTCGTCGAAGGAAATCCCGCCATTGTCGCCGGCGTCCAGCTTCACCATCCAGCCATCAATGCCGTCCGGGTAGAATTGTGGATCGATCGCGCCGTAGAGTGAGTTGGTGAAATAGATTCGTTTGCCGTCACGGCTGATTTCCACCATCTGCGGACCACCGTTGAGCGCGCCGTTTGCGGCCTTCGGATGCGTCGCGCGGGAAACGATCCCGCCGATCCGAATCCGCCCCGTCTCTTTGGGCGCGAGGGGATCGGAAACATCATACTGGATCATGTCGCCCGTGCCCCAGCAGGAAACATAGAGGAAACGATCATCCATCGAGAGATCGATATCGGTGACGAGCGGCGCGACTGCCTTGAAGTCCTTGAGCACGGGCGGCAACAGATCCGGATCGGCCGGCTCCGCCGGAATTTCGATCACTTTCTTCGCCGCCCACTGATCGCCGTCGCGATACCAGGTCCAGATCGATGCGGAGAGATCCTTGAGGCTGATGACGCAGCCGACGAAGCCGTAGGCCTTGGTCGGATCATGGGCAGGACGCAATTCGAAGACGAGTTGATGTTCCTCGCCGAAGTCGATTTCCTGGAGGTGCTTGCGCTTGTGCAGGTCCCAGAAATGCAGCTTGCGTCCATAGTTTGAGCCGAGAAGCACTTCCGGAACAAGACCATTTTCGAAAGTATCGGGCGTACCCCATTCGCTGGTGATCATCGTGTCGTGACCGAGATGCCACCAGAAGTCATAGGCGAGCCTTTGCGGTCCGCGATCCATCTCCCATTGGCCGAGCACGTCGAAACTATCATGGTCCAGCAGGAAGATGCCGCCCGGCGCATTGCCGTCGCGGTCCGCAAGCGCGTTGACGTAGATTCCCTCGGGTCCGCAATGAATCGTGTGCAATCGGGAATAGTTTGCCCTATCGGCGATTTCCGAAGGCCCGATGACGCGGACGATCCGCGGGTTCCTGGGATCGGGTTTCGTATCGACGATGTGCAGCCGCGACGACCTCAGCCCGGGCACGACGAGGTAGCGGCGCTCCACATGCGGATGCGGCGCGTTCGGACACAGGCAGGACGAACAGGCGTTCCAGCCGAAATGATGGAGCTCGTCGCCGACATTCGGCATGTCCACCTGCCCGACGATTTGGGAATAGCTCGCAGATGCCGGATCGACATCGATGACGGCGATCGCGTCCGGCCGTTGCCGGTCGGGATCAAAGGCCGCCACGTAGGCGATCGTCTCTTTCGGAGCCTTCGCAGCCATGCGCGGAGATGGATAGAAGGAAGGATCGGGTCGCCACGTCGTCATTTCCATTCTCCCCCAGAGAAGACAATGCGTGGATCCTGATGCAAGCTTAGTAGATGCGGCAAGAAGACGTCGGAAATGCGGCGCGCTCGCCTTATTTGGGGGCGCACGCGCGCTGTGTGGATATAAGTGTCAGGCCAATCGCCGGCAGCACGGCGGCGATTGAATTCGAAATCGCGCCGAGGAAAAATGGTACGAAGCTAGATTAGAGGAGCAGATGAAAGAATTCGAGTTTGATGCGGAGCTTTGGCTCTATCCGGGAAAAGGCGGCTGGGATTTCGTCACGCTGCCGAAGGACATTGCGCGGCAGATCAAATTCCTGGCCGAACCAAAAACGCGGGGATGGCGTAGTGAACCCGTGATCGCACGGGCAGGCAACACCGAATGGACGACGTCGATCTTTCCTGACAAGGCATCGCAGTCGTTTCTCCTGCCGGTCAAATCGGGAGTACGCCGGAAGGAAAATCTGGCCACGGGACAATCCGTCCGGATCGAACTGACCCTGAACCGCACCTAGACTAGGTCTCTATCCGAAGCTTCATGCGGTCGGCGGCAAAGCGGGTGCGTGAATATTCGACGGGCCGGCCTTCGAGATCGGCATTGACCGCTTGCGCCTCCAGGATGATCGCGCCGGGCGACAGCTTGAGGAGGGCGAGCTCGTCCGTATCGGCATGCCGCGCGACGATCTCCGTCGAAACGCGGACGTAGTCGTCGAGCCCCTGGGCCGCGAAGGCCTTGGTGACGGAACCGAGACGGGCATATTCCTCGGCCATTTTCGGGAAGCGGTCGGCCGGAAAATAGCCGACGGCTACTGACAGCGGGCGACCGTCGCCGCTGCTGACGGTACGCAGCTCGATGAGCGGCGCGCCCGGCGAAAGGCCGAGCGGCGCCGCGGTCTCGTGGCTCGCCGGTACCTCTCTATGATCAAGCAGCTTGGAGCCGATTTCCTTTACCTGCCGCCCGAGCCCCTGCGAGAAGCGGGTGCGGCGAGAGATCGGGTACGTCACCCGCTCCTTGCGCTCAATGAGCGTGCCGCGCCCCTGCACGGCGCGCACAAGCCCCTCCTCCGCAAGCGCTGCCAAGGCACTGCGCACCGTGTGGCGGTTGACGCCGAATTCCCGCGCCAGTGCCATCTCCGGCGGAACCATGCCGGTCGCGTCGTAATCGCCATTGCTGATCGCCAGCCGGATACGATCGGCGATCTGCCGCCAGAGCGCCACGCCTGTCTGCCGCTCGACCATTTTTCTCACTGCCATTTTCGCCATTGATGTCACAAGCCTGTCATTTGCGAGCGCTAAGAAAGAGTATAAGATGTATAGTTGTCTAGATCAATAGACATTTCGAGGTACGATGATGGACGCAACAAAAAAACATGAGGCCCTGCCCGAGGCCGCCGAACGCAGGGAAGGCATGCGGCTTCTCGCACGCGCTACTCTTAGCGAACTCTCGACCGCTTGGGAGGCGATCGCCGACAAGCCGGAAGTCGCGCTCGTACGGGGTCCCGAAACAGGACTGGTCATGGTGCGCGGCCGCATCGGCGGCGGCGGGGATCCTTTCAACCTTGGCGAAGCAACTGTGTCCCGCGCCACCGTCCGGCTCTCGACCGGCGAGATCGGCCACGGGCAATTGCTCGGCACCGACAAGGAGCGCGCCCGCTTTGCGGCGATCTTCGACGCGCTTTTGCAGAATGAGGCGCATCGACCGGCCGTCGACGCGCTGCACCGGCGGATTGCGGCGCGCATCGGGGCCGAGGACCGCCGCAAGGCGGCGGAAACAGCCGCGACCCGCGTTGATTTCTTCACCATGGTGCGGGGAGACGACTGATGGCATCGCAAATCTACGCCGGCGCCTTCGCCGATCCGGTCTTCGAGGCGCAATCGGTGTTCCGCGCCTTCATGGATAGTTTCGCCCAGCCGGGCACCGTTGGCCGCATCTCCGCATTGGCGACGCCGCCGTCCCCGCTCTGCCGAGCGAGCGGCGCCGTTGCCCTGACGCTCTGCGATCACGACACACCTGTCTGGCTTTCGCCAGCGCTTGCCAAGTCCGCCGTGCCGCGATGGATCGCCTTCCACACCGGCGCGAGCCTGACCGAGGACAAGGGCGAGGCCCGCTTTGCCTTCATCGAGAAGGGCGGCAGCGTGCCGGGCTTCGATCAGTTCGCCCTCGGCACGCAGGAATTTCCCGACCGCTCGACGACGCTGGTCGTCGAAGTCGAAGCGCTGACGAGCGGCCAGCCGCTGATCGCGCGGGGGCCAGGGATCAAGGATGAGATCGAGGTAGCGCCGTTGGGGCTGCCGGATGTCTTCCTCGATTTCTGGACCGCCAACCGCGCCGTTTTCCCGCGCGGCATCGACCTCGTGCTCACAGCGGAGGACGCGGTGCTCTGCCTGCCGCGCACGACGAGACTCTCATTTGATCGAAGTGAGCGGGATCCGGGCGGAAAGCCGCTTCACACTTTTCCTCATCCCGCTCCGGAGGAGGCGTGATCCATGTATGTAGCCGTCAAAGGCGGAGAAGCCGCCATCGCCAATGCCCACCGCCTCCTCGCCGACCGCCGTCGCGGCGACCGTTCTCTGCCGTCGATCACCATCGAACAGGTCGTCGCACAGCTTGGTCTTGCGGTCGACCGGGTTATGGCGGAGGCCTCGCTCTACGATCGCTCGCTTGCCGCACTGGCGGTACGTCAGTCCCGCGGCGACATGATCGAAGCGATCTTCATCCTGCGCGCCTACCGCACCACCCTGCCCCGCTTCGGCTATTCCGAGCCGATCGACACCGCGAACATGAAGGTCGAGCGCCGCGTCTCGGCGACCTATAAGGACCTGCCGGGCGGCCAGCTTCTCGGCCCCACCTTCGACTACACCCATCGCCTGCTCGATCCGTCGCTGATCAACGACGAACCCGTCGCCGAGCCGGCGGTCAAGGAGCCGGGCGAGCAGGTGATGCGCGTTTCCGACATCCTCGGTGGGGAGGGCCTGATCGAAGGCGACGGCGAGATGCCTGAAGGCCATGTGATGGGTGATCTCACGCGTGAGCCGATGGAGTTCCCGATGCCGCGCGATCTTCGATTGCAGGCGCTTGCCCGCGGCGACGAGGGCTTCCTGCTGGCACTCGCCTATTCCACCCAGCGCGGTTATGGCCGCACCCATCCCTTCGTCGGCGAGGTCAGGATCGGCGAGGTCGAGGTCGAGCTGGATCTGCCGGAACTCGGGTTTGCAGTGTCGCTCGGCGTCATCCGCGTCACCGAATGCCAGATGGTCAACCAGTTCAAGGGTTCCGCCAAGCAGCCGCCCCAATTCACTCGCGGCTACGGCCTCGTCTTCGGCCAGAGCGAGCGCAAGGCGATGTCGATGTCGCTTGTCGACCGGGCGCTCAGGACCGACGAGTTCAACGAGGACATCGTCGCGCCCGCCCAGGACCAGGAATTCGTCATCTCGCACGCCGACAGCGTTCAGGCGACTGGCTTCGTCGAGCACCTGAAGCTGCCCCACTACGTCGATTTCCAGGCCGAACTCGACCTAGTGCGACGCATGCGCCGCGACTATGAGGCCGCCCGCGCCGGCGGTGAGGACGGCATGAAGGAGGCCGCCGAATGAACGACCTTGCCACCTACAATTTTGCCTATCTCGACGAACAGACGAAGCGGATGATCCGGCGGGCGATCCTCAAAGCCATTGCGATTCCCGGCTACCAAGTGCCCTTTGCCTCGCGCGAAATGCCGATGCCCTATGGCTGGGGCACCGGCGGCGTGCAGGTCACCGCCTCGATCCTCGGGCCGGACGACGTGCTGAAGGTCATCGATCAGGGGGCCGACGACACGACCAACGCGGTCTCGATCCGCGCCTTCTTCCAAAAGGTCGCCAATGTGGCCATCACTACGAAGACAAAGGAGGCGACGATCATCCAGACGCGGCATCGCATTCCCGAGGAGCCGCTGAAGGAAGGCCAGACGCTGGTCTATCAAGTGCCGATCCCCGAACCCCTGCGTTTTCTGGAGCCGCGCGAGACTGAGACGCGCAAGATGCATGCGCTCGAAGAATACGGCCTCATGCATGTGAAGCTCTACGAGGACATCGCCCGCAACGGCCATATCGCCACGACCTATGCCTATCCGGTGAAGGTCGAGGCTCGCTATGTGATGGACCCCTCACCGACGCCGAAGTTCGACAATCCGAAGATGCACATGTCGGAAGCGCTGCAGCTCTTCGGCGCCGGACGCGAGAAGCGGATTTACGCCGTGCCGCCCTATACCGAGGTCGTCAGCCTCGACTTCGAAGACCATCCCTTCGAGATTCAAAAATTCGACAGGCCCTGCGCGCTCTGCGGTGCCGAGGACGTCTATCTCGACGAAGTTGTGCTCGACGACAAGGGCGGACGCATGTTCGTCTGTTCGGATACCGACCATTGCGAAGACCGACGGGCGCACGGCCATGCCGGCCCGATGCTCGCCCGCCAGGAGGCCGCAGAATGAGTGCCGTACCGCTTCTGAAAGTGAACGACGTCTCAAGGTTCTACGGAAGCCGCATCGGATGCCGCAATGTCTCCTTCGAGCTTTATCCGGGCGAGGTGCTCGCCGTTGTCGGCGAGTCCGGCTCTGGCAAGACCACGCTGCTTTCCTGCCTTTCGACCCGGCTGATGCCGACCTCCGGTATCGTCGAATACCATATGCGCGACGGCCAATACCGCGATCTTTCCCGCATGGGTGAGGCCGAACGGCGCTTTCTTATGCGCACAGACTGGGGTTTCGTGCACCAGAATCCGGCCGATGGGTTGCGTATGACGGTTTCCGCCGGCGCCAATGTCGGCGAGCGGCTGATGGCTATCGGAGATCGCCACTATGGGAACATCCGCGCCGCCGCGATGGACTGGCTCACCCGTGTCGAGATCGGCGAGGACCGGATCGACGACCAGCCGCGCGCTTTTTCCGGCGGCATGCGCCAGCGACTGCAGATCGCCCGCAATCTCGTGACCTCTCCGCGCCTCGTCTTCATGGACGAGCCGACCGGCGGTCTCGACGTCTCCGTGCAAGCGCGCCTCCTCGATCTCGTGCGCGGGCTCGTGCACGATCTCGGGCTTGCGGCGATCATCGTCACGCACGACCTCGCAGTGGCGCGGCTCCTTTCGCACCGGATGATGGTGATGAAGGATGGCGCCGTCATCGAACAGGGGCTAACCGATCGCGTGCTGGACGACCCACGCGAGCCCTATACCCAACTCCTCGTTTCCTCCATCCTCCAGGTGTGACCAATGGCTACTCCCCTTGTCGTTTCAGAAGTCGCCAAGAGCTTCACCATGCATTTGCGCGACAGTGTCCGCCTGCCTGTCGTCGCCAATGTCTCCTTCTCGGTGAAAGCTGGCGAATGCGTGGTGCTCGGCGGCCCCTCCGGTGTCGGCAAGAGCTCGATCCTGAAAATGCTATACGGCAATTACGGCGTCGATGAAGGCCAGATCCTGATGGAGCATCACGGCCGCCTCGTGAACCTTGCGGATGCCGAGCCGCGCATGGTGCTGGAGGTACGTCGCACCACGCTCGGCTATGTCAGCCAGTTCCTGCGCGTCGTGCCGCGCGTTTCCGCGCTCGATATCGTCGCCGAGCCGCTTCAGGCCCGCGGCGTGGCTGCAGCGGAGGCGCGCGGACGAGCGGCCGAGCTGCTTTCAAAGCTGAACCTCCCGAAAGAACTATGGTCCCTGCCGCCCGCCACCTTCTCTGGCGGCGAGCAGCAGCGCGTCAACATCGCCCGCGGCTTCATCACTGACCATAGAATCCTGCTCCTCGACGAGCCGACCGCGTCCCTTGACGCGAAGAACCGTGCCGTCGTCGTCGAGATGATTGCCGCGAAGAAAGCCGCCGGAACGGCGCTGGTCGGGATTTTCCACGACGAGGAAATCCGTGATGCGGTCGCCGATCGCATCATCGACGTTTCGGAGTTCTCGCCGAGGAAGCACGCCGCATGAGCCAGAAACTTGGGCTGGAAGCCGTCATTCATCCGACCGCCAGCGTCACGAACTCGACGCTCGGCCGCTACACGGAGGTCCACGAACGCTCTCGGCTCGACGAGGTCGAGTTCGGTGACTATTCCTACGTTATGCAGGACGGCTCGATCTGGTGCGCCACGATCGGCAAGTTCGTGAACATCGCCGCCGCCGTTCGCATCAATGCCACCAACCATCCGACTTGGCGCGCGACACTGCACCATTTCACCTATCGCGCGCCGATGTATTGGGAGGATGCCGAACCCGATCACGATCTCTTCGCCTGGCGCCGGCAGAACCGCGTGAAGATCGGCCATGACGTCTGGATCGGTCATGGCGCGACGATCCTGCCCGGCGTTAGCGTGGGCAATGGCGCAGTGATCGGCGCCGGCGCCGTCGTCTCCAGGGACGTTGCGCCCTACACGATTGTCGGCGGGGTGCCAGCCAAGCTCATCCGCGAGCGCTTCACGGCCGAGGTGGGCAAAGGCATGGATCGCCTCGCCTGGTGGGACTGGGACCACAATAAGCTGCGCCATGCGCTTGATGACTTTCGGCACCTGAGCGCCGAGGAGTTCCTGATGCGGCACGGCTGATGGAGCCTGAAAGGCGAAAAGGCGCGGTGGGAGGTCCGCGCCCTTTCTATGAGGAATCCCGCTACGAGCGTCAGGCCGACTACTCGGCCCCTCAGGCGTCGGCTTCCTTCAGGAATTCGGCGGCAACTCGGGCCGTCAGTGCCAGTGAGATCGCCCCCGCGTCCGGATGACCGATGCTCCTTTCGGCGAGCGGCCGCGCGCGGCCGAGCTTGGGCGTCAGGCTCGACGTGGCATCGGCTGCTTCCTTCGCCGCTTTCGCCGCGAGGTTCCATGCTTCGCTGAGCGGCTTGCCGGAAGCTGCCTGCTCCTCAAGAGTCTCGACGAACGGTACCAGCGCGTCGACGAGCGTCTTGTCACCGATACGGGCCCGGCCGAGACGTGTAACCCCATCAAGTGCCAGACGCGCACCCTTGATGATCGCCGCATCGCTCGCCCTCTCGTCGTCGCTGAAGGCATTGCTCCAGGAGCGGAGCGCAAGACCCCAGATCGCGCCCGAAGTGCCGCCGGCGCGGTCCGCCCAGGCGTCGCCCGCTGCCGCCAATACGCTTGCCGCCCCCGCGCCTGCGGCAACCGCCGCGTTCGCCGCATCGAACGCTGCTGCCGAACCGCGGCGCATGCCCTGGCCATGATCGCCGTCGCCGGCGATCGCATCGATGCGACCGAGTTCCTCTTCTGCATCCTTGAGTGCATCGGCGATCCTGCCGATCAGCCGGGCAATGCATTGGCCGCTGTCTCGCGAAGCCGAAGATGCCGGGCTGAAGGACTGCCGGCCCTCGGCTTCGATGATTTCCTCGGTCGCCGGTTCAGCGGCAATGATCATACCCTTGCGAAGCACCGGTGCATCGCAGGGCGCGCGCCAGAGCGCTTCCAGCTCTTCATCGAGCCAAAGAAGCGATAGAGAGCAGCCCTGCATATCGAGACTGGTGACGAACTCGCCGCACTCAGGATCGACAACTTCAAGACCTGCCTCTGCCAATTCCTTCGCGACCTTGGTCCAAAGCACGAAGAGTTCTTCGTACTTTGTCGAGCCGAGACCGTTCAGCACCGCCGCGACTTTGCTGGTGCCGGCCAGCCGTTCCGCCAGCAGCTTGCCGGTGAGGAGCTTCGCGAGCTCGCCTGCCGTCGCGATCTTCTCTTCGCTGATACCCGGCTCGCCATGAATGCCGAGACCAAGCGCCATCTGGCCCTTCGGAACGGTGAAAAGCGGCCCGGCCGCACCCGGCAGCGTGCAACCCCCAAAGGCGACGCCGAACGAAACCGTCCGCTCGTTAGCAAGGCGCGCCAACCGCTCCACCTCATCGAGCGACTTGCCGGCCTCGGCCGCCGCCCCGGCGATCTTGAAGACCACGAGGTCACCGGCAATACCGCGGCGCCTGTCGGGCGTTTCGACCGGAGCGCTTGCGACATCGTCCGCCACCGGCAGCACGCGCACGTCGATGCCCTCGCCACGGAGGCGCTCGGCTGCAAGACCGAAGTTCAGCACGTCGCCGGCATAGTTGCCGAAGCCGAGCAGCACGCCGCCACCCTGATCCGCGTGGCGGCAAACGCGGGCAACCGCCGCCGTCGAGGGCGAGGCGAAGACATCGCCGGCAACTGCCGCATCCGCAAGTCCCGGCCCGACATAGCCGGCAAACGCGGGATAATGGCCGGAACCGCCGCCGATAACCACGGCGACCTTGCCCCTGGGCACCTTGGTCGAGCGCACGACGCCACCCTTCACGAGGCGGGCGTTACGCGCGTGGATGGCATAGAAACCGGCGAGAGCGGTGGTGGCGAAGTCTTCCGGAGCGTCAAAGATGGTCGTCATCGCTTCAAAGTCCCTGTTCGCGAGGCAGAATGCGTCTCAGATAATCGCGGTTCGCGGCGCTGATGGAAAGACCGTCACCGCCGTAGTGCTCGCAGAGGAAGGGGCTCTCAAATCCGTGCGCCAGGGCCATGCGGATTGCCGCACGGTAGTTGATGACGCCGAATTCGAGCGGAGCCGGGTGGGTAACGATTAGGCCCGATGCCGCATCCTCCGTGCGGTTGTAATTCTTGACGTGCCAGTATTTCGCGAAAGGCGCAACCTTCGCCATCATTTCCTGCCAGTGTTCGACCGGCCGGTGCAGGCGGATGAGATTGCCGAGGTCGGCGTTGATGCCGACATTGGCAAGGCCCACTTCGTTGACGAAGCGGACGGAGCTGCCGGCCGTGCCGAGATAGGTATCCTCGTACATCTCGAGCGCGACCTCGATGCCCAGATCTTCCGCATGCCGGCCGAGTTCACGAACGCGGGAGACCGCCTTCTGCCAGGTCGCAGCATCGTCTGGGTTCTTCTCGCCATCGACGGTCCAGAACCAGAGCACTTTCTTCTGCGTCTCCGTTAACGGACCGAAGAAGCCGAAAGATACCGAACCTGCGCCTACTGCGGCGGCTGTCTCGATGACCCGGTGTCCATAGGCAAGATATGTCTCACCATGTTCAGGATCGATGAGGCTGCGCCTTGAGGTCGAGATAGCCGGGATCGCGAGCCCGAGGGAGCGTGTCAACGCGACGAATGCTTCGAGACGATCATGAGACAGATCGGCAAGCCGTATCCAGCTGTCCGTCGGATCGAGTTCGGTGAACCCGGCGTCCACCACATCGTCGAGCGTTGCCGCCCATTCTTCCACTGACTGGTCCTGGACGGAGCGCCCGTTCGGCAGGGTATTCGGATACTGGACCATTGCGGCCGCAATCGGCCAGTTGTCACGGTTCCATTTGCGTGGGGCCATGGCAAAACTCCTTGAAGATTGGAAGGTTGTCGGCGGCGGCCGGTCAGGCCGCCGCGCTGCCGTCTTTATGAGGCGTTGTGACCTCCGGCTTGCGCCCGCGCAGCGTGCCGATCAGCCAAAAGACGAGGGGTGAGAGCAGCAGCACAAGACCGACCGCCATGAGCGCGGAAACGAGCCCGTTCGACCAGAAGATGTTCAGGCTGCCACCGGACATCAGCATCGATTGACGGAAAGCGTCTTCCGCCTTGTCGCCGAGCACCATGGCAAGAACCAGCGGTGCAAGCGGATAGTCGAGCTTCTTGAAGATATAGCCAAGCAGGCCGAAGCCGATGACGAGAAGAATATCGGAGACCGAATTGGCAACCTGATAAGCGCCTGAGAAGATCACCGCCACAATGATCGGCCCGATGATCGAGAACGGCACGCGCAGGATCGAGGCATAGAGCGGCACAGTCGCAATCACCAGGAAGACGGCGACAATGTTGCCGAGATACATCGAGGCGATCAGGCCCCAGACGAAATCCGGGCGATCGGTAAAGAGCATCGGGCCTGGCGTCAGCCCCCAGATCATCAGGCCGCCCATCATCACCGCCGCGGTCGCCGACCCGGGCACGCCAAGTGCCAGCATCGGCAGGAGCGCGGAGGTGCCGGCCGAATGGTCGGCGGTCTCGGGCGCCACGACGCCGCGCGGATCGCCCTTGCCGAACAACGACTTGTCGCGAGCGGAACGCCGGGCGACGCCATAGCTCATGAAGGAAGCCGCGGTCGGTCCGGCAGGCGTGATCCCCATCCAGATGCCAATGATGGTCGAACGGGCGATCGTCAGCCAGTAGCGCGGAATCTCGATCAGCGTCCGGCCAATCTCGGCAAGCTTGACGCGCGCCTTGATGCCCTCGAAACGCAGTCCTTCTTCCGTCGTCAACAGCAACTCGCCGATGCCGAAGAGGCCCATGACGGCGATCAGAAAGCTGACGCCCTTGATGAGCTCGGGAATGTCGAAGGTAAGGCGCAGGTTCCCGGAAATCGTGTCCATGCCGATCGAGGCGAGCGCGAAACCGAGCATCATCGAAACAAGCGTCTTGAAGGGTGATTGCGCGCCCATCGAGATGAAGCTCGCAAACGCCAGGAAATAGACGGCGAAATATTCGGGCGAGGAGAACCGCAGTGCGAAGTTCGCGACCCAGCCCGAAAGCAGCGTGATCATGATGACGCCGGCGAGCGCTCCCAGCCCTGCGGAGACGAAGGCAAGCGTCAACGCCCGGCTCGCCTGTCCGGCCTTCGCCATCGGATAGCCGTCGAAGGTGGTCGCGACCGACGAGGGTTCGCCCGGAATGTTGAACAGGATCGACGTCGTCGAACCGCCGAACAGTGCGCCCCAATACATGCAGGACAAGAGGATGATCGCCGAGATCGGATCCATGGAGAAGGTGAGCGGCAGCAGAAGCGATACGCCGTTAGGCGCGCCGAGGCCTGGCAGCACGCCGACAAGGATGCCAAGCGTCACCCCCACCATCATCAGCAGGATGTGGCTCCAGCTGAGGATGTGGCCGAAGCCATCGATCAGCAGACCGATATTTTCCAATGTCATTCCTCCCGCAAGCGGTGCATCCGGACGGGTCAGTAGATCCCGAACCAGGCCTCGACCGGTCCCTTCAGCAGCGGAACCTGGAAGCCGATCTCGAAAACGATGAAGAAAAAGAGCGAAACGCCGAGGCCCGCCGGCAGGGCGATCCACCACTTGTAACGACCCTGAAAGAGCATCGTGGCAGCGATATAAAGCGCCGTCCCGACATAGAGCCCGAGCCAGGCGGAAACCGCGGCAAAGGCCACGAGCGGCAGCAGGAAGGAGGCAACCACCTTGGCGCGGGCGCCGTCGAGAAAGATCTCACCCGTTCCGCGATGCTTGCGGAACGCCTGAACCAGGTTAACGACGCTGCCGAAGATGATGAGCAGACCGATGTAGAATGGGAAATAACCCGCATCCGGACCCATGTCGGTCCAGCCCGCGCCGATTTCGAGCGAGCCGTAACAGACCGCGGCGCCGAAAGCGCCGGTCAGAACGGCAACGCCAAGCTCGACCGCGAAGCGGGTGAGCCCATTCGCACTGCGCTCAGTCATGGTCGTGACCTTTCAGATCGAGTGACGGGCGCCGAATGCGTGGGAGAAAGGATGGCGCGGTATTCTGCCCGCATCTGCTTCTCCGTCCGTTAGGGCGCCCGTTCTACAAAAACGGCTTTAGTTGGCAAGCCAGCCTTCCCGCTTCAGCACGTCGCTGACCGCTGCACCATCCATTTCGATCGCCGACTTGAATTCGTCGCCGCTGAGATAGGATGGGGATTGCGAGGTGTCGGCGAGGTACTTCGCCCATTCCGGTGTTTCGGAGACCTTGCGCAGAACATTCGCGTAGAATTCGACGACATCCTGGTCAACGCCAGCCGGCAGCCAGACGGTTCGGGGCATGGAATAACTATCGATGGAAATACCCGACTCCTTGCAGGTCGGAATGTCGCTCCAGCCCTTGTCGCCGGCGACCTTGGTCTCGCTCGAAAGCTTTACGCTCTTGAAGACGCAAAGCGGCTTGACCATGCCTGCCTGCCACTGGCCGAGATTTTCGCTTGGATTGTTCACATTGGCATCGATGTGTTCGCCGGCGAGCTGGACCGCTGCTTCGCCGCCGCTCTTGAACGGGATGTAGCCGATTTGCGCGCCGGTCGCGTCGTTGATCATCGACGTCAGGATTTGGTCGACATCCTTGGACTGGCTGCCGCCGATCTTCAGTCCGCCTTCCTTCGCCTTGACGGCGAAATCGGCGGCCGTCGCGTAATCGGCCTTGCCGCTCACCCAGAGAATGAACTCGTCGGACGCAAGTGCCGCAACGGGCGTCAGGTCGTCAGCCTTGTAGGGAACCTTGGCGCGTACCGGCAGCAGGTAGGCGTTGTTGGTGCCGAATGCGAGCTTGTAGGCGTCGCCCTTATAACCGGCGGTGTAGACGAAGCCTTCCGCCCCGCCGGCGCTGCCCTTGTTGGTGACGACGACTGGTGCCTTCATCAGCTCGTACTTGCCGATGATCGCCTGAATGGTGCGGGCGAAGATATCGGTGCCGCCGCCGGGACCGGCGGTGACGACGAACTCAACCGGACGGTCCGGCTCGAAGGCCGAAGCCGGGGCGGCAACGCCGAAAGCGGCGGCCATAATGCATGCGATGGAGACGGATTTCTTCATGTCTAGTCCTCCCGTTGAGTTGGATCCGGCGCAAGACCTCCCGTGACGCCGGTATTGCTTGAAAACGTGCGAATTCAGGCAGCCGCGGAAAGCGCTGCTGTTTTCTTCGCCATGCGGGCCGCAAGCAGGATCGCCTCGCGGCTGGCGCCGACATCGGCGATGCCCTTGCCGGCAATGTCATAGGCGGTGCCGTGCGCGGGCGTGCAGAGCGGAAACGGCAAACCGCCCATCATCGTCACGCCCTTGTCGAAGCCCATCAGCTTCATGGCGATCTGGCCCTGGTCGTGATACATGGTCAGGACGGCATTGAAGCCTTCCTTCAGCGCCCGGATGAAGACCGTGTCGGCCGGAAACGGCCCCTCGACGTTGAAGCCGAGCGCCTTGGCCCTTTCGACGGCCGGCTCGATGATCTCGATCTCCTCCATGCCGAAGCTGCCGCCATCGCCGGCATGCGGATTGAGACCCGCAACCGCGATCTTCGCCTCGTCATAGCCGGCATTTTTGAGGCAGGCCCGCGTCAGCTCGAGTTCGGCCAGGATGCCTTCCATCGAGAGACTGGACGCCACTTCCGCCAGCGGAATGTGCGAGGTGACGCGCGCATTCCAGACCTTTTCGAGCACGTTGAACTCGCGAACCTTGCCGGTGAAGGAAAGGACGTCGGCGACGAAGCGGATCTCGTCGTCATAGCCCGGATAGGCAAAGCGCATCGCCTGCTTGTTGAAGGGCGTGAAGCAGACGGCGTCGGCATTGCCGACATGCGCCAGTTCCAGCGCGGTGCGAAAATTGCGGGTCGCAAAGGTGCCGCCGGCAAGTGTCGCTTCGCCGCGCGCGACGTCGGCCGGGTCGAGATGAGCGAGGTCGATGAAGACATGGCGAGACGTTCCGACGCCGTCGAGCGCATCGAGTGATGACGCCTCCAGATCGAGCGTCACGCCGGCAACCTTAGCGCCCTCATCGAGAATACGGCGATCGCCGATGGCGATGATGTGCGCCGCCTCGCGAATGTCGGGAAGCGCGAGCAGCCCCGCCGTCAGCTCCGGACTGATCCCCGCCGGATCACCCATGGCGAGCGCGATGACAGGACGCGTTCCCTTCGTTCCGGTCGCATCATTGGTCGTCATACGAGATGTCCTCCGCTTCATGCCTCGGACGCCGTGATACGTTATTCAGAATGCTGTATCAAGTGTTTTGCATTCTGTATGCAGCATTTTCTGTTGACGGCGTGAGATGCAGTCTCCATGCTTGAATAAGGCGCCGCTGATTCAATCGGCCGCGCTCGGGACCAATCGCCGGCGTGCCGGTGGAGGCAGAACGAGAAAAAATGAACGAAATCACCTCATTGGAGCGGCGGCCCGAAGGCGGCCCGGGGCCGATCCGGCGCACGGCGCTGCACGACACGCTGGTCACTCATCTGCGCGACATGATCATCGAGGGCGACCTGCCGCCGGGCACGCGCCTGCATGAAGGCCAGCTCGGCGAACAGCTCGGCGTGTCACGGACGCCGCTGCGCGAGGCAATCAAATATCTCGCGAGTGAGGGCCTGGTCGAGCTCGTTCCCAGCCGCGGAGCCGTCGTCAAACGGTTCAGCGCCAAGGACGTGCACGATATGTTGACCGTCTTGCAGACGCTCGAAGAACTGGCGGGACGACTCGCCTGCGAAGCCGCAAGCGACGCGGGAATAGCGGAGGTGCGGGCGCTGCACGACGAGATGGTCAACCGCTACAGGGCCGGCGACCGTCTGCAATATTACAAGCTCAACCAGCAGATCCACACGGCGATCGCCCAGCTCTCCGGCAATGCTGCCCTCGCCGACATGCATAACGTGCTCCAGACCCGCCTGAAGCGCATCCGCTTCATCGGCCATGAAGGCTCGGAAAAATGGGCTGCGGCAGTCGCGGAACACGAAGAGATGATCGCGGCTCTGGAGGCGGGCGACAAGGCTAAGCTTTCCGAGGTGCTGGGAAGGCATTTGATGAATGCCTGGGAGCGGGTGCGCGACTCGGTTTGACGAGCTCAGGGCGCGCATGCCGAAGACCGCTCTGCCCTCTTTCTACGCTCCGGTAAACTTGCCGCCGTCAGGTCACCGCCAGGAGACCGACAAAGGCGAGCACCGTCACAAGCAAGCCGCGGAACGCGAGATTGACGAAATGGTACTTGCTGCATGCGATTGCCGAGAGGGCATCCGCATTCTCGAAATATTGCCGGAACAGATAGGACACGTCCCCATGGTCCGCCGCCTTCGAGAAGGAATCGCGGTGAACGGACCAAGCACCCCAGAAGAGCGTCGTCGACGTGGCGCTCTTTCGCGGCAGGACCACCAGGATTGCACACACGAGCGAGAACATCGAGGCGAGCGCCAAGGCGGCGGATAGTATCACCGGGAGCATTTCGCCTTCAGTATAGCGACTCCAGGTAAATACGCTCCTGCCTTCTTCCGAGCTAACAAGAAAGGCAAACATGAAAGTGAAGATATAGGCTGCCTTCTGATCGGACATCTTGATCTGATCATAGAACACGTCGTTGATCTTGCGGATGTGTTCGTAATAAGCGGTCGACGGGGCGCCCTGCCCCTTCCCTTCACTTGGCGGATCCAGTGTGTAAAGGTTTGCCCCAGCGTCCATGCGTTTCCCCCATGCCTCTCCTCGCCTCATTACTACACCGGCGGGACAATAACATCCGCCCAAAACTGGGCACTTGACTTTTCACCCCCGGAAATCCACTGGATTCACTGCAACGACGGGGCATATCGCGAGATGCGGAGAAGACTCACGGGGGCATTGCTCAGCGTAATGGCGCTCCTTGCGCCGTGGCCCACGCTTGCCGAACCACTTCCGCGTCCGGCTCCCGCTGCCGGCGCAGTCATCGCACGCAAATCCGGCGAAGAGGTACGATTCGTCGAAGTCTCGAATTGGCGCATCGTCAACCTCGCCCAGGATCTGCTCCCCGGCGATATCCTGCGAACCAACGCCACCGGCGCGCTCGCGGTGCTCTTCAGGGACCATACGCAGATCCGCCTCGGGCGGAACACCGCCTTGCGGGTCAAACAGATCGGCGGAGGCGACACGAACCTCGAACTTCAATCGGGGTCGATCTGGGCCCGCGCCGAGCGCGGCGGTGAGGGCCTGGTGATCGACACGTCGGCCGCAGCGGCCGCCATCCGAGGCACCGACTGGACAATGACCGTCGGCGCCGACGGCAAGACCTCGCTGACCGTCCTCGAAGGCGTGGTCGAGCTTAAGAATACCTATGGCAGCGTGACGGTGAACCAGGGCGAAGGTGCCGTGGCCGCAATCGGCAGCGCGCCCACCAAGATTATCATCGTAACGCCGAAAGACCGCGAGCAGATGCTGTTCCATCTGTCGCTGCGGGACGCGTTCGTGTGGATGCCGCCGTCGCCGCTCAAATTACCCGACATGCGGCGCGAGCGGGAGCGGATCGAAGCTCGAGCGGAGGCCTCGCGTTCGGCGGAGGATTGGCTGACGCTAGCAGAAGTCTACCTGCCGCTCGACGGCAGGCAAAAGGCACGGGCCGCTCTTCAGCAGGCGCGGCGGAGGGATTTGGACCGGTCACAAAAGGCACGCGCAACCCTCATCGAAGCACTATTCGCTGGCTCCGAGAGCCGCTATGCCGATGCCGCAGAGCTCTTCGCCCGCGCCGAGAAGGGGCTGGACGCAAGACGTCGTTCCGTCTCCGTCTATGGCGGATATTTTGCCCGTGCGCTCGCCAACCCTGAACGGGTCTTGAACCCACCTCGTCAGCCGGCAGGTGCCTACGGCGCGATTGCTGAAGCCTGGACCGCGGGCTTCCGAACCGATATCCGAACGGCTATCGAAACGATCAGGAAAGCAGAACGGCAACATCCAGACGATCCGAGCCTGCCCGCCTTCCGCGCTCACTTTGCAATGCTGCTTGATGATCGCAATGAAGTGCGCGACGGCACCGAAAAGGCGCTGGCGATCGATCCCGATGATCCGAACGCGCTCGAAGCGCGCGCCATTTACCGCTTCAACATCGACAACGATAAGGAAGGCGCGCTCGGCGATCTCGAACGGGCCTTGAAGACCTCGCCGGGCTCTCCGACCCTCTGGAACTCGATCGGCATCGTCCAGGGCGACCGTGGCGACAACCGTGCTGCCGAGAAGGCTTTCAAGAAGGCGATAGAGCTCGATCCCGCGGACCCGCTCCCTCACGCGAACCTCGCGATCCAGTACCTGGGCGAGTCGCGGCTCGCCGAGGCAAAGCGCGAGATCGATGCGGCGCTCTCTATAGATTCGTCCTTCGACATGATGCTCGTCGCACGCGGCCAGTATCAGATGCAGAATGGAGACCTGGAAAAAGCCGTCGAAGACCTGCTCGCCGGCTCGACGGCAAATCCAGGTCATGCTGGCGCGCAGATGCTTCTTGCGGCGGCACACTATGAGAACGGCGACCGCGTTGCGGCGGCCCAGGCGCTGGATAACGCTGACAGGCTAGATCCGAATGACCCAGTCGTCTCGCAGTTGCGCACGGCAATCGCCATTGATGCCTATGATGCGGATGCGGCCATCCGCAACGCTCAGGAGTTCATGCGGCGCAATCGGGCAAAAGGCGGCGACACGGCTGCGCTCGGAGCCAATCAGACGGCCGGCTCGACGCTCAACGACGCGTTCCGCCTGCAAGGCCTCGACGCCTGGGGGCAGTATTACGGCGATGCTGTGTTCGATCCCTTCACCGGCGCGAGCTACGTGGACCAGGCGGTGCGCGGCAGCGTCGATCCCTTCTTCAACAATTACGATTTCGACGCGAACGCAATCACCAACACGCTCAGTTCAACCAGCTACTCTGCTCTCATCCAGGCGCTTCTGATCGAGCCGCACATGCTCGCCAGCCGCGAGCGTACGGCCAATCTGGTGCAATCGCCGTTCGTTGAAACCGAGCTTGGCGGTGGGATCATTGCCAATGACGATCATACCGGGTGGGTAGGAGAAGCGGGAGTTCGCGGATTTTCGGCATCCCCGTTCCCGATCAGCTTATTCAGCACGTTCCAATGGGAGGAGCCGAAGGACACGATCGAATCCGGAGGCGCGCGCCTAGAACGAGATTTGCGGATTATCAGAGGCAATGGCTTCATCACGGCCAACCCGACTCCTGACGACCGCTTCGTCGCCTTCGCAAATTATTCGAATGTCGACGATTTCCAGGAACTTCTGCCCAGCCCGCCGGACGTTGAAATAGGGGACAACGCTTCCACCATACTTTCAGGCCTCGCGTGGAGCCACACATTCGGTTACCGCAATGTCGGAAACGCCGCTCTGTTTTTCGATGAATTTCGCACGGATGATAATGAAACACAGCGCTTCGAAGGGAGCGAAGGCAGCGTAGACGTCGATAGGAAAGATCGCAGCTACATCGCTGCCTTGAGCCACACATACGGCGACGGAGATCTGACATGGCGTTATGGCGCTGAGGCCGGCAAGATCCGTTCGGATACAAGGACGCAGTTCAGGTTCCTCGAACCGCCCGATCCTCCGGAAATAGCGACCGTCTTTCAGTCCTCTACGCAGGCGGTGGCGAAGGCCTACGTCGATGGCCTTTACGAGATTACGCCTGACCTCAAGGTCGAAGGCGCACTATTTGCCCGCTACATCGAGGACGTCGACAACAATAGTATCCGGCTCGAGCCGAAACTTGGTGTCGCCTGGGCACCGGCCGAAGGCCATTGGCTGCGAGCCGCCATCCAGCGCGAAGGCTACAACTTCGGCACTGCCACGCTCGCACCGGTCGGGATCGTCGGGCTGCAGCCCAATCAGCTTCTGATCGGTGAGGAAGGTTACGCCGACACGCTGGCACTGCGATGGGACACCGAATGGAGCGACTGGCTCTTCACGGCAGTCGACTACCAGCATCAGGAAATACGCGACGGCTCGATCGATATTCCATTTTTAGTAGAGGCCTTGAATTTCGACAAGGCCAGGGTCGACCGCGTCGCATTGACCGCCAACCTGGCGCTCGGCCACGGGCTCGGTCTCTCGGCGACCGTGGCCCGCATCGAAAGCGAGAACCTTTCGACAGGCAGCAGCGGCGACCTTCCTTTCTTGCCGGAGAATTCGGGCCAGGTGGCTTTGACCTGGGTGAGCACTGCAAACGTCAAGACGACGGTGGCTGCAAACTACGTTGGCGAACGAACGGACAGCACTGCCACGCTCGACGACTTCTGGACGCTCGACGCCGCGCTCCAATGGGAGCCCTTCGACAAACGGTTCGAAGTCGAACTGGCCGGCTACAACCTGCTCGATGAAGAATTCGAGGTTCGTAGCGGTCTTCCCGGCTGGGGACCGACCGCCAAGGGCACGGTCAAAGTGCGGTTCTGATGAACGGTCCCCATCCAGCGCTCGCCCGTCAACGCGCAGCCGCAGCAGTCGATCGCATTCGCCTCTCGCCACGGCGAGCAAAGCTTGCGGCCCTGACCGTCTTCGTCGCTACCCTCGTCTCGCTTGTCTCGTTGACCGGCAGCTGGTCGCTCGCCGACCTGCGCGCCTACGACTACCTCTCGATCATCGGCCGACCCGCGCTGCCCGAGGGTGGCCCTGTTATCGTCGCGATCGATGAACCGTCGATGGCCGAGATCGGCAGCCAGTGGCCCTGGCCGCGCGCCCTGCATGCCCGGCTGATCGAGGCGCTGAGAAAGGCTGGGGCGCGGGCGATCGCGCTCGACGTCATCTTCGCCGAGCCGGCTGCTGCTCCGGAAAACGATATGGCACTGGCCGCGGTTCTCGGGCCGGATGTGGTCCTTGCCGGCGACCAGACGCATATCGAAACGCCGCAGGCCGACCAGTTCGTCCGCACCGAACCGCTCCCCCTCTTCACCGAGAGGGGCGCAAAAGTGGGCATCGCCTCCGTCAATCTCAGCGGCGACGGCATCTTACGGCAGATCCCTCCCTATCCGGACGGTTTCGCCCTG
The DNA here is from genome assembly GCF_029892045.1 of Sinorhizobium numidicum. NCBI lineage: Bacteria > Pseudomonadati > Pseudomonadota > Alphaproteobacteria > Hyphomicrobiales > Rhizobiaceae > Sinorhizobium > Sinorhizobium numidicum. Next base: position 1,273,795 of record NZ_CP120367.1, read on the forward strand.
ACGTTCGCGACCGTCGCCGGAGCAGAGCCGGTGCCGTCGCCGAGGAGAGCTTTGATCCAGACCTTCGGCCCGGCACGCACCTATCCGACCGTCTCCTATTACCAGGCGTTGGATCCGGAAAACTTCCTGCCGGAAGGCACCTTCCGCGATCGCGTCGTCATCGTGGGCCTCAGCTTGCAGAATGCGCCGTCGATCGCCGATGGCGGCGCCGACGCCTTCGCCACTTCCGACACCATCTTTTCGCGCGGCCTCGTCGCCGGCGCCGAGATCCAGGCGACCATCTATGACAATCTCGTGCACGGGCTTTTTATCAAGAGGGCGGGGACGGCCATCTTCATACCAGCCACACTTCTCGCCAGCCTGGCGGCGGCTCTTGTCGTCTTGAAATCGACGAGTTGGAGAACGCTCGGCTACGGCGCCGGCGCCCTGATTCTCATCTTCCTTGCAAGCTACGGACTGATGCGTCTCGGTCATCTATACGTTTCGCCGCTCGGCCCGGCGCTAGCCTTCCTCGGCGTTGCGGTCGGACAGGCCGGGTTCGACTATGCCGAGGAGCGCCGCCGGCGCCGTGAGATCACCCGCGCCTTCTCGCAATATCTCTCGCCGGCGCTCGTTGAGCGGCTCGCGCAGGATCCGTCGCAGTTGAAGCTCGGCGGCGAGCGGCGCACGCTGACGATCCTCTTCTGCGACGTTCGCGGCTTTACGACGATTTCGGAAGACATGAAGCACGACCCGGAGGGGCTGACGGCGCTTATCAACCGGCTGCTGACGCCGTTGTCGGAGGCGGTGCTCAACCGAGGCGGCACGATCGATAAATATATCGGCGACTGCTTGATGGCCTTCTGGAATGCCCCGCTCGACGATCCCGATCATGCCGTCCATGCGGTGCAGGCGGCGCAGGATATGCTCGCCGCGCTTGACCGCTTGAACGCAGAACTGGAAGCCGAGGCCAAGGTGGCAGGACGCTCGCCGAAGACGCTACGGATCGGCATCGGCATCAACACCGGCGAATGCATCGTCGGCAATATGGGCTCGGCCCGGCGCTTCGACTATTCGGCGCTCGGCGACGCGGTCAACCTCGCCTCCCGTCTGGAGGGAGCGTCGAAGGAATACGCCATTTCCCTGCTCCTCGGCGAACGAACGGCAGCCTTGGCGGCCGCGAAATTTCCGATCGCCGAACTCGATCGGATCACCGTCAAGGGGCGAAGCGAGGTTTCGCCGATCTTCACGGTGGCCGACGGCGCCTCCGAGCCAGAGCTCAAGCGCCACCGCGCTTATGTCACCGCAAAGTATCGCGGCGCCATCGCGGTCGACGACGGCATGTTCGACGAACTCAAGGCGGCACTCCCCTCGCTTGAACGCTATTATGAGCGGGAGCGGGAGCGGCTGATGCAGTAAAGCGAAATCGCGCGGCGATCCATCCTATTTGCCGTCGGTAAGGAAGCCGCGGTCGCCCTCCTCTACAGCGCCGTGCGTCTTTTCAGACGCACAAAGATCGCTGTCGCACTTTGAATTGCTGCCAACGGGTGTTGTCTTGCCCAAACCCCATGGACCTGAACAGAATGGATGAATTCAAGAGCCTCTGGTCCCTGAGGTGAGCCACCCGTCTAGCGACAACCTTCCCGCCCCCCAAGTGACGATGGCAAGCGCCATTGCCGCCCAGGTCAGATGAACCGGCCAGCCGTCAGGCACCGTGAGCTGTACGACGATCGTCATGGCGAGAAGGCCGAGCGCTGCAAGGCGCGTCGCCAGCCCCAATACGAGGAAGATCGGCAACAGAATTTCTGCCGAAGCGACCGCGAACGCCACCACTGCTGGGGCCGGGAAGGGATAAGGCCCACCTGGGAGATGCAGTCGGAACTCGGATGTGAAAAGGAGGATGGCGACATCGTTCAGTTGTAAAAAGCCATCCCACTTGCTCATACCCGAGCGCCAGAAAGGCACGGCAAGGGCGAAGCGCAAGGCAAGCTGGGCAAGGACTGGCGGCGCTGCGGCGGCAATGAGGTCATCAATCCAAGTGAGCCAGTTTCCCCTTCCCAGCCTGTCGGTTCTGCCAAAGAATTTTCGTACCGGAAGCACTGTCTCATCCTCCATGGCGGATCGCTGCGAATGCACCGGCCTCGAGGAGTACCAGAAGGCCAGCCGTCAGGTTGAATTCGGGACAACAGGCGCCGGCCGCTGTCGCTGCCTGACTGAGGGTTTTTTCGGCCAGCAGAAGGCCGAGAAAAGTGTCGGCGCCTGGCGGAAGCCGGCGGATCTCGACTTCGAGCGCCGGCCTCGTAACGAGCGCGCTCTCCGGCGCGGTGGCATCGATCCGGCCGACCGGATCGCTCGACCGGTTCGCTGAAAAGATCGTCACCGCCGGATAGGCTGAGCGGACGATGCGGGTTGCCGGATGTGCCTCGAAGACGAGGTCGCCGAGCTTTTCCGGCGGAATCGATGTCAGGGCACCCGGCTGCAGGACAGCCGCATCGGCCGCATGATAAGCATCGAGCCAGGCCCGCTCGATGCGCGCGACATCCGCCAGCCACGGCATGGATTGGGCATACTCGTAATACTCGATGAATTCGGGAAAATCCCTGCCGTATTCGAAGAGAAGCGGCGACGTCGGCGGCGTTTCACGGATATGAAACCGGGCCATAGCGCGAAAGAAGGTTTCTCCAGTGATGCGCAGGGTCGCGGGGAATGCGGCAGCAAGCGCGTCGATCAGGCTGACAATCACATTGTTGCGATAGACATTGAAGCGCTTGTCGGCAGCCTTGCCGTTCGGACCGGAGACAAGCGCGGGTGTGGCGCCGCCGGGATCGAGCAGCGCCGGCGCGAAACCGGCCGGGTAGCCTAGCCCGTCGGCAAACTCGCGTGAATGTGCCTTAGCCGCGCGCATGCGTCCTCTCCCGCTGGAAACCGGCCGCCTGCCGATCAAGGATCGCCTGCGCCGCCCTCGCCTCCGCCTGCAGCACCGGCCATTCGGGAATGGCGCTGTCCCATTCGACAAGCGTTGGGAGCGGACCGCACCGGCCGATCACGAGGTCGAAGAGTTTCCAGACCGCGTCGGCGACCGGCCCGTCGTGGCTGTCGATCAGAAGACGATCGCCCTCGTCGTCCTCCTGCTCGGCATGCCCGGCCAAATGGATCTCGCCGACATGTTCGAGCGGATAGTCCGCCAGATAGTCGAGGGCGGAGAATCCATGATTCGTCGCCGACACGAAGACGTTGTTGACGTCGAGCAGAAGACCGCAGCCAGTGCGTCTCACGATCTCCCGAATGAACGCGGTCTCGCTCATCGTCGATTCCTTGAACATCACGTAGGTGGAGGGGTTTTCGAGCAGCAGCGGCCGCCGAATCGCTTCCTGAACCTGGTCGATGTGTTCGGCGACGCGCCGAACGGTGGCGTCCGTATAGGGCAGCGGCAACAGGTCGTTATAGTAGGTGGTGCCGTGCGTCGACCAGGCCAGGTGCTCCGAGACGAGCGCGGGCTCGTATCGTTCGACCAGCCCCGCGAAGCGGCCGAGATGGGTCTCGTCCAGCGGCTGCGGGCCACCGATCGACATGCAGACGCCATGAAGCGAGACCGGATAATCCTGACGTATTCGCGTGAGCGCGGCATGCGGAGGGCCGCCAGGCCCCATGTAATTTTCCGCATGAACCTCGAAGAAACCGCCATCCGGCTCTTCCTCCGCCAGGATGGCCGGCAGATGCTGATGTTTGAAGCTGGTGCCCGCCAGCCCGTCGATCCGGTGCGCCGGAAAGCGCAAGTCTCCCGACGCGCCACGATCCGCGTGATTTGCCAGTTTGGCCATCATTGCCTCCGCTTTCCGGCTTGGATTCAGGGGTCGCTTAAGAGGGAACGTCGCGCGTCAGCGGTTCTGCCGAGCCCTTGCGGCCGCCCGGCAATTGCATCGTCGTGCAGGTGCCGCCATCGACGAATTTCCAGGCGTTGCCCTGATAGTCGACCGTCGAAGTCGCCTGGCAAGTCGTGCCCGGACCGGCCGCGCAGTCGTTCTGTCCCTTGAGGGCGACGCCGAAGCATTTCTCCTTGCCCGCGTCCATCGCGGCCTTCACCTCGGCTTCGGACAGGGGCGCGGCCATCGCGAGCGACGACATCGCTGCCGCCACGGCACCCGCAAGGAAGGCCGCGTTGATGGTGGATTTCGTAGACATGATATCTCTCCATGTTGATGGTCTGTGCGCCCGAGTTCCCGGCACACAAAGCCTCGTTCGTCGCCAACAGGAGATATGTTACATTTGTCCGTTACACGCTTTCGTGAGCACAGCCGGTGCGAGATCACGATGATTTTGGATTGACTCGAGCCGGGAATAGACGTGATCCATCGTTGCAGGTGAAGCGGAAAGCGGAAGCTTCCGCTCTTCCATGATGCTCGCTGGCAAAAAGAATTGCGGAGCGGATTGTAACAAGCGGCGAAAACTGGCGAATTGGGAGGAAGGCGCACTTGGATGGTGTGGACGACCAGGACCTCGCCCGCCTCTTACGCGCAGCGCTCGAAGGCGATGAGCGGGCCTATGGCGACTTCCTGAACGAAGCCGCGAACCTTGTGCGCGCCTGGGCGCGGCGAAGGATTGCATTCGGCGGCCTGGATCCGGAAGACGTCGTCCAAGAAACGCTGCTGGCGCTCCATCTGAAGCGCCACACGTGGCGGAGCGACGGTCCGGTGATGCCATGGCTCTACGCGGTTGCGAGGCACAAGCTTGTCGACGCTTGGCGGAGGCAGGGCCGTCATGCCTGCGTTGACATCAGCGAGATGGAAGACCGGCTCGCTGTGCAGGATACTGAAACGGCTCGGGATTGGGAGATCGGCCGCGCGCTCGAAACGCTCACGCCGGGACAGCGCTCGGTCGTCACAGCCATATCGGTCGAAGGGCGCACGATAGCCGAGGCGGCAAGAAGCCTCGACATGAACGAGACCGCGGTTCGCGTCGCCCTTCACCGCGGCCTTGCTGCCATCGCAAAGCGATTTGGACGGGAATGATATGCAGACGCACGAACTCATAAAAGCGCTCGCAGCAGACACCCGTCGCCCCGGCATGCCGATGAGCGTCGCCTGGTCGGCCGCGACCGTGATCGCCGTGGCCATTGCCGCGGCCGCTTTCTTTGCTCTGCTCGGTCCGCGGCCGGATTTCGCCAGCGCCGCGCAAACGCTCCGTTTCCTGTTCAAGTTCGTAGTGACAATCGCCCTTGCTGCAAGCGCTTTTGGCCTCCTCCGCGTGTTGTCGCGTCCGGAAACCGCAACAGGCCGATTGCCGTCGTATCTCGCCATCGCGCCAGCATTGGTAGTGGCAGGCGTCGCGATCGAGCTTGCCGTACTGCCTGCCGGCACGTGGCCGGCGCGCCTTATCGGGACGAACAGCGTCGTCTGCCTCACGTTCATTCCGCTGCTCGGGATCGGCCCGCTGTTGCTCCTGTTGCTCGCGCTGCGTCACGGCGCCCCTTCTCGCCCGGCGCTTGCCGGCGCAGTGGCGGGGCTTACGGCCGGCGGTATCGCGGCCACCTTCTATGCCGCCCATTGCACGGACGATTCACCGTTGTTCCTGGCAGCCTGGTATACGATCGCCATCGCAATTCTGGCGCTTATCGGCGCCCTTGGCGCGCTCCGCATCGCTCGGTGGTAGCAAGCAGGGATAGGACCAAGGCCCTTTGTCATGCCGTAAGGGCGATTTCGGGGGGATTCGGTGTCAATAGTCTGCGCGGCAGCTTGGCGTCGCCCTCACGTGTCGACGTCTTGCGGCCTGGGTTCGGTCCCGTTTGCCGCACGTTCGGAGTGTTCCCGGCTTATTTCGCCGCGAAGCGCGACCAGATCGATGAAGTGATCGGCCTGGCGGCGCAGGTCGTCGGCAATCATCGGCGGCTGCGTCGACATGGTCGAGACCACCGATACCTTGCGGCCCTTGCGCTGCAGCGCTCCGACGAGCGTCGTGAAGTTGCCGTCGCCTGAAAAGATCACCAAATGATCGACGGTCTCGGACTGTTCCATGGCGTCGATTGCCAATTCGATATCCATGTTGCCCTTGATCTTGCGTCGCCCGAGCGAGTCGGTGAATTCCCTCGCTGGCTTGGTGACGACTTGGTAGCCGTTATAGTCGAGCCAATCGATCAGCGGGCGGATCGAGGAAAATTCCTGATCTTCGATCAGTGCCGTATAGTAGTAGGCCCTCAGCAGATAGCCGCGTTTTTGAAACGCATTGAGCAGCTTGCGGTAGTCGATGTCGAAACCGAGGCTCTTCGATGCGGCGTAGAGATTAGCACCGTCAATGAAAAGCGCGATTTTCTCGCGAGGATCGAACATTTCGGTCTCTTTTCCCCACGCATAGGATTGGTTCCGAAGTGAAGCTCGTCACCTACGTGCGGAATAGCACTCTCGTTGAGTATTCTACGCCAAAACCGAACGGCGGGGCAGCCACCAACTTATAACCCTCACTCCCGGCCGCGGGGCAGAATGGACGGCAGAGGATTTGTGATGCTTGGGCCGACAAACGGGTCTGACCGCTGACGGCGGCATCGGCCACCGGCCGCTTTGTCCGGTTTGGTACCAAGGGCAGCATTCCGCACCATAAGACTCGCCCGGTGAACACGATGGCGTACAATGTCGCCGTCCTGGCTGACAAACGGGGCGCGGTGACTGGGAGGTCATCATTCTATTTCAGAGCGGGAGGATTGTTTGTGCATCCATCGGCGAAATGCGCATCCGAACCGATCCTTCCTGACGAACTTGCCTTTCTGCGCAAGGTGTTCAAGCAAATGTTGGAAGAGAGCAGAATACCTGCTGGGAGCGTTCAGGCGGAGACCATGGCGGCCAGATTGATCGCGATTTATCAGGCAGGCGTACGAAATGAGGCCACTTTGCGAGCACTGGCCAAACCTTTTAAGGACCGGCCACTCCCGCCAACAGAACGCGCGCTTATCTAAGCGGACCGCCCTTTGCTGTGAACCAAGTTCATGACAACCTCGACGGATGAAGCTTGACCAAAGCGTGCGCAACACGGCGCCAAAAATAGATGATTTGCGCGAATTCGCGTTCAATACCCCTGCTTGCGGTGAGCTGCCCGCATCGGCCGATTAGATCTTGCATGCTATGACACCCGTCCTAAATCAATGGTGCAGTCAGAACTGATGACGATTGGTGGAGCTTTCAACCGGTTGGAGTCGGGTATGAGAACGGACGGAAACAACAGGCGGGATTTCGCAGCCGCGGTTAATCATGAGCTGCTGAGACAAGTGCTGTTCTTCGATCACCCAAAAGAGGTGCTTCGTTCTCCTTCCCTATCGCAAGGGGAAAAGCGGGCGCTCCTCGCTTTTTTGCTTCGGACTTGCACGAAGGCCATTTCCTGAAACGGGGTATGCAACGAAGGGCCTGTTACGACGTTCACGACAGCCGCTACATGCCGCACCCATAGGGGGCCATCTGAAGATTGTTTCAGATGCTTTCGAATGGCAGTTAACGACAGGAGGACCAGCAAACCGCTCTCGACTTTTTGTAACTGAACTCGTGCTTGCCGACGGGGCGGAAGCCTATTGGTCCGTCAATGCTTGGCTCATCGGAGGAGGTTTTATCGATGAAGATCGCTCAGATAGCGCCACTTGCAGAGAGTGTTCCACCCAAGCTTTACGGAGGAACTGAACGGATTGTTTCCTATCTCACCGAGGAGTTGGTCCGGCAAGGTCATGATGTAACCCTATTTGCCAGCGGCGACTCGGTCACGAAGGCCAAACTGGTGCCCTGTTCCAGCATTGCGCTGAGGCTCAACGCGACGGTAAGCGATCATATCCCTCATCAGATTATCATGCTGGAAGAAGTCCGCCGCCGCGCACACGAGTTCGATGTCCTGCATTTCCACATCGATCTGATCCATTTCCCCCTGATACGCGACTTCGCCGACCGCACCGTCACGACGCTTCACGGTCGCCTCGATCTGCCTGACCTTCAGCCCTTCTATCGCATCTTCCCCGATGTGCCCGTCGTCTCGATTTCGAATGACCAACGCCGGCCGATGCCACCAGTCAATTGGAGAGGGACGGTCTACCACGGATTGGATAAAAACGTGCTGGCATTCCGTGCGGAGCCCATTCGCGGTTATCTCGCGTTCCTTGGGCGCGTTTCACCGGAGAAAAGACCCGACCGCGCCATCGAGATCGCCAGTCAGGTGGGCATGCCGCTGAAGATCGCGGCGAAAGTCGACGCAGCGGATAAGGCCTACTGGGAAACCGTGATCGAACCCATGGTGGCGAGCCATCCGAACGTCGAATTCATAGGCGAGATAGATGAGCGCGAGAAAGCCGACTTCCTTGGCGACGCAGCCGCGCTGCTCTTTCCAATCGACTGGCCCGAACCATTCGGCCTCGTGATGATTGAAGCGATGGCATGTGGCACGCCGGTGCTTGCTTTTCGGTGTGGTTCAGCGCCCGAGGTTATCGAGGACGGTGTCTCGGGAGTCTTGGTCGATACGATGACAGAAGCTGTCGAGAAGCTTGAATGGGCCCTCAAGCTCGACAGACGGAAGGTCCGAGAAGCTTTCGAACGGCGTTTCACCGCCGAACGCATGATGCGGGATTACCTGGAAATCTATCGGGACCTGCCTGGAGTTCGCACGCAAGCGGCCGCTGCCCGCAGGGCGGTCGGAGAAAGAATCGATCTTCACGTCGCATAAAGGATGTCTGCTCATGTCTTCTGCGATCGCCGACGCTCCGGTCTCCGGCGCACCTGAATATTTCATTCCGGCAGCCAACTCTCTTCAGGAACGGCGGCCCAATACCTTGAAGCATGGCGACACATTCGCTGTCTTCGATCACAATGGCGATGCCTATTCGGGACCGGGCAGCCCCGAGGGGCTGTTTCACCGCGATACACGCCACCTCTCGCATCTTTCGGTGACGATCAACTCCGCTCGGCCAATGCTCCTGTCCTCGACGCTCAGGGATGATAACGCCACCTTAACCTGCGATCTGACGAATCCCGACATCCTGAACGCAAACGGCGCGCTCATACTGCCACATGACTCGATTCATCTTCGGCGATCGCGCTTTCTTTGGAACGGCAGTTGCTACGAGCGCCTTCTGGTGCGCAGCTTCCACGAAAAGCCGCAACGCGTAGAAATCAGCATTGCCTTTGCGGCCGATTTTGCGGATTTGTTCGAGGTTCGCGGGAAGGTCCGAAAGCACCGGGGCCAGTTGCATCCGGCCGAAACGACACGACATGAAGTTCGTCTTCGTTATACCGGCCTTGATGCGCTGGAGCGGACGACACGCATTGGTTTCGATCCAGTGCCCTCGCGCTTGACGGACACGTCGGCTGTATACGAGATCGTGTTGGCACCGGGCGAAAGTCGATCGCTTTTCTTCGAGATCAATTGCCAGCGAGAGCCCGTGGTCCCGATTGGTCATAGGTCTTTCTTCTTCGCGCTGAGGGATGCGCGCCGTGCCTTGCGCGCATCCTCGGGCCGTGCAGCATCGATCATGACTTCGAACGAAGTTTTCAACGAAGTCGCGCGGCGCAGCATATCGGATCTCTATATGCTCATCACCGACACGAATGAAGGCCCCTATCCCTACGCCGGCATACCCTGGTTCAGCACGGCGTTTGGTCGCGACGCCCTGATTACGGCGCTCGAAACCTTGTGGCTTGATGCGGAGATCGCACGTGGCGTGCTGGCGCATCTGGCCGCCAATCAGGCCAAGGATTTCGATCCCCTTTCCGACGCCGAGCCAGGCAAGATCCTGCACGAGGTCCGCTTCGGCGAAATGGCCGAATTGCGCGAAGTGCCCTTCCGCCGGTACTATGGCAGCGTCGACTCGACACCGCTTTTCGTGATGCTCGCCGGCAAGTACTTGCAGCGCACGGGCGACCTCGCAACAATCCGGAAGATTTGGCCCAACATCGAGGCCGCGCTGAAGTGGATCGATGATCATGGCGACCGCGACGGCGATGGTTTTCTGGAATACGGGCGCCGGACCGAGGACGGCCTTATCAATCAAGGCTGGAAAGACAGTCACGATTCCGTCTTCCATGCCGACGGCACCCTCGCCAAAGGCCCGATCGCGATCGCGGAGGTTCAAGCATATGTATACGGTGCCTGGGAAGCGGCAGCACTGATGCTGCGGGTCCTCGGTCAGGAGGACCGGGCGCTGGAGTTCACGCAGCGCACGGACGACTTGCGATACCGCTTCGATCAGGTTTTCTTCGATGAAGAGCTTGGGTCCTACGTTCTGGCGCTGGACCGTGACAAGAAGCCTTGCCGCGTCCGCTCCTCCAACGCCGGCCACGCTCTTCTCACCGGACTGGCCTTCCCCGAGCGTGCCGGCACCGTCATAAAAACACTCATGGGCGGCTCGTCCTATTCGGGCTGGGGAATACGCACGGTGCCCACCACAGAAAGCCGTTATAATCCAATGAGTTATCATAACGGCTCGGTGTGGCCTCACGACAACGCACTGATCGCGCTTGGCATGGCGCGGTACGGGTATCGTCAAGAAGCCGCCCGTATTTTCGAGGGATTGTTTGCAGCGTCGACCTACATCGATCTGCGCCGTCTGCCTGAGCTCTTTTGCGGATTCCCGCGCCAGCGTGCCCAAGGCCCGACCTTCTATCCGGTGGCGTGCATTCCCCAGGCATGGGCAGCGGCGGCGCCTGTCTCTCTGATCCAGTCCTGCCTCGGAATAGAATTCCAGACAAAGTCGATGCAGATTACGTTCGACACACCCTTTTTGCCTGACTTCCTCGACGAGCTCGAGATCAAGAATCTGGGGATCGGCTTGGGTTCCGTTGACGTTGCGGCATACCGCTCCGGGTCTCGGGTCATGATCGATGTGCTTGAGCGAAGAGGAAGCGTGCGCGTGGTGACGCTCATCTGACGGATCAAATTTCACGGGGCGGCGCCGAGTTACTCGGCATTCCTCTGAATTAGGAAGGCAGCGGCCGTCTTAACGTGGCCCATCTCAAAACCGGCTGTGTCCGAGAGCGCACGAACAATGGTTGCCGCTGGAGTAATCGCATTTCGCGCGATATCTTAGGGGCCCGCACACTTGCAAATTTGCCCCTCCACGAGCGCTCGGAGGGGCTTTTTTTGCTCTGCTTTCTACACAAGTCACCTGCGTCGGCGGAGCAGCCATCGAGCACGTACGTTGGTCGCTCGAGCGTTGGGCCGATACCTGTCGCCTGCAGGCGCTCGGCGGTGCTTTCTGCGCGAGATTAAAGCGGTGCGATCGTATTGTGCGGAAGCGGCGTATAGACCTTGGTGTAGGTCCTATCGTCCTTCAGGACGCTGCCCTCCACGACCAAGTACGCGACGATGCCGCATACCGCCAGGAGCAAGACACCAACCGGAAAAGCGGAAGAACCATGACCTTCCTGAGCTTGCCAATCCTTTTTGCCATACATAAGAACCTCCCATCAAAGGAGAGGAAGTACCTGCAGAGCCGATCTTGGGACGCCAGGGGTGATCACTCCGTATCTCTGCATCACACGACGCTTTGTCCTGTGCTCGAGTGATGTTTCCATCCTTCTGATTTCCTGCCTTCGCCGAGAGCCGTTCAAACATTAAGCTCCTCCCGATTAGAAGCTCGCACAATGCGGGCCACAGTCAAGGATTAGATGTTGCTAAAATGAGCGAGCCCAATTGTGTGAAGAACGTAGTCGTCCGCTTCCCGCAGAGCGAGAGGTGGCTCGAATTTCCATACCGAAAAGACATCCAGGGCGTTTCGCCCGCGCTCCCGGAACTATAGCCGGCACCGCTGGTTAGGCGCCGTCCGGAGGTGCGATCATGAAATCTGCCAATTTCAGTCTTGCCGTTGCAGTTATCTCCCTCGATCTTTGGCAACCCGCCTTGGCACAGCAATCGATGACGCCAGTCGAACCCCAAGAGTTCGCACGGCAGGCAGCCATGTCAAATCTCTTCGAGCTAAAGGCCGCTGACCTGGCGCGGCAGCGTGGCAAGGCGGAACAGGTCCTGGAATTCGCCGACCGGATGAAGACGGATCACTCCAGGGCCGGAAAGGATCTAGCTGAAGCTGCGCGCAAGGAAGGCGTCGAGTTGGCCAATACCCTCGACAAAGCGGGCGAAGAGAAACTAACCGCACTGAATGCGCTTAAAGGCGGCGAGTTCGATCCGGCCTACCTTTCATCGCAAGTGACCGCGCATGAGACCGCCGTCGAACTCTTCGGGTATTATGCGGAACATGGACAAGCCGGCGCGCTAAAGGCCTTCGCCGAGGCCACTTACCCGACTTTGAGAATGCATCTGATCCAGGTGCAATCGCTTACCTCGCCGTGATCAGCAGAGGCACAAAACGGAAGACGCTTGGACGCATAGCAGCGTGCGTGCGCATTCGGAACTGTGTGAAACGCTGAAGCAATGCCCGCCGAAGCAATGCCCGCCGGGGGAGGAGAGCGGCGGGCATTGCTGTTTTCACCGGCTGTTGGCGATGGCCGGTCGTTTCATGCATGAACGTCGCTTCGGCGACGCGGACATAACCGGCAGCCGGCGGAATGGTTCCTCCCGTCTGGGACGAACTGTCGACATGACTTCGCTCGCCGCACTCTGTCCTGGGGCTATTCAATAGAAGCGGCAAAGTCTTCGGACGCCGGCGCGAGGTCGGATGTCCGCCCGCAAAACACTGCGGTCCCTCAACTGCCCTCAGCGATCTTTGCTCTTGGACCGCGTAGATCGGGACCGGCTTCCGGACTTTTCGGGAGGAGACTTCTTGCGAGAACCGCGCGGTTCATCTTGCCAATCACTGATGGCGTCGCCATGCATCGAGAGGTCAACCGGTCTGATATTGCGCATCTTTGCTAGCCCAGCGACATCAGGTGCGGTGGCAGATCCACCATCGGGGTCGGACTTGGCTTGTTTTTCTTTTGGTCGTTTCACCGTTTCCTCGCGGGACGAGATCGATCGTCACATATTCTCGACAGGACAATCTCAAGCTCAAACGATCTCGCTACGGTCTTGTTCCGCGAAGCGCGCGCCTCGATACTTTCTGGCGGTATTCCGATGCGATGCCGAGAATGGCAGGAGATCACCATCTCGAAGGTCTCAGCAAGGCTTGAACTGATTTCCATTCCCCTAAAGATGCGAAGGAACATTCCCCGCTTGACGGTCGTTGGAGACCGCGCAGTTCTCAGGCGACTGCAAGACGCCTACAAGATACCAGAAGCAATGCCGGCAAAGTGCCGGACTCCTGCCGAAGATCGAGAGGATCAACGATGAGAGTGCTCGTGTTAGGCGCTTCCGGCCTGATCGGCTCCGCGGTCTGCGCGAAGCTTTCCGAAGGTGGGACGGAAGTAATCCGCGTGATCCGGCCCGGCTTGTCCCGGGCTGGGAGTATCGGCGACGTTGTGGAACTCGACCTTACGCGAGCGGTCGGGCCTGAAGACTGGTTGCCCCATCTGTCGGGCGTCGCTGCTGTCGTAAATTGCGCAGGCACGCTTCAGGACGGGCCAGGCGAGGATACGTCCGGCGTCCACGTCCGCGGTCCTTCGGCACTGTTTCAAGCTTGTGAACAGGCGGGCGTGCGCCGCGTTATCCATTTCTCCGCAATGGGGGTCGAAAAGGAGCAGCCCTCCTCGTTTTCGCGGACGAAGCTCGAAGGTGACAAGGCACTGATGGCTCGTGATCTGGACTGGGTCATTCTACGTCCCTCCGTGGTGCTCGGCCCGGGAGCTTTTGGAGCCAGCGCACTTTTCAGGGGTTTGGCCGCGCTGCCGTTTCTGCCGCTGATGCCGAATACCGGACGGCTCCAGGTTGTGCGCCTTGAAGACGTCGTGCGCACCGTCGAGATCTTCATCAGTCCGACTGCTCCTGCGCGCCTCATCTTGGAGGTCGCAGGCCCAGAAGCCTTGTCTTTTGAGGATGTCGTAAGCGCCTACCGCCGCTGGTTTGGCTGGCCCGCTGCGCGCTCCGTCAGCATACCTGCACCCCTGGCGAGCCTTATCTACAAGCTCGGCGATCTTGCCGGATCACTGGGGTGGCGTCCGCCGACACGGAGCACGGCGCAAAAGGAGATCACACGCGGCGCCGTTGGCGACATTCGAACTTGGGTCGAGAAAACGCAAATACAACCAATAGCGCTCTCCGAAGCCCTCGCCAGAACACCGGTTTCCGTCCAGGAACGGTGGTTCGCGAACCTCTACCTTCTCAAGCCCGTTATCTTTGTCGTCCTATCTCTGTTTTGGATCGGTACGGGCGCCATCTCACTCACATCCGGATACGACATCGGCGTTGATCTAATGCAGCGCGCGGGCGCTCGATTGCTCGCCGGGCCGAGCGTCGTCGCCGGAGCGCTTGCAGATATTGTCATCGGGGTTGCAATTGCGATTCGTCGAACCAGTCGCATCGGGCTCTATGGCGCCGCTGTCCTATCGCTTTTCTATGCAATCGCCGGAACGATCCTGCTCCCCGAATTGTGGAACGAACCGCTCGGGCCGCTCCTGAAGATCTGGCCAATCCTGGTACTGCACTTTGCCGCGTTGGCGATCCTGGAGGAGCGATAATGCTCTATTTCATCCTTAAGTTTCTGCATGTCATCGGCGCATCAGTCCTGTTTGGCACAGGAGCGGGAATCGCGTTCTTCATGCTTCTGGCACACCGGACCGGCCGCGCAGAGACGATTGCTGCCGTCGCCCGTATCGTCGTCGTCGCAGACTTTCTATTCACTGCCACCGCCGTCGTTTTGCAGCCGATAACGGGGATCGCACTCGCTTGGAATGTCGGCTACTCCCTGACGGAAGGATGGATCCTGCTGTCAATCCTTCTGTACGTGGTTACGGGTGCATTCTGGCTTCCGGTCGTGTGGATGCAGATGGAAATGGGTAGGCTTGCAGAAGCGGCGAGCAAAGGCGGCCAGCCTCTGCCAAAGCGCTACCACCAGCTGTTTCATCTGTGGTTTGCCTTCGGCTTTCCGGCCTTTGGTGCGGTTCTTGCGATTTTCTGGCTCATGATCACACGGCCCGCCATCGAATGGTGAACGGGAAGAAACATCGTTCTCTTTCGAGCAACGCTCGGGGCTGACTGATTACCGGCGCGGCATTCAGTCCACGATGAAGAGCTTTGCGCCCAGCGGCGTGAATGAGCGATGCGGCTCGGCGTTGTCGGCAACCTGATAACTCATGCCGGGACCGAGAACAAAACGCCGCCCATCCAGCAATTCCGTATGCAGCTCACCTTCGAGACAGAAAAGGATGTGGCCCTTGGAGCACCAATGGTCGGCAACGTAGCCGGGAGTATACTCAACCACCCGAACCCGAAGCGAGCCGAACTGACGCGTCCGCCAATACGCGACGCCCGTTTCGCCCTTGTGCTCCGTCGTTTCAATTTCCGACCAATCCGTGGTTCCAAAAGGAATGCCGGTTATTTCCATGCCTGGTCCTCCATGTCGCCCCGATGCACGATGTGGATCTTGTTGCCGTCAGGATCACGGAGGTAGGCGCCATAATAGCCCTCCCCATAGTGCGGTCTTGGGCGAGGCGGCCCATCATCTTTCCCGCCGTGGGCCAGCGCTTCGGCGTAGGAGTGATCTACCGCCGATGGATCGGCAGCCAAAAACGCGCCCATGGTGCCGTTGCCGGCGCTCATCGGCTTCCCGTCGAAGGAATGGTAGACGCAAAAGCGCGGAAGGGGATGAGCGGGCGTGATCCAGCAAGCGGCAGGCGGTCCGCCATCGGGCGTCACAGGCCTGCACAGGACGCGGAGGGGCAGCAGCAGGGGCTCAAAAAAGCGTATCGTCCGATGGAGATCAGTGCAGCCGACGGTGACATGGCTGAACATCGTCATACTGACGAACCCCTTCCAAACCCGGTATGCTCCGCCTGAAGCGCCGTGGCGGCGAGAGGGAGGTTGACGTTGCGCCCGGTGATCGCGACGACGACGGTCTTTCCGTCGATCGGCATCTTGCGGGTGAGGACAGCCGCGAGCGCCACTGCCCCACCGGGTTCGACAGCGAAACCGAATTCGCTGAAGGCGACGCGGATCGCCATCATCGCTTCCTCGTCGGAGGCGGCGAAGGTTCCGGCCAGCTTGTTCTTTAGGATATCGAAGGGGATCTCGGCCATATAGGGGCCGGTGATCGCGTCGCAGATCGATTGCCCGCCGGGCGAAAGATTGATCCGGCGGCCCGCCGCAAGCGAGTTCGCCATCTTCTCGAAGCCTGCGGCTTCCACCCCGTGTATCCTGGTTGAGGGCGACTTCTGCTCAAGCGCAAGAACACAGCCTGCCATCAGCCCACCGCCGGAGCAGCAGACGAGGAGGTCATCGATCCCCGCACCCAGCGCCTCGGCCTGCTTTGCGATCTCAAGGCCGACTGTGCCCTGACCCGCGACAACCCACGGATCATCGGCGGGATCAACGAAGACGCGTCTTTCACGATTGGTGATCTCGGCCGCCACCTCGGCGATCTTATGGATCGGCGCCTGAAGGACCGTCGCGCCATAGGCTCTTATTCCTTCGATCTTTGCCGCTGGAGCGGTTTCAGGGGCGACGACCACAGCCGATATTCCCATCAGGCTCGCACAATAGGCGATCGCCAGCCCATGATTGCCGGAGGATCTCGCAACGACGCCGCGCTGGCGCTCGTCGCCGTTCAGCGCCCTCAGCCGGTTCGCCGCTCCCCGGAGCTTGAACGAGCCCGTCACCTGCAGGTTCTCCGCCTTTACCAGCAGTCGGCCGCCAAGCTCGCGGTTCAGCCAGGGCGACTCCAGTAGAGGCGTCACGATAGTGATCCCGGCGATACGCCGCTCGGCCTCCTCTATGTCTGCATAGGTTGGCAAGAGTTTTGCGTTGGATCCGGCCAAGGCCATTGAAGATGCTCCTTCATCGAGAGTTTGCATCAATTTGGCCATGCGGTGGATTGGTGCAATCAATATATTGACCTTGGAACAATTCTGGCGGTGACCGAAGATTGCCGATGAGGTGAGCCGGGAGATTCTGACCGGCGATCCTGCTGCTGGCGCGCGCCTACCGCCGCAGCGCGAGTTCGCCTACCGGCGTGGCATCGCCAATGCCACGGCCGCGCGGGTCTATTCCAAACTTGCCCGGCGCGGAGTGGTGACGGGCGAGATCGGTCTCGGGACTTATGTGCGACCTCCCGCGACGCGGCACAGACGCCCTGGCAGGAGCATGCCGAAGAGGCGCGGGAACGGCAGTCAATCGTCGCCGCGGCGCTCGATGGCTTTCAATACCATGCCGATTGCCTGGAACTGCCGGAACCATGGCGCGCCGATACATTCGCCGCTGCCGCGGCCATCAGCGGCATCGCCATCACCCACGGCAGCACCTTCGCCGTAAAGCCTGGCCACGCCCCTCCCGCAGTTCGCCTCGCCATATCGTCCATGCCGTTACCTGAACTGCGGCGAGGCCCCGGTACCGTGCAGCGGCTTCTTAAGGTCGATCAGTTCGGGCAGAGGGTCGAGTAGGCCGGGCATTTGCGCGATCCCATACCACAGCGCCGTGCGTCTTTTTCAGACGCACAAAGGCATATCCCACCGTCGCAAACCGCAGACGAAATACTTGATAGGCGCTTTTGCCCTTGCATCGGCATCATTAATGCATAGGCTATGCATATGTTGGATGCAAACAAGCTTGGTGCTCTCGGCACGCTCATCTCCGACCGCCTCGACGTGGCGCTGGAAGGGCTATCCCCAAGTGCTGCGGCGTTGCTCTCGATGCTGCATTTCAAGCCCGGCTTGACGGCGAGCAGGCTGGCCAAGATCGCCGGGGTAAGCCAGCCCACGGCCGTGCGCCTCATTGACGGATTAGAACGGCAACAGCTCGTCGTCCGGGGAAAACCGACCGGCCGCGTGACGCCACTCTTGCTGACGGAGGCGGGGCGCGCTCGGGCCATCCTCCTGCAGCAACGTCGGCTTGAGACACTCGATACGTTGCTGTCGCCGCTTGTGCCGGAGGAGCGCCGCCGGTTCGAACAGGCGCTCGATCGGATTCTGGCGGGGACCACCACCTCTCGCGCATTTGCGCGCGTGACCTGCCGCCTTTGCGAACATGATCTGTGCGGCCCCGATGTCTGCCCCATCGGCGGGCGGGCAAGCGAACTCGAGCGGCGGGAAGCAGAGGCAGATAACCATCAAGGAGACAGATGATGATCACCACGTATGGTGAACACAAACCCCGCATTGATCCCCAAGCGTGGATCGCACCGGATGCCACGGTCTGCGGTGACGTGACGATCGGTGCGGGCGCTCGGATCATGCATGGAGCCCGCGTCGTCGCCGAGGCTGGTGGATCGATCCGGATCGGTCGCAACTGCATCGTGCTCGAAAACGCGGTTATTCGCGCCACCTCCCGGCATCCATGCACGATCGGCGACCATTGCCTCATCGGGCCAAACTGCCATGTGGTCGGCGCCGAGATCGGTGACGAGGTTTTCGTCGCCACCGGGGCGGCGATCTTCCACGGCGCGGTCATTGGCAAAGGGGCGGAAGTCCGGATCAACGGCACCGTGCATTTGCGCAGTCGCATCGAGGCGGGCGCTACGGTGCCGATAGGCTGGATTGCCGTTGGTGATCCAGCCGAGATCCTGCCGCCGGATCGTCACGAGGCGATCTGGGCATTGCAGAAGCCGCTGGATTTTCCGGGTTTCGTCTATGGACTTGACCGCGAGACACCCGATCTCATGCAGGTCCTGACCGCGGGCCTATCGGAGCGGCTTAGTGTTCACCGGGCGGAGGAGCGAGTAGCGGAAGTGGTTTCGGCCGACGATTAGGGCTGAACGCAAGAAAACGGCTCACACGCTCGTCGACAACAGACGTTCGCAAAGCAGCGTCGGGACGACATCATTGTTGCTTTGGAGCTCCAGACCTGCGGCGTGGCCCATGTAGCCGAGAAGCGCAAGAAGACCGAGCAGCAGCGTATAGGCAGGCAGCAGTACGGCATTTTTGCGGATCGTGTTCGGCCCTGCCGATGCAAAGATGCCGGTCAGCGTGTGCGGATACATGAAGGCCGCCAGCGCCGAGCCCAGGGCAAGCGTCACATAGGAACGAGCTGCGTCGCATCGAACAGGATCCCGCCTTTTCCTTTCGCCTGAAAGGCAGCGTCCGCAGCGGCGAACACTGCGCCATAGCCGCCGAGCTTGGATGGGACGATGACGATCGCCGCAAGCACCACGATGTAGATCATGATGTCCTTGACGAAGGCGATGAGCGCCGGCGCACGCAGGCCGGAGGAATAGGTGTAGAGCGCGAGCACGAGGAAGGCGAGAATGATCGGCATCTCGCCGGTAAGTCCCAGGGCCTTGATCGCCACCTCCATGCCGATGAGCTGGAGGGCGATATAGGGCATGGTCGCGATCACGCCGGTGGAGGCGACCGCGAGCTCCAGAGCACGCGATCCGTAGGCGCCCCTGACGACATCGCCGGCAGTCACGTAGCCCCGGCTCTTTGCTGCCTTCCACAGGAGCGGCATGACGGCAAAAACCAGCGGATAGACGACGATCGTGTAAGGCAGCGCGAAGAAACCGTAAGCGCCGATCGCGTAGACGAGCGCCGGTACGGCAATGACCGTATAGGCGGTGTAGAAGTCGCCGCCGACCAGGAACCAAGTGATCCAGGTGCCGAACTTGCGGCCGCCAAGTCCCCACTCGTCCAGGTGATCGAGCGACTCCGGCCTGCGCCAGCGGGCGGCGAAGAAGCCCATCAAAGTAACGAGCAGGAAGAAGAAGATGAAGACGGCGAGCGCCGACATGTCGATATTAGCCGTCATGACGCACGCTCCTATAAACGACATAGGTCAGCAGCGACGTCAGCGGCACCCAGGCGAGCTGATACCAATAGAAGAAGGGAAAGCCGAAGAGTTCCGGTTCCTGAAAATTGTAGAAAGGGACCCACAGCAGCCCGACATAGGGCGCCAATAGCAATAGACGTATCACGCTTTCCTCCCGCGATGACTGGATAGTAGCCACGTGATCCTCGGCACGTGTCCGTCATCCGATAGCGCTTAACGTCGGTTCCCGACCTCCCTACTTTCGCTCCGGCACCCCCTACTTTCGTTCACCGCGTTTTTCGGATTCTTATTTTTGAGCTTACCGCAGGTACGCTCACGTTGGCTTCGTGGACGTCACCACACTCGATTTTCGGGCGCGAATACGGACGGTATGGCAACCTCCCTGCAGCACTGCGATTTCGTGCGGCCAGTATCCATTCGCGCAGCCTTTTCCTTCACCGAACATTTCTCTCCAAATTGACAGCAAATTGACAGGTAAATTCCGGTCAAAAGGATGCCGCGCGGCGAGCGCTATTTGCTCGTCTCATCCAAAAGGGAATGAATATGGAAAGGCGTGACTTCATCAAACGTCTGGCCTTGCTTGCTGCTTGCCCGCTTTGCGTCAAGACCGCTTACGCAGCGGAAGGCGTGCATTGGAGCTATGAAGGCGAAGCGGGTCCCGAGCACTGGGGGTCTTTGAGCAATGAGAACAGTGCCTGTTCGTCCGGTTCGCAGCAATCGCCGCTCGACATCAGGGGCGCGATCAAGGCCGATATCCCGGACCTGGCGTTAAACTGGAAAAGTGGCGGCACGATCCTCAACAATGGGCACACGATCCAGGTGAAAGCGGCGCCCGGCGGCACGCTCCGCCGAGGCGACAAGCCCTATGAGCTGGTGCAGTACCATTTCCATGCGCCGAGCGAACATCTCGTTGAGGGCAAGAGCTTCCCGATGGAGGTGCATTTCGTCCATAAGCACGCCGAAACGGGTGCGCTCGGCGTACTGGGCGTTTTCCTTGTGCCAGGCGCCGCCAATGCGACGTTCGCCAGCTTGGCGGCGGCTTTCCCGCAAAAGGCCGGTGAGGAGACTGCCCTCCCCGATGTCGATCCGAGCGGTTTGCTGCCGGCGTCGCTCAAATATTGGGCCTATGAGGGGTCGCTCACCACACCACCCTGCAGCGAGATCGTCGACTGGACGGTAGCGCAGGACCCGATCGAGGTGGACGCGGCCGATATCGAGAGGTTCACTGCGCTCTATTCGATGAATGCGCGTCCCGCCCTCGTTTCAAATCGCCGCTACATCCTGAGCTCCAGCTGAAGCGAGAAAGCATGGATGTCCTACAGCGCTGTGCGTCTTTTCAGACGCACAAGTTTCGCTGTAACACTTTGAATCGCTGCATGTTTTTATCCTTAAATCGCTCTGATTTAAGGAGACATGCAGTAGCTCCGTGCGGCTGATTGCACGACCTCGGCAAAGCATAGTTGCCGAGGTCGGATCCCCTTCTGGCATGGTGCGACTTTGAGTAGCGGTCACACTGTATCGGGCCTTCCGGCCGGTCAACAACGATGCTCATTTCGCCGATTCATCGGTATTTCGGATATTTCGTAAGCGACATCTGTTTACGTCGGAGCTAATGTACGATTAATTGTATGATAATTAGAGCTCCGGGCCGTTAAGGATGAAGTGCACGACGTCGATGATTGTGTCCGCCAGTTTCGCGCTCAACACGCCAGAGCCAGCACCGCGGTTTGCCTTGGAGCATGAATGAGGTACGTCACTCGCCGCTCCAAATTCAGCATCGTCGAAGCCGACGCGGATCAAATGTCCGAGCATTACGCAAAGACATTGTCTCCCGCCAAGGTCGAGCCACTGCGGTTGGGTGACCGCATCTCCGTCGAGGACAAGCATTATGCTGCAGGACGCTTCAGCATATGGAGCGGCAAGTGCCACTCCGGAATGAAGGTGGCTTTCTCCGAGCGGCCCGACGCCTACGCCTTCTACCTTCCGGTCTCGGGTGCGATGGAGATCGCTGCTGGCCGCACACAACTGTTGTCCACCCCTGGTACAGGCGTGGTGGGCGACATATCACGTTTTGAAAAGTTGACGCTCCATGCAGATCGCAGCCACATCGGCGTGGCCTTCGACAAGGCCGCGATGGTGAGCCATCTGAGCGAGCTGCTCGATTTTCCGGTGCTCGACAGAATCGATCTCTTTACGACCATCGGGACGAATTCGGGAATTGGCGCTCGCGTCGCATCAGTCGCAACTTTCCTGTGGAACTGCCTGGAGGCTGAGGATGGTGATAACGTGCCCCCGGCCGCGATCGAACGACTTTTCGAGGCGATGGTGATCATGATCCTGGAATCGGTGCCTCACAATTATACTTCGCGCCTGAAACGCTCGGCTTCGCCAGCCATGCCGCGCAACCTCAAGAGAGCGATCGAATATATGGTGGCTCACATGTCGCAGCCGCTGACCGTCAGCGACATAGCCCGGGAAGCGGGCACGAGCGTACGCTCATTGCAGACCGCCTTTCAGCAGTTCAAGGAGACCACGCCCTTGACCTACCTGCGCCAAATGCGCCTTGACGGCGTACGCAAGGCCCTGTCGGACGGCGCCAATTCGCTGCCGATCGCAGAGGTGGCACGGAACTGGGGGTTCTCCCATCTGGGGCGATTTTCCGCAGTTTACTATAACGCCTTCGGAGAAACGCCATCCGAGACAGTCAAACTTCATTGCGGCAAAGCAGGTTCGACCACCAGAAGAAGGACTGAAAATTGAGTTCGGCGCCGCCCGCATGAAGTTTGCTACGCGATTTTCACAATGATAGCGCAAATCGGATAGAGCCGCCTCGTTATATAGTGTCTTGTGCGCTCAAGGCCGCGTATCATTCGCCCGTGGGTGTAGTGCAGCCTGGGGCAAACGCCCCAGGGAGCGTGCCACCGGTGAAGCCCCGGTGGCACGTCCCACTGGCCGTGACCGGCCACTGCCTAGTTCGTTAAATTGGTTGCGATTGAAGCATAAACCCATGCAGCAATTCAAAGCGCTACAGCGACCTTTGTGCGTCTGAAAAGACGCACGGCGCGGCGCTTCGGGAAGTGAGCGCACCCCCAAACCGGTCGATGAAAAGCCCTGAGCCGTGCAGCGCCTATGAACCGATGTCCCGATGCGGGACAAACGGGCGGCCATCAGACAATAATCTGACTTGCAATCCCATCGTATCTATCCGTTGCCCGCGGATAATATCCGAAACACGCACGCTCTCATCCTCTTATTCGCTAAATAAGAAAAACGTTAACCAGCGGCAGGCTAGCTGTCAGCGGCAATTCGACCTCCGAAGGTTTCAAGCCGATCGAGACCTCCGCGGCGGAGCGAAGATAAGTGTCGAGAACTGGAAGTGGTTATCAAAATCATGTGTCTCATTTTCGGGTTTGTCCGGAGGCAGATCGCCAGGCGAGTGACAGCCATGATCGCCGACCGCGGCGGCAATGTTGCCCTCACGGTGGCGCTCTGCATCGTGCCGATGATACTCGGCGTCGGTGCAGGCCTCGACTACACCCGCGCCTACAATATCCAGAATAAGATGCAGTCGGATCTAGACGCCGCGCTCGTCGCCGCCATCAAGCAGATAGACGACTACGACGAAGAGAAGCTTGCCGCAAAAATAAAGGATTGGTTCGATGCCCAGGCTGAACGACTGGATTCCAGCTACGACCTGACGGAAATCAAGGTCGACAAGGCCGGGCATACGATCCGGGCCTCTGCCAGCGGAACGGTGCCGACAACGCTGATGACCTTGGCGGATATCAAGTCGGTTCCGGTCGGCGTCGTCAGCGCCATCGAGGGGCCGGCGACTTCATACCTCAACGTCTACATCGTCATCGACAAATCGCCGTCGATGCTGCTCGCGGCGACAAGCGAAGGGCAGGAGATGTTGCGCGCCGACAGGAATATAGGCTGTGAATTCGCCTGCCATGATACGATAGATCCGGTGCACAAGGACAGAGACAGCGCGAAAGCTATCCTGGCACCAACCTACTACGACTACATCAAGAATCTGGGGGTCAAGCTTCGAACCGATGTCGCTCTGGAGGCCGTCGAAGAGGTCCTCGACATGATCGACGAGGCCGATGAGAACCATTCGCGGATCAAGGTCGGCCTCTACACCCTTGGCGAGACAGTCTCGGAAGTCCTCACACCAACGACCTCAACCAGCACCGCGAGAAAAAAACTAAGCGACGACAGCAGCGGGCTTACGAGCGCGACCTCTATGGCGTCGACACGCTTCGACACGGCGCTAAAAGCGCTAAGGAATCAAATAGGGCAAGCCGGCAAGGGCACCTCTGCGAGCGATCCGCTCAAGCTCGTCCTGCTGCTGACGGACGGCGTTCAGTCGGAGCGCGGTTGGGTCCTCGACGGGGTCGACTGGGCGTGCACCGAAACCTACAAGGATAAATGCATCCGACGCAAATTCGGGCCATACTGGGGCCGAGTTACACCGCTCAACCCGGATTGGTGCGGCTATCTCAAGGACAAGGACGCGACAGTCGCAGTATTGTACACCGAGTACCTCTCCATTCCGCTCGATTGGGGCTATAACGCGACCCTCGCCGACAGCATGAAAAACAGCAAGTGGGCTTCGACTTGGCGCGGCACGTTACAAACCGGCGTCAGCAATTCTATTAGCAGACACGACTATATCCCGATCGCGCTGCAGGACTGCGCCTCCTCATCCGACCTCTTCATCTCCGCCGCTTCGGAAGACGAGATCACAGCCGGGCTTTCCACCCTCTTCAATCAATATCTGACTTCGGTCCGGCTCACCCAATGAGGAGCCACCCGACCGTGACGCTTCTGCGTCGGCTGCTGCGCGACAGGACCGGCGTTGCCGCGATCGAATTCGCTCTCCTGGCGCTGCCGCTGTTCATCCTTATCTTCGGCATTCTCGAAGTTGCCGCAATGTTCTTCATCGATTCAGCGCTGGATGCCTCTGTCCACAAGGCCTCGCGCCTGATCAGGACCGGCCAGGCGGCAAAGGGCAAAATGGGACTGGCCCAGTTCAAGACGGAGATCTGCGGGAATCTGCTCTATCTTCTTGATTGCAGGGAAAACTTGCTGGTGGCCGCCAGCACGCTCACCGACGCCTCTTCCTCAGGAGCCATGAGAGCCATCGGCAGCAGCGGAACCGTCTCGATCAACGAAAATTTCGATATCGGCCACGGCAGCGACTACGTCATTGTTCAGGCCTTTCTTCCGTGGTCGCCGATCGTCAGCCTTTACTCGCTGTCAAGCCACACGCTCGCCGACGGCAGCTATCTGCTCGGCGCCTCCGTATTGTTTCGCAACGAACCGTTTTGAGGAGGCGGCATGATATCCGCTCGGATGACAGCTATTGCCGCACAGTTGCGACGCTTCGGCAGGAACCGCGACGGAGCGTCCGCGATCGAGTTCGCCTTTCTGTTGCCGCTCATGCTGCTGTTGCTTGCCGGGCTGGTTGATCTCGGACAGGGCCTCACCGTGCGAAGGAAGATCAGTCAGATCGCCTCCACCACCAGCGAGATCATCGCCATGCAAAGCAACTGGAACGATGCGAGCGTCACTACGATCCTGGCGGGGGTAAAGTCGATCCTCGAACCATATGTTTCCGGCGACCTGGCGATCGTCTTATGCGTCGTCGAGATCGATAAGAAAGGGTCGGCAACTGTCAATTGGTCGGCCGCCTATGGCACCACGGCTCTTGCCGCGGGGCAGGCCTCGTCCGTGGATATACCGAAGGAATTGCGAGAAGAGGGCGTGCAGATGGTTGTCACCCGCGTCCGATACAAGTTGGACACGATGTTCTCCGGTCTATTTGAAAGCTTCACCGGAGGTGGCGCCTATGAATATGACCAGCACTTCTTCATTCGCCCGCGAAATGGCAACACGATCACTCTTGGCTAGTTGCCGCGCATTGGCCACGGTTCAGACGCCAACCGCCGCTACAGCGCCATGCGCCTTTTCAGACGCACAAAAGCCGCTGTAGAATTGCTGCATGTTTTTGTCTCTGGATCGGCTCCGGTCTAAGGAAACATGCAGTAGATTGCCCGCCAGCGTGAACATTCGCCGTGTCGAAACGTTTTCCTGCACTGCCTCACAACAGTTGGTCGTTGGAGGAAGACGCTATGCGTCGCGATATGCAGCGTTTCATGATGATCGAACTGATCGCGGTCATAGCCGCGCTCGCCATAGTGTCGGCAATAATGATCGTGACCTTGCTTCCGGGCTGAGGTGCCGGCTGCGCCGCAGGAATAAGGAGCGCTTGGAGGCTTGCCGTCGCCGCCGGGAACGATTTTGATCGCTGCCTCGATGGGGCCGTGCGCGAGACTTGAGCGACGAAAAGACGGGTACCCGCTCCAGCCGGGGCATACGCCAGAAACGCGAAAGCGCGCTTGTTTGGGCCAAGCGCGCTAGGCGACCGATCTACGGCGGGATGCCGGCATCCTCGATCGAACATAGCTAATATAACATCAAAGCGGAGGGCGGGCAAACGAAGCCGGGAAGGCCGCAAGATCCCGCGCGGTCAGGAAGGTACAACCGTCGTCCGCCTTTGCGCCTCGCGCATTGCACCGAACGAGGTGAGGCAGAGTTCTGCCCACAGGTCCTGCAACGCTTCGCTCACCGCCAACAAATCGCAGTCGACATCGGCAAGTTTCATTTCTGAAGCCATGCGATCGACTGCGGAAGCGAGTTGCTCCGCAGTCCGATAAAGAGACTGTGCCTGCTGGACTGTGAAATCGGGCGCACCGACAACAGCCGAAAGCCGTCGGGCGAATATATTTGCCGCATCGCTTTGCTCGCGCAAGGTCGCGGCCCAGTCAAGTTCGTGCGTTCGACGCATTACCACCCCCGCAACGTCGGTATTCAATTGTAGACGCATAGTAATGCAGCTTTAGAGCGATCGGAACTGACCCAAACGGGCTACTGCATGTTCCTTAAATCGGAGCTTTAAGAGTAACAACAGGCAGCACTTCAAAGTGCTACAGCGATCTTTGTGCGTCAGAAAGGCCGCACGCGCTGTGGGACCGCGACATTGGTAAGATCGTTCGGGTCGAAGGTGGTGGAGCGCTTGCCACCCGGGCTCCTCTTTTCAGCGTGGTGGGCGGCGCCCCCAATGGCCTTTTCGTCGGAGACGGTTCTGAAAATCTCATTTGCGCTCGCGCCCATGCCGTTCGAGTAGCTGGACCGCCTCGGCTTGCATATCCAGGCACAAGCCCTGGTATTCGAGCATTACATCTTCCCGAGGTGGATTTTCTTTTCGCAGGTTTTCAAGCGTCATCGCGGCAATCGCATAGGCCTCGAAAAGCGCGTCCAGTTCGAGGGATTTAACGATGCGAAGCTGTTCTCGATGATGTGGCAGGGCCAGTGCCAGACGGGCTCTGCCATTGCGTACTAACGACATTGCCATGGCTACCAATCGGCAGTGCCCGCCAGTTTGCGGACACTGCCTGTCACAGATCGGGGAACGTGATTGCCGCTCCGGATGGATAAGCGACGCTTATTAATTCATAAGGCGCTAACATTGTTCCGCAGCGGAGGAAACATCGGACCCGTTCGGTACCTCAGCGCGAACATGGCTTTCGCGGTAACTGGAAAAGGATGCTTCGGTATGCTTAGGAAGGATTTTTCTTGTCGCCTGTGGCGCTCGGCGGATTTTCGTCGATCGTGTTTACGCCATCGGCATTGACATTCGTGTCCTCAATCCGGGTCGAATTGGCCGAGGGGAGCCGGTCGACATAAATATAGAATATTGCGCTGGCTATTATGATGATGGCGGCTCCGATCAGCGCTAGCCGCTCCCAAGTTCCGGTCATGTCGTCATCTCCGATCGGTCTTCATCAAAAACCGCAGCGGAATGCAAATGTTCCGGTTCCTCAGCTGACCTCTTATTGCCGGAGCTTTCTACACGGTTGGACGCTTCAGCAGTGAGGTGGCACGCACGGCAAGTGCTGATTAGGCTGAATGGTCGCTTCGGTCGTGTCGTTCAATACCAAAGCGCAAACATTGCGAAGAGGAACATCGCGACGACGAGGAGGATGACGATGGTGCTGACGATATAGACAGAGCGCATAGGCCTCCCTCCGCTACGAAGTCGTCAAACCTCGTGGTCAGCCCTGTGTTCCGGTTTTTTCTGGCGCTCCCTACGTCCGACAGCCTCTCGTTTCGCATTGGAGGCGGCGCGCAAAGTCGGGTAGCGCCGCCAGCATTCTCGCGCACAGGGGGTTCTGGCTCCGGCATTGGCCATTCGCGGGTCCTTTTTTTGCGCCGTTTAGTTCTCGCCAATCAGGAACCTTGTCGCGCCAGCAGGAGTTTGCAGAAGGGAATCAACCCTAAAGGGCCTCGATGCAGACCAGAAGTCTTCCGACCGTTCTCATTACCGGCAGCAGCGGCTTTCTTGGGCAGGCGATCGCGCGCGGCCTGCTCGGTCGTTATCGCGTCATCGGTCTCGATGTAGCGCAGCCGAAAAGTGCGATCGAGGGCATGGATACGCTCGAAATCGACCTCACCTCCGACGACAGCGTCGTCCAGACAATGGAGAAGATCCGCGCGCGTACCGGCGACCGCATTGCATCGGTGATCCATCTCGCCGCTTACTACGACACAACGGGGGAAGACAATCCGAAATACGACGCGGTGACGGTACAGGGCACGCGTCGGCTACTCGATGCCTTGAGGACGTTCGAAACCGAGCAGTTCGTCTTCTCTAGTACTTTGCTGGTGCACGCCCCAAGCCCGGAAAAGGGCGTCAAGATCAACGAGGATTGGCCGCTCGACCCGCCCTGGGCCTATCCCAGGTCGAAGGCGGAGACGGAAGCGCTGATCGCAGAGCGGCGGGGCGGCATCAAGACGGTGATACTGCGCCTGGCCGGCGTCTACGACGAGGACTGCCGGGCGGTATTCATAGCCCAGCAGATCGCCCGCATCTTCGAACGCCTGCCGACCGCATATCTGTTTACCGGCGACATCACTCACGGCCAGCCTTATCTGCACCTCGGCGATCTCGTCGACGCGGTCGTCCGGGTCGTGGACCGCCGCGCGGAGCTCCCTGACGAAACGACCTTTTTGATTGGTGAGGAGGAGACTGCCTCCTATCAGGAGCTGCAGGAGCATATCGGCAAACTGGTCCATGGGGAGACCTGGCGTACGCTCTCGCTGCCGAAAGGGATCGTCAAACTCGGCACATGGGTTCAGGACGAGGTTTTGGGCGCAGACGCCGATATCCGTTCCTGGATGGTCGAGAATTCTGATGATCATTACGAGCTCGACATTTCGCGCGCGCGGACATTGCTCGGCTGGAAGCCGCGGCACAGCTTGAGCGGCACCTTGCCTGAGATGATAGGCAGGTTGAAGGCCGATCCGACCGCCTGGTACGCCAGGAACAAGCTTGAGCCATCGGCTGTTGCCGCCTCGGAACCGGAACTTGAAGCGGCGGAGAAGCGGCTTCGCGGTCCGCTGGAACGCAGCAAAGAGGAGGTCGACGCGGCTCTGGAGCGGCATCGGTCGTTCACGCTATGGGCGCCGCTCACCAACGCGGTTCTCGGACTTTGGCTGATAGTTTCGCCGTTTGCCTACGGCCTGTTCGATCCGGTCGCCGCGCCGGTTCCTCCGGCACTCGGTCACGAGATCGCTGCACCCGCAATTCGCGACGCGTGGATGGGCGTAAGCGAGATCGTTTCGGGCCTTCTCATCATAGTGTTCGCTCTCTGGGGAATGTACCGACGCTGGCGCTGGGCCCAGTGGCTGACGGCCGCGGTGGGCGTCTGGGTGCTGTTTGCGCCGCTCGCTTTCTGGACGACGAGCGCGGCCGCGTACGGGGCCGATACCTTGATCGGCATGCTGGTCGTCGCCTTTGCCGTCATGGTTCCGCCGACGCCGGGAATCAGCCGGCGCGCCCTGGCGGCCGACGACGACTTGCCGCTGGGGTGGAGCTACTCGCCGTCAACCTTCACCCAACGCATACCGATCATCGCGTTGGCTTTTGTCGGGCTTTTCGTGTCGCGCTATCTCGCCGCCTTTCAGCTCGGCCATATCGATGGTTTGTGGGATCCTTTTTTTGGGCCGGGCGCGTCTCCGATGAAGAATGGCAGCGAGGCGGTGGTGACCTCATGGGTGTCGAAGGGATTCCCTATAGCGGACGCGGGATTGGGCGCGTTCGCTTACGTCCTCGATATTCTGGCGGGCGCGATCGGCGATCGCCGCCGCTGGCGCACCATGCCGTGGATGGTGCTGCTTTTCGGTTTGCTGATCATCCCGCTGGGATTGGTCAGCGTCAGTTTCATCATCATCCAGCCGCCACTGATCGGCGCGTTGTGTACGCTGTGTATCGTCCAGGCGGCGGTCACCGTCGTACTCGTGCCCTATTCGGTTGACGAGGTGCTGGCGAGTTGCCAATACCTCTATGGCGCAAAACGCGCGGGAGAGCCATTCTGGCGGACCTTCTGGCGCGGTGGCCCGTCCCTGTCGGAGGACCAGACGCCCAAACCAGATCTCGACCGTCCCGCCTCGGCCATCCTGCGCGAGTTCGTTACCGGCGGCGTCAACTTCCCCTGGACGCTCGTCGCCAGCACCGCCCTCGGCGCATTCCTGATGTTTTCGCCGCTTGTCTTCGGCACGGCGCCACCGCTCTACTTCAGCGACCATGTCCTCGGCTGTCTGGTGATCCTGGTCGCCGTCACCGCCATGGCGGAAGTCGCCCGCCCGGTGCGTTTCCTGAACGTGGTGCTCGGCGCATGGATCGCCGCATCGCCGTTCGTGCTCCAGGGCGCAACGAGCATTGGAACCGCAGGCGACGTCTTCGCCGGCCTGTTGCTGATCGGGCTCAGCCTACCGCGCGGCAAGCGCAGCGAAGAGCACTACGGCAGTTGGGACCGGCTGATCGTGTAGTTGTCTGGAGAGCCGCCGCCGGCCCCGCGGTGTGAACCCGCTACCGCTTGCCTGAATTCGGCAATTCGAAATCGGCAGGAATAAGCGATCGGCCGCGGAGACGCAGCGTGATACGGCGCCCGAACTTGAGCACGGGATAGATTACCCGCGCGGCCGTACTGTTCGACAGGATCGCGCGGTTGAGCCAGCCTAAAATCGAGGACGAGGAACTGAGTATAGCCAGCAGGTTGACGGCCTCGTCGCCATGATAGACGCGGTCGTCGAAAACAAAGAGCATTCCCTCGTTGAGGTCGAATCCTTGTCGCTGGAATCCGGCCACACGCGGATCTCCCGAACGCGCATCGAGCAGTTCGACGGGGCCTATGGTCTCCCGCAAACGCATGAACCGGACATAGCTCTGACAGAAGATGCAATCTCCGTCATAAACGATGAGTGCCGTTTTCGCGGGCTGTTTCATTGCGTTACCGGGTCGATGACATGTGTTGCTTCATAAGTTCCCGCAGTTTTTTCGTCGCCTTCGACAACGGCGTCGACGTCTGCTGATGCTCGCGCGTGTTCGATACGAGCACCGTTAGCCATTGCGTCAGTGGCCGCCGCATTTACTTCTAGCAACCATCGCAAGGATCGTTTGGAAGAGTTCGTGCTGCGCCTGTGCCGCCGTGATTTCCCCAGTCGCCGCGGCATGGGATAGGGCTTCGGCTGCGCCGAGCATGCCCCAAAGACCGGGCGATGCGATTGCATCAGCTCCGGCAAACGGACTGAGAACGACCCGGCACTTCTCGATAAACGCTACCTCGTACTCGCGCTTTATCTTTTCGAGTTCCGGTGAACCAGCCAGCGCCGCTATCACGCCAGGGATCTCGCGGCCCTGAAGGAGCACGCAATCGACGTAGGACGACGCGATCACCGCGGCTCTGCTCTCCAAGGTCGGCTCGCTCGCTTGAAGCGCTGAGTCCATGAGCTCTGTCTGGCGGGAATCGAACTCCCGATAAAGCGCCGCCAGCAGCTCTGGCCGCGCGGCGAAATGGTCGTAAACGACCGGCTTCGTAACGCCCGCATGCTCGGCGAGCCGTCCAAGCGTCAGGGCTTCCGTTCCCCCCTCTCGAATCAGCCGCCAGGCGACGTCGAGAAGCTGGCGATGTCGATCCTCCCTCGATAACCGGCGGCGCGGTTTCCCTGGGGAAGCTTCTTGTTTCGTTATGACGCTTGACATGCTTATATACCAAAAGTAACTTACTAATAGTATATAGCGTTTGCCGTTTGTGGGCAATCATCAATAGGAGTTTCGACATGCACACGCTCATCGTTGTCGCTCATCCCGATCCCAAGTCCCTCAGCCACAGCGTCGCGGCCCATGTCGCCGAGGGTGTGTTGCTGTCCGACCCTGCCAACTCCTTCGAGATTGCAGATCTCGCGGCGGAAGCTTTCGATCCGAGATTTACTGCGGTTGATCTCGCCGTCCACCGCAGGGAGGTGCCGCCCCCAGCAGATGTTGCCGCGGAGCAGGCGCGGATTGATCGCGCAGATGCGCTTGTGCTCGTCTATCCCGTCTACTGGTGGTCGATGCCGGGCCTTCTCAAGGGCTGGATCGATCGCGTATTCGCCAACGGCTGGGCTTACGACGAAGGGCCGGACACGAAGTTGGTGAAGAAGCTGCGCCATCTTCCGGTTCATCTAATCGCGATCGGAGGCGCAGGAGTGCGAACCTACGCGCGACACGGCTACTTCGGCGCCATGAAGACCCAGATCGATCATGGAATCTTCGACTACTGTGGCGCACGCGTCGTGACATCCGAACTCCTCCTTGAATCGGAAACGCAGGACCCGACTTCTCATCTGAATGTAGCCCACGCCATCGGCCGCGATCTGTGCAAGGCAACCAAGAACAGAGAAACGGCAGACGCGGCATGACATCGGGCGTTTCAGCTTTTTACCGGTTCTGGAAACCGATGCCATAACTTGGTTGGGTCTCTTTCTGCAGCCCTTTGGTATTGGGCTCGATTTCGAGCTCAACCAGAATCGGGAGATGATCGGAAGCGACCCGCGCCAACGCGCTGCTGTGCACTCTGCAGTCCCTCACATCTATCCCATCGCCCACGAACACGTGATCGATTCGCAAGAGCGGCAATCGGGATGGAAAGGTCGGCCGCGGCTTGGCATTCGATTGGAGCTGCGCATCCTTGAGATGTCCGGCCAGGAGTTTGTAGGTGGCCGAACGTGCAATCGCATTCAGGTCGCCCGCCAGGATCACGCGCGATTCCGCCTGCGCTATTCCCCCAAGCCAGCCGGGCCCCAGCAATGCCGTTGCCTGACGCACACGCTCGGACCCGCGAAGGCCAAGATGCGTGACGAGAACCTGAAGCTTGACGGCGGCGAGGTCCACCTCGACCCAAAGCGCACCGCGCGGCTCTCCTAAGGACGGCAGAACAGCCGCCTTGACTAGGCGCATCGGCAAAGCCGTCAGCACCGCGTCTCCGTACTTCTCGTCCTTGAGGTGGAGGGCCGGGTGAAAATGCGACTCCATGCGCAGATGCGTGGCGATCATATGCGCCTGGTCCATTCCCCCGCTGCGCATGCGACCGACGTCGACTTCCTGCAGCGCAATAATGTCGGGCCGGCATTCCATGATGACCTCGGCGATACGCGCAGGATCGAGCTTTCGGTCGGTTCCGAAGCAACTGTGAACATTGTAGGTGAGGAAACGTACCGGTCGCCGCATGATCGTGTTTTGAGAATGGTCTCTGGTCGGGAACACGCGGGACCTGCTTTTCGTTCCCGATAGGCGTGCGCAGGAACGAGCTGATGCCAAAGAGAATCATTGTCAGACTATTTATATTTGCCGCCATTGGTGTCGCCGCCTGGCTGATTTACGGTACGCTTAGCCACTATACGTTCGATGAAATCGCCCGCTCGATCATGCAAATTCCCGTTGGGCACCTGCTGGCAGGCATCGGTTTCGTCTTCCTCTCCTATTTCTGCCTGACGCTCTTCGACACGCTTGCCGTTCGTTACGTTGGGCACAAGCTTGCCTACCCGCAGGTGGCGATCGCCTCCTTCACCAGCCTCTCGATCGGCCACAATATAGGCGTCGCGGCCTTAAGCAGTGGAGCCATCCGATACCGGTTCTATTCGCGTTGGGGACTCAGCGTCGAAGACGTAGCCAAAGTGATCCTCTTCTGCGGCGTGACCGTCGGTTTGGGCCTTGTCACATTGGCTGCCCTTTGTTTTCTGATCAGACCGGAAAGCGCCGCACGGGTTATCGGGTTTTCAGAAACGGCCGCCATATTTCTCGGCGGCGCCTGTCTTGCCGCCTCGGCCGGCTATGTGATCCTGGCGGGTCTACTACGGGGTTCTCTGCGGGTGTTCAGATGGACTTTCGAAATGCCGTCGCTGCCAATTGCAGCCGGTCAAGTGATTGTCGGCACGGCCAATTTCCTCTGCGTCAGCGCGTGTCTGCATCAGCTAGTACTGGCGCTCGGAAGCTCGGGCTTCTTCGAAACAGCAACGGCCTATGTGAGCGCCAATTTGACTGCTATTGTCACCCATATCCCTGGCGGCATCGGCGTGCTTGAAGCAACGATTGCATTTCTCCTCGGCCGCTCGGCGACCATCGGTGCATTGATCGCCTTTCGGACCATCTATTTCTTCCTGCCGTTGCCGCTTGGCTTGGTCTCGCTCTCGATCGCCGAGTTTCTCCGTACGGACGCTGCAAAAAGCCTCGCGAGCAGGGCCAAAACCTGACCGCTCCAGCGCCGCAGCAGTGCGCGTATTCGATAGAAAGGCCTAACCGGCCTTTGCGGATCCACAAAGCCCGTCCCCCAGACCAGTGCGGTTGCACCTTTGCCGTCGATACCGTCGAACGGGCGCAAGCCGCGCTGTCTCGTGTTCAGCGTGTCAACGACCGCGACAAGAGAGCCTGTTTTCCGCAACGTGCTCTCGAGTTCGCTCGGTTCGGCATCGAGATGTTCTGCCAACAGCCCGTTGCGAATTTTGGCGATTGCCGCAGCCTGCTCGTCGCTCGCTGCTTCCACGGCGACGTCGCATTCCGTATCGAACCCTTCCGACCGGTGATTGAAGTTCGATGAGCCGACACGCAGGAACCGGTCGTCGATAACGACCACCTTCGAATGGATGATGACCTCCTGTTCGGTTCCGTCCACCTTGGGAACGACAGGATAGGCGACACGCAGCCTGCCGTAACGGTCGGTCTGCTTCAGCCCCCGAATGAGGCGGTCACGATTTTCCCCCATCACGAGTCTTTCCAGAAGGCCGTGTGAACTGCGAGTGGTGATCACCACCACCTCAGGCCCGTCGGCCTCCTGCAGCCGTTTGCAAAGCAGCTTGCTTACCATTCGCGAGGCAAAATACTGGTTCTCGATATAGATATAGCGGCGCGCGCTCCGCAAGGCGTCGAGGGTAAGCCGCAGCGCCTCTTGATGCCCTCTTTTCTTGCCGAACCCCGGTTCGGTGCGCGCGATCGCAATTTGGCAATTCTTCAAGTCGGCTACCACATCCGCAGGCCATTCAACGGTCGCTGAACGGGGCGGTCCTACTTTTTCGCCGACCGAGGACTTCCAGCGGGAGCGGCAGAGGTCTCCTATAGCTCGGCTGGCCTCCCCCTCCAGTACCACCTGGATATCATGCACCGGATCATAAGGATTCCCGTCCGGATC
This sequence comes from Sinorhizobium numidicum, assembly GCF_029892045.1. Classification (NCBI taxonomy): domain Bacteria; kingdom Pseudomonadati; phylum Pseudomonadota; class Alphaproteobacteria; order Hyphomicrobiales; family Rhizobiaceae; genus Sinorhizobium; species Sinorhizobium numidicum. Next base: position 1,309,101 of record NZ_CP120367.1, read on the forward strand.
GCGGCGCAGGTTATTTTCGGCCGAATGGTCCGGCGTGTCCCAGCGTCGGGCAGTCAGGTCGGTGCCGCCGACGAAAGCAATACGGTCGTCGATCGAGACGAGCTTTTGGTGATGAGAGCCGCGAAGGGCGCGATGGTTCGCAAAGCGAAGTTCGATCTGCGGATGCGAAGCCCATTTCTGTTTGCGAAACAGCCGTAATGATTTTCCCGAATAGATCGGTCCCATCGCCCATATGAGAATGCGAATCTTCAGGTTTGGCTTTTGCGCGGCCAAGCGCTCCAGCTTGGTGCCTAGCGCCTCTGCGTCCGGACGGTCCGGACGCAGCTTGATGCGTGGATCAAAATCCCAGCCGGTGATCCAGATCTGCTCTTCCGCCCTATCGAGCGTCCGCTCCAAACAGCCATAGTAGGCGGCGGCATCAATGAGGAAGGACACGCGCTCAGCAAGGGCGCTGCGCCAGACATTCTGGGCTTCTTTGATAATCCGCGGGCGTGCCCGGCGCCGTCTCTTAGGCAGGTTTTCGGCAAAGACGCTCTTCCAGACCAAGCTTCTTATCCCTGTGGTGGCGACTAAAAAACCGATTTCAATCGATATTTGTTCCCCTCGGCGTGGCTGCGGAACAAAGCCCGGTCCAATGGGGTTGAGGCAACTGAACCTCAAAACCGATCCGCCATGCGCCTGCCCACCGCAACCTACCGGCTGCAATTTCGAAACGGGATGGACTTCGCAAAAGCTGTGGAGTTGATCCCCTATCTCGTCCGGCTCGGCATATCTCACCTTTACGCCTCGCCTATATTCACCGCCGTGCGTGGCTCTACGCATGGCTACGACGTCGTCGACTGCAACGAAATCGACCCTGTTTTGGGCGGTCGAGATGGATTTTGCGGTCTTGTCCGCGCACTAAGAGCCAACGGGCTTGGGGTCATCCTGGACATCGTGCCGAACCATATGGCCGCAAATCTCGAGAACGAATGGTGGCACAGCGTGATCGAATGGGGCCGCGCCAGCGAATACGCCGGCCATTTCGATATCGACTGGCAGCAGCCTCTCACCCTGCCCTTCCTGGGCCAGTCTTTTGAGGAAGAGGTCGCGACCGGCAATGTGCGGCTCGCTTTCGACCGCGAGCGCAACTGCTTGGCACTCAAATATTATGAAGCGCTGTATCCGCTTACTCCGGCTTCCTACCCGGCAGTTCTCGAGGACGCAAATCCCGCTCTTGAAACGATTGCTGCCATTGCCAGAGCAGCCGCACCTGGAGACGCCGCCCGTTTTCATTCCGAGATCGCGTCGGTGGTCGAGACGCCCTCGGCTGCCGCGGAGCTCGACGAAGGTCTCGAAAAGCTCTCCGCCAACGAGCAGCATCTGCATCGGCTGCATCAGATGCAACCGTGGCGGCTCACAAGCTGGAAAACCGCGCGAGACCATCTCACCTATCGCCGGTTCTTCGAGATAACCGGTCTCGTCGGCATCCGCGTCGAAAATCCGTCCGTCTTCGCGGACACCCATCGACTTGTTTTCGATCTCGTGGAGGAAGGTCTGATCGATGGGCTCCGGGTCGATCACATCGATGGTCTTGCTGACCCCGAAAGCTATCTTCATCGGCTGCGGCAACGCGCCGGCGACCGCATCTACGTCATCGTGGAGAAAATACTGGAGTCGAACGAAGCGCTGCCGCGGGATTGGCCGATCGACGGTACCACGGGGTACGAGTTCATATCGGCGCTGGCCGAGCTCCTGACCGACGAGTCGTCCTCTTCCGGACTTTGGAGTGAGGCACGCGCGACGGAAAAAGCGGTCATCGAATGCAAGCTGCAGGTGCTGAGTCATAGTTTCAACACTGAAGTCATGCGGCTCGGCAGACTTGCAGCTCGCCTTGGGGGCAATGACCATCCGCCGCTGGGGAGCGACCGCCTAGCCGAAGCCATTCGCCAGCTGGTCGCAGCGCTACCTGTCTACCGGACCTATGTCAGCGACCGCGGTGCATCCGAGCGCGACAGCCAGATCCTCGATGAGATCGGATCGAAAGCGTTGGCCGCTGCACCCGCTGCCGGCGCCGAGATAGCCACCATTCTTGCCGCGCTGAGGCGGAGCGGTTCGGCGGATCAGCAACGGCAGTCGGAGTTCCGGACGCGCTTTCAACAATTGAGCGGCGCGGTCATGGCCAAGGCCGTCGAAGATACCTTCTTCTATCGAAGGGGCGATTATCTCGCGGCGAATGAGGTGGGTGCCGCTCCATGCTGGAGGCCGGGCGGCGTCGACCGATTCCATGAGATGATGCGGGCTCGCGCGACCGACACGCCGCACGGCCTGTCGGCGACCTCTACGCATGACACCAAGCGCGGGGAGGATGCACGCGCCCGGCTCTACGTCATCAGCGAGGCGCCGGACGTCTGGGCAGCCGCGGTCGCACGCTGGCACGACATGAATGCGGAGCGCATTCGTCATCTCGCCGGCGGCGATGCGCCGGAAGCCTCCGTGGAGCAATACCTTTATCAGAGCCTGCTCGGCACCTGGCCGATCAAGCGCCTGCGCGACGAGGATATTCCCTCACTGCGCGAGCGCATTGTGAGCTTTGCCGTCAAGGCGTTGCGCGAAGCAAAGCTGCGGACGAGTTGGGACTCACCCGATGAGCAATACGAAACAGCTGTCACAACGTTTCTGGCTGATCTTCTCGATCTGCGGAACCGAGCCTTTCTCGGCGACTTCGAGAAAACGGCCGTGCCCTTCATTCAGGCCGGCCTGATCAACAGCCTCTCGCAAACCTTGGTGAAACTGACCGGGCCGGGAATTCCGGATGTTTATCAGGGCAGCGAGCGTCTCAATCTCAGTCTGGTCGATCCGGACAATCGCCGCAGCTTTTCACCGCTGCCCTCACCGTCCAAGCTGCCGCGGACGCCGACGATCAGCGACTTTGAAGATTGCAAGCAATCGCTGATCGGGATCTGCCTGGGCTATCATCGAAACGAGGGCTCGGATCTGCTGACGAGAGGTGAATATCTGCCCTTGGATGTTCAAGGCCCAGGCTCCCGCCACGCAGTGGCGTTTATGCGGCGCACGGAGGGCGAGCTTTCGATCACGGTGGTCCCGCGCCTCGTCTTCGGCCACATGGAGAGAGACAGGCTGTCCATCACGGCCGGCCTATGGCAGGACACCTATCTGGTGTGGCCCGAGGGCGGCGATCTCAAGCGATTGCGAAACCTGGCCAAGGGTTCGATCGTCGAGCCGCGACCCCACCTTCCCATTGCAGACGTCCTCCGCGGCTTCGCCGTTGCCTTTCTCATTCAGGAGTAGTTGCGGGCTGTACTTCAGATGCCGGCGAAGCCCCGCGCGGAGCTAGGCCACGTTTGCCAGACGTGGTTCCATTCACCTGGGAATGGGCATCCGCAAAAACGCTGAGAAAACCTTTTCTCGCTTGACATCCGCCTTGGTAAAAGGTTTTCTCATCCTAACAGAGGGAGGGAGCGCTGGATACAATCCCATCCAAAAAGCGCATCACGATTCATGACGTTGCGGCGGCGGCGGGCGTCAGCATTTCGACCGCGTCGAAAGCGCTCAACAACACCGGACGCATGGGCGACGAGACACGCGAACGCGTGAAGCGGGTGGCAAGCGAGATCGGCTTTCGCCCGAATGCCCTTGCCCGAGGACTGCTCAGCAAGCGCAGCTTCACCATCGGGCTTCTGACAAACGATACCTATGGCCGCTTCACCCTGCCGGTGATGGCCGGCGTATCGGAGGCCCTCGTCGATCATGGCGTTTCGGTCTTCCTCTGTGCCATCGAGGATGATCCGGCGCTCGGGCAGATTCATGTGGAGGCGATGCTCGATAAGCAGGTGGACGGCATTATCGCGACGGGCAAGCGGCTCGACAGGCGTCTGCCGGTCGATCTCTCCAACCTGCCGGTTCCGGTGGTCTACGCCTTCACCGAGGGCACACCGAACAGCGTAACCTTCCGCTCGGACGACGCACAAGGGGCGCGGTTAGCAGTGGAATGGCTTTTGAAGATCGGGCGCCGCCGCATCCTGCATGTCACCGGGCCAATGGAGTTTTTCTCTGTGCGGGAGCGTGCCGAGGCGTACAGTGAAGTCGCCGGCGACGCAGAGCCCGTGATGTACGGCATCTGGTCCGAAAGCTGGGGCCATGACGCGATCGAAGAAATCTGGCAGAGGCCGGGCGAAAAACCGGATGCGCTCTTCTGCGGCAACGACCAGATCGCCCGTGGCGCCGTCGATGCGCTGCGAGAGCGTGGCATCAAGGTACCGCAGGATGTTTCCGTCATCGGGTTCGACAATTGGGAGATTGTTGCGGCCCAGACGCGGCCGCCGCTGACGACGGTGGACATGGAATTGAAAGAACTCGGGCGGCAGGCGGGGTTGACCATGCTTGCGCTAGCGGAAGGACGGCCCGTCGAACCGGGAGTGAGGAAATTGCCATGCCGACTGGTCGTCCGGCAGTCGTGCGGGGGTGACAAGCCCGGGGCTTGAAGCAAACGGCGCGAGGAGAAGCGCCATATTGGGAGGAGTGTCATGATCAAGCGTCTACTGGCAGCAACCAGCATCGCTACGCTGTGCCTGGTATCCGGTGCATCGGCTGCCGAAAAAGTCGAAATGTGGGTTCGCACCGGCATCGGCGATGCGTTCAAGAAGGCGGTCGAATCCTACAATTCAAGCCACGAGAACCAGGTCTCGATGACCGAAGTGCCGTTCTCCGAACTGGTGCAGAAATACGCGACTGCGATCGCGGGCGGGCAGGCCCCGGATGCGCTTTCGATGGACCTCATCTACAATCCCGCCTTTGCGGCGGCCGGCCAACTGGAAGACCTGACGGATTGGGCGAAATCCCTGCCCTATTTCAATTCGCTTTCACCATCGCACGTCAAGCTCGGCACCTATAACGGCCGCATCTACGGCCTGCCGCTCTCGGTCGAGACCTCGGTTTTCGCCTGGAACAAAGATCTCTACAAGAAAGCCGGCCTCGATCCGGAAAAGGCGCCCACCAGCTGGGATGAAATCACCGCCAATGCGGAGAAGATCCGCGCTCTGGGTGACGATATCTACGGGTTCTATTTTTCGGGCGGCGGTTGCGGCGGCTGCATGATCTTCACGTTCACCCCGCTTGTCTGGGGCTCCGGCGCCGACATCCTGTCGCCAGACAGCAAGACGGCGACGCTCGATACGCCGGAAATGCGCAAGGCGGTCGATGTTTACCGCAACATGGTCAAGAAGGATCTGGTGCCCGCCGGTGCCGCAAGCGATACCGGCGCCAACTTCCTGACGTTCACCAACGGCAAGATCGGCCAGCAGAGCCTTGGCGCCTTCGCCATCGGCACGTTGGTGACCGAACACCCGGACATCAACTTCGGGGTGACGCTGATCCCCGGTGTCAATGGCGGGACCTCCTCCTTTGCCGGCGGCGACAACTTCGTCATCACCAAAGGAACGCCGAAGATCGACGCCGTTAAGGAATTCCTCGAATACATCTATTCCGAGGAAGGGCAGAAGGTCATGGCGAAATATGGCAGCCTGCCATCGCGCGGCGATATCGCCGACAAGGTACTGGAGGGTCTCCACGCCTGCAGGTCGGCCTGAAGGCGATTTCCGTCGCCAAGACACCCTACACGCTGCAGTTCAACGATCTGATCAACAGCGCCAACGGACCCTGGGCGAGCTTCACCAACGCCGCCATCTTCGGTGATGACGTCGACGGTGCCTTTGAAAACGCGCAGAGCGAAATGCAGTCGATTATCGACAGCGGCCAATAATCTCCCAAGGCTGCTGTGGCCGGGAGGCGAAGCCGCCTCCCGGCCAGCTTTTCAAACAAACATGCGGAGCATTTCGATGACCGGTTCCGGTTCAAGAAAGCTATCGGCAGCGCGCAAGCGCAGGCGCCGATCGGGCTGGCGTGGTCTTCTCTACATCGCGCCGGCGATGGCACTCGTCATTCTGTTCTTCGTCCTGCCGGTCATCTTCACCGGATGGATGAGCCTGCACAACTGGCCGCTGATGGGCGGCACGCGCTGGATCGGTTTCAGGAACTACGTCCGCATGTTCAACGACGCCCGCTTTATTTCGGCGCTGGAGTTCACGGCCTATTATACCGTCATCGTGACGATTGCGATTTTCGCCGTCGCCTTCCCGTTGGCAATTTTCGTCGAGAAACAACGGCGCCTCGTCAGCGCCTATCGCACCATCATCTTCCTGCCCGTCGTCGTCGGCCTGGCAACGGCCTCGCTGCTGTGGGTATGGCTTGCCAATGTCGATAGCGGTTTCATCGGACCAGCCCTGAAGGCCATGGGCCTGGTTGAGAAAAGTCCGAACCTGCTCGCCACCTTCGACAGCGCTTTCCTCACCATCATCGTCATGGTCGTCTGGAAAATCGCAGGTTTTACGATGATCATTCTCCTGACCGGGTTGCAGGCCATTCCATCCGAGTTGACGGAAGCCGCCCGGATCGACGGCGCGGGTCGCTGGCAGCGCTTCCGGCACCTGACGCTTCCTCTCATGCGCAAGACCATCGCGCTTGCGTTGATCATCTCGGTCACGGGCTCGATCCTCGCCTTCGACCAATTCTACATCATGACCAGCGGCGGGCCGCAGAACCGGATGATCTCGGTCGTCTACTATATCTTCAACCAGTCCTTCGTGTCGTTCAATCTCGGCTACGGCGCGGCCCTCTCGATCGCCCTTCTCGCTATCCTGGTTGCGATCAGCATTGTGCAGCTCTGGCTCCTGCGGGTCGGGGAGGAGCGGCCATGAGCCTGTCGAAAGAACGCCGCGCCCGAAAAGCGTTTCGAGCCAACACGGCCTATCACGCAGCGGGCATCGCCATCGCGCTGTTTTTCCTTGCGCCCTTTGTCATCACTTTTCTGGCCTCGCTTCGCCATGGCACCGAAGCACGCCTGCCGCCTCTGCCGCCATGGCCGACAACGGGTATCAGTCTCGACTCCTACAGATCGCTCGACAGCTTCGGCGCCGGCATCTGGCAGCACACGCTGAATTCGCTGCTCGTCTCGGTCGCCACCGTGGTTCTCACCGTCACCGTCAGCCTGCTCGCCGGTTACGGCTTCTCGCGCTACCGGTTCCCGCTGAAAAACATGCTGTTCGTCCTGGTCATCGCGACGCTGATGATCCCGTTCCAGTCGATCCTGACCCCGCTTTTCATCATTCTCGCGAAACTCGGTCTGAACAATTCGCTTCTTGGCCTCACGCTGGTTTATGTAACGCTGCAACTCCCCTTCTCGGTCTTCATGATGCGCAACGCGTTTGATGCCGTGCCGAAGGAAATCGAGGAGGCGGCCCGCATCGATGGCGCCCGCGATCTCAGATTGCTCGTGCGCGTGCTGTTGCCGCTCGTCCTGCCGGGCGTCGCGACCGTCGCGATCTTCGCCTTCCTCAACGCCTGGAACGAGTTCCTTGCAGCGTTGATCCTGCTTTCCAGCAACGAGAAATACACCCTGCCCGTCCTGATGATGGCAGTGCGCGCCGGACGTCTCGGCGCGATCAACTGGGGTGCCGTTCAAGCCGGCGTCGCCGTCATGACGGTCCCCTGCCTGATCGTCTTCCTTCTATTGCAACGCTATTACATGCGCGGGCTGATGGCCGGCGCGGTGAAATGATCTCAAGAAACGGATGAATCCATGAACAAGATGAAGAGAGACCGCCAGTTCCGCCCTCTGCCCGTTCCGAGTGTCGACGTGCACGGGCTATTTGGCGATCGCCAGGACGCGATCTGCGATTCCACCGCCGAAACGCTGCTCGACCGCTGCGTCGAAGCCGGCATGGTGCGTGCCATCGACACCAGCAAGCCGAGCCCGGGCGTCGTCATTCCGATCCAGCCCTGGGGCGGCACCACGCAGATGTTCTGGGATTCGGATCTCGGCAAGTCGATCGAGACGGTCGCCTATTCGCTCTACCGCAGGCCTAATCCCAAGCTCGAAGCGCGAGTCGACGAGATCATCGACATGTACGCGAAAATGCAGGACGAGGACGGTTATCTGAACGCCTGGTTCCAGCGCGTCCAGCCCGGCCGCCGCTGGACCAATCTGCGCGACCATCACGAACTCTATTGCGCCGGCCATCTGATCGAAGGGGCGGTCGCTTATTTTCAGGCAACCGGCAAGCGCAAGCTGCTCGATGTCATGTGCCGCTTTGCCGACTACATGATCAAGGTCTTCGGTTCCGGCGAGGGGCAACTTCGCGGCTATTGCGGTCACGAGGAGATCGAGCTGGCGCTGGTGAAGCTGGCGCGTGTAACCGGTCAGAAGAAATACCTCGATCTTTCCAAATTCTTCATCGACGAACGCGGCACCGAACCGCATTTTTTCACCGAGGAAGCGATTCGGGACGGGCGTGATCCGGCCAGTTTCATCCAGAAGACCTATGAATACAGCCAATCGCACTTGCCGGTGCGCGAACAGAAGAAGGTCGTCGGCCATGCCGTTCGCGCCATGTATCTCTATTCCGGCATGGCGGATGTCGCGACCGAATACAATGATGACAGCCTGACGACCGCCCTCGAAACGCTCTGGGACGATCTGACGACGAAGCAGATGTATGTGACCGGCGGCATCGGCCCGGCCGCGTCGAACGAGGGCTTCACCGATTATTACGACCTGCCGAACGAAAGCGCCTATGCCGAGACCTGCGCCTCCGTCGGGCTCGTCTTCTGGGCGAGCCGCATGCTCGGCCGCAGCCCCAACCGGCGCTACGCCGATATCATGGAGCAGGCGCTCTATAATGGGGCCATGTCCGGCCTGTCGCTGGACGGCAAGACGTTCTTCTATGAAAATCCGCTCGAAAGCGCGGGCAAGCACCACCGATGGGTATGGCATCATTGCCCCTGCTGCCCACCGAATATCGCTCGACTTCTCGCCTCCATCGGCTCCTACATGTATGCAGTGGCAGACGACGAAATAGTGGTGCATCTCTATGGGGAAAGCACGGCCCGCTTCGACCTCGACGGCGCGAAGATCGAACTGTCGCAGAGGACCCGCTACCCATGGGACGGAGCGATCCGTTTCGAGCTCAAAGCAGACAAGCCGGTCCGCTTCGCCCTATCCCTTCGCATCCCCGAATGGGCTGATGGTTCGACGCTGAAGGTTAACGGTCGGGCGCTCGACCTTGCACCGGTGATGGTCGATGGCTACGCCCGCATTGAACGGGAATGGAGGACAGGCGATCACATCGATCTGGATATTCCGCTCGCTCCCCGTACGCTCTTTGCCAATCCGCTCGTGCGTCAGGACGCGGGACGCACAGCACTGATGCGCGGCCCTCTGGTCTACTGTGTCGAATCAACCGACAACGGCGAAGGCCTGAACCGTATCGTACTCGAGGGCAAACTATCGGAGGCGAAGACGACCGAAATCGCTGAGCTCCGCGGCGCCGTAGCTCTCGATGTTCCCGTGGCGCGCGACGAGGCGGATTGGGGCAGCGCGCTTTACCGCACATCGCCGCCCAGAATCCAACGAGGAACGGCCCGATTTGTGCCTTATGCTTTCTGGGATAACCGGGCGCCGGGCGAAATGCTCGTCTGGGTCAGGGCGGGTGAACTGAGCGGTGAATGAGATGACCGACACCGGTGTTGTGCTGAGCGGCATTCGCAAGAGCTTCGGCAGCCTGGACGTTATTCACGGCATCGACCTGAAGATCGCGGAGGGCTCCTTCGTGGTCTTCGTCGGCCCGTCGGGCTGCGGAAAATCGACATTGCTGCGGATGATTGCGGGGCTCGAGGAAGTCACCGACGGCGAGATCGAGATCAAGGGGCGCAACGTCACCGATCTCGATCCTTCCGATCGCGGCATTGCCATGGTCTTCCAGTCCTATGCGCTCTATCCGCATATGAGCGTGCGCGAGAATCTCGCTTTCGGGTTGAAGATGGCTCACACGGCACGCTCGGAGATCCACTCCCGCGTCGCCGCAGCCTCGGCGATCCTGAAGATCGACCATCTGCTCGATCGCCGCCCCGGCCAGCTTTCCGGCGGCCAACGCCAGCGCGTGGCGATCGGAAGGGCAATCGTGCGCAAGCCGGATGTCTTCCTGTTCGACGAGCCGCTGTCCAATCTGGATGCGGAACTGCGCATCTCGATGCGCATTGAGATCGCCCGGCTGCATCGCGAACTCGGCAATACGATGATCTACGTCACGCATGACCAAACGGAGGCAATGACGCTCGCCGACATGATCGTTGTGCTGCGCGATGGTCGCATCGAACAGGTCGGCAGTCCGCGGGAGATCTACGAGAGACCGGCCAACCTGTTCGTCGCGGGCTTCATCGGCTCCCCGCGAATGAACCTCCTGACCGCTGAATGGGTGGGCGATGGATCGATCCGAATAGGCTCCGACCGGATCGCCTCATGCATTTCTCCCGAGAAGCTGCGACGAGGTGAAATCTTTACCCTGGGCATAAGGCCGGAGCATTTTATCGTGTCTTCCAATAGCGCCGGAACGATCCCTGCCAAGGTGGATTTCGACGAGTATCTGGGCGGTACGCAGTATCTCTATTGTCAATTGCAGGATGGCCAGTCAGTCATCGCCGAGTATCGATCGTCGGTCGCGATCGAAGCCGGCGATACGGTTCACCTTTCGAGCGATGGAAGCCACCTTCACTACTTCGACACCGGGGGGCAACGATTTGACCTGGCGGGGATACTCGGCGGCCAGACTGCTCATGATCGGCTGTCGCGGTAAGCGCGTGACGGCGGCACGCGCCGCTTCAGACCATCTGGCTGCGGTGTCCAGCGGTGATCGTCGGGCTCCGCAGACCATGCCGTCATCAGGGCAACGGATAGGTCTGCGGCGACTTCCGATATGCTTCTTCGCAACGCGGCGAACAGAACCACGGCCCCTGCGGGGCGGCCCGCCTATAGGATGAATACGGTGCATGCATCTTGCACACCGGATCGATCCAGGCCGGGTCAGCGGACGGAGCAAGCTCGATCTCATAGAGAGGGACTTCGCCGGCTACCGATCGAAGCGCCACCGTTCCGAGATCTCGTACTAGAATGCCCCTGGCGGCAGCCGCTTCGGCAATGGGTTGAGTGGCAAGCAATTGACCGGGGGATGCGAGCGCCGCAATCCGTGCTGCTATGTTGACAGTCGACCCAAAGAGATCGCCTGCTCTGCGGATGACCGGCCCGTGGTTCAGCCCCGTCCGAGTGAGCGGGAGGCGCGGTTCTTTCCGGCATGCCTGCAACAGCGTTCCGAGTGCCTGGATTGCTATTTCCGGCTCAGGAAACGAGAGCATTGCTTCATCACCGATCCATTTGATCGGGGGCTCATAGCCGCTAAGCGCGTCGCGGACCATGCTCTCGAATATCTCGAGCACGGCAATCGCGGATGCGTCTCCATAAACGTCCGCAATAGCGCTGAAGCCCGCAAGATCTATGAATGCAACGGTAGCCGATGCGTTGGTGGAACTCTGCGTCTGGCTCATATCGCTCTCCATCGCGACGGTGTTTAAGCCTATCGCGCCGTTTCGCGAATCTCAAACGTGATCCCAAAACTGCAGGGACCGGCCGACTTGCAGCGCAATGTAACCGGCAGTCGACAGAGTGACGCTCATTCTCAGGGGACCTGGGCGCCGGTCGCGGTGACATAAAGCGAATAGAGTGAAGTCGTCGCCGCGATGAAGAGACGGTTGCGGCGGGGACCGCCGAAGGTGAGGTTCGCAACCGTCTGCGGCACGAGGATCTTGCCGATCAGTGTGCCGTCCGGCGCGAAACAGTGCACGCCGTCGCCGGCGCTCGACCAGAGATTTCCTGCCTTGTCCGTCCGGATACCGTCCGGAATGCCGTTGTCGATCGACGCGAAGACGCGGCCATTGGCGAGCCGCCGCCCGTCGACCACGTCAAAAGCGCGAATATGGCGCGGCAGGCTGTCGTCGTGACTTGCGCCGGAATCCGCGACATAGAGGAGCTTCTCGTCCGGCGAGAAGGCGAGACCGTTCGGCTGATTGAAGTCGGTGACCACGGCATCGAGCTCGCCGGTCTGCGGATCGAGCCGGTAGACGTTGCGCGTCGCCTGTTCCGGCTCCGCCTTATAGCCCTCGTAGTCCGAAAGGATGCCGTAGCTCGGGTCGGTGAACCAGATCGTACCGTCCGACCGGACGACGACGTCGTTGGGCGAGTTCAGCCGCTTGCCCTGATAACTTTCGGCGATGACGGTGATCGAGCCGTCGAACTCGGTACGGGTGACGCGGCGCGTGCCGTGCTCGCAAGAAACCAGGCGTCCCTGCCGGTCGCGCGTGTGGCCGTTGGCGAAATTCGAGGGCTGGCGGAAAACGGAGACGCCGCCCTCCGGCGTCCAGCGCAGCATGCGCTGGTTCGGGATGTCGCTCCACAGGAGCTGGTTCGCATCGCTGAACCAGACCGGTCCTTCCGCCCAACGGCAACCGGAATAGAGCTCCTCGAGGCGGGCGCTGCCGACGATCATGTGGATGAGACGCGGATCGTGAATTTCGTAGATAGGGTTCCTGGCCATGGTCGGACCTCGAATTAGCGCGCGCCTGGCTGTCGGCCGCCTGCGAGCATGATGACGCTGATGATGATGAGCCCGGTCATGATCAAGCGGATGCCTGCCCCGAGTCCGTAGGTGTTGAGCATGGAGACGACCAGGAACATGAAGAGCGAGGCGCCCCATATGCCCGGGACGTTGGAATCGCCGCCGGCGACCGCGGTGCCGCCGAGAACGACGACGGCGATCGACATCAAGAGATATTCCGAACCCATGTTGAGCGCCGCGCCGCCGGAGAAACAGGCGAGCAGGTAGCCGGCAAGCGAGGCGAGCACGGCACAGAACACATAGGTGACGAAGCGGCTGCCGTCGACCGGAATTCCCGCCATCTTCGCAGCCGGCATGCTCTGTCCGATCGCGGAGATCCAGCGGCCGTAGATGGTCCTTTCGAGCAGGAACCAGGCGAAAAGTGAGATGAGGAGCGCGATGATGGCGACGTTGGGCACGCCGAGCGTGCTCGATGTGGTGAAATCCGCCAGGAAGCTCGGCGGTTTGATGCGAAGCCCGCGGTTGGTCCAGATCGCCGCGGACTGGACGATGAAGCTCATCGACAGCGTCGCGATGATCGGCGGGATCCGAAGTGCCTTGATGAGTGCGTAATTGCCCACGCCCACCGCGATCCCGATCAGGACGGCGATGAGCAGCCCCGGCAAGATCATGCCGTTCTCGACGTTCATGAGCTTCAGCGCGACTGTGCCCGCGAGCGTCATGGTCGCGGGAACGGACAGGTCGATATTGCCGGGGCCGAGCGTGATGACGAACATCTGGCCGAGGCCGACGATGATGGAGAAGGCCGCGAATGTGAGCGCGGCCTGCGATAGCCCGAGCGTGCTGGCGCCGCCCGTGACCATGATCGTGGCGAACCAGACGACGAAGGTCGCGATCCAGGACCATATCCAGGGTTTTCGCCAAAGACGGGCAAGCGCGCTCATCGGCCCTTCTCCCGGGCCTCGATGCGATTGAGGAGCAGACGGAGCGCCAGGACGATAATGAGGATCGCACCCTGAGCGCCGATCTGCCAGTCAGGCGAGATGCGCAGGAACGACAGGAACGAGCCGGCAAGCGTCAGGGTCAAGGCGCCGATAACGGCCCCGACCGGAGAGACGCGGCCGCCGATGAACTCGCCGCCGCCGAGGATCACGCCTGCGATCGAGAGCAGAGTGTAGCGAAGAGCGATGTTGGCGTCGGCCGACGTCGTGAGGCCGACGAGCGCGATGCCGGCGAGGACCGCGAAAATCCCGGCAAGGCCGTAGGCGGCGGCCCGGGCGGCAAGTACGGACCAGCCGGCGCGCTCGACCGAGCGCTGGTTGCCGCCGACGCCGCGGATCAGCACCCCGAGAGAGGAGCGCATGACGATGAGATGCGCGAGGATGGCGATAACGATGCTCGCGACGATCGCCATGGGGGCGAGGGGCGGCTTCATCGTCATCAGCGCACGCACCCAGTCCGGCGCCTGTCCGCCGGGCGCCGGCAGCAGGAGGACGGCAAGGCCCGCCCAGACAAAGCTCATCCCGAGCGATACGACGATCGACGGCAGGTTGCGAAGGTGTATGACGATGCCGAGCGCGGCATAGGCCATGACCAAGCCGGCAAGGACGAGCGCGCCGATAAGCGGTGCGTCACGGAGGAAGGTCGCCGTCACGCAGGCGACGAAGCTCACGAAGGTACCCATTGAGAGATCAAGGTCATTGACCGACATGATGAGCATCTGGGCGATCGTCGCGAGGGCGATCGGAACGGCAAGATTGAAAAGCAGGTTGAGCCCGATGTAGCTCATCGCCCGAGGCTGTAACCAGAACACGGCGGCAAGCAGGATGGTCAGCGAAAGGGCGGGTATCGTCAGCCGGATCGCGTCGGCGGAAATCCTCAGCCTCATGCCGCGGCTCCCTCGAAGGAGGCGGCAAGGATGTTCTGCTCGGTGACGGCATCACCGGCAAGTTCTGCGGCGATCGCGCCCTCGCGGAAGACATAGACGCGGTCGCAGAGGCAGACCTCCTCCATTTCAGTCGAGTACCAGACGAAGGTCCTGCCGGCTGCGGCCTGCTCGCGGATGATCTCGTAGACCTCCTGCTTCGTGCCGACGTCGACGCCACGCATGGGGTCATCCATCAGGACAACCGGGGCGCGGGTCGCGAGCGCCCGCGCAAAGAGCACCTTCTGCTGATTGCCGCCCGACAGCGACAGGACGCGGTTGGCCAGATCCTGCGTCCGGATGTCGATGCGGCGTTTCCATTCCGCGCCGCGCTCCGCCTCCGCCTCCGCCTTTACGACGCCACGCTTCGCAAGATCTCCGAGCGAGGCGATGGAGAAATTCTTCAGGATGCTCCAGAGTTCGAACACACCGTTCAGGCGGCGGTCCCCTGCGACGAACGTGACGGCCGAGTTGCGGCGCGGCAGCCAGTCACTGCTTGCCGCCGCATGCAGCCTCATCAGCATGCGCGTCTGACCATGTCCGGCGAGCCCGGCAAGACCGACGATCTCGCCGCGTTTCGCGCGGAAGGGGATGCCACGACCGCCCTGTTCGATGACGACCGGCGCGGCGGCGAGGTCCCGGAGCGTGCGGCGATGCGCCTCGCCTTTGACCACGCTGCCCATGGCCTCGACAAGGCTGTGCTCCGTCCAATCGGCGGAAGGCCGCTCCGCGACGATGCGTCCGTCCTTCATGACCACGATGCGGTCCGCCGTGATGAGGATCTCGTGCAGGATGTGCGAGATGAAGATGACCGATCCGCCGGCGGCGACGAAGCGGCGGACATAGGCGAGCATCTGCTCCGCAAGGCTGGCGTCGAGCGACGAGGTCGGCTCGTCCAGGATGACGAGCCGAGGCGCAATGCCCGCGTCGGAGAAGGCCATGGCGATCTCGACCATCTGGCGCTCGGCGATCGTCAGTTCGCCGACGCTGCTATCGCTTTCGATGCCATGTCCGGGAAAGACCGCATCGAGGCTCCGCTCGATCACCTGCTTCGCGCGTTTGCGCCAGCCGAAGCCGCCGAGATGGCGGTGCAGGATGCGGGTGTTCTCTATGATGGTGAGATTGGGGCAGAGCGACAGCTCCTGAAAGACGCAGCGCACGCCGCGCGATCGGGCAGTATTGATGCCGTAGCGCGCGATGACTTCGCCGTCGCCGGAAACGGTACCCTCATTCGGCGTCAGTCCGCCGTTGATAACGCTGACGATCGTCGACTTGCCGGCGCCATTATGGCCGACGAGCCCCACGCATTCGCCCGGCCAGATCGCCAACCTCACGCCGTCGAGCGCCTTGACCGCACCGAAACTCACCTTGGCGTCAGCGACCTCGATCATCGCCTTCAGCGTATCACCCGTCATCGATGCCGTCTTTTCTCCAGGCAGAACTGCCTTTTCTCCAGTGAAAGCTGCCGCGCGGTTCGGACAGAACCGCGCGGGTGGTTGGGAGGCTTACTTCGCGGCCTCGATGACCTTGATGGCGTCTTCCTGCGAATATTCTACGTTTGCGACACCACCGGCCTGCGTATTGGCGAGGTTCTGTTCCAGGTTGTCCTGGTCGATGCGCAGGAACGGTACCACGAGGTCCTTCTTCACTTCCTTGCCGTCGAGGATCTGCTGGGCGACCCAGAAGGCGAGCGTAGAGACTCCCGGTGCAATGGAGACCGACATGGTCTCATAACCAATGGCGTCCTTCTGCTCCTTCCACCACTTCAGCTCATCCTCGCGGTTGCCCATGATGATGACCGGCATCGGTCGCTTTGCTGCGGCAATCGCCTGCGCCGCACCGTATCCATCGCCGCCCTGCGTCACGACGCCGTGGATCTCCGGCAGGCTCGGCAGGATACCGGCAACGGCCTTCTGAGCGACGTCCTGGGCCCAGTCGCCATGGACCGAGCCGACGATCTTGAACTGCGGGAACTGCTTGACCCCTTCGTGGATGCCGGCCGAGATCTCGTCGTCGACGAAAACGCCGGCGAGGCCGCGAATCTCGAGCAGGTTGCCACCCTGCGGCAGCTTCTTGGAGAGATATTCGACCTCGCTGCGGCCCATTTCCTTGAAATCGACGGCGATGCGCCACGCGCAGGGCTCGGTCACGATGCCGTCGAAGGAGACGACCGTGATGCCGGCGTCGCAGGCTTCCTTGACGGCACCGTTAAGCGCCGTCGGAGACGCGGCGTTGAGGACGATCGCGTCATAGCCCTGCAGGATCATGTTCTGGATCTGCGCCGCCTGCTCGGTCGCCTGGTTCTCGGCTGTCGTGAAGGCGTCGGCAGCGGCGACCACGCCGGCCTTGACCGCCTCGCCCGTCACCTTGTTCCAACTCGTCAGCATGGCCTGGCGCCAGGAGTTTCCGGCATAGTTGTTGGAAAGCGCGATCTTCTTGCCGGACGTGTCGGCGAATGCGGATATGGGCATGGCGGCGCATGCAACGGCGACCGATGCCAGAAGCATCTTGCGAAATGTCATATCTTCCTCCCTCGGGATCCGTCCTTCGATCGGATCGCTTCATCCCCTGCGCGTTTCCCGCAGGCGGCTGAAAATTGTTCTTGCACTGAGCTTCCTCCTCAGTAAGGGCAGGATGAGGGAGAATGGGCGGTCTGTACAGGCGCCATACGGCAAGTCGTTTGCGGGTTTTGCATCACAAGTTGCGGGTTTATGCAGGACGCGGATACGCCGTCGAGCGCTTAATGGAAGAGCGGGTCGCGGGTTCAAGGAGCACGAAGCGATCGCGGGAGGAATTGCGGATATGCTGCATATGGCGCCGACCGCATTGGTCGATCATTATCTCGGTATTTCCCGGCTGCTCGCCGGCCAGCTCGACTTCCGTTCCGCCATCCGCGCGGTTGCGGCCGAAGTGGCGCATATCATCCCGCACGATCATCTCGACGTCTGCATTCTCATGGTCGACGGCAACTATCACACGGCCTACGAAACCGGCATGGACACCGCCTGGGGAAATGCCGCCTCGGCGCCCGTCGTCAACAGTCCCATTCGCTCGCTCCTCTGGGGCGAAGTGGAGTACTTGCTAACCGACGACGCAATGAATGATGCGCGCTTCCACTTCGAGGGCGCCTTCAAGCGGCCAATCGTCGAGCAGTCATTGCGCAGCCGCCTGCATGTGCCGCTGAAGGTACAGGGCACGATCATCGCCGCCTTCAGTTGCTCATCGCAGACACCAGGCATCTACACGATGGAGGACGTCGAGCGGGCGCGCATCATCGCCGACCTGCTGGCGCCCTATTTCTTCGCCCTGCGCTCCGCCGAACAGGCGCAGCAGTCGGCGATCGTCGAGGCGGAAGCGCGGGCACGCGAGGAAGGGCTGAGGCAAGGCGCCCTGAAGTTGACCGAAGCCCTGGAGCAGGAACGGCAGCGCATCGGCATGGACCTCCACGACCAGACGCTCGCCGACCTCACCCGCCTCTCGCGCCGCATCGACCGGCTGGCCCGGTCCGGCGAGTTGACCGGCGAGGCGCTCGAGCCCGTCTCGCGTGGCCTTCAGCACTGTATGCAGGACCTGAGGCAGATCATCGAGCAGGCGAAACCCTCCGTCTTGCAGCTCTTCGGTCTCGCCCAGGCGGTGGAGAACCATCTCGACCGGTCCGTGCGCGACAGTGCCTTGCCGATCGAGTGGGCACTCATCGACGACACTGCCGGGGCGCTTGATCGCCTGGAGCCGACGGTGAGCGTCGCTCTCTTCCGCATCGCGCAGGAGGCAATCAACAATGCGGTTCGCCACGCCCAACCAATGTCGCTCATCGTCCGGCTTCGGGTCGAGGATGGTCAGGTTTCGATCGAGGTTTCGGATGACGGAGGCGGCCTTGCCAGGACCAGAGGGCGCATCGGCGGCGGCATCGACAACATGAAGACGCGTGCGCGGCTCATATCGGCGAAGTTTGCGATCGGACCAGGGCGCAGCAATCGCGGCACGACGGTTACCGTCTTGCTGCCGCTCGATCGGCCCGGCGCAGACGCGGAATAGAATGGGAGGACCGGCGATGAAGGTTCTGATCGTGGAGGACGACCCGCTGCATCGCTCATACCTGCATGAGGCGGTCTGTTCGGCCCTGCCGGAATGCGACACCGTCATCGAGGCGGAGAACGGCACCGCTGGCGAGCAGCTCGCCCGTGAGTACAAATCCGCGCACATCGTCATGGACCTGCAGATGGCGAACCGCAACGGGATCGAGGCCGCCCGCACGATCTGGAAGGAGCGCCCGGACACGCGCATCCTCTTCTGGTCGAACTACTCCGACGAGGCCTACGTGCGCGGCGTCTCCCGCATTGTTCCTGACGGGGCGTCCTATGGCTACGTGCTGAAGTCCGCTTCCGACGAGCGCTTGAAACTGGCGCTTCGTTCGATCTTCGTCGAGAGCCAATGCGTGATCGATCGCGAAGTACGCGGGATGCAGCAGAAAAGCATCGGCCACGCCAACAGCTTCACCGACTCCGAATATGAAATCCTCGTCGACATCGCGCTCGGGCTTACGGACCGGGCGATTGCGAAACGCCGGAACCTGTCGCTGCGCAGCGTGCAGAACCGTCTGCAGCACCTCTACGACAAGCTGGACGTCTACCAGGCAGCGGCCGACGATCAGGTCGACGGCCGGTTCAATCTGCGCGCCCGCGCCGTCACGGTGGCATTCCTGCGCAAGCTTCTGAACTATAGTGCACTGGAGCGCGCCGAGGCGGAACTGCAGGACTGGCTGAAGGAACAGTAACGCCGCCACACGTGTCTCGTAAGTTCGGGCATTGTGAATCGCTTGCTTTGACAATTCCGCTGCTCTGGCTCCAAACTGCTGAAAAAGGAGCAACGTCAAGCGATGGCGAAGAATGTTTCCGCGCGGGCAGCAACAGACGCTCCGGATCAGCTCCTGACGCCGCGGCGTTCGCGGTCCTTCGTGCTTCTGGCCGCAATCGTCGCGGGAATAGTTGTCTGCTATCTTCTCGCCGTACCTTTCCTACCCGCCCTCGCCTGGGCGCTGGTTCTGGCCGTGATGTTCCATCCGCTTCACCAGCAGATCGAAAAGCGCGTCCGTTATCCGGAAATCGTCGCGGCCATCACCGTGGCGAGCGCCGTTTTTGTGGTCGCTGTCCCGGTGCTCTTCATTGCGGAGCGGCTGGTCGGCGAGGCGGCCAAAGGCGCGCGGTCCGTGGAAGAAATGCTGCGGTCCGGAAGCTGGGCCGAAACTCTCGCGGCCCACCCGAGAATTGCACCGATCGTCAACTGGATCGAGACGCAGCTTGATGTCGCCGGAATTGCGGGCAACGCCGCCACCTGGCTCACCAACGTCAGCGCATCCTTCGTGCGCGGCTCGGTGGCGCAGGTCATAGATCTCGTCCTCACATTCTACTTCTTGTTCTATTTCCTGCGCGACGGTCGCCAAGCGCTGGATACGATCAAGGGCTTTTCCCCGCTGACGTCAGTAGAGATGAACCGACTCTTCGGCCGGGTAAGCGACACCGTGCAAGCCATTGTCTTCGGCACCGTCGCTGTGGCTGTCATCCAGGGTACGCTTGGCGGCCTGATTTTCTGGTTCCTCGGCATGCCGACGCCATTGCTCTGGGGCCTGATCATGGGCCTGCTCGCGATCGTGCCGGTGCTCGGCGCATTTGTCATATGGATACCGGCCGCGCTCTCACTGGCGTTGAGCGGCGAGTGGGGCAGGGCATTGATCCTTATTGTGTGGGGCGCCGGCGTAGTTGCGACCGTCGACAACCTGCTCTACCCGATCCTCGTCGGAAACCGTCTGAAGCTGCACAGTCTCGCAGCGTTCATGAGCATGATCGGCGGCATCGTCGTCTTCGGACCCGCGGGGTTGGTGATCGGACCGGTTGCCTTCACGGTGACGCTGCTGCTCCTGGAGATCTGGCGCGAGCGCCACCCCGAAGGCAGTACATAGACGCGGAACGAAGGGGTATCGTCGGGGAGATGGTCCACGCCATGGCATTCAAATCGATCCGCTTTACGAACCAGGCCTCTTGGGCAGATCATGCTGCAATGCTGGGGCATGGTTTGCACCAGTTCGGTCTCCAAGGCTGTCAGCGACGGCGAGGATCTCTATGGCGGTCGGGAAGATGCCGATATCGTTTGGCCCGTCGCGTGCTTCGATTTGCGCCCAACCGATGATACCGGCCGCATTGACGAGAAAGTGCCCGACAAGTTGAGTGCCGTGCTTTGCGAAGATCGCCTTGTCGGCTTCGTTGAGCTCAAAACCATCCTTGGCGTTGAGGACGCAGTTAGCCTCCATCGGCTGTAGCGGCTTATCGAGCTCACCGGTAGGATTGACGCGGGCCGCATCGAATTGCGCCATTGTTGCGCGGGATGGCCACTCCGTCCGCTCGCTGCTGTCCGAAGACAGGAAATCGACGCGCGGCACGCCGAAGTCCCGATGCGTCCGGCAATCCGGATCGCACAGAAGCATGACCGCGGTCGGCTTGTAGCGGAAATACAGGCGGGCGCGCTCGACCGGCGTGTTGATCACCGCCATGGTCTCGACCCCTGCGGCGCGCAGCGCAGGCTGCAGGCTGGAAAGCTGTCCCAATTGCCGCCGACAGAACGGGCAATGCAACCCGCGGAAGAAACCTATCAGGAACGGGCGGCCACGCAAGCTGGCGAGAGATACGGTTCCTTCGAGATTGGCCGCGGGAAGCGCGAAGTCGGGCGCGGGCTCTCCCGGTTGCAGCGAGCGTATCTGGTTTCCCATGGTGAATTTCCTTCGTTGTGTCTTCAGGTGAGGTGATGCCACCTGACCAATCGACCAGCATCGAAGCTGACCCCGCTTTCGCCCGTCGACTTTCTCCGAACACGCCGGACGTCGCGGCGCCGTATGTAGACCTTCAGACTATACTGGAGATGGTACTTGCATACTATCCGCGCCGTCCGATCGTCGGATGCCGAAGGTCGCGGTATCCGAACGACCGTCGCGGGCCACCTACGCCGGGGTGCTCAACATCCTAGTTTGGGGGCAAGCAGGTAGGCAGCCATCAGCGGCCTAGCGGTTTTCACCGTTGAGGATTTGCCTGAGCGTTGCGGCATCTTCGAAAAATGCCGCCGGGTCATCATTCGCGACGAATTCCAGCATGGCAAATCGCCGCCCGGACCAGCGCGACGCCGGCATCGCGGAGAGAACGGTTCGCCAGTACTCAGACGCCGATTTCAAGGGAAAACGGTTGCGATCGGCATCCCAGGCGAAGACATGGACATGGGAGACATGCTCGCCGAGTTCTCCGACCTCAGCGAGCGCTTCGTCGAGCTCAAGTCCAGGCCGTGGCTGCCAGTAAAGATAGACATTGTCGTGGGCGATCGCCTCGATTAAGCGGCGTGCCGATTGGGTATCATCAGTCAAAGACTGCGGGTGATATTCGAGCGAGACGGTCACCCCGTGCCGAACGGCCTCCGCGCCCATATCGCGGATTGCATCTGCAGCGGCACGTCTTTCATCGGCGTTGTAGTCTTCAGAGTCGCGCTGGCGCGTGCCGGGCCAAATGCGGATATTCGACGCACCAAGCGCGATTGCCGTATCGAGTGCGCGCATAAATGCGGAAAGGTCATCGGTGGGCGGTGTGACGTAGGAACCATAGGAGGTCGCCAGCCCTGCCCTTTCGCAGAGCCGCGCGACATGCCGGGCAGTCGGCCCGTCTCCAGGAGGAACATGGGTGTCGCCCGCCCATTCGATTGCCGCAAGCCGGGCGTTCACCGCCAGCCTGACGATCGCGTCTGCGGGCATTTTGCGAAACGTGACGGTGCAGAGCGCGGGTTCGAAATCGCTCATGCCATGCGCTCCAGGTCATCCTTGCGAATCTCGAAAAGCAGCGGCCCGCCTTCGACGAACCGTGCGATTTCGTCGACCGCCATCTCGCCAAGGCGCGTCCGTTCAAGGCCGACAGCGCCGGCAATGTGCGGCGTCAGTAACACGTTCGGAAGGTCATATAGTGGCGAGGTTTTTTCAGGCACCTCGGGATGCGTGACATCGATGACGGCGTTGATCGCACCCGACTTCAGCTTTTCGATAAGGGCGGCCTCGTCGACGAGCGCGCCACGCGCCGTGTTGATCAGCGTTGCTCCGTTTTTCATGAGAGCCAAGCGACCGGCGTCGATCATGTGCCCGGTCTCGGGCAGCAAAGGCGCGTGTATCGACACGATGTCCGAGCGTGCCATCAGCGTGTCGAGGTCCACCTTCTCGACACCAAGGGCGCTCGCGGCATCCTGCCCGACCAGCGGATCGTAGAGCAGCACCTGATAATCGAAAGGCCGAAGGAGTTCGATCACCCGCCTCCCGATCCGCGACGCACCGATAATGCCGACGGTGCGGCGATAGTTTCCGATCGCCTGCGCTTGCAGCAGGTGGGTGCGCGTGCGTCCCCGGTCGACGGCATAGAGATCGCGGAACTGGAAGACCTGCTTACCCGCGAAAATAATCGCCGCCAGCGTAAACTCGGCTACGGGCACGGCATTGGCCTCGGCCGCATGGCTGACGGTAATTCCGGCGTCGAAAACGGAAGCGTCGATCAGACCCTTGACCGTGCCGGCCGCATGCACAATGAGGCGCAGATGCGGTGAGGATGCGAGCGCGGCTGCATCGAACAGCGGAGCGCCCCAGCCGGTCACAAGGATTTCCGCTTCGGCCAGCAGGTTTTTTGCCCGATGGTCGTCGAAGCGCGTCATCGGTTCTTCATCGAGAATGCGGGCGACATTATCGATCCGCAGCAGAAGCTCCGGCGGCAGAACATGCTGCGTCCGTTCGGGTCGCATCGCAAAGGCAATCGGGGGCCGGCTCATGGAATTCGTCCCGGTGCGCCCATCGCACTCACCGTCACGCCTTGCTCTGCGAGGACGCGCAATTCGTCGAGGCTCGGTGCCACCGGCGGCCTCAACCAATCGCCCGACACGGCGGAGGCGTCGCGAATTGCCATTACCGCGCAGCGGAGAATGGTCTCCCCGGCCGGTATCGCCGCGCGCAATTGCGGCACGAGGGTTTTTGCAGCGATCAGGTTGGTGTTTGGGGGAGCCTTCAGAGCGAGACCTTCGCGCGCCACGGTCGACCCCAGATCGCAGATGCCGCTGAAATCCTCCGCGCCGATCGCATAGGCCGTGCCCGGGACCGCCGAAAGCGTGTCGGCCTCGAAGTCTCGCCTGGCGATGGCAAAGCCGCCTTCGGCTGTTTCAAGCGGCCTCGGCGTTAGGACGCGATGCACCCTGACATGCCAGGGCGAGGACGGCAGCAGCCAAGTCTCGACTACAACGTCCGGCCAGGGCGACCATCTGGAAAAGAGCACGTTGCCGGCAAGACATGCCTCTTCATTGGCCTCGCGCACCCGGTAGTGAATGCCGTCGTCGCTAAAGGCCAGCATGGAATCGAAGGCGCCGCCGCCGAAGGCTCGTTCGTCGCTCTCAACGCTGAAGGCATAGCGGGTCGAATAGGCGAATTTCGCGTATTTCTCCGAACCGAAGCGCATCTGCCGGTTTTCCTGGCCCGAGGAAAGCGCGATCACATCACCCTGGCACGGCATCGTCACCATGCCCGGATGGCGAAGGGCGACTGTCTCTGTGGACGACGCAGGCGGCATTTCTGAGCTCGTCCAGAATGGATGGTCTTGGCCGGCCGCAAGCGGCAGGAAGGCCTTGAACGCCCAATAAGGCGAGCCGGCCGAGTTATAATTTTCCGACATCAGCAAGTTCGGATAGCCGTAACCGATCGACAGCACCCCGTCCCGGTCCGCGATCGGCTTGTCCGCCCACCAGCGCAGGTGGCGAAGGCAAAAGCCCTTGATCTCGCCCCATGGCAGCGCCTCGAGATCGGCAAAAGCGAGGGCGGACCAGAAGCCAGCGCAGGCGAAACGGTAAGTCAGGCTGCGGCCAAAGGCGAGGGTCGCTCCGTCTTCGGCAAACCAGTGACGAAAATCCTGCGCAAACGCCAGCGCCCGCTCGCGGTACCGTGCCGCATAGTCGTCTTCGACTAGACGCGAATAGATCAAGCCGTAGAAGTGCATGGCAAAGGGAATGTAGTGGTCGATGCGCCGCACATTGCCGTCCCGATACCAGCCATCGGCAATATAGAAGCCTTCGAGTTCGGTCAGATATTTCTCGGTCAGGCTGCGGTCGTAGTCTACGCCAAGCCGGTCTAGCGCGACGTCGACGAGGACACGGAAGAACTTCCAGTTGTTATCGGCATAGTCGAATTCCCGAGCATGGAGGAGATAGGCGATAAGGTTCTCTCGCGCTCGGGCAGTTAGCGGATCCCAGAGTTTTTCCGGCACGAGTGCGAGCGCGAAACCCAAGGCGGCAAGCTCGACCATACGTTGGTCCCGTCCGTTGACGGCGCCCCAGTATTCCGGATGGTTCGGATCCGTGCCGTTTGCGATACCCTCGGCATACCGGTCCCAATGAGCGAAATGGCCCCCGCCAGCGCTAAACGGTGCGAGGCCCCAGAGAGGCCTTGCAAAACCTTCGAGATCGGCAGCGGCGCGATCGAAGTGGGCGGCGGCAGCGTCAAGACGAACCCGCGCATTTCCCTTGGAAAAGTGAGGCAACAGCGGATCGAAGAGATCGATCAGCGCGCGCTGCATGTCGCCGCGGGTTTGCAGCGGATTGCCGGCAAGCGGATTGGCACTGGCGGGGTCATAGGTCATGGGCGCTGTCTTTCGTCTAACGTGCCGCCTGACACGGGGAT
This sequence comes from Sinorhizobium numidicum, assembly GCF_029892045.1. Lineage (NCBI taxonomy): Bacteria > Pseudomonadati > Pseudomonadota > Alphaproteobacteria > Hyphomicrobiales > Rhizobiaceae > Sinorhizobium > Sinorhizobium numidicum. The sequence continues at coordinate 1,334,251 of NZ_CP120367.1, forward strand.
GACGGCGTGAGAGACATGTCTGGCGGGTGCTTCGCGATGATGAAAGCGGAAGTGCATCATGCCGATCGCCTCGCGGCCGAGCGCCACGCGATCGACGCGCATCGTCGCAAGGCGTGGATTGGCCATCAGGGCGCAAGGCAGGTCGTCGAAGCCGACGATCGCGAAGTCCTTGGGCACACGCAGGCCGATCTCCGTGACCGCCTCGAGCACGCCGACAGCGACAAAGTCGTTCATGCAGAAGGCAGCCGAGAAGTCGGCGTCCGCGCTGAGTGCCGCGAGCGTCGCCGCATGCGCCTCAACGCTCGAATTGACCTCAAATGGCAGGTGGACGACGCGCCCCTCGCCTCCCTCCACCGAACCGACTGCCGCCTCGAAGCCGCGTATGCGCTCTCGGATCGTCTGCCGGTGCGATCCGGTCAAGTGAAGGATGCGGCGATGACCGCCAACGAGCAAACGCCGTGTCGCCGCATAGGCACCAAAGAAGTTCGATGGCGAAACGCCGTCGAAACGCAGTTCAGGATCGGTGCCGTTGACGAGTATCACCGGCGTGTGGCTTTCCTCCAGCCATTCGCAAAGCGCATCGCCGGGATCAATGCCCACCAGGAAGAGCCCCTGTGCGCCGACGGAGTCCATTTGCTCGCGGACGGTCTCGGGCGTTGCCTTCGCCTCGCTGACAAGACGGATGTCGAACGGCATCCCCTGCTCAGCCGCTTCGGAACGTAGTCCTTCGACGATGCCCTCGTAGAAAACGCTCAACCCCCCGGTCACGCTGTTGCTCGCGATCAGCGCCAACGTTGCCGGGCCTGTCTTTGAACCAGGCCTCGTTGGATACCCGAGGTCGTTGGCGACCTTGAGGATCTGCCGCCGGACGTCTTCGCTGATGCCAGGCTCGTTCGCGAGAACGCGGGAGACGGTGGACACCGAAACCCCGGCACGGGCGGCGATGTCGGCCTGGCGGAATCGTTTTGTATCGTTCATCCCGCAAATATCGCGCAAACTGTGCAATTTTGCAATTGCAGAACAATTTCTTGCGCAATTTGTTTTTTTGCATAATCTTGTCGAACTTGGTCCCGCAAGACGCTGGAGGAGCGCAGCGGGAGAACGAAGGGAGGACTCGCATGTTACTCAATCGACGCACATTCATGCTCGGCTCTGCAGGCGCGGCAGCCGGTATAGCACTTGGCTCCGTAAGCTCGCGGTCGGCGCTTGCAGCAGAAAACGTGCAGTTGCGCGCCATGTGGTGGGGGTCCAATGATCGCTCGAAGCGAACGTTGAGCGTCGCCAAGCTCTTCCAGGAGAGGAATCCCGACATATCGGTCGTCGGCGAAAGCCTGAGTGGTGACGGTTACTGGACGAAACTCGCCACCCAGATGGCCGGTCGCTCCATCGCCGATATTTTTCAGCTCGAGCCCAGCACGATTTCCGATTACTCCAAGCGCGGCGCCTGCCTCGCGCTTGATCCGTTCATCCCCTCGGCCTTGAACGTCGGTGATCTCGACAAGGACGTGCTGAAGCTGACGACCGTCGATGGAAAACTTTGGGGTATCGGGCTAGGCCTCAACTCTTTCGCACTTTTCTACGATGCCGATGCCTTCGCGAAGGCGGGTATAGCACCTCCGAGCGCCGACACCACTTGGTCGGAATACGCCGAGATCGCACTCGAAATGACCAAGGCCGCCGGCAAGAAAAACGTCTGGGGCGGGCCATATGGCGCGCGCTACGCCTATGTCTTCGATGCCTGGCTCCGGCAACGCGGCAGCAGCCTTTACAACGAGAGCGGCCTCGGATTTACCGTCGAGGAGGCCAAGGAGTGGTATGCGTATTGGGAGGATCTGCGCAAGCGCGGCGGCACCGTCGGCGCCGATATCCAGACACTTGACCAGAATACGATCGACACCAACTGCCTGGCACTCGGCTATTCGGCCATGGGCATGGCCTATTCGAACCAGATGGTTGGCTATCAGCTAATAATGAAAAACAAACTCGGTATCGGCATGCTGCCGCGCGCTGAGAAGGGCGGGCCCTCTGGCCATTACTACCGCCCGGCATTGATCTGGAGCATCGGCGCGACGACCGAGCATGGCGAAGAGGCCGCGCGATTCATCAGCTTCTTCGTCAATGACATCGAAGCCGGCAAGATCCTTGGCGTCGAGCGCGGCGTACCAATGTCGCCGAAAGTGCGCGAAGCGATCCTGCCGTCGCTCAATCCGACGGAAGCGGAGACGGTGAAATATATCGACTCATTGAAGGACCAGGTGGGCAGCTATCCTTCCCCGGCACCGCTCGGATCGACGGAGTTCGACCAGCGGGTGCTTCGTCCGATTGCGGACGAACTTGCTTTCGAGCGCATATCGATCGCGGACGCGGCGGAGCGCTTGGTGAACGAAGGAAAGTCCACCGTCCGAGCGGGCTGATCCGCAAAGTCGAATCGGCGGTCGAGAAGGCCGGAAACATATACGGCCAGATGGCCTGGGCGAATCATGCCGGCCGCTCGCTCCGTTCCTGGCCCGCTCGATGCGGACTTGGAACGGCTGCGGCAGAAACAGAGCCAAATGGCATGCGTCAACATGCGCCTCCTTAGGCCCTGCCCAAGACGAAACTGAGAAGCCGCTAAGCAGGGGCTTTTTCTTGTGTTTTCTTGCCTATTCTGCGGGTGGGAGAGCGGCGGGCAATCTTCACGCGCGCCGCCTTCAACAGTCGCGGCTCCTCGTCCGAAAGGCTTTCGCAAACCGCGTCGACTATCGCAATCGCCACGAAATCCGCCTGCAACTCTTCGAGCAGTTCCATCTTTGCGCTGGACCCTGTTTCCGCATTCTCCTGCCAAAACACGATTCCAACTCGCGCCGTCGGTGCCAACCGCTTCAGTCGACGCACGATAAATTTGGCATGCTTTGCGGAGTCTTGATTGAGAAAGCCCACGATAACCGCGTTACGCCCCTCCAGCGGCAGAGCTCTGATACTGCCTGGTTTCAGATCCCCGTGGCTGGCAGACGCCGCCTCGGCGCCTTGGATCGAAATGACCTGAGCAAGCATGGAGGCCGCCACGTCGTCCAGATCGCCCCTTCCTCCGATGCAAAGTACGGACTTCCCGTCCCCCGCCGGTAACTCATATTCATCAGTTTGATCGCCTGCGCCCGTGCCGTTCGCATTAGCGTCTTCTTCTTCCTCCTCCTCCTCTTCTTCTTCTTCTTCACTGGCAATTTCCTCAAGATTGGCGACGAGCGTACGCGCACTTTGGGCAACCTGCCCCATCTGCACATCCGTGAGAGCTCCTCGAGCGCGGTCGCGTTCTGCGAGCAGCAGCGCCGGAATGGCAACCGTGCCATAGAACTCGACGAGGTACTTTTCCTCGAGTATTTCTTCGGCATTGTCGGTAGCCTCGTCGGGGTCGCCCGCGAGCAGCCGCTGATACAGGCGTTCCTTGGGATCGAGCACCGGCTCATTCCCAAACAGGATTTCGAGAAACTCGAACTTGGGAACATGGCGGCCGAGAACAACGAGGCAAACCGTCAGCGGCGTCGACAGCACCAGCCCGACGGGCCCCCATAGCCAAGCCCAGAAGATAGCCGCGACGATGATCGCCAGCGGAGACAGGCCGGTGCGCGAACCATAAAGCCAAGGCTCCACGACGTTGTTGCTGAGAAGTTCCAAGAGGACAAACAGAGCTGCGGTCCAAAGCAGCACGCCCCAGCCCGGAGCCGCCGCAAAAGCTAGGAACAGAGGAAGAAGCGCAGCGATGACCGGGCCAATATAGGGCACGAATCGCAGCACGATAGCCAGCATGCCCCACAGAATTGCGTTGGGTATGCCCAGCAGCCAGAGGCCTGCAGCCAGTGGTATGCCATAAGTAATGTTCACCACCAGCTGCATGAGCAGATACTGGCCAACCCGTGTGCCGGCGTCCTGGAGGGCTTCCGTCGTGCGGTGCAAGTCGCCATAGCCCACAAGGCGGATGAAACGATCCCGCAGCTCTTCCCTCTCAAGAAGCATGAAGACAACGACGACGATAACGAGACCGGTCGTGGCCAAAGGGCCAACGAGCGGATCGACAATATTCCTCAGCATTTCGATTGGGCGCTCCGGAGAAAAAATCTCCACGAGAAGCGGCGTCTGCTTGGGTTGCGGTTCGGGCGATGCTTGCGTTCGGGGCTCGGGGCGGTTGATCTCGGTTCCAATCCGTTCCACAAGGCGGCCTAGCCGATCGAGAACGCTGTTTTCCGACCCCGCCTCCTTCAAGACCCTGATCTTCTCGACAATGTTGTACTGATAAGTGGGGATGTTCTGCGCAACCTCACCTACCTGCATGGCCACGATGATGCTGAATATCGACAGGAACAGAAACGCCGCGGTTACGCTAGCGATGACGGCGACTAAGCGCGGCAAGCCGAGTTTCCGCAGCTTCCAGACGACGGGCGCAAGCGCAAAGGTGAGCAAAACGGCAACGGCCAGCGGCAAGAATACGTCCCGCGCGAAATAAAGAACGGCAACCGTGGCAGCCATTGCAGCGAGCGTTGGAAGCTTGGAGGGCTGCGCCGCGGCTATCGATCCTGATCCGAAGTCTTTCTTATTGTCCTCGCTCATGCCTTTCCCCCGAACTCTGCCAATTGTCCTGGAACATCAGCGGCATCCATAGCGACCCGTTGCACTATCATGTCATGTTCTATCGTCTCCCGCTGCAGGCCACATGCAGCAAGGCGACGAGACTTGGCGAAGCGCGCCCCAAACAAGCTGGGCGGAGCGGCTTCTGCTGCAGTGGTCTCCGAGTCTCGCGATTTTTCTTCGAGAAGTCCGTATCGGCGAGCGTCTTCGCTCCTTCAAAGCGACCTCGGCGCCGAGGTTCGGGAAGATGCTCAATTCCTAAACCACCGCGCTCCCAGCCATGAAAGCAAGGATGAGGAACACCAGGAATATGATGATAGCCAGATAGAACAGGATCCTGGCGATACCCGCGGTCGCTGCGGAAACACCGGAGAAGCCAAGAAACCCTGAGATCAGCGAAATCACGAGAAAAAAGAGAGCCCACTTCAGCATGGCGATACCTTGATTCGACTAGCTCCATGAAGCAGGTAGGGCGATTTTTGAATAAGCCCAGAGACGGCCAAAGCCGATCCCAAGATTGGCAGAGACCCGATGAGACGAGCGTGCCGCCACGGATATAGGCTAATATTCCGCGTCGGATCGTGCTCATCGAACAACCAAAGCGAATGCGGTGACCGTCAATGACAGCGACAGCGGAAGGCGCCAGCCGCATTCGGCCATGAGTGGCCGGGCATCTCCCCGCTTGAAAGGTGAGACTACCCGGCCGCAAAGCGTCCCTACTCGAACATCCCTTTCGGCTTCTCCCCCTTCAGGAAAGGCTCGATGAAGGCATGCAGCAGGTCGGACTGGCCGATGACGGCAGTGTGCGACGTCGCCGGCAAGACGGCAAGGCGTGAGGCGGGCAGCGGCTTGCCCATATCGCCCATGACGCCGCCGCCGAGCAGCCGGAACAGTGCGATCGAATGTTCGAGCGTTGTCACGTCGGCGTCGCCGGTGATGATCAGCACCGGGGCCTTCAGCGCCTTGACGTCCGCCTCCCAGGCCATCGGCTCGTGTTCAAGCGCGATCAGCTTCTTGACCAGCGCAGGAAAACCGTCGGGATTGGCGGCGAGCTTGCGATAGTCCTCTGCGAACGGCATGCCGACGAACATTTCCACCGTCATCCTCGGAATGAAGGCCTTGAACTCGGGCTGCCACCCCTCGGCATCGTAGGCGACGGAGGCGGCGGCGAGCTTGTTCACCTTCTCGGGGTGGCGGATGGCGAGCTGCAGGCCGACGGCAGCGCCCATGGAGTAGCCGAAGACATCGGCCTTCCCTATGCCGACAGCATCCATGAAAGCTGCGACGTCATCTGCCAGGTGGGGATAGGTGATCGGCCGGTCGATGTCGGTGGTGCGTCCGTGACCCTGCAGCTCGAGCGCATAGACCTTGTGGCTCTCTGCAAGCTTCGGAATGATCGCGCCCATCGACGGGATGTTCATATAGGCACCGTGCAGCACGATCAGCGGATCGCCTTTTCCCGAGACCTCGTAATACATCTGCATGCCGTTGACCTCGACGCGATCGCCCACCGGTTCGGATTGGGCGAATGCAGGGCCGGCGACGAGCAGGGCTGCGGCAATGAGGGCGGTGCGGAACATCGTGTCTCTCCTCTCTATCTGGTGCGTTTTCGTCAAAGCTGATGAAAAGACGAAAGACCCTCGCGCAGCCCGACATGGTCGGACTGATTTTGTCCGCAAACGAGCTCAATCAGTTGCCTTCCCGAGTGTATCGGCGACGTAAGCGCCACGTTCACCCATCGGTAGTGGTTCTCCGGTCGTAGAATCGACCGCCGTTTGGTGCTCGAGCTCAGCATTGAGGAGAGCACCTACGATCAGGATGACGACCGAGATCCATACCCACATCATGAGACCGACCAGCGCGCCGAGAGCGCCATAGGTGGCATTGTAGTTGGCAAAGTTCTCGAGATAGAAGGAAAAGAGCCACGAGGCGGCGAGCCATAGTAATGTGCTGAACACGGCTCCCCAGTTGAGCCAACGCAGTTTCGCGCGCTCACGGCTCGGCCCAAAGCGATAGATGAGGATGGTACCAATAGTGACGAGGAGGAGAATGGCTGGCCACCGCGCCGCTCGTGTCATGATCTCAACCCAACGGTCCAACCACAAATAGGCAAGCACTGTCGGAATAATGCCGATCGCCACGATCAGAGCGACGGCAAACAGCAGTGCCGCAACCGTGAAGGCGAGACACAGCACCGTTCTGTATACTATCCCTCTCTTCTCCGTTTCCCCGTAGGCAACGTTCATCGCGTCGAAGAGCGAGGCGATGCCATTGGCTGCGCTCCACAAGGAGATCAGCAAGCCACCAAAAAAACCGATGCTGAGCGTGGACGTCTTTTGAGTGGTCAGAGCTTGCAGCTGATCCATGATCAGGCCGTAGGACCCAGGCGGCAAAAGCTCCTCCAGAACACCCATATGCGCGCCGATGTCGGACGGGTCCGCGATAAACCCATAGAGCGAGACCAAGGCACCGAGTGCGGGGAACAGTGCCAGTAGAAGGTAAAAGCTTACTCCTGCCGCGATCAGAAGGACGCGCTCCGCGGCGATTTCAGTCATCACCCGCCAAAAAACGTCCCGCATCCCTTTCGCAGGTATGTCTCCCGGCGTGGCGGCATCTCGCCCCCTTCCCGGCTCTGCCGCCTGCAAGTTTTCCGCAAGATCGATTTGTTTCGTATTCATGGACCAGCGTCCGGAGAATGTTTTCTTATCCCGACATGCTGTGACCAAATCACGGTTTCTCCTCACCGCGGGCATAAGCAAACGCCGGTGAAATCTGCTTGTTCCGGCGCTTCCCGGCATTTGAGCGGAGCACCTCATCGCCCGCATTCCGACGCTCGGAACAAGCCTGCGAAGTCGCGAAGGCAGGAACCGAATTGACTGATAAGTGATGCAGTTCTGCCGGATATTGAGTGGCGCGACCCGGCCCGAGATCCTAAGGTCGGCAGTGGCCTGGAGTTGGTCGGCATGATTTTTGGCGCCAGAAATGGATCAGGCATGCATATCCGCCGCGATCAACTGTTCGTCGAAAGACTGAACGTGCCTCCAGGAGGAGGCACGTTCACCCTGTCGCGCCTGGCAGTCGGCATCTTCCTCGTGGACCAGCAAGGCCACCGCCTGTCCCTCGGTTCGGACCACAGGTTGGCGATACCGCTTCGAGCATCGGAAGGGTGGGTGCTTCCCGCCGGTTCCGAAGGTGTTTGCGAGTACGATGATCCGCTTTCCTACGTAAAGCTCGAAGTGTCCGACGCCCTGCTGCAAGATGTCGGGTTCGATACACCGTCCGATTTCAGGCCTGTTGTTGGGGCGCTCGATCCCTTGCTGGTGCAACTCGTCCGTTCCGCAGCCTCGAATGCCGATACCAGGCGGACCTTATATCGTCAGACGATGGACCTTGCGGTGGCGGCTCACCTTGCGCAGTTGCTTCTACCGGTCAGGACTTGGGCAGTCGCAATCGAGGATCGACGGCTGTGGCGGGTCCTGGACTACATCCACGAGCACTTGGCCGATGATCTTTCGCTGGACGAGATGGCGTCCGAGGCCACCATGAGCCGGTTTCATTTCATGCGAAGCTTCACAAAACTGGTTGGGAAGACCCCGCTGCAATACGTGATTCAGGAGCGGATGGAACTCGCGAAGGTGCTTTTGAAGACCACGCGAGCGTCCATCGCTTCCGTCGCCCACAACGTCGGATACGAGGACGTGTCACGTTTCGGCAAGCATTTCCGCCGGCATACTGGCGTCACCCCAGCGGTCTTCCGCCGCGGCTGAACGCCGGCCGGATTCACAAAGGCAATAATCGCCCAATGTTCGGCAAGATTCACTGCAGCGTCGACAAGACGCCCGTGCGATCTTCGCGATTGCGGATGATACCGCACGAGCAGCGGGGGGAGAACGCCTTCATGCGAAGTTTGGCCCTTTCCACGATGGCAGCGGCACTGATGACATCGACCAGCCTGGCGTTTGACGGCGTAAGGCAGCAGGTAGAAGGCCCGGCCGATGCCGCGGCAACCGATTTCAGGCGGGTCGGCAACAGCGAAACGATCGGCCCCGATGATCGGGCTGCGATCATAGACACGATCACCGACATCGCAGCGGGTGCCGACCGGCATCAGTGGGACAGAGTGCGAGGTGCTTTCGCCGATAATGTAACGCTGGACTACACCTCTCTCTGGGGCGGCGCGCCGGCCACGCAATCCGCCGACGAGGTGGTCAAACAATGGTCCGGCCCGCTGACGGGTTTTGACCGCACGCTGCATCTCGTCACCAACCATGCAATCGTCAAAAGCGCTGGCGCGACCGCCACAGCGGAAGCCGATTTCCAGGCTGTCCATCGGATCGGCGATAAATTTTGGGTCCTGATGGGCCGCTATCGTTACGACCTCACCAAAGTCAACGCCGCGTGGAAGGTCTCGCGCCTGGTCATGACCTACACGCACGAAACCGGCGATCGCGGACTAGTGACTCTAGCTGCCAAGCGCGCCGACGAACGAGGATGAGCGTTCGGGCAAGCGTTCTGCCGATCGGAGGAGATTATCATGACCATCAAGTCCTTTGTCCGGGCCCTGACCATGTCTGCCCCCATGCTGTTGGCCACCCACGCCACGGCCGCGAGCCCGGAGGAGAACCGGCAGCTCATCGCCGACTACTATGCCGCCTATGGCAGCGGCGATATGAGCCGCGTCACTTCCTTCTTCGCCGATGACATCGAGTGGCATATACCCGGCCATCATCCACTGGCCGGAACCAAGCGCGGCAAGGAAGAGGTCGCCGCCTTCTTCCAACAGCTCGGCAGGGCGAAGTTCCGCGCCGAGCTCATCGCACTCATGGCCGACGAGAACTGGGTGATCGACCTGCATCGCGGCTGGTCCAACCGCGCAGACGGCGGTAACGTCGACACGCTCTGGGTGCTCGCCTTTCGCATCGAAAATGGCAAAATCCGTGAGGCGCGTAACTTCTCATACGATCAGGCGGCAGCCGATATCTTCTTCTGGCAAGCCTATCCTCTCAAGCCCCTGCAAGATCGCCTGCTGGATTGAACGGCAATGCCCCTTCTCGGGACCCGACGACATTGCCGTGCATGATTATTGTGCAAGGCCGTCAGCGCCGGTTAATATTTAGTCACACGGTCCGCGAAACATATCCACGCGAGTGTTGATTTAGCCCTGTTTTTTCGTGGCGTGGCACATGGCACGCCATTTGCTTACTACCATCGAGCCTCTTGGCCTCACCGAAGGCGCCCAATGTCGCGCGCCGAAAGCAAAGTCGCTGAGCAGGACGCCGCGCCGATCGCTGATGGGCGCGAACCCTGGGCTATGATTTTTTTCAACATCAACGACAGAGATTGGCGCAGCCGGATGCGCCGGGAGATGGTATGTCCGCTCTTCACACACCAGACTCGACTTCCGCAGCGGAGTCGGCACGCGCATTGTGGATTTCAACGGCGGCCTTCACGGTCTGCTTTGCAGTTTGGACGATCTTTTCGATCGTTGGCATACGTATCAAACAGGAGTTGGGGCTGAGCGAGGCGCAATTCGGGCTTCTGATCGGCATGCCGATCCTTACCGGTTCGCTGAGCCGTATCCTGCTCGGCGTTTGGACCAACCGCTACGGCGGAAGGCTGGTCTATACGGTCACGATGCTGGTCGCGGCAGTCGCTACCTTTCTCCTGTCGCGCGCGACGACATATCCGGAAATGCTGATCGCGGGGCTGGGTGTCGGTCTGGCCGGAGGGTCTTTCGCCGTCGGCGTTGCCTATGTCTCCCCATTCTTTCCGGCGCATAAGCAGGGCACGGCCCTCGGCATCTTCGGCGCAGGCAATGTGGGTGCTGCCGTAACCAAGTTCTTCGCTCCTTTTGTTCTCCTCGCCTTCGGGTGGGAGGCGGTCGCGGAGATATGGGCGGCAATGCTCCTGATTACCGCGGTTATCTTCTGGTTTTCCACTACCGACGATCCTGCTTTCCGCGCGCGCCGCACTCGCCGCGACAGACCCAGAGGTTTCGTTGCCGAATTGGAGCCGCTCAAGAACCTGCAGGTTTGGCGCTTCGCCCTCTACTATTTCTTTGCATTCGGCGGTTTCGTGGCACTGTCGCTCTGGCTTCCCCGCTACCTCGTCGGTGTCTATGACTTCCGTCTCGAAACTGCTGGCATGATTGCGGCTGCCTATTCGATCCCCGGCAGCCTCTTCCGGGCCTATGGCGGTGCTCTTTCGGACAGGATCGGCGCGCGCAAGGTCATGTACGCGACTTTCGCGGTCGGTGCCGTCGCGACGCTCATCCTCTCGTTTGCAGTTCCTCCGATAGCTTTTGTGAGCGTCATCTTCGTGCTGGGCTTCTTCATGAGCCTGGGCAAGGCTGCCGTCTACAAGTACATCCCCGCCTACTACCCCGCCAATGTCGGCGCGGTCGGCGGTGTCGTCGGCATGATGGGCGGCATCGGCGGCTTCATTCTGCCAATCACCTTCGGCTTGCTGAAGGATCTAACCGGCCTATGGTCGAGCTGCTTCATGCTCCTCTTCGTTATTGTCGCCGTTTCGCTGATCTGGATGAATGTCTCCATCCGTCAGTTCAAGCGTCGCCTCGAGGCAACCGTACCCGACGGTATCTTTGCACAATAGCGTCATTCAAGCTGTGGCGATGACAGCATCGGCGTCGGCAGACGGAACGGCTGAAACTCGCCGCAGGACATTCGACTTCCCCGCAGGGACAGCCAAAGCCCTGCTCACTGCCCGGCGCTCCGCGCCGGGCTTTTTTTCTTCGGCTGCAGTCGACGCCGTGGATGGGGGTAGGCCCCGGGGCCTCGTAGTTGCTCCTCAGCCATTTCACCGCCCGCTCGGACGGTCGCGGAAATCCGCGGCCTCGGTGCGCTGCGTATCCTTGGCCGCCCGCCGAACGTCCGCGGACGCGAAAGCAGGAACAGATAGGCTTGCTTGTGGTTACACAGTCGTTCCCAAGAGACCGAGGAGAGTCCGGAAATGACGAAGAGCGATGTCGAGCAAGCGCAAAAAAAGGCGCAAAAACAGGCCGAGAACACAAGCGGCGGCGGCCACCTGGGCGGCACCTACTATGGCCAGGAGCCAGACGCCAAAACAGCTTCTACTGTGAAAAAGAAGGGGGACAAGGCAGGACGGAACGATGTACGGAAACAGGGCGGGCGAAACTAGGGCCGCGGTAATGAAGGTGAGAAGCCGCGTACATTTGGAGAGATCTGCATGCCTACCTACCAGCAGCTTCCCGTTAACCCGGTGCCGGGCGCGGTAATCGTCAAGCTTTACCGTTCCGGTGACGAGGTCAGAGGATATGTACGAAAGGTCACCGACGCATCCGAAGACGATACCGTCTTTTCCGGTGAGGAAATGGAGCCCGAATCTGCGCTCAGACTGGCAAAGACCCACAGCGAGGGTACAGCGCCGATCTACGTCGAGCTTGTCGAGGGCGTTCAATGGGATCCCAATTGGGGCATCTTGGCCAGCTAACCTGATCTGTTGAGCGCGGTACCGACGGTCCCTCCAAGCACCCTAAAGTAGACGCCCGGTTTTGTGGCCCGCGTCATCCGCGCCGCCGACAGGGATCCTCGGCATGCCTGGACCTGCGATGATCGACGTCAGGGCGTCAGTTCCAGGCCGAGCACGCAGAACCACTATTCCCGAGACGTTTCGCGCACTCGGTCCCTGGCAGCGTCGTGGGCTTCCAGTGAGTGGGGCATCTCACGTTTTTTGCAAGAGATCCTCCGCAGTTCCGATCGCTTCATCGACCGTTGCGCTTGCCTTCGTCGCGAGGTTATCGCGCATTTGATCCGATGCCTCACCCATTGCTTCGTCCTCGGTCTCGGTGTGGGGCAGCGCAGCCCCTATTGCCGCGCCGACGGCAAATGCAAGCGCACCGCCGACCAGAGGCTGGTCACGGAAATGTTTAAGAATGGTCGCATTCAGGCTCGCGCTCTGGTCTTGCAGCGTTTTGCCAGCGGCTTGTACGCTGTCGGCAAGCGACTTGCCGGTTTCCGCAATCGAGTGAGACATGCGGCTGGCCGTGTCACTCATCTGCCGCCAAGTTCTTGACGCCCAGCCCGAGGCTTCGTCGAACAGCGCACCGGTCTCATCACGTATGTCTCCGATCTGCTTGCCCGCTGCGTCGGCAAAGCCGCGATAAACATTGCCACTTGGGTCGACGAAGTGGCCCGCCCGGCGACCGGCGGCGTCCGTCAAGGCCCTGAAGCGACTACCGCCTTCATCCGTGAAGTGGCTATACCGTTCGCCGAAGCTCGCCTCTACCGGACCGATTCGCCTTATGGAACCCGTCACGGTTGCGAGCGGATAATCGTCCGGTTCATCATCCTGCCCCGTCGATCCCGGTGCGCGGGATCCCGGATTGGCCATCAACCAGGCGAGACTAACTCCCATTAAAGCAACAGGAATGGGGTTCGCCTTAAGTGCCGTGCCGAGGTTGCTCACATACTCGGCTCCGCCGCTCGTCTTGGCATATTCGAGCAGCTCGTCCATCAGTTGACCAGGCGACATCCGTTCCTGGATCACGTGGAGCTTTTCTTCTATCCGCTGGCGATCGGCTTCGATCTCTCGCTGCAGCTCGGCAGCCGAGTGCATCTCGGTGGAATCGTTCATTGCACCCTCCTCTTCACCACGGTGACGTCGCGCTGGAGTGAAGCTGCCGTCCTGTCGAGCCTGAGACTGCTGCCACGCAAGGTCGAGAGGCCGCGCGAGACCATGATCCAGGAGAGGAGTGCCACCACGAGGCCTACGATCGCCGCCGACAACGTTTCGGCATTCGCCACGGTCATACCCTGAGCCACGAGAAACGCGGCCAGTCCTTTGACGACAGCACCCAAGAGCAGGCCAATCGCAGCTATAGCGAAAACCAAGCCGATAAGAAGCGTCTCGAGACTCCCTATCGCGCGGTCCAGCTTTTCGGATGCCTCGGTCTTCGCCAGATCGATTTCCTTTCGGAAGAGCCCAGAAATATCCGCCACTAGACCGGTAACGAGTTCCGATAACGGGCGTTCGTCTCGATGATTAGCCATTGTGACGATCCTCCTCAGAGTGTGACCCGCCTTCCCGTAGCCGGGCACTTCCTGATGGCGGGGAGTAGGCCTGGGAGATGCGCCGCCTGGTGTGGCGCTGAGCCGAGGCTGTCAGGAACCGACTGGCAGCCAGTCCCGCAATCGCTGCGATGCCAAGGAAGGCGAGTGGCTGCCTTCTGCCGAAGTCCTCAGCCATTGCGGCAATCTCCCCGAGCTCGCGATGCTCGACGTCCTGCGCAAAACGCTGAAGCGAATTGCCGATCTGCCTGGCGTAGCGGCCGAGGTCTTGTTGATCCGACTGTTCAAGCTCAGTGCCGACTTTCTCGATGGCCTTTGCGATGCCGCTGAGTTGGCGTGCTGCCAGGTTCTTCTCGTCCTTAGCGGCGCGTTTGACAGCCGTTTTGGCTTGCTCCGTCTGGTCATCGGCTAAACGTCCGACCTCATCCAGGTCTTGGCGCACCGCTTGCTGCAAGGTACGATCTGCCGCGCCCTCGGTCCCCGCACCAAGCGGACTGTCACCACTGTGCGGCGTCGTTGCAGGCAACCCAGATTGGTCGCCGGGGCCGGTTGTTTCATCGCTCATCGTGCTCCTCCCGTCATGGAATTCGGATTTTTATCCAATCCGAACAAACCCCTTGACGCTTTGTTCCCTTGGAAGAGAGGCTAGGAAAACGGGATGGCCGAAGGGCGCGATGCGAGATCTGGGCAGAGCTCGGCACAAGATTGCAGCAGCCAGCTAAGGGAAAGCCGAGCAAAGCATCCGCACCCTTTTTTGTTGAGCTTCGATGCAACCAATCGAGCCGGCGGCAAGCAAAAGCCTGCTCATTGGACGGCCAACGAAACCGGAATCGAACCGTGAAGAATGAAAATAGGACGATAGCGTCGAAAGCTCTTAGCCGACGTTGCTCGCATATTGTACCCGACGCTCGAGGAGCCTGGCTCGATAGCGTTGCTGGCTGGCCGCCAGATGGGCGCGCATCGCCTCGCGCGCGGCGTCGGGATCGCCGGCGAAGATGGCGTTCATGATTGCCAGGTGCTCTTTCTGCAATTGGGCCTGGTAATCGTGCGAAAGCACCTCTTCGGTCGCAAACGGGGACGTAACGTCGCAGGGAATCGTCCGCGCGCCGAGCGCGTCCAGAACTTCCACATAGAAGGGATTGTTGGTCGCCTCGGCGATGGCGCGATGGAAAGCGAAATCCGCCGTGCCCGTCGGCTGGCCAAGTTTCAGCAGACGGTCGAATTCGAAGAATCTTTCCTGAATCTGCGCTTCCTGCGACGAATTGCGCCGAACCGCCGCAAGGGCAGCGCTTTCCATCTCCAGCGCGATGCGGACTTCAAGGACGTTCAGCGCATGCGAGATCTTGCTGGTAATCTCCGTGGTCTTGGGCACCGAGAATCCAGACTTGGCTGGCTGTCCAAGCACAAAGATACCGGCTCCCTGGCGCGTCTCGACCAGCCCGTCGGCGACGAGAGCCGCGATGGCCTCGCGCACCACCGTTCGGCTAACCTGGTACGCTTCGGCGAGTTGGGTTTCCGTCGGCAGCTTCTGGCCGATTGCGATTTGCCCGGACAGAAAATCCTGCCGCAAGTTAGCAGCGATGCGCTCGGACAACTTCTGCCGCCGCGATGTTTTCAGCTCCGAGGGTCCAGGTATCGTGTTCAAGTTATTCGGTCTTCGTTTCAGGAGCGTAGAGCTCCGAGGATATAGCCGGCGCGGGATCTGTTCAATGATGCCGCGCCGAGATCGATTTCATTTGAAGAGGCTGGGAAGCCAGAGCGAGGCCGCCGGAATGTAGGTGACCAGCAACAGCACGGCAATCGCGGCGGCATAGAAGGGCCAGATCGTGCGTATTGCCGCCCAGATCGGGATCTTGCCGACGGCGCAGCCCACGAAAAGAACCGCTCCGACCGGCGGCGTGCACAGGCCGATGCCGAGGTTCAGGATCAGGATCACGCCGAAATGCACCGGGTCCATTCCGAAGGCCGTGACAACCGGCAGGAAGATCGGCGTGGTGATGATGATGAGCGGCGACATGTCCATGAATGTGCCGAGGAAGAGAAGCAGAATGTTGATAAGTAGGAAGATAAGGATCGGCTGATCGGTCAACGACTGCATGAACGCAATCATCGCAGTCGGTACTTTGAGATAGGCGAGCAGCCAGCCAAACCCGGCAGCCGTGCCGATGATCATCAACACCATGGCGGTCGTGCGTACGGCGCCGAGGGTAGCGTCGACGAAGGCCTCCCAGCTGAGTGATCGATAGATGACAGCGGTGACCAACGCCGCGTACACAATGGCGATGCAGGAGCTCTCCGTCGCAGTGAACACGCCGGATCGTACTCCGCCGAAAATGATCCCGATCAGCACCAGGCCTGGGATCGCCGCTACCGCCATTGCACCGATCGCCGCAAAACCGGGGAAAACTCCTGTGGGATAGCCGCGCTTGCGGGCAACGACATAGGCCGCGATCATTAGGGCGACCGCGAGCATGAGTCCCGGGAGGACACCTGCCGTGAACAGGTCCGCGATGGAAATGCGGCCGCCGCCGGAAATCGAGTAGATGATCATGTTGTGCGACGGAGGGATGAGGAGCGCGATGATCGCGCCAACGGAGGTGACGTTGACGGCATAATCGGCGTCATAGCCGCGGGCTTTCATTTGCGGGATCATCAGTCCGCCGATGGCCGAAGCATCGGCAATCGCCGAACCGGAAATGCCGCCGAACATGGTAGAGGCGACGATATTCACCTGGCCGAGGCCTCCCCGCAGATGCCCGACGAGCGAACCGGCGAGAGCGACGAGACGGGCAGCGATGCCACCGCGCACCATGAGATCACCGGCGAAAATAAAAAACGGAATGGCCATGAGCGATGAGATGGTCACGCCGGCGGTCATGCGCTGGAAAACGACGACCGGCGGCACGCCGAGGTAGAGCACCGTCGCAAATGTGGAAACGCCGATGCAAAAGGCGATCGGTGTACCGATGGCAAGGAGCAACGCAAAGGTCAGAAAGAGAACGAGCAGTTCCACGGCTATGCCTCCGAGCCTTCAAGACCGCCGAAGCGCTGCAACAGGTGCTCGAGCGTGAACAGACAAATCAACACACCGCCGGTGGTCACCGGGAGGTAGCTCATTCCACCTGGGAGATCGAGCGCCGGAATCCGCGTATTCCAGGTTCCCGCGATCAGTTGGGAACCATAGAAGACCATACCGAAACCAAAACCGAGGACCACTAGGTCGGAGATAGTGCGCATGATACGGCTTGCGCGGGGCCCTGCATTCGCCAGCAGGACATCGAAGCCCAAATGATACCGCTCGCGCACGCCGACTGCCGCCCCGAGAAAAATGAACCACGTCATCAGCATGGTGGCCGCAGCGTCCGTCCAGCTCGGGCTGGAGTTCATGACGTAGCGCATGAAGACCTGATAGGCGATCGCCGCCGACATCAGCACTAGGCCGAGACCGGCGAGCCAGAGTGCGACCGAGCTGACGAGACCGAGAACGCGGGTGGTTGGAGCAAGAACGATTGCCGTCATGAAAATTCCTTCCAGAATTGACGGGCGGTGCGCGCACCGCCCCGCCCTGCTCACTCACTTGACGGCGACAATCCGCTCATAGAGGGCCCTGATCTCCGCATCTGCAAGGTACTTGTCGTAGACCGGCTGCATGGCATCGACAAAGGGCTTCTTGTCGACCTCCACGACCTTGCTTCCCGCAGCCTCGACGGCAGCGCGCGCGGTCTTCTCAGCGGCCTCCCACAGTGCCCGCTGCTTGGCGACGCTTTCCTTCGCAGCCTGCCGGAAGATTTCCTGGTGTTCCGGGCTCAACTTGTCCCAGGTGGCCTTCGACATAGCGAGGATCTCGGGGACGATCAGATGCTGGTCGAGGCTATAGTACTTGGCGATTTCCGCATGTTTTGAAGATTCATAGCTCGGCCAGTTGTTTTCCGCCCCGTCGATGACGCCGGTTTGCATTGCGGAATAGACCTCCCCATAAGGCATGGGCGTTGCGTTGGCGCCCAGCGCATTGACCATATCGACGAAGATGTCCGACTGGATCACGCGCAGCTTCAGTCCCTTGAGGTCCGCAGGACTCTTCACCTCTCGCTTGGTGTTGTAAAAGGAGCGGGCGCCGGCATCGTAAAAAGCCAGCGCCACAAGATTGTGCTTTTCAAAAGCCTTAAGGATCTCATCGCCGATCTCTCCATCGAGCGCCTTGCGCATGTGCTCGGTCGAGCGGAAGACATAAGGTAGCGACGGGACAATCGTTTCGGGAACGATGTTATTGAAAGGGCCCATCGACACGCGGATCATGTCGATCACACCGAATTGCGCCTGCTCAATGACATCCTTTTCCTCACCGAGCTGGCCAGAGTGAAAGACATCGATGGAATAGGCGCCGTTTGTGCGCTCCTTTACCAACGCGCTCATGTACTTGACCGCCTCGACGGTCGGATAACCGTCCGGATGGGTGTCGGACGACCGCAATACGGTTTCAGCCCTTGCTGTTGATAGCAGCGCTCCGACGGCCAGCGCCACAAGCGCAACTCGCTTCAAATTCTTCAACATTGAAATCCTCCCTAAAGTGCCCTCTTGACCTTCCCCCTCGGACGGCAACTCCTCCAGGAACCGTCCA
Organism: Sinorhizobium numidicum; assembly: GCF_029892045.1. Classification (NCBI taxonomy): domain Bacteria; kingdom Pseudomonadati; phylum Pseudomonadota; class Alphaproteobacteria; order Hyphomicrobiales; family Rhizobiaceae; genus Sinorhizobium; species Sinorhizobium numidicum. Next base: position 1,352,515 of record NZ_CP120367.1, read on the forward strand.
GGGCGCCACACCGGCAAATACGGCGCGCCGAAGGCTTGAGCAGGTAAGGGCGCAATGGATTTCTTGTCAAGCAAATTTGTCTAAATCTTATCTGCATGTCGTCGTACAACTTGTCAGTTGCGTCTCGGACGCTGATCAACCCCTCTCAAACGCTAATCCCCGATGCAGGCCGACTTGGAGCATTTCGAAAGATTTCATTTCGAGTTCGGCTTGCCCACCAGGTGAGGATATGTATGATGACTTTCAGACAAGTTTAGGGGAGACGGATGACCCATACGGATTACACGATACGCTTCGCAGTCGATCCGAAAAGCGCTGCGCGGTACGATACCGCGGAGCTGCGTGAGCAATTTTTGTTGCCGCAGCTATTTGTACCGCAGCGAATAAAGCTCCACTATACGCACTACGACCGCATGATCGTCGGGGGAGCGATGCCGATCTCCCGGCCTCTTCAGCTCGAAACAATCAAGCCCGCGGGTACGAATGATCTGCTGGCGCGCCGGGAGTTGGTGGCGGTAAACATAGGTGGAGCCGGCTTCGTGACGGTCGACGGAGAGCGCATACGGGCAGAGCCGCGCGACATGGTCTATGCCGGTATGGGATCTTCGGTCGTGTTCGAGTCCGCCTCTCCCGAGACGCCGGCGAAATTCTATCTGCTCAGTGCGCCCGCACACGCCCGCCTGCCCGCCAGACATATCGGCGTCGACAAGGCCAAACGCATCGATCTCGGCTCACCGGCGACGAGCAACGAACGTACGATATTCCAGTTCATCCATCCGGAAGGTGCCAGCACATGCCAGCTCGTCGTAGGGATGACCACCCTCGCAGCGGGTTCGACCTGGAACACCATGCCGTGTCACATCCATGACAGGCGAATGGAGGCCTATCTTTATTTCGATCTCGCCGAAAACGCGCGGGTGTTTCATTTGATGGGCGAACCCCAGGAGACGCGGCATCTGATCCTCAAGAATGAAGAGGCCATTGTTTCCCCCGGGTGGTCGATCCATTCGGGCGTAGGCACGTCCAGCTACAGCTTCATCTGGGCAATGGCCGGAGATAATGTCGACTACACCGACGTCGATCTGGTCGCGATCGAAGATTTGAGATGAGGTGACGGAGATGAGTTCGAACAGTCTGTTCGTATCGGCAACCGAGGCAGAATGGACCAGCCCCGAACCGGGCGTGACCCGGCGGGTCATGACCTACCTGCCGGAAATGATGATGGTCGAGGTCGTCTTCGAAAAGGGCGCCGTCGGACAACTCCATTCGCACCCCCACGTCCAGTCCAGCTATGTGGCGGAGGGTCGTTTCGAAGTGACCATCGACGAGAAGACCCGGGTTCTCGAACGGGGAGACAGCTTCATTGTCCCGTCCAATCTGGTCCATGGGGTCAAGGCTTTAGAAAGCGGGCGGCTGATTGATACCTTCACCCCCTACCGGGCCGAGTTTGTGAAATAGCGTCAAGTGGGGACCTAATGACCAATCTGTTCGATCTCAGTGGTCGCGTCGCGATCGTGACCGGCGCCAACACCGGCCTCGGCCAGGCAATAGCCGTCGCCCTGGCGGGAGCCGGGGCCTCGATCGTTGCAGTGGGTCGCTCTTCCATGGATGAGACGGAAGCTGCAGTGGTGAAGGCAGGCCCCCGGTTTCATGCGATCAGGGCCGACCTTAATACCCTCGATCCCATCGCAAGTATCGTTTCTGAGACGGTCGGCGTTTTCGGAGGGCTTGATATCCTCGTTAACAATGCCGGCATCATCCGCCGCGCCGACGCGATCGACTTTACCGAAGCCGACTGGGACGAGGTCATGGACGTGAATCTGAAGTCCGCCTTTTTTTTCGCGCAGGCGTCCGCGCGTCACATGCTTCGAAATGGTGGCGGCAAGATCATCAACATCGCCTCCATGCTTTCGTTCCAGGGCGGCATTCGCATCGCCTCATATACCGCTTCGAAGAGCGGACTTGCCGGCCTGACGCGACTGCTCGCCTGCGAATGGGCGGCGCACGGCATCAACGTGAACGCGATAGCGCCCGGATATTTCGTCACGAACAATACGACTGCATTGCGAGAGGATCCGGAGCGAAACGCCAACATACTTGGCCGTATTCCCGCGGGCCGCTGGGGCGAGCCATCGGATCTCGGCGGCGCAGCGATATTTCTTTCCTCAAAGGCGTCCGACTACGTTCACGGCACCATTCTGCCGGTCGACGGCGGGTGGCTCGCCCGCTGACCGATCGTCACCATGCCGCGTGATGCGGGCGGCGATGCGCCATTCGTGCAAGCCGCTGGTCCGTGGTGCAGCGTTCCTTACGAGAGCTGCAGGATTTCCGCGCCTTCGATCGCATAGCGTGCATGATGGAAGTCGACGATCGTCCGAAGACCCTCGTCGGACCATTTCAGCACTATGAAATAGGACGGCTTGTCAGGCGCATCGCCGTCCAGATAGACCACCGCCGCCGGGTGTCCATCGACTAGCGCCGGAGACAATCGCCAGCCGACCATTCTCTCGTAGTTGGTGAAGTACCGCCCGGTCTCAGGCCGATCCTTCAGCGCCACATTGGCGACGACCTCGACGCGCACTTCGGTTGCGAGCATGCTGCGGATCGCGTCGAAGTCGCGGGCGTTGAAGCGTTCCACATAGGTCAACAGACGAGCGTTTTCGATGGGCGACAAACGCGGTATCGGTCGGTCATCGTGCTCGAGCGACAGTCGTTTCAGGTGCGCGCGCCCGCGGTGGACGTTAGCCTTTACCGCAGGAATGCTGATTTGGAGAATTTCGCCGATCTCCTTCAGGGAATGACCAAGAACATCCATCAGGATCACGCAGCTTCTCTGTCGCACGGGCAGCCGCGCGAATGTCCTCAGACTGGCGGACGCAACCTCATGCCTGTCGCCGATCAGGTCAGGATCGGGTATGGCATCCACGCTGTCTTCCATTTGAATCTCCGCAGCGCGTGCCCGAGCGCGCAACACATCAAGCGCTCTGTTATGGGCGATGCGCAGGAGCCAGGCTGCAGGATTGGCGATGTGCCCGGTGCGCGGCAGCGCTTGAATCGCTTTCAACAGCGCGTCCTGTACGACGTCCTCGCCGTCAATAACGGACCCTACCATCCGGGCGCAGTAGCGGTGCAGTCGCGGCCGCATGGTCGAGAACAACCGCTGAATGTCGAGGGGCAGCGATTCAGTGCCAGCGCTCGTCGAAGGGTCTCCGCTATCATGCATGCCGATCTACTCCAGTTCCGCAACGCAAATACCCAACATCATGACGTCCGGGTGAGCAAAAAGGATTCAAGCCTCGGCAAAGAATTTCTTTGAATCCTTTAGCCCTCGCCGGGCGTCATTTCGGTACAGATCAAATCCGTTGCCGCAGAGAACAGGAGAGATGAAATGAGCGTGACGATTGTTCGCTATCGCACAAGACCGGAAATGGCCGACGAAAATGAACGGCTGATTTCCGACGTCCTTCGGGAATTGCATTTGAGCGCGCCTGACGGTTTTCGTTATCTCGCCGTCAGGCTTTCAGACAACGAGTTCGTACATTTGGCCTCCTTTGACGAAGGCGCCATGCCGATCACCGAACTCAAGACCTTCCAGACCTTCCGGGCCGGTGGCAAGGAGCGCTGGCTCGGGTCGCCCGCATTTACTGAAGCCAGCATCATTGGCGCATATGGCGCCTGGGGCAGCATGGCGCCGCGAGACCCGACCCGCGCCACCGCCGAGGCGGCGGGTGTCCGGACCGAAGCGTCCGAACCGGAAACACATCCGAGCGAATTTGCAGCACGGGGCGGACCCTCGTGACAACTGGGCCGTTGCTCTCGACGCGAGCGACCACGAGTGCCGGCGACCGTCCTTACCGGGCTTGAAGCGTTCGGCATGAACCAGGCTCCCTTCGGCTAATAGTGAGCGCCGCCGTCCTCCATCGAGTTGTTGTATCTGGCACGCGCCTGGGCCATCGCCCTCTGGTTGCTCTCGGTCCAGTCCACCAGCGCCTGAACCGTCTGCAGGAGCGTGGCGCCAAGCGAGGTCGGCGCATAGTCGACCCCGGGCGGGACGATCGGATGGAAATCCCCACTCTGCCGACCCTCTGTAAAACACGGCAATAATATACATTTACCACTTTGGCGGTGCTTGCTTCATGGACGAGGGATCACGAGGCGCGTCTGCGCTCGGCTATCCGCGCCATACGGCAGCCAAGTCGGAATGGCGGGTGAACTCGGCGCTCTCGCCGGCTCTTCTGACGCCGGTCGGGCAGAGCTTATGTAAGGAGAGATCAATGCGTTTAAGCCAGTTCCACTATCTCCCGCTTTCTGCTCCATTCTTTTCCGTCTTGGTGTTGTTGTTCCTCGTTCTGGTCGTGCTGATCCAGATCAGGGCTTTACACTATGCTTATACGCGTCTCGGCATCAGCGCCCGCGCCGCGCTGCTGCTTCTGTTGAGCTCACTGCTCGGCAGCTATCTCAATCTCCCGGTGGTGGAATTGCCTGGCCAGCAAGTCCTGTCCGGACAGGTGGTCGATTACTTCGGCATGAGTTACGTCGTGCCGGTCGTGGTCGATTGGCCCGGAACCGTGATCGCCGTGAATGTCGGCGGAGCACTGATCCCCAGTTTGATGTCCCTCTACCTGCTCGCCAAGAACAAGTTGTGGGGCCGCGGCTTGTTGACTACCGCCGCCGTCGCTGCAGTGTGCCACTGGCTGGCCCAACCGGTACCTGGTCTCGGCATTGCGCTGCCGGTGTTCGTTCCGGTCATCGTCACCGGGATCGTCGCATTGCTGCTTTCCCGCGAGTATGCCGCGCCGCTGGCTTACATCGGCGGCAGCCTCGGCACACTGATCGGAGCGGATCTGCTCAACCTCGGCAGTCTGCAAGGATTGGGCGCGCCGGTCGCCTCCATCGGCGGCGCCGGGACATTCGACGGGATCTTTGTCGTTGGCATCCTTGCCGTGCTCATCGCCAGCATCTCCGGAGCATTCCGTGGCTCGCGTGCAAACCACCTATCCTCAAGCGATTAACTTTCGGCAGTGCTCTCGAGCAGGTCCTGGTGTTCTGCTGATTTCGAGATCTTGAGGTCCGTTGCGGACGCTGCTACCGAGCGTCGGCTTCGGCGGTGCTTTCGCGTGTCGATGAATCGGCGGGCTGCCCGGCGCAAACGGCTCGAACGCACCCGCGCAGCCAGCGATGCGCTGGATCAGCGTCCAGTCGCGGGTGCCAAAGCAAAGAAACTGTGACCTCCGGCATTAAGACCGGAAGTGAAAAAGAATGCATTCCGACGCGCAAGGCTCCGGTGTGACGTTCGGGGACACTGGCGATCAGGTCGGAGGCCCGGGCGAGAGCCAGCGCGGTCGAAAAGCCACCGACGATCGTGACGATCTCCCGTTCCAGCCCGAGCGGCTTCAAGGCCTCATCGATCGGTCCCTTGTCGAGACCCCGCCGCGAGACGCAGATGTGTCTGCCGCTCGCATAACGCGAGGGAGTGATCTCGCCCTGGCTCAGGGGGTGCCCCATTCGCACGACGCCAATGAAACGGTCCCGGAATAATGCCTGCACACGCACTTCCGGGCCAGTCGTCTCCCCGACAACGCCGGTTTCCAGATCGACGGTTCCGTCGCGAAGTGACGCGCTGTCCTTGTTTGATTTCTGCACGAAGCGCAGCCGCACGCCGGGAGCTTGCCTGCCGACGCGAACGATGAGGTCCGGCCCGAAATTTTCGACAAAACCTTCGCTGGTGCGCAGCGTAAACGTTCGAACGAGCTGTCTGAAATTGAGCTTCTCGGCAGGACGTAAAACGGCTTCTGCGTCCTCTACGAGCCGACGGACCCGCTCGCGGAGTTCGAGCGCACGGGGTGTGGGAACGAGACTGCGTCCGGCTCGAACCAAGAGCGGATCGCCCGTCGTTGCGCGCAATCGCGCCAGCGCCCGGCTCATCGCCGACGGGCTAAGCCGCAACCGTTCAGCCGCGCGCGCAACGCTACCTTCCGCGAGCAGTACATCAAGGATGACAAGCAGGTTGAGATCGTGTTTCGACATGCGTCGACGATAGCACGGATTGGCCGTGACACGGCGTCAAACGCACGAATAACATGCAAATCGTGCGTGTTCCGCCATATCAGGCAAAGGACTAGTTTCTGGCAGCTTCCGTTTCGGGGGCCGCCAGAAAACGGAGTTCGTGTTGAAGCCCACTACCGCAGAACGAGATGAGGCAGTCACCGGAAGGGCGAAACAGGCCCCTTCTGCTCGCTGGGCGCTCGCCAGCCTCTCGCTATCCATGTTGATGTCATCGCTCGGTACCAGCATCGCCAATGTTGGCTTGCCGACGTTGGCACAAGCGTTCACCGCCTCTTTCCAGGAAGTCCAGTGGGTCATCCTCGCCTACCTCCTCGTCATCACCAGCCTGATCGTTGGCGTCGGACGGCTCGGCGACGTTACCGGCCGACGACGGCTGCTGCTTGCCGGGATCTTTCTGTTTACAGTGGCCTCCGGATTAAGCGGCGCCGCGCCAACGCTCGGGCTGCTGATTGCCGCCCGGGCGGTGCAGGGCCTCGGAGCGGCGATCATGATGACTCTCACCATGGCGTTCGTCGGTGAGACGGTCCCGAAGGAAAGGACCGGTAGCGCCATGGGGCTGCTCGGAACGATGTCTGCGATCGGCACCGCGATCGGTCCATCGCTCGGCGGCATTCTGATCTCCTGGCTCGGTTGGCAGGCAATTTTCCTTATCAACCTGCCGCTCGGCGTCCTCGCTCTTCTTCTCGCGCATCGCTACCTGCCCGTTGATCGCATGGCGCAGAAGTCTGACCGGATCAGTTTCGATAGGCTCGGCACACTTCTGCTGGCGCTTATGCTCGCGGCTTATGCGTTTTCCATGACGGTCGGGCGCGGCAGCTTCGGCCCGCTGAACATGGCTTTGCTGTTAGCTGCTGTCATTGGGGTCGGCCTTTTCGTGCTCGTCGAGGCGAGAGCAGCATCCCCTTTGATCCAAGTGGAGATGTTCCGCGACCCAGTGCTGAGTGCGAGCCTCCTGGCGAGCGCGCTTGTCTCGACGGTGATGATGGCGACGTTGGTGGTCGGGCCGTTTTATCTCTCTCGTGCGCTCGGGCTCGGGGCAGCTCTTGTTGGGCTCCTCATGTCGGTCGGGCCGCTTGTCGTCGCGCTGACCGGCGTGCCGGCGGGTCGAATCGCGGACCGTCTCGGCGCACCACCCGTGATTGTCGTTGGGCTCATTGGCGTAGTGGCAGGCTGCTTCATTCTATCTCTGACGCCCGCGACGCTCGGCATTTTCGGCTACATCGCCCCCATTGTCGTCATCACAGCCGGCTACGCGCTGTTTCAAACGGCTAACAACGCCGCCGTCATGACGGATGTCTTCCCGGAGCAGCGGGGGGTCATTTCCGGCATCCTCAACCTGTCGCGCAATCTCGGCCTTATCACCGGCGCATCCGTCATGGGCGCCGTCTTCGCGTTCGCATCGGCGACGACCGACATAACAACGGCGCCTCCCGAGGCCGTTGCCACCGGAATGAGGGTGACGTTCGCGGTCGCGGCGATCCTCATCGTCGTCGCGCTCGCCATTGTGGTTGGAAGCCGTACCTTCGCAACACGCCCTTCGCTTCCTCGAGACGTATCCTGAATCCGGGCGGTTTGCCGGCAGTGCATCCAGATGGTCGGGCACCGGAAACAGAGCACGTTTGCACCCAGCCGTCCTGCGGATCAACTCACGTCCGGCCTCCCGGAGCCGAAAAATCTCATTTGGCGGTCGCTGAAGCAGCCGGGCTCGGCTTTGCCGCCCATTCCGGAACTGTCCCGGCCCCAAGGAGTGACGACACTCTCCGAGAAAGCCTCCCCACAGAATCTATGGTTGAAAACGGTAGTGCCGGCTCCAATTATCCTTTGGGGCAATCGAAATTAGGAGGTGTTCATGAACAGAAACGTGCTCATCGGCATCGGCGTAATCATTCTCATTATCTTGGCGGTCATCTACCTGATGCCGGGACGCGGCGAACAAGCTGCTGAAACACCGCCGGCCGCGCCAACCACCGAAACTGCCCCGACCACTCAGCCGGAGCCGGCTACGCCGCCCGCTTCTGAGCCTGCACCATCAACGCCTGCGCCCGCGCCGACGACGCCCGCCCCAGCTCAATAGTTGAGGGCGAAAGCGCTCATCGAGACAAATGAATAGATGAGTGGCCGGCTCCGGTGGCAAAGGGAGCCGGCCAGATAATGCTCGTCACAGTGGCGGAGTGCGCACAGGACGTTAGATTTAATTGCCACGATGGCCCTCGTTCTTCCCGCCACACCACACGCCAGGACGGCTGCCATCGTTCATTGTCCTGCCTGGGGACAATTTTTCTCGAAAATGCTCAATAATCACGCGAGATCAACCGGCTTATTTTCCGATTGTCCAATTCCGGACACTTCACTCAGACCGGAGATTGAGCATGATCAAGTCCCTCGCATTTGCCGCCAGCACTGCTCTGGGGCGCGATGGCGAGGACCCTGAGCTGAAAGCAGTATGATGGTCCGGACCTCGCCGTTGCAGCATACGCACGCGTACACGTACGGCGGAGAATGCCCTCACTGCATCGCGGCGTCGAGCTTCGCTTTCCAGCCGCCGCTGTTTAGTTCCTTGCGCATGAAAGCATCCACAGCCGCTTTCAAGGCGGGATCCTTACGCAGCAGATAGGCATTCTGGAAATGCGTAAACGGCGCTTTGACCGTAACCGGGCATAATACGCCAGGATGCAGCTTCGATTGCAGATCAACCTCCACCCCGTCGGTCACCATCACGTCGGCCTTGCCTGCGGCAATCTGGTCGAAGATGACTTTGTTATCTGGGAAAACTTCGATTGATGCCTCGTCGAAGTGCTCATGAGCAAATTTGTCGTTGGTCCCGCCTGGATTGACGATCACCCGCACCGGGGGCTCATCGATCGCATCTAGAGTGGTGTATTTGTTCTTGTCCTCGCAGCGGGCAATCGGCCGCTTACCGTCGGTCACATTGGGCACGGAGAAGTCACCCACCTCGGCGCGCGCGGCGTTCACGGTGATGCCGCCGAGGGCGATGTCGAACTTGCCAGACTTGAAATCGTCCAGCATCGTTTTCCAGGTAGTGGTCACAAACTCCGGTTTGACGCCGAGATTGGCAGCCAGATCCTTCGCCATCGCGATGTCGGCGCCCGTGAGCATGCCATCCGCGCCCTTGTAGCTGAAGGGCTTGTAATCGCCGGTCGTGCCGATCTTGATCACGCCGGCCTTCTGGATCTCTGCCAGAGCTCCATCCGCGGCGAAGGCCACACCCGATGTCAGACTGCAAGCCACCATGGCGGCCGCCGCAAGGTAGGTTCGTATCATAGTGTCCTCTCGATAGGTTTGAACGGGGCTCGTCGCCGGCTCACGTGCAGCTTATCGATACCAACCGGGCCTGTCACTCATGGAAGGTCCGGGGTTGAGACGGCGGGGCATATCGAGCAAGCCGCCGCAACATTCGCCGCTAATTGCGATCAGGCGAAGCAGAGCAGGTCATCTCTCGCAGAGCCGGCGAGGACCGCTGTATGGCTGAAACGTGCAATCGGAGGGCCGAAACGAACGATAGGCGCGTGCGCAGGCTCGGAAGTTGCATGAAGCAGAGGCTTCGCTGTCAGGCGCTGAACTATCCCCGGCAACAGCATCGGGCTCGCTTGCTGCACCGCCGTCACCCGCCGCCAACGCCGCGGTCATGAAGTTCCGCCAGATCCGTGCGGGGAGCTTGCCGCCTGTTACCTCGTTCATCGGCGTCTCGTCGTCATTGCCAACCCAAACCCCGACGATCAGCCGTTCGGTGAAGCCAACGAACCAGGCGTCGCGATGATTTTGGCTGGTGCCGGTTTTGCCTGCGGAAAGCGCTCCGAGATCGGCCTCTCGGCCCGTCCCCCGCTCGACGACCAATCTCAGCAAACCGATGAGATCAGGCTGATAGGGACTGAGATCGGTCGTGGGTTGCTTCGGCGGGCCGACGCGGAAAGCGCGCGGCTGATCCTCTGCATGAAAGGATGCGATCCCCCATGGCTCGATCGGTGCAACGCCCGCCCGAACCGAGGCGTAGGCGCCGGTAAGATCGAGCAGGTTCACTTCCGATGAGCCGAGCGCGAGGCTTGGCGTTTCAGACAGTTTGGCATCGACACCCAGTTCCCGAGCGGCGGCGACAACCTTGTCGATCCCGACCTCCATCGCTAGAGCCACTGTCGCCGCATTCAGCGACCGCGCGAACGCCTCGGCTATGCTGACGTGGCCGCGATAGCCGCCGCCGTAGTTTTCCGGGAGCCAGCCGTTGATCTCGATTGGCGCATCCTCGACCAAGTCGAAAGGAGTAAGGCCAGCCTTCAGTGCGGCATAGTAGACAAAGAGCTTGAAGGCAGAGCCAGGCTGGCGCATGGCCGTAACTGCCCGGTTGAACGTGCTCCTTGAATAATCACGCCCGCCGACCATTGCGACCACGGCGCCTTGCGGCGTCATTGCGACCAAAGCGGCCTGGGAGGCGTTAGCTTTTCCGCCTTCCCGTTGAAGTGATTGAGCAACGACCTTCTCGGCGATAGCCTGCAACTGCGGCACCATCGTTGTCTTGACCTTGATCGTGCCTCGATAAGGTCCTGCAAGCTCGCGCGCCTCCTGCATCACCCAATCCGCGAACCAGCTGCCTGACCGCGTCGCTGGCTTTGCCGGGCGGAGCTCGGCGAATCCGGCAGTGGCGGTCTTTGCCTGTTCCGCAGTTATCTTTCCGCCCTTGATCATGGCGTCGAGCACGAGCTCCGCCTGCCGACGGGCAGCCTCCGGATTGCTTAACGGGTTGAGCTGCGAGGGAGCGCGGATGATGCCCGCAAGCGTCGCCGCTTCACCGATGTTGAGCTCGCCTACCTCCTTGTTGAAATAGATACGGGCGGCCGCCGGCACGCCCGTTGCGCCTGCACCGAGATAAATGTTGTTCAGATAGCGTGTGAGTATCTCGTCCTTGCCGAGCTTGCGCTCCAGCCAAAAGGCGATCACCGCTTCCTGGATTTTCCGCTTCCAGGTACGTTCTCGCTCCAGATAGAGGATCTTGATGAGCTGCTGAGTAATCGTACTGCCACCCTGGACGACTTCGCCTGCCCCGACATTCCTGTAGACGGCACGAAAGATGCCCTTCAGATCGATGCCGAAGTGCTCGTAAAAGCGCCGATCCTCCCTGGTGAGCACAGCATCGATGAGGTGCGGGGGAAAGTCTTCGCGCGCCGCGTAGGGTCCTTGGATCGGCCCCTGGCTCACGAGCGGCTTGCCGTCTGACGTTTCAAGCACCACTACCGGTTTTAGCGATCCATCGGCGATTTCGTCCCACGGAACATCGCGTAACGCCCAGGCAAAGAGGACAACTACAAACACGAGAAACGCCGCGGCCGCAACCGCCGCGCATCGTGCAAGGATAGCTCGCCGGCCGCGCTGGCTCACCGGCGTGGCGTACGCGCCTTTCGTGCCCTCGCTTCGCAAGGTCGCTAGCCTGCGAAGGGTCCCAGAGCGCGCCGCCAATTCGGCGACACTAAGCTTCGTCCACGAGAATTTCGTCCGCCGAAACCGCAACCAGCCTGCACCGGCGAGCGTGCGGAGCTTGTTGGTCATTTGACGCGCCGCAACGGGCACTTCCTCGCGCAGTGACCGGCCAAATTTCTGCAGGGCATCGCGGAGTTCGCCAAGCGCTCTGCGACTGCTTACGAATGCCGCGCCTTCGGTAGCGGGTTCGTTGCCGGACCAGGGTTCTTCTGGCCCTTGGCGCTCTGTACCACTGTCCAGCGGGGCGGTTTCCGGCATGCGTGTTCTCGATCTGCTGCTGCCGTACGGGCAGGAGAGTCCATAAGAAGGTCGTTCATTCTGCCGCGCCGATCTTATCTGACGGCAATGTCGCCGTCGATCACGCAGACCATTCGTTCTGGGGACGATGACTTGCGGCGCCGCACAAAGGTCGCTGTAGCACTATGAATTGCATGCAGCAGTTTCGGAATCTGAACCTGAACTTGCCCTGAACGACTGACCTGATACCGGTGTTCCTGCGAACTGACTATGCAGCGCTCGAAGAAGATGCTGCTCTTGCCGCCCGCTTCTGGTCCAGTCGCCGCATAATCGGGGTGACCGTTGTGCCATGCGTGACAACTGAAATCAGCACGATCAGGAATACCGTCACCCAGAGCGTTCGCTCGGTCCCGAATTCGACCTGCCCCGTGGCGAAGGCGATATAATAGAAGGAGCCGACACCCCTGATGCCGAAGAAGCCGATGATCGCTTTTTCCGCAAACGGCTGCGGCAGACCACCGAGGCTTGCCCAGCCGATGATCGGCCGGATGAGGAATATCGTGAGAAGTGCGGCAAGCACGATCTTCCAAGTCAGCGCCGAGACCACCGTCCCGTCGCCGATGATCATGCCGAAGAAGACCATCAGCACCATCATCAGCAGCCGTTCGATCTGGTCGGTGAAGTTGTGCAAATTCTCATGAAACTCGTGCTGGCGCTCAACGGATCGCAGCGTCAAAGCGGCGACGAAGACCGCGACAAAGCCGTAGCCATCGGCCATTTCCGTCACGCCGTAACAGAGGAACGTGAGGCCGATGGCGACCAGCCCGTCACCTGATTTGGCGAGTTGCGTGTTCTTCGGCAGCCTGAAGGTCAAAAAGCCGAGCGCCCTTCCCGTGAGCCATCCGCAAAACAAGCCCGCGGCGATCCTCCAGATGACATCCACCGCGAACCATTCGGCAAATCGGTGGAGATCGAAGGATTGAGCGGATGCGATTGCAATCGCCAAATAGACGAATGGAAAGCTCAGGCCGTCGTTCAGACCTGCTTCCGAGGTCAGCGAGAAACGCACATCGTCCTCCTTGCCGGAGCGCGGAGGCCCGACTTGGACATCGCTGGCGAGAACCGGATCGGTAGGAGCAAGTGCCGCGCCAAGCAGGATTGCAGACGCGACAGGCAGGCCAAGAACGATCCAGCCAACGATCGCGATCGCCGCAACGGTAAGGGGCATTGCAAAGCCCAAGAGCCGCCAGGTGGACATCCAGCCTCGCCAGCCGATCGGGCGGTCGAGCTTCAGTCCTGCTCCCATCAGTGCGACGATGACCACGAGTTCGGAAAAGCGCTCGGTGAGGTGGCGGTTGTCGAACGGGTTGGCAGTGATTGGTGAAAACGGCGACAAAGCGATGGCGACGCCGAGGACGATGCAGAAGATGGGGAGCGACAGCGGAAGCCTCCGCAGCGCCATGGGAAGCCATGCGGTCAGTAGGATGACGATCCCCAGCAGTGTCAGTATGATGATGTGAGCTTCCACGGAGCATTCCGGTGTCTACTGCATGTTTCCTTAAATCGGAGCCGATCTAAGGATAAAAACATGCAGCAGTTTATAGTGCCACAGCGATCTTTGTGGGTCTGAAAAGACGCACGGCGCTGTAGGTGGGCCTTCAGCCGCGGTCCTAGAGCCGCAAGATCGTCGCATGATCATCCGGTCGAGCCCGCCGGATTTCAGACATTCTCGTTGACCTTGCCTTCTATAGGGGCGGCAACCGCCGCTTGACGGAGGTTCCCTTGATGACGGCCGTGCTGGTGACCGCGTGTTCGGAAAGCGCCTCCAGCACATCGTCCATCTCCTCGATGGAGTGCACCACGAGCCGGACGAGAAACGGATCGTCACCGGTGATCTTGTCGCACTCGATGAACTCCGGACGCTCCTGAATCAATTTTTCTACCAGATGCAGCTTGCCGGGCAGCGGCCTGATGCGCACCATCGCCCGGACCTGATAGCCGAGCGGACGTGTGTCTACATCGAGCGTGAAGCCGCGAATGACGCCGATCGCCTCCAGCCGCCGTACCCGCTCCGAAACGCTCGGCGCGGACATGCCGACGATGCGCGAGAGCTCGCTCATCGCGGGCATCAGCATCAAGTGCCGACAGAATTCGAGCATCGGTTTCGTCGAGTGACGATTTTCCGGATTGAAGGAGAGATGGCGCTTTTGCCTTTGACATGGGGATCAGACTAGCCACTTTGCCCCGATCTTTCCATAGAAATTGGCGGTTCAGATTTGCATGATCGTAAAAAGAGAGGAGCACTTCATGCTGATCGGAATCCTTGCCGGCCTCACCACATGTGCGTTGTGGGGTCTCACCTTCGTTGCGCCACGCGCCGTCGATCCCTTTTCTGCATGGGACCTGACCGTCGCAAGGTATGGCACCTTCGGGCTCGCCTGTGCAGTGCTGATGTTGCACCGGCGCTTCCGTCCCGTTGGCTTTTCAACTATTCGCCTGACAATCGGCCTCCTGCTCGGAGGCGCGGGCTACGTCGGTTATTTCGTCAGCGCCGCCTTTGCCGTCCAGCTTACCGGGGCTGCGATGCCGCCTCTTATTATCGGCACAATGCCGGTGTTCTTGGCGCTCATCGCAAATTCACGCGACCGATCCGTTCCGTGGCGGTCGCTCGCCCTCCCCCTTGGTCTGATTGCCACCGGCGTTGCGATCGTCAATGCTTCCGTTTTTGCCGCCGCGCCATCCGGGAGCAGCATGACGATATCGCTCGGCCTAGCTGCGGCTGGCGCCGCCCTTGCGATCTGGATCATCTACGGTCTGATCAATGCCGCCGTCATGCGGGCGGACGATGCTCCGGATGGGTTGCACTGGACCGGCCTGCAGGGGATCGGCGCGGCGCTCGGAAGCTTATCTCTGCTGCCGCTGACATCGTTCGGGACGGTCGCTGCCGTGCCGGCGGCCGATACATATCGTTTTGCCGCATGGGCACTCATGATGGGGATTGCCGGATCCTGGCTCGCTACATGGTGCTGGGTGGCCGCGAGCCGGCGGCTGCCGCTTGCCCTCTCGGCCCAGCTCATCGTCGGCGAAACCATCTTTGGTCTCGTCTACGGCTTCATCTTTGAAACACGATGGCCGATGACCTCCGAGTGGATCGGCGCCGCTCTGCAAATCACGGGAGTCTGTGCTGCCATTGGCGCTTTCAGCAGACCAGCGGCTCCTGTTGTAACGTCGGAAAGGTCAGTGGCAGGGGCCTGAGTTGCGGTGCACCGCAGCTGCTTTTTCCTCCACTCTTCACAAAGGCTGGCCTGACGCTGATTTTCATCTGATAGAAGGCGCGGGCATGCCAGGACAGAGCCGGGCATCCTCGTTCGGTCAACAGATCGCTTGGCGGGGTAAAGATGGATAGACGAGTGCCGCATCGTCCTCGCGCGGCGCCACGCAGGTTACGGCAAGCTTTTCCAGTCGGCCGTGGCATCTACCTGGTGAGCCAACTAATCGACGATCGCAGTCTCAACGACTGCGGAATTCTCCGATCCGGCGATTTCAAGCGCGACGACAGTTGCAACCAAGACCGGGAGGAACGCACAGATTCGCAGGAGAACCCGATGGCTCTCGATATGATCCAAGTCTATCTTCCGTTTTTCGGTTCGGCGTACACCGATCTGACTTGCAAGAACGAGTTCAATAATAGTCATGGCCGTCACTCCTTTGATGCATTGACGGCCTCTGGTCGAACACGCGTATTAAAATTCGACATACGATCCTTGAACCGGAAATTTTTTCCCGTCCTGTCGAAATCTACCTAAGCTGCTCGTCAACAGGCTGTCGAAAAACAGGAGGACGCTCATCATGAAGTATCTCTGTCTGGTCTGGTGTGAGGAAGGGACGTTCGAAGCGTTGTCGAAGCAGGAAAGGGAAGAGCTCGACAGGGATTCCTTGAGCTACGACCAGGAACTCGTCAGAAGCGGGCATATGATTGCTGCGGAAGCGCTGCAATCGCCGGCGAACTCCGTGGTCGTGCGGGTGCGCCACTCCGAGATGTCTGTGACGGATGGCCCATTTGCCGAAGCCAAGGAACAGCTCGGCGGCTTCATCCTCATCGAGGCAAAGGACTTGAATGATGCGATCCGCGTCGCGGCGGGAATTCCGCTCGCCAAGCTCGGCAGCATAGAGGTGCGACCGATTTATAACTTCGGAAAAGAGGCTTAAGGAGAGAGCGATGAACTATCTCTGCCAATTCTGGTTTGAGACTTCGACAAGCGACGAACTGTCGGAGGAACAAAAGCAAAAGCTCACGGAAGACTGCAGGGCCTACGACGACGGTCTCACCGAAAGCGGCCATTTGATCCTTGCGCAGGCGCTTCGGCCGCCTGCAACCGCAAAGACAGTGCGCGTAAGTGACAGCAAAATTTCAGTGACCGACGGGCCTTTCGCCGAGATCAAGGAATACCTCGGCGGCATCATCCTCATCAAGGCCGAAGATATGGATGAGGCGCTTCGCATCGCGAGCCGTTCCCCGCTCGCCAGGTTCGCTGCTCTTGAGGTGCGTCCGGCATATTCCATAAAGGAGAAGCATTAGCGCTTCAGTCTCCGTCAAATCCGCGCGTCAGCCGACACGGGAACAGACGCTGACGAGGCGAAACGAAGGTGAACTCTTGCAGAAGCTGATCGAGGACATCTACCGCTCCCATTCACGCAAGGTGCTGGCGACGCTGATCCGCCTGCTCGGCGATTTCGACCGGGCGGAGGAGGCGCTGCATGACGCCTTTGCCGAAGCGACGCGAAAATGGCCAAGAGATGGAGTTCCAGAAAACCCATTTGCCTGGCTGGTGTCGACGGGGCGCTTCCGGGCCATCGACCATCTGCGAAGGCGGTCTCGCTTCGATGCCGCGCTAAAGGACATCGAGGACAGCCTTTATCCGGCGAGCGATCCGACGGAGGTCGGTGATATGAGTCTCATAGAAGATGATATGCTCCGGCTGATCTTCACCTGCTGTCATCCAATCATTCCGGCGGACGCGCAGCTCGCGATGTCTCTCAGAGAAATATGCGGGCTGACGACGGAAGAAATCGCTCATGCTTTCCTAACTCCCGCACCGACAGTCGCGCAAAGAATCGTCCGGGCAAAAAACCGTATCCGCTCGGCTGGCCTTCCTTATGAGGTTCCGGGCAAAGCCGATCTCCCAGATCGCCTCCAGCGGGTCTTGCATGTGATTTATCTGGTTTTCAACGAGGGCTACTCGGCCTCCTCGGGTGCGGAAATTGTCAGGACGGATTTGACGACGGAGGCTATCCGCCTTTGCCGGACGCTCTTGGCCCTGCTCCCGGAGCCTGAAGTTTCGGGACTGCTTGCCCTGATGCTGTTGCAGGATTCACGGCGCGCGGCGAGACGGAGTCCCTCGGGCGAGATAGTCCTGCTTGCCGATCAGGACCGCTCCCTCTGGAGCGGTGAAATGATAAGCGAAGGGATAGCCCTAATTGAAGCCGCGACCGTTGACGGAACGGCTGGATACTATGCCTTGCAAGCAGCAATCGCGGCCGAACATGCCCGCGCACGAACGGCTGAGGAAACCGACTGGCGCCGAATCGCGGGATTTTACGATTTGCTTCTGATTGCCCACCCCTCTTCCATTGTCGAACTGAACAGGGCTGTCGCTGTTGCGATGTGCGATGGACCGGCGGCAGGCCTGGCGATCGTCGATGCCATCCTAGCTAAGGGTGAACTGACGAGCTATCATCTCGCCTATGCGGCCCGCGCCGATTTCCTTCGCCAGCTCAAGCGTTTCCCGGATGCGCGGCGGGCGTATGAAAGCGCACTTAGGCTATGCCGCCAAGAACCGGAGAAGGCCTTCATTCGCAAGAGGTTGTCCGAGCTCCCGATCGAAGTCCAGCCTTGATGCCGGCGGCGAATCTTTTCAGCACTGTCGAAGACGCCATCTGGGCCGAGAACTACGCTCTCGGCCCACGTCGTTTTCGGGCGGTCGGCAACTCTGCAGCGCCGTGCGTCTTTTCAGACGCACAAAGGTCGCTGTAGCACTTTGAATTGCTGCAGGTTTTATCCTTAAAATCGGTTCCGACTAAGGATACATGCAGTAGTGTCAGACCAGCCCGGGCACTACGAACACCGACCAGGCAACGACCGGCCCGATAATGGCGATCAATGCGCTGTAGACCAGCAACTGCCGCAGCACTTTCTCACGCTGGTCGTCCGGTGCATTGGCGACGACGAGGGCGCCGTTCGTTGAAAACGGGCTGGTGTCGACGATCGTCGTCGAGATCGCGATCGCGGCAACGACACCGATGGCGCTGATGTGCCCTTGCAGGAGGAACGGCACTGCCAGGGGGATGATCGCGCCGAGCAGCGCGGTCGAGGACGCAAAGGCCGAAACAATGGCGCCCGTGAAGCAAAGCAACAGCGCCACCACAAGCGGCATCCCTAGGCTGGATATGCCGCTTGCCACATAGTCGACCGTGCCGGCTTTCTCCATGACACTGACATAGGTGATGATGCCGGCGATCAGCAGCACCGTCGACCAGCTCACTTTATCGATCGCCGCCTTCTGGGTCTTCGGCGACAGGAGTGCGAGTGCGACCGCAACCGTGATCGCGACCAGGCCGACATTGAACTTGAAAACCAGAGCGCCAATGCCGAGCGCCGTCAAGCCGATCAAGGTGGTTATCCTATCCGTGGTCAGGCGCAATTTGGCAGCGCTATCGTCCGCCGTACCATAGCTGTGCTGCCTGATCGGTTTGGCCGGCGTGCCGCCATGGCCCCTAATCGATGCCGATACGCCGTCGGGATGCAGTTCGGGTAAGGGCCCGGACACTGTCGATTTCTGTTTCGTGACCCGCGCACCGCCGAAGACGAAGAATACCAGTACGGCGATCGCCAAGTTGAAGAAGAAACTGGAAAGGAACAGCGATGTCGGAGCGAAAGGTAGGCCGGCCTTGGCGACGATCTGGTTGGTGATGCCACCATAGACGCTGATCGGCGAGAATCCGCCGGCCTGCGCGCCATGGATGACCATCAGGCCCATCATTGCCGGGTGAATGCGGTATTGCACGGCAAAGCTCAACGCGACGGGCGCGAGGATCGCTACCGCCGCTGGCCCAAGTGCACCGAAACCAGTGATGACGGCAGCGACGAGGAACATCACCCATGGAATCCAGGCGACATGCCCACGCACCAGCCGCACAGCGCATTCGACGAGCCAGTCGATGGTACCGTTGATCTGCGCTATGGCGAAGAGGTACGTGACGGCAACCAGTGTGAGAAAAAGGTCGCTCGGGAAGCCGGCGAAGATGTCGTTGGCTTTCATCCCGATGATCAGCGAGCCAAGCAGGAACGTGCAGCCAAACGCGAGCGCTCCCATGTTGATCGGTTGGATCGTCGCAATGACGAACATGCCGATCAATAGCAGTATGGATAATACTTCGATACCCATGATTCCCCTCCCTGCGACGCCTCCCGCGTCGGCAGCTTTCGTTTTCAAGATTGATGATGTCGGCGCGCCTTCCTCCCAGAGGGCGCGCCGGCGGATCACGTCCTCGCGTAAAGGTCGGCGTATTTTTGCCGCAGAACGTTCTTCTGGACCTTGCCCATGGTGTTGCGTGGCAAGTCCTCGGCGAAGATGATGCGCTTGGGCTGCTTGTAGCGTGCGAGCCGTTCTTGGAGCGCGCGAAGGATGGCCTTTTCATCCAAGGCCGCGTCGGGCTTGCGCACGACGATGGCGGTTACGCCCTCTCCGAAATCGGGATGCGGAACACCGATTACAGCGCTCTCGGCGACGCCGTCGAGTTGGTCGATCTCGCCTTCGACCTCCTTTGGATAGATGTTGTATCCACCCGAAATCACCAGGTCCTTGCTGCGGCCAACAATGTGGACATAGCCGTCCTTGTCGATCTTGCCGAGATCACCGCTGATGAAGAAACCATCGGAGGTGAATTCCGCGGCGGTCTTTTCCGGCATGCGCCAATAGCCCTTGAAGACATTCGGTCCTTTGACCTCGATCATGCCGGTTTCATCCGGCGGCAACACTGCGCCTGTGGCAGGATCAGTTACTCGCACCGTCACGCCGGGAAGTGGAAAGCCTACCGTCCCGGCGATCCGCGGTCCGGCATAGGGATTCGAGGTGTTCATGTTGGTTTCGGTCATGCCGTAGCGCTCGAGTATCGCGTGGCCGGTGCGATCCTTGAATTCGGTATGGGTTTCGGCCAGCAGCGGCGCTGAACCCGAAATGAAGAGGCGCATGTTCGCGACCGCTTGCCTGTCGAGGCGCGGGCTCTGCAGGAGGCGGACGTAAAAGGTCGGGACGCCCATCAGGAGGGTCGCGTGCCGCATCAGGGACAGGACCTCATCCGGGTCGAACTTCGGCAGCAGAAACATCGAGGCCCCGGCGAGCAGAGTCACGTTGGTGGCGACGAACAGCCCATGGGTGTGGAAAATGGGCAATGCATGGATCAACCGGTCCGCAGCCGCAACGCGCCAGTAATCGCGCAATGTCGTGGCATTTGAAAGCAGGTTACCGTGGGTCAGCATCGCCCCCTTGGAGCGCCCCGTCGTTCCGGAGGTATAGAGGATTGCTGCCAGGTCATCGGCCGAGCGCGAGGCATCCACAAAGTCGGCCGCCTCGTCCCTTGCAAGATCGAGCAGCGAGCCCGTACCGTCAGTGTCCAGCGTTTCGACGATCGCGCCATGGGCTTTCGCGATTTTCTCGACACCTTCCCGAGCAGGCGAGGAAACGACAAACAACCGCGGCTCAGCGTCGCCGACAAAATAGTCGAGTTCAGCCAGGGTATAGGCCGTGTTCAGGGGCAGGTAGACCGCGCCGCTGCGAATGCAGGCGAGATAGAGGATCAAGGCCTCGGCGCTCTTGTCGACTTGTACCGCAACCCGGTCGCCAGGCCGAATGCCAAGTGTATCCATCGCACTGGCAAGACGGCTCGAAAGGTCCAGCGCGTCTTGGTACGTCCAAATACGGCCGCCACTGGCCCGGATAAAAGGCGCATCGCCGGGAGCGGCGGCCCGTATGGCGTCAAAAAGATGGTTGCTCACTTTCGCCTTCCTCCAATCCTTGAGCTCACGATTTGCGCAAATGGTCGGGAATTTTGCTGACCATTGCCTCGGCGGCTTTCCCCGTCCTGGCTGAGCAAACTCTTGACGGCCGGCGATGCTGCTACTTCGCTGCGCTGTGCCAGGGCTTCGTGGTTGGCCACAATGTCCTCGAGCTTGTAGAGGTAGTTAACCATCAGGCCGTGTGCCTGCTGCATCGCCTTGGGCGAGCGGTCGCCGAGAAAATTCAATCTTTCCAGTCGAGCGCCGTTGCCGAGATGGAAACGGGCGACCGGATCGAGGGGGCGGCCTTCCGGCGTGCGTTCGACGAGGAAATAGCGCACTGCGAGTGGCAGCAACACGCGCGCCACTTCACTTGCCCTCCTCTCATCGGCGGCCCATGTCGGATCATCCAGCAGCATCAGTACGCTGTGGGCGCCATCCGATAGAGGCGGTTCGGCTGCTGAGGCGCGCGCCTTGGCGAGCCAACGGGCAAAGCCCGGAACGGGCGACAGCGTGACAAAATTCTTAAGTCCGGGCAGATCTCTGCGCAGGTCTTCGACGACCTGCTTGATCAGAAAGTTGCCGAACGAGATTCCGCGCAGGCCGTCCTGGCAGTTGGAGATCGAATAGAAGACGGCGGTCGTCGCCTCGTCAGCATTGATCTGCTCTCGGCCTTCGTCGAGCACATCTTTGATGGCGTTCGGCACGGATCGCGTGAGCGCCACTTCGACGAAGACAAGCGGTTCGTCGGCCAGTCGGGGATGGAAAAAGGCAAAGCAGCGACGGTCGGCCGGCGCCAGGCGACGGCGCAACTCCTCCCAGCCGGCGATCTCGTGCACGGCCTCGTATTTGATGATCTTTTCCAGGATGTGAGCCGGTGTCGACCAGTCGATCGGTCGGAGCGTCAGGAAGCCGCGATTGAACCAGGAGCCGAACAGGTGCGTGAAGTCGGTGTCCACGGCGCGAAATTCATCCGATTGCTCTTTGGAAGCAAGAAGCTGCTGACGCATCCGGACGAGCTTGGCCGTGCCATTCGGCGCCAGATTCATTCGGCGCAGAAGCTCCTGCCGCCGAGGCTCCGCCGTCTGATGGAGAGCAATGATCGCCGCAGAGCTTCTGTCGTTGCGGTAATTTTCGATCGCCTCGTCGAGCTTCGCCGTGTCAGGCCCGAACCTTTCGTAGAGCATATGCAGGAATTGCTGCACATCGTCGTTCTCGAGTGCGCTCCAGCGATCGAGTATCTCGGCCGCAATGGCCATTCCGGATGCTTCGCCCCGGCTCGACAGCAGCATCTCGCAGAGGGCCTCGAGATCGATTTCGGCTGCGTCTTCCCCGGTGCGCGAGCCGGCAAGCAAGAGCTTGCGTCCTCGGTCCGTGATGCTCTGCAGCATGTCTGCGAAAAAAGAGGTCTCAGGCATGCCCATTCTCCTCCCTGCTGCATGGCGGACCAGCGCTATGTTGCGCTGTCCGGAGTGGCCGCTGCTTCCCATTATCGGGTTTCGCCGTTAGTATGTAAGTTGTCACAATACGTACACGACGTCAACCTTCGTGTATACAAGAATGGCGTTCATGTATGAAGAAAGTGAACTAATGTCCGAAAATGTAGGCCGATGGCTTCGGGATGAGATCGAAGATGCAATACTTTCCGGCGAGTTTGCCCCAGGCGAGCGGCTGGACGAGACGGTGCTTGCCAACCGCTTCGGAGTGTCGCGAACACCGGTTCGCGAAGCGTTGATGCAGCTCAACGCTATCGGCCTGATAGAAATCCGCCCGCGCAGAGGCGCCGTCGTGATCGATCCAGGGCCGCACCGCGTCTACGAAATGTTCGAGGTCATGGCGGAACTGGAGGGGCTCGCCGGATCTCTCGCCGCCCGCCGGTTGGATGAGGACGCGCGCGAAGCGATCGCGGCGGCCCACAAGCGCTGCGAGCTTTCAGCCAAGGCTGGAAACAGTGATGCCTATTACTACGACAACGAGGAATTCCATAAGGCCATCTATACTGCGAGCCGGAGCGCCTTTCTGCAGGAGCAGTGCATTCAATTGCATCGGCGCCTGCGCCCTTACCGGCGGCTTCAACTGCGCGTGCGCAATCGCCTGTCAACGTCGTTCTCCGAGCACTGTGCCATCGTCGACGCCATCTTTGCCGGGGACGGGGACGAGGCCCGCCGCCTGTTGCGGGCGCATGTCGGCATACAGGGCGAGAGGTTCAGCGATCTGGTCGCGAGCATGGCGACGAAATAGGCTTCGCGGGTAGCCAGAACACGCACGACCCAAGCACCGCTTCCGCCGCTGCATCCTCTTCCTGCGCTGAAGGTCAGCGATAGTTGTTTATCTCATCGGACTTTTGGTTCGCCATCTCCCCATGAAGGCTTCAGCAAGGTATGCTCTTGGTCGGCGGCGCCGTTGAGCAACCAAACTGATTTGAGGCCGCAATGGAAGACCGGGAGATTGATCGTCGGGCGAAGAAGCTGTGGATGCTAGAAAACCCCGGCCGACCATGGGAACCACTCGCGCGCCGATCCGAACCGGGGCAAGACCTTTCCACAGCGGCCACCGAAGAGGATCGCGAACGCTACCGTCAGCGCGTTCGCAATGGTGAGTAAGTATCCCTATTTCACGCCGAGGTGCCAGGTGCCGCAGGCCGGGACAAAGCGGTTCGCGATCTGCTGACCGCACACGATGACGACGGGCGCGCGCCCGGTTGTCCGGTCTGGATGTCGTCACTCACGACACCGTCCCGAGCTGTCTCCCGAAGTTCGGCACAGGCCAGAGAACGTGACAGCCTACCACAGCTCTATTGTGCTTTTTCCACTTGCCCGCGGATCTCTCCGTCCGGGAACTTCTCCGTGTGGATGTTGAGATACCACCTTCCAGCTTGCAAGTCCGCCAGGTGCTGATCGGTGATGTCGGCAGATCCGGAAGCTATGGCGCCCGAGATATCGACCACCGGGTCGGCATTCTCGCCCGCCGCCGCCGGCCCATGAAAATGCGCGGCAGTGGGGTTCCCAGAAAGACCGCTAGCGTTCACCGTCCATGTCAGCTTCTTGGTTTCGGTGTCGACTGCAACGTCGCCCGTTCCAGTGCCGGCGCTGTCGGCAGGCGGCACCTCACTCGATCCCCTCAGGTCGGCCCTGAATTTCAATGTTTCGGCCAAGACGGGACTCGTCGCCAAGATGGCAGCTATGGCGAGTCCGGTCAGGAGAGAATTCTTGCGGCTAGATCTCATCACGCATCCTCCCAATAGGCACGTGTATTGCAGGCGTCTCCTCAACTCTTCAGGATGGCTTCGGGTTCCGAAGCTGCCTACGGCTGAACCGGCATAGGCTCGCCAGCCATGCTGAATCCACAGGGCGCAAAACCAATATGTCTTGGCGTCGATCGTAAGGACACTACAGCCCCGTGCATCTTTTCAGACGCACAAAGGTCGCTGTAGCACTTTAGAATTGCTGTATGTCTTTATTCTCAAATCGGTTCCGATTTAAGAAAACATGCAGTAGGTCTTACGCGTTCGGCAACAGGCAGGAGGGCGCATCGTGAGGTCACTCGTCTTGGGCGGCACAGGGTTTCTTGGCGGCGCTATCGTCGATGCTGCAGCCGATGCAGGTCACGTTGTCACCATCCTTTCGCGCGGAGAAACGAAGCGGCACCTGCCTGCCGGGACACGCGTGCTGCAGGGTGACAGACATGGTCCTTTGGATGTGCTGGAGAACGAGCGCTTCGACTTCATCTTCGACACCTGCGCCTTTGCACCCGACGCCGTTAAAGGCCTGCTGCGCGCCGCGGGACCGGACATCCGGCGATATGTTTTTGTCTCATCGATTTCCGCCTATGGCGATTTCTCGACGCCGGGGCTTTCTGAAACCGAACCGGTCGCCACGGCAGATGAGGCTGATCTCGAAGTCGCGCGGAATGTCGCGCCCGGCAGCCGTGCCGACGCAATCGCCTATGGGCCCTCCTATGGGCCTCTCAAACGCGCATGTGAAATCGCGGCGCAGCAGATGCTGGGCGAGAAGGCGATCCTGCTGCGATCGGGGTTGTTGGTCGGGGCAGGTGACTACACCGACCGCCTAACATGGTGGATGCGCCGCATCGACGAGGGCGGGAGGATACCGGCGCCTGCGCCGCGAGAACGCGCTATTCAGTTGATCGACGCGCGCGACGCCGCTGAATTTGCTGTTCACGCTGCGGTATCGGAGCTTTCAGGCGTCTACAACGTGACCGGGCGGCCGATGCCGTTGTCTGCGCTTCTGGAGGAAGCGATCCGCGTTTCAGGATCGGATGCGGAACTGGTCTGGGTGGACGAGCGGAAGCTTGCGGAAGCGGGCATTCAGGCGTGGTCGGAATTGCCGTTGATGGTACCTGCAATGCCGTCCTTCCGCTACTTTATGCAGGTCGACACGGAAAAAGCACATCGGAATGGACTTTGCCATCGCCCTCTCCCCGATACGCTCGAGCGGCTCTTGCGCTGGGACCGGTTAAATCGGGAGCGCCCCTTGAAATGTGGTCTTTCCCGAGAAAAAGAGCTTGCTGCCTTGAGTTGACGTCGCTGCAGAGCAGGCAAAAGATCGTGATCTGGCGCTGTCACAGGAGCGTTACTGCAATCATCACGCGGCCTTCCTTGCGACGACTTGATCTCGCTTTGTCACCTGGAACTGCCCTGCGACTCGATCGAGGTCCTGCACCTCGTCGCTGAGTGCTCGGCAGGCGGCGTTGGTCTGTTCGACCATCGCGGCATTCTGCTGGGTCATCTGGTCCATCCGGTGAAGCGCTGCGTTGATCTCCGAGAGGCCGGCCGATTGTTCGTCGGCGGCGGTGACGATGGTGCCGATCAAGCCCGTAACTTGCAGTACGTGCCCCTCTATCCCGGCCAATGCTTCACCGGTCCGATTGACGAGTTGCACGCCGCCGGCGACTTCGCGCGCCGATGTCTCGATCAGAGTCTTGATCTCCTTGGCCGCTTTGGCAGAGCGGCCTGCCAATTCGCGCACCTCCTGGGCGACGACAGCGAAGCCCTTGCCCGCCTCTCCCGCACGCGCGGCCTCGACACCGGCATTGAGTGCCAGAAGATTGGTCTGAAAGGCGATCTCATCGATGACGTTGATGATCTGGCGGATTTGCGTCGATGACCCGGCGATACGCTCCATGGCGACGACGGCGTCGCGCACGACGGTCGCCGATTTCTCAGCTCCATCCTTCGCCGCCGCCATGACGAGGCCCGCTTCCCGAGCGCGCTCCGAGGAATTGCGCACCGCCACGGTTATCTCGTCGAAAGCGGATGCCGTCTGCTCCAGCGAAGCGGCTTGCTGCTCCGTCCGCTTCGCCAGATCGTCGGTTGCGACGGCGATTTCCGAAGAATTTGTACGCAGCCTCGTGGTGGTGTGCAAGACGCTGGAAATGGTCTCGGCAAGGCGTTCGATACTGCCGTTGAATTCGCTCCTCAACTCGTCATATTCCTGGGCGAAGGTCTCGGCGATCCGGATGGAGAGATCGCCGGTCGACAGGCGTTCCAGCCCCCGGGTGAGGTGTTCGATGACCTGCTGCCGGCTTTCCTCCTCGGCTGCTTTCTGTCGTCCGAGAACCGCCTCCTGCTCGTCCCGCTGGCGTCGCTCCTCGTCCGCCCGTTGGCGTGCATTGCGGCGCTCGATCGCCGCTTCCCGGAAAATCGCGACGGACTTGGCAACCGCGCCGATCTCGTCCGAACGCTCGGCATAGGGCACGTTTCCGCTGTAGTCGCCATCGGCCAGCCTCTGCATGTAGGACGACATCTCGGCGAGCGGTTGCACCGCGTGACGACTGAAGAACCAAAGACCGGACAGCAGAAGACAAACGGAAATGGCCGAACTCGCAATCGCTGCCGCTGAAAGCGTGTCCGTGTCCGAAGCGGCGCTGGCCTCTTGCTCCTTGAGAAAGGAATCCGCCATGGCCACCAGCTCATTTACGGCAGTCTCATGGTGATGGAAACTTGCTTTCAGCTCCGCCATCGCATGCCCGGCGGAGATCGGATCGCCGTTGCGGAACGGCGCGAGAAACTTGTTCTCCATTACCCGCCAGTAGAGATCTGCCTTGGCGAGCACATCGTTCTCCAGCTTCGCCATCAATGGTTCCGGAGCGGTCGACGATTGCCAATAGGCGCGCCGGTCATCATAGGCGGATTTCAACGTAGCGATCTTGTCGAGGTTTGCTTTCGCGAATTCGGGACTCGAGACCGCCTCCATCGCCAGCATATAGGATTCGACTGTGTATAGCGGTGGCGGCAGGATATCGGCGATCAGGTCCTTGCCATAGACAACTTGGGTATAGACAGGTCCGTTTACACGCAACTTGTTGAACGCATATGTCTTGATCCCGATCGAGATCATCAAGCCTGCGGTGACGATCGCCCCGAAGATCATCAGACCACGCGCAATATTCAGTTTCATGAAACCTCTCCACTTATACGGTCGAGCCGCATCGGAAGAGCTTGCCGAACTGCCTGTCATTTTTACAGGGACACGGTTCCACGATGCGGCATGGGAGATGCCGGACGTACCGGCGCGGAACGTTCCGCATCATGCACCAAGTCCGCCACCTAAGCGGGCGGGATCGGCAACGTTCTCGTATAAAGAGGCTAATTATAGTATAATTCTTACTTCGTCATTAAAGACCTGTATGACGCTGATGCTTATCATGGGAGATCCGCAACCGATCACAAGGGATACATTGCCGTCCGCCTTCGCACACCTTGCACTCTGGCGCGGCTCCGATCGCCGCTTGTAAGTAGCTGATCGACTTGCCTGGCATCGGGCGGAACAGCCTCGATAAACCTGGTGGTCGCGAACTCTCTTGGGGCAATCACAGGCCGAAAGCGGGCCGATACCTCGGTTCCCTTGTGGTCTGCCCTGAGAGAGCCGCCCGCTCTTCCAGAAAATTCATCCTCGCCTTTTTTCAAGGCCTTGCTTCTAGGACCATGTTGAAGGGCGTGTCAGCGGCGCGGCGAAAGCGCGAGAACCCACCGCGACCGACGACATCAGCAAGGCGCTTCTCGCCGGCCTGCGCGCCCAGCGCCGCACCGACTTCCTGCCCCAACGACGCCGGAACGCACACGCTTGTCGAGAACGCATAGTAGATGCGCCCGACCGGGTTGAGGTTCTCCTCCAGGCTGTCGCCGGCTCTCGGTTCGACGAGCATCAGAGTGCCGTCCGGCTTCAACGTCTCTCTCACATGCGCTACAGCGCCAACGGGATCGCCCATATCATGCAGCGCATCGAATATTGTGACGAGGTCATAGTCTGATCCCGCAAAGTCCTGCGCGCGTGCAGTCTCGAAGCGGACGTTGGCGAGGCCCTTCGCGTGCTCCCTTGCGTGGACGATCGAGGCCTCGTGGAAGTCGATGCCGACAAATTCCGATTTCGGGAATGCCTCTGCCATAATGATGGTCGATGCTCCGTGGCCGCAGCCAACATCGGCGATCTTAGCGCCGCGCTCCAGCTTCTCGACGATGCCGTCCAGCGCCGGCAGCCATTCGGTGACGAGATGGGCCTTGTAGCCCGGGCGGAAAAACCGCTCCGTGCCGCAGAAGAGGCAATTGCAATGCTCGCCCCAGCCGACGCCCCTGCCGGTCTTGAAGGCCTCCGTAAGTTTCGGCTCGTCGGCAAAGACGGCGGCGAGCGAATAGAACCCTCCCGCCATATAGACTGGACTCTCTTCATCGGCGAACACGGCCGCCTGCTCGGGCGAGAGGGCGAATCTTCCCGAGCGCTCGTCATACGTCACAAACCCGGAGGCGGCCTGGGACGAGAGCCACTCGCGCAGGTAGCGCTCGTGGGTACCCGTTTTCTCGGCAAGCTCGCCCGGGGTCAGCGGTTCGCTACTGGCCAAGGTGCGATAGAGCCCGAGCTTGTCTCCGATCAGCACAAGCGCGGCATTCGCGGCCGCGCCGAGCTCATTCACCATCATCCCGAGCAGCGGTTCGAGTTTTGTCATGTCCAGGTTCATGGTTCGGCTCCCTCCACGTGTGTTTTACAATACCCCTCACTGATGGAGATCTACATAAAACTGGCGTCGCAGCCGCGTGAGAGGCAGAATGGCCGGCAGCGAGCCAGTTGAGCCAATCGGGTCCGGCCAATGAGCAGAAAACGCGTTCACGTGAGCCTGGTGGTGTTCCCTGAATGTGACCCGTCGATTATCTACGGGGTGTTCGACACATTGTGGGCCGCCGGCAGGCTCTGGAATTCCATAAAGGGCTTGCCCGGCGAGCCGCTATTCGAGCCGCGCCTTGTCAGTGCGGAGCCTGGTCCGCTGGAACTCGTCACTGGCGTCAGCATTATCCCGCAGGACACGATCGCCGAGGTAACGCACACCGATATCGTATTCGTGCCCAATGTCATGGTCGAAACGGCCGAAAGCCTGCGCGCACTGGATCGGCGCCTGCTGGAGTGGATCAGGCGCATGCATGCATGTGGTGCCCAGCTCTATGCGGCATGCGGCGGCTCGCTGGTCCTCGCGGAGGCCGGCCTGCTCGATGGACAGCAGGCCACCACGCACTGGAGCTACGTACCCCTGTTCCGCCGCCAATACCCCAATGTAGCCCTCTACGCGGATCGCATCCTCGTGCAGACCGGGCCTGGCCACAGCATGATCTGCTCGGGCGGAGCCTCATCCTGGCAGGATCTCACGCTCCTGCTCATCGCCAAATATGGCGGTACGGAGGAGGCCATCAGGATCTCCAAGCTGTTCCTTTATCAATGGCACCGCGATGGCCAGCTACCCTATGCTTCCATGATTGCGAACGTTGATCATCGCGACGGTGTCATTCTGCGTTGCCAGACATGGCTTGCCCAGAACTATGAACGGCCGGACATTGTCGCCGAGCTGGTGCGCCGATCGGGTCTCCCCAAGCGCACTTTCGACAGGCGTTTCAGGGCCGCAACTGGCTATTCTCCGCTGGCCTATGTCCAGGCGCTGCGCATTGAGGAGGCCAAGCAGTTGCTGGAGACCAGTTCCGCGCCCGTTGAAGCCGTTGGACGCGAGGTTGGATATGAGGATTCGGCCTCGTTCCGCCGACTGTTTCGCCGGTTGGCGGGAATGGCACCGGGCGACTACCGCCGGAAGTTCCACGTGCCGAGCCTAGTCGAAAGAGCCGAATCGGAGCGAGGGCCTAAACCGCTACGGCGTGACGAAGACGTGCCTGTGCAGAGCGCTCCGGGAACCACCAACACAGGCTCGGCCTTCTGACGGCAATGCCAGGTTTCATGGTGATGCGCGCCTTGTCCAGTTGAGGCTAAGACTGAGGCCGGCAAACCGACCAAAACGGAAGTTCTTCTGATTCGACGTATTCTCGCTTTTCGCCCAAAGCATGCGTGAGGAACTTAGATCGGCACTTCCCACGACTGTTTGATTTTCTGCATTGGGATTTCCGACTTGATGTTCCGGACACCCTTGATGCGCCCGAGATGCTGGACCTGAAACCGCCTGTATCCTTCGAGATCCTGGGCCACCACTCTCAACAGGAAGTCACAGTCACCGGCCATAAGGTGACACTCAACGACTTGAGGAAGCCTTTTGATTGCCTCCACAAACGGGATCACCGTCTCTTGGTCCTGGCTGGTAAGCCATACGCGGGCATAGACGGTGAAACCCATTTCGAGCTTCGCCGCATCAAGAATGGCGAGATACTTTTGAATGATACCCGCCTCCTCCAGCATCTTGACCCGCCGCAGGCACGGTGAAGGAGAAAGCCCCACTCGGGCCGCCAATTCCGTGTTCTGAATCTTCCCGTCTTGCTGGAGGACGCGGAGGATCGCGCGATCTATCGAGTCGAGCTTCATTGGCACCGAATGTTACGTTTGAGCCTAATATTGATGTCAGATGCCAAAGTATCGGGAAAACGAGCCGAATAAGCAACCAAATCGCGCGTGATCTGGCCTATTTATGCGGCCTTCGAGCAAGCATTGGCTTTGCTGTTCGGGCGAAGCGACGGCGTCGCACCAAGCAACGGATGAGGTTTCTACAGGTGAGTGAGTGTGATTGAACAAGCGACAACCTCCGGGCGACGAGGCGTGGGGAGGGATGGCGTGGCCTAAGGGATTCAATTCCGTGATGGTTGGCTTCGTGCCGTTTGCGCTGGTGCTGGGCGCTCAGGCTGCCGAGAGAGGCTTCAGTATTGTCGAGGTTCCTCTGATGACCGGGCTGAATTTCGGTGGTGGGTCAGAGTTTGCCGCGGTCGAACTCTGGACGTCACCGCCGCACGTTCTTCTGATTGTGGCGATCACATTTCTCGTCAATAGCCGACACCTGCTGATGGGGGCGGCACTCGCGCCGTTCATCCGCCACCTGCCGAAAAGGAAGGCGTTGGTTACGTTGTTCTTTATGTGCGACGAGAGCTGGGCGATGGGGCTGGC
This sequence comes from Sinorhizobium numidicum, assembly GCF_029892045.1. Classification (NCBI taxonomy): domain Bacteria; kingdom Pseudomonadati; phylum Pseudomonadota; class Alphaproteobacteria; order Hyphomicrobiales; family Rhizobiaceae; genus Sinorhizobium; species Sinorhizobium numidicum. Next base: position 1,383,739 of record NZ_CP120367.1, read on the forward strand.
GGACGCGAAGAAGTCGGCGACGGTGCTGAGCCTCGGCTACTTTTTTGGCGTCGCCCTGGGTCTCTACTCGACGTGGGTCATCTTCACCACAGTGGGTGCATTTGTAGGTCCCTTCCTCGGAGATGTGACCCGCTATGGCTTTGATATGGCGTTTCCAGCCGTTTTTCTGGTGATGCTGGCTGGGATGTGGAAGGGGGCGGTCGCTGCCCGTCCGTGGCTAGTCAGCCTAATCATCGCCGGGACAACCTACGTTCTCTTTCCTGGTGCCTGGTACGTTCCCGCTGGAGCAGTGTCCGGCGTTCTGTCAGCATTTTTCTGCGCACGCTCCGATGCTTGATCCAATGTACATCCTGGCCATCGTCCTGATGGCGAGCGTCACCTACATGACCCGCATCTGCGGATATCTGTTCTTGCGCAACCGAGCCCTGAGTCCGCGTCTGAGCACTGTCATGGAAAGCGCTCCAGGTTGCGTTCTCATAACGGTGATTGCCCCCGACTTCGTCACAGGGCGCCCGGCGGATCTCCTGGCGCTGGCCATTACCCTGTTGGCGGCAACGCGGCTGTCGGTGCTTCCGACCGTTGTAGTCGCCATAACTTCAGCGGGGCTATTGAGAAACATGTTCGGCGGCTAAACGCGCTTCAACGCATGGAGCTTTTGGCAGAGCAGCACCTGGGTTCGGCCTGCACCTGCCAGAGTGGCGGTTACCCGCCTGCATTAACCCCAAATCAAGGATCCGTCGATTTGGGCGAGTCAAACTATCGCACTTCTTGCGCCAAGGCCCGGGCCTCCCATAGCCGAGGTTTGACCTTCGACCTGCGCCACGTTCTGGAATGAGTCGCTAATTTAGATGGTCGATTTCCATGCAGTGCGGTAGAATCGATTGAGATTAGGGGGCCGGATGCCGCGCAAGTGCGTACCGAACTCGGCTCGATCTGGCGCTTCTCGAGGAAAACACTTCTATTTGTTTTATTGGCAAATGAAATGGAACAGAGACTAGCCGCAGTCCTGGCAGCCGACATGGCAGGCTACAGCCGGCTGATGGAGACCGACGAAGCAGGCACGCTCGCCCGCCTGAGAACCCACCGAATAGAACTGATCGACCCAGCGATTGCGAAGAACAAGGGCCGGATCATCAAGACGACGGGTGACGGCATGCTCGTCGAGTTCCAGAGCGTGACTGATGCGGTGAAGTGCGCCGTGGAGATCCAGCAGCGGATGAAGCGGCGCAATTCGGACGTGCCTCAGGATCGGCGGATCGAATTCAGAATTGGCATCAACCTTGGCGATATTATTTTTGACGACGAGGATATTTTTGGTGACGGTGTGAACATTGCTTCTCGGATCGAGCAGTTGGCCGACGTCGGAGGCGTCTGCATCACCGCCGCGGTGGCGACACAAATTGCCGACCGTCTCGAAGTCGCCATCGAGGATTTGGGAGAGAAGACGCTCAAGAATATAAGCCGTCCTGTTCATCTCTTTCGTATCGGGCTCGAGGGGTCTGCCCTGCCCTCTCAGCCAGATGACATAGATACGAAGCGATCTGTCGCGAAACCTTCGATCGTGGTCCTGCCATTCATCAACATGAGCGGCGACCCCGATCAGGAATTTTTCGCGGACGGTCTGACCGAAGACATCCTTACCGAACTATCCCGTCGTCACGAGCTGTTCGTCATCTCGCGCAACTCCAGCTTCGTCTACAAGAACCGGGCCGTCAACGCGCGCGAAGTCGCGGAAAAGCTTGGGGCTCAATACCTGGTGGAGGGAAGCGTCCGCAAGAGCGGCGACAGGGTGCGCGTAACGGTCCAGCTCATCGATGCAGCCAACGACGCTCATATTTGGGCAGACAAATACGATCGGAAGCTGGACGACATATTCGCGATCCAGGACGAAGTGACGGCGGCGATAGCAGCCACTCTTCCCGGGCGCGTCGAGGCGGCCCAGCGCGACCAGCTTGCACGGACGAAACCGGCGAACATGGCCGCATATGAGTGTGCGCTCACCGCCAAGGTGCTGCACCACAGAGGTACTGTGGCGGACAATGAGCAGGCGCAGCTTCTGATAGACAGGGCGGTGGCGCTCGACCCCGGTTATGCCCATGCCCATGCATGGCGGGCATGCATTCTCGGCCAGGCCTGGGTCCATGGCTGGTGCGAAGACAAGGACGCGGTTTGGGCCGAAATCGTTGCTGAGCTGGACCAGGCGCTGGCGCTCGACGACAACGATGCCGACGTGCATCGGATCCTCGCCGCGGTCAACGTGAACAACAATGCCCTCACCACGGCGCGTTATCACCAGGAACGTGCCTTGTCCCTCAACCCCAACTACGATCTTGTGGTGGTTCAGCAAGGCGAGTTGTTGACGTGGCTGGGGCGGCCCGAGGAGGGAATCGAATGGATCCGCAAGGCAATGCGGCTCAATCCTCATCATCCGGAGCGGTTTTGGAGCCATCTCGGAAAGGCCCATTTCTCCGCGCGTCAGTATGGCGAGGCAATCGAAGCATTCATGCACCTGTCGGTCATGGATTACGTCCAGCACGCGTTCGTGGCCGCATGCTACGGCTGGCTTGGTGACGAGATTGCCGCCGCGGCGCATCTGGAGAAGGTTCGAGCGCTCGCCCCCCAATTCGACATAGAGTCACTTCTCGCAACGATGCACTACGCTCAGGAATCCGATGTCCAACACCTCCGTGAAGGTCTCATCAGAGCGGGAAAGAGCGGGGTCGGCGTGGCACCGACCACAAATGATGTAACAGCTCAGTAAAAAACCGGTCATGCGAGCCCAGCGCTCACTTACCGGCTGACCGAACCACGTTCGGCTCGTCGGCCAGTGTATCGAGTGGAGTACCTCGCCCTCCTCATTCTGGGTCGCGATGCGAAAGAGTCTGCTTCGTGGAGACCCGCAGCAGGCTCTTGACAGGGCCGGTCAAACAGCGGAAAACATCGTGCATGGGGTCGCGATCACCCCACGAGGCGACAGCCGAAGCATCGCGTCCAAATCAACCGTTGAAACGGAGGACGCGTCATGCCGTCACTACTTGAAATATCCCCCGACAAACTTAACCGCCTTATCGGCACTCCGAATTGCCCAGCTCTCATTGATGTCCGAGTCGACGAGGACTTCGACGCCGATCCGCGGCTGATCCCCGGCTCACTCCGGCGCGATTATCGCGAGGTGCAGCAATGGATCGAAGACCTATACGGCCAGTCCGCGGTCGTCATATGCCATCGCGGCAAGAAGCTTAGCTACGGTGTCGCCGCCTGGCTCCGCCACGCCGGCATTTCAGCCGACGTGCTCGAGGGTGGCTTCGAAGCCTGGGTCGAGGCCGGACATCCGGTTGTGCCTGCCGCCATCTTGCCCGAGCGGGATGAGCAGGGCCGCACAGTCTGGGTGACACGGTCGCGGCCGAAGATCGACCGCATCGCCTGCCCTTGGCTGATCCGCCGCTTCGTCGATCCGCAGGCGGTCTTCTTGTTCGTAGCGCCATCCGAGGTCGAAACGGTCGCTGAGCGCTTCCGCGCAACGGCTTTCGATATCGATGCCCCCATCCGGTGGAGTCATCGCGGCGAGCTTTGCACATTTGACGTCATGGTCGAGGAATTTGGGCTCAAAACGGGACCGCTGCTGCGGCTCGCTACGATCGTGCGAGGAGCGGATACCGCCCGCCTGGACCTCACCCCCGAGGCGCCCGGACTGCTGGCGGCGTCGCTCGGCCTTTCGCGCATGTATGCGGACGATAACGAACAACTCGAGGCTGGGCTGCTTCTCTATGATGCTTTCTACCGTTGGTGCCGGGACGCCACCGACGAAACGCATAACTGGCCCTCGCCGAAAAAAGGAACATGATGTGACCGAGGCTGCACAGAACACCGCCACCAGAGGTCTGGAGCGGCAATCATACGGCCACGGCATTTCCTTTGGCGAGGCAGTCGGAGTCTGGGCCAGGATTGCGGCTCTGAGCTTCGGCGGTCCCGCCGGACAGATCGCGGTCATGCACCGCATCCTCGTCGACGAGAAGCGCTGGATCGGCGAGCATCGGTTCCTGCACGCCCTCAATTACTGCATGCTCCTGCCCGGCCCCGAAGCGCAGCAGCTCGCGGTCTACATTGGCTGGCTCCTGCACAGAACTGCCGGCGGGCTTGTCGCCGGCACTCTGTTCGTTCTTCCAGGATTCCTTGCGATCCTTGGACTGAGCTATATCTACGCCGCCTTCGGCAATGTCACGGTCGTCGAAGGGCTGTTCTTCGGCCTGAAGGCGGCCGTGCTGGCGGTCGTCGTGCATGCCGTCTTCCGGATCGGCGGCAGGGCGCTCAAGAACCGCCTGATGATCGGCATCGCCGCAGCCGCGTTCATTGCCATCTTCTTCTTCCGGGTCCCGTTCCCGCTGATCATCCTGGCGGCCGGCATCATCGGTTATGTCGGCGGCCGCTCCGGCTCGCCGCTCTTCCGGATCGGCGGCGGCCACAAGGCGGGGTCCGGCCCAGTTCTGAAGGACGAAGATTCGTTGCTCGGCGAGGAGATCCCGGCGCATGCGCGGCCCAATCTGGCATGGTCGCTTCGGGTCTCGGCGATTTTCTTTGCACTTTGGCTGGTGCCGCTTGGTTTGCTCCTGGCTTTCCTCGGGCCGGATAACATCTTCACCCAGATCGGGCTGTTCTTCAGCCAGATGGCAGTCGTGACCTTCGGCGGAGCCTACGCGGTTCTCGCCTATGTCGCGCAGGAAGCGGTCCAGCATTATGGCTGGCTGAAACCCGGAGAGATGCTCGACGGGCTCGGCATGGCCGAGACGACGCCCGGACCGCTGATCATGGTCGTTCAGTTCGTCGGCTTCATGGGAGCCTACCGGGACCCAGGTACCCTTCACCCGATGACGGCGGCGACGCTTGCCGCGGTTCTGACGACCTGGGTCACCTTCGTTCCCTGCTTCCTTTGGATCTTCCTCGGGGCACCGTTCATCGAAAGACTGCGGAGCAATGGCGCGCTGACCGGCGCCATGTCAGCGATCACCGCTGCCGTCGTCGGGGTCATTCTTAATCTGGCGGTCTGGTTTGGCCTGCACACGCTGTTTTCGGAGGTCGTCACGTGGAACCTAGCAGGGCTCATCCTAGAGGTTCCTGTCGCGACCTCACTTGTCCTGCCGTCGCTGGTACTGACGATTGCGGCTGCGCTGGCGATCTTCCGATTCCATGCGTCGGTAATCGCGACACTTCTAGCCTGCGCGCTGGCGGGTCTGCTCTATGCATTATTGTGACGTTCCGACCGGTTGTTCCGTAGACGGCGGGTGAATAAGACGCCGAGTGGCTGCGGGAAAGGGTCTCTCTCTGGGAGCTCAGCAAAGGGATCAGGAGCGCCTCCGACACCATCTTTCAATGCCGGCGCCGTGGCTGGCGATTGACGATCGAGACCTGACCAGTGCAGCGGATTCAACCGGCGAATTTTCTCTTTTCGGCGCGTGCGTTGCGCGATTTCGGCGACGGGTTTGTTGCCGTGCTATTGCCGATCTATCTGCTCGCGCTTGGATTTACTCCCCTGCAGGTCGGCGTCATTGCGACCGCGTCGCTCCTCGGTTCCGCGCTGCTGACCATAGCCGTCGGCTTCCTCGGTGCCCAGCACGACCACCGTCAACTCTTGCTCGCCGCCGCCAGTTTGATGATCGCGACCGGCGTGGCCTTTGCTGTCGTCCACGATTACGCGCTGCTCCTGGTCATCGCGTTCGCCGGCACCATCAACCCTTCGGCCGGCAGCGTCAGCGTTTTCGTGCCATTGGAGCACGCCGTGCTCACCCGTGAAGTGACCGACGCGGAACGAACCAGGATGTTCGCGCGCTACAGCCTCGTGGGCGCGCTCGCAGCGGCAACAGGGGCACTCGCCGCGGCAACACCGGACCTTTTGACCGCTGTTGGCGTGGACCGACTTGCCGGCATCAAGGCTATGTTCATCCTTTACGCGCTTCTGGGCCTCCTCGGTGGCTTTCTCTACACGCGCATCCCGCAGCATCGGCCGGCACCGGACCCCGGCACAGCGCCCGCGCTTGGGCCCTCGCGCCATATTGTTTTCAAGCTTGCGGCCCTCTTCAGTCTCGACGCCTTCGCCGGGGGCTTCGTCGTGCAGTCACTGCTCGCCTTGTGGCTTTTCGAGCGATTCGACCTCTCGCTCTCGGAGGCAGGCGTTTTCTTCTTCTGGGCGGGCGTGCTCTCGACGTTCTCGTTCCCGGTAGCCGCTTGGCTATCCCGGCACATCGGGCTTATCAATACGATGGTATTCACGCATATTCCGTCCAGCATCGCCTTGATGCTGGCGGCTCTCGCCCCCACCCTGCCCGTGGTGCTGATCCTGCTGCTGATTCGCGCCGCCCTCTCGCAGATGGACGTGCCGACGCGGTCGTCCTACGTGATGGCAGTTGTTACGGAGGCGGAGCGGGCGGCCGCCGCGAGCTTCACATCGGTACCGCGCAGCCTCGCCGCCGCAGCGAGTCCTGCCCTGGCGGGCGTTCTTTTTGCTGCCTCGTTTCGGGCATGGCCGCTCCTCGTCTGCGGTGCGCTGAAGATCGTCTACGATCTGCTGTTATTGACACAGTTCCGGCATCTCAAGCCGCCGGAGGAACGCTGAGGCGGCCCCAGCCCGTCTTGCCATTTTATTGGATCCAGCAATTGATATGCTTGATGGATGTCAGCGAAGGCTTGCGCAAGGGAGCGGGGTTGTGGGCAGCGTTTGCGATGCCGTCGATCTGGACCAACTCGAAGTCCCGGTACGCCATGCAGCAGCACTAGAGCGTTTCATGTTTTGACGGAAGCGTAGCCTGCGTTGGCCAGATAGTTTGAGCATTCGTGTGGTTCGATTGTCTGGACGAGCGCTCCGATGTGTCGCCAGGCGTCTTCGACGGTTCGCTTCTGGGCCTGCCGCATCCAGTGCTTGATCTTGGAGAAAGCCTGCTCGATCGGATTGAGATCCGGCGAATAGGGCGGCAGGAACCAGAGCCGTGCACCGGCCGCCTTTATGATCTGCCGGATAGCTGCCGATTTGTGGCTGCCGAGATTGTCCATGATGACGATATCGCCGGGTTTGAGCGCGGGCACGAGCTGTTGCTCGACATAGGCGCGGAAACACTGGCCGTTGATCGGTCCGTCGAAGACACAGGGAGCAGTCAGCCGATCGCTGCGCAAGGCACCGAGGAAGGTCAGCGTCCGCCAGTGGCCGTGCGGAGCAAAGGCACGCAGGCGCTTGCCCTTTGGTCCCCAGCCTCGAAGCGGCGTCATGTTGGTCTTGATCCAGGTCTCGTCGATAAACACCAGCCGCTCAGGATCGAGATTGCGCTGAAAGGTCTTCCATCGCTCCCGCCTGCGAGCGATGTCGGCGCGGGCTTGCTCAAGGACGAACAGGGTTTTTTTTGAAGCGCAGTCCCTCGCGCCGGATGAATTCCCAGATCGTATTGTGGGAGACCGTGACGCCGCGTCTTGCCAGTTCATCCTTCAAGCCATGCAGCGTCAGATGCGGGTTCTGATTGAGCCGCTCGGCAATGAAAGCGCGATGCGGTTCCAGAATACGCTTGCGATGCCCGCCCATCTTGCCCGGTGCGCCAGAACCGGTCGCACGATAGCGCTGCGACCATTTCACCACGGACGAGACGGCAACTCCGAAGCGCGCCGCCACCACACGGCTGGTCTCGCCGCTCAAAACCGCTGCCAAAACGCGGTCGCGAAGGTCGTTCGATAAGGGTCGCGTCATCCAATGCTGGCCTCCTTCCAGCCAGCATCTTGATGATGTGGACGCCCCCGCACCGGCTGCGGCTATGATGCCGGCCTGTCATCCGAAGCAGCAAGAGGAGCATTCACGATGAAGATCACGATCATGGGATTGGACCTGGCCAAGAGCGTGTTTCAGGCGCATGGCATCGACGAGACAGGCAACACCGTGCTCGTGAAGCGGTTGCATCGGAAGCAGATGCTGCCCTTCTTCTCAAAGCTACCATCATGCCTGATCGGGATGGAGGCGTGCGGAACAGCGCATCATTGGGCTCGCACGCTCGCGGCGATGGGGCACGAGGTCCGGCTCATCCCGCCGTCCTATGTGAAGGCCTATGTCAAGCGTGGCAAGAGCGACGCGCTGGATGCCGAAGCAATCTGCGAAGCCGTGCAGCGCCCGACGATGCGGTTCGTGCCTGTGAAGACGGTGGAGCAGCAGGGCATTCTCATGACCCACCGCGCGCGAGCGCTGCTCGTTCGCCAGCGCACCATGGTCGCAAATGCGCTGCGGGCGCATTTGGCAGAATTCGGCCTTGTCGCCAATCCCGGCATTGCCAATCTGGCCAAGCTGGCGCAGCAAGCGCTGTCCGATGAGGACGGCCTACCTTCTTATGCACGCACTTCGCTGGATATTCTGATCCGGCAGATCATGGTGTTTACCGATGAGATTGCGGTGCTGGATCAGCAACTTCACGCTTGGCATGTCGACAGCGAAGCCAGTCGTAGGCTCGCAGCGATCCCCGGCCTCGGCGTAGTCACGGCCACGGCTGTTGCTGCCACCGTCACCGATCCCGATCAATTCCGTTCAGGTCGGCAATTTGCCGCTTGGCTCGGCCTGACGCCGCAACAGCATTCGACAGGGGGCAAAACCCAGCTCGGTGGCATCTCCAAGCAAGGAGACCGATATTTGCGCCGATTGCTGGTTGTCGGTGCTACCGCCGTCATCCGTCACACGAAGGACAAGGCAACACCCATGGCGAATTGGATCAGAAAGCTCTTGGAGAAAAAGCCGTTCAGGCTCGTCTCCGTCGCGCTCGCCAACAACCCCGCGGATCGCATGGGTCGTACTGACCCGAAAGGAAGCTTATAGGGCTCATGAGCTGACGGCCTGAGTTCGATCCCAGACAACCCGAATTGGTAACGGCAGTCGATGATGTGTAACGATCGAGCCAATGGTGAGGCCAACCCGTCTGATTCAATGCGCTTCAAAAGCGCGCCAGCTTGATCAGGGACCTCACCGGCGGATTTCCATCAGCGCCAGCGGTCAAACTCTACGCCGCACAAACAGGCCGGACATATGAAAGCAACCGATCAAACCATCCCCGACAAAAGGCCCTTGCCATAGGGGCGTCCACATATGAATCACAACAACGACGATTCGGGAATCGGCAACGATTCAATCAAACACGGAAACGCTCTAGGGGCTTTCTTTGCACTGGCGGGGATCAAGTTTTAACCAGTCAGACGCATCCATCGCCATGAAATGCGATCGTACTCGTCGCAAATTCCCCAGAAGTCGCTGTAGCACTTTGAATTGCTGCCTGTTTCCTTGAATCGGCTCCGATTTAAGGAAACATGCCGTAGGCATGAACCCGCTGGCGCTGGTTTTTCTCCCGCGGATGCAACGGCAAGGGCGGGTGTTCGCAGTCGTCGCTTGTCGCATGCGCGATGAAACAAACTGGCAGCATGACGGTTATCGCTCGACAACAATCCCGGCGTGGCGAGTTCGCCTTATGGACAACCACTTCCTGATGATCCTGGGAATCGCATCGGCCGCCGCTCTCGCTTCACCGCTCGGCGGCTATCTGGCGATCTGGCTCAGACCATCAAGCTTGCTCCTTTCGATCGGCGTCGGCTTTGCTGCCGGCGTTCTCATCGGCACCATCGCTTTCGAGATGATGCCAAAATCTCTGGAGCTTACGCCCCTCCCGCTGACGATGGCCGGCTTTGCGCTTGGCCTCGCGCTCGTTTACCTCCTCGACCTTTACGTCAATCGTTGGCAGATGGCCGGACCGGAAGCGGAACAGAAGCAGCAAGTTGATCGCATGCACCGGCGCAAGAAGCCTCGCGGCAGTGATGTTGCGGTACTCGCTGGAGGCACCAGCGCGGAGGAACTCATCGAAGGCGTGACGATCGGCGTCGGAGCGACCTTTGACCCGGCAGTGGCAGCGATAGTCGGGCTTGCGATCTGCATTGACAACTTGAGCGAGGCCATGAGCATCGGTGAGTTGGTCCTCAGCGACGAGAACAAGGGTGGCGCACGTCGGCGGATCCTCGCCTGGACCTCGTTGATCGGTGTTTCCCTGTTTACCTCGGCCGTCGCAGGATGGTTCCTGCTGAAGGGCTTACCGCAAGCAGCCCTGGGCTTTCTCTTTGCGATGGGCGCCGGCGGGATGTTCTATCTTACTATCACCGATCTCGTTCCCGAGGCGGAGTCGCATCATTTTCAGCAGTCATCGGCAATCGCGAATGCCGCCGGATTTCTGACCATCATGGCGCTGGCGGAACTGGTCTGAGAACCGCAGCGCGAGCTGCGACAGCGACCGCACAAGACTCGATCAGCAACTTGCTGCTTGAAAAAACCGACCGGCTGTGACCCGTCATCTCAATTGGCCGCATGCATCGGGCAACAGGACCGCCGTCCCGGTCCACACGACCCCTACCAACGACAATACGATCAGGAGTTGCGCGACGTGAATGGAAAATTCCTGATTGTCCTTTCCGCTAGGCGCGTATCGCAGCATCCGCGCGACCGGTCTGGGAAACCGCAAAGCCAGCAGAAGCAGCAGCGCGAAGACAAGTGTGAGCAGGATCACCCCCGCCGCGACGACAGCCGGCGACATCACCAAGTAATTGCCGCCGCGAAGGGCGCAGGTCACCGACTGAAAGGCGTAGACGAGAAAAAAATGTCCCCCCCATGAGATTGGTCCGATCAGCAAGAACAGGATCGCGCGGGCTATGGGCGTCTCATTGCCTGCGTCCTTCATCACCCACCTATCCAATAAGCCGCGGAAAACCATGGGTCAGCGCGAGCCCCAACAGGGACTGTCCGACGGTGTAATGATAGAGCAGCATATAGTTGTCGAAAGTCACGCGCCGCTGCGCATCCAGCTTGCCGGCCAGATGCCGGGCCATGGTGAACAGTCCCATGATCACGAGTGCGAAAACCAGTTGCCCGAAGAGGACAGCGCCGAGGTAGACCATCGCGCCATACGCATTGTCATCGGGGCCCAGGCCAGTCACCAGATGCCCCTCGATTTCGAGCGCAAACGCGCCGGTCAGGCAGGCGAGCGATAACAACAGAGCCGCCGACGTTAGGACACGCGACGCCGAGACCCTGTGGAGCGAACGGCTCGCCAGCCATACTATGGCCGATCCGCCCAAAAGCAGCGCGCCCGAGGACAGGGGCCAGCCGATCGCAGGCGGCGCCGGTGACCCCGCCGGCGCCCAGACGTCGGGCGACACCAGCCAGAGGAACAAGTAGGAGAAAACATAGGCGACATAGAGGGAACCTGCCACCAGCATCAGAACGACCATGGCCCACCAGGAATGCGAGGCCGGCCCGGTCATGTAGGTCGGCAGGCGGATGCCCGCGCCGACGTCGATCTTGCCCTTCGACGGTCCGGGATCGAGACCCCAACCCCAAACAATGCAGAAGATGATGGCGAACACGCCGCAGATGGTGGCAATCGTCACGAGCTTGACCGTCAGCAACAGGAAAAACGCGGCGGTGAAGATCGCGGCGAGGAAGGGCGGCCATCCGGGTCCCGGCATCTGGATGACATATTGCGGGCGGGCATTGATCGGTGACGTCACGATCGTCTCGCGCCCGCCTGTTGGAGCATTGGGCAGATAATGATGGCCGTCGCGCACCTCCTGCGGCAGGCTCGGCCTATCCCAGAGGGGCTCGCGGCTGGTGACGTGCGGAATGCTGCGGGTGGAGTAGACGTCGTTCGGCAGCCATTCCAAAGTGCCCGCGCCCCATGGGTTTTCGAGGCCGCCGTTTCCGGCGCGGGAATTTCCGATTAGGTCGATAACAAAGAGCAGGACGCCGGCGGCCAGGACGTAGGAGCCCAGGGTGGAAATTGTGTTCAACATGTCCCAGCCGATATCGCTGGGATAGGTCCATACGCGCCTTGGCATGCCGCTGAGGCCCGTCAGGTGCATCGGAAGGAAGGCGACGTTGAAGCCCGTGAACATCAGCCAGAACACCCAGCGGCCGAGCCGTTCGGAGAGCATCCGCCGGGTGAACAAGGGAGCCCAGTAGTAAAACGCGGCGAACAACGGAAACACAAACCCGCCGATCAGGACGTAATGAAAATGGGCGACGATAAAATAGGTGTCGTGAACCTGATAGTCGAACGGCACCATGGCCACCATCACGCCGGTCAGGCCTCCGAGGGTGAAGATGAAGAGAAACCCGAGCACGAACAGCGACGGCGTGGTGATGCGAAACCGCTGCCGGCCGGCCGCAATGGTCGCGACCCAGGAGAAGACCTGGATGCCCGAAGGAACAGCGACGATCATGCTGGCGGCGGAGAAGAAGGCGAGGCTGAGCGCCGGGATTCCGGTCGTAAACATATGATGCACCCATAGCCCGAAGCTGAAGAAACCGGTGCCGATCAACGCCACGACGACAAGCCGATAGCCGACGAGCGGCGTGCGCGCCATGGTCGGAACGATCATGGAGACGAGGCCGGCGGCCGGAAGGAAGATGATGTAAACTTCGGGGTGTCCGAAGAACCAGAAGAGATGCTGCCAGAGCAGGGGATCGCCTCCGAGCGCTGCGCTGAAGAAAGGCCAGCCGAAGGAGCGCTCGATCTCGAGCATCATCGTCGCCAGGATGACCGCCGGAAAGGCGAACATGATCATGGTGGCGAAAATCAGCATCGTCCAGACGAAGACCGGCATCTTGGCAAGCGACATGCCCGGCGGCCGTGTTCGCAGCGCCCCGACGACGATTTCGATCGCGCCAGCAATGGCCGAGATCTCGATGAAGCCGATGCCCAGCAACCAGAAATCAGCATTGTCGCCCGGAGAATATTCCTTCAGCGTCAGCGGCGGATACATGAACCAGCCGCCTTTCGGCGCGAGGTCGTAGAAGATCGTGGAGAAGAAGACCAGCCCGCCGACCACATAGGCCCAAATGGCGAAGGCGCTGAGACGCGGAAAGGGCAGGTCCCGCGCGGCGAGCATCTGCGGCAGCAGCATGACGCCAAGCGCTTCCAGCGCCGGCACGGCAAACAGGAACATCATCGTCGTGCCATGGACGGTGAACATCTGGTTGTAGAGGTCTTGGCCGATGAAGTCGTTGTCGCCGACGGCCAGTTGCGTGCGCATGAGCAGTGCCAGTACTCCCGCCATCAGAAAGAACAGGAACGCGACGCCGAGATAAAGAAGGCCGATCACGGTGTTGTTGACCGCCGTCACAAGCCGCCACCCATGCGGCGTTGCCCAGACGCGTTCGAGCTCTTGAATCTCTCCCTCCGGCCGGGGAGCTGGATTGGGCAGGTTCATCATCCGCCTCCGCCGCTGCTGTCACGCAGGAAATAAAGGATGATGAGACCAGTCAGGTAAACCGTCAGAACGGCAAGCGAGTCGTAGCCCATTCTGAAGATTGTGCGGTCTCGCCGTTCGCTCAGTCCGACGAGAAAGATCGCCGTGACGGTGATCGCCATCAGTGCGGCAAAAGTCTCGAACCGCCCGACTCCGTTCATGACGGCATCGGCACCCCCCGTGAGATCGATCAGGAACAGGAAGGAAAGGTCGAAGAGATTCGTACCGAAGATGTCCGACATCGCCATCGTGTAGAGGCCGGCCCGCGTGGCGCTGAACACGGTGCTCATTTCCGGCAGGGATGTTGCGATCGCGACCACGACAGCGCCGATGAAGCTCTGGCCCAGGCCACTGGCTTCGGCGATGGCATCGCCGGTGCGCGAAAGCACGTAACCTGCGAAGACGATGACTCCGCCGCACACTGCGGCGCCCCGGACCGCTTTGCGCAGGGACTTCCCTTTGCCGCCCTCGGCTTCCTTCCGCGCCCGTTCGTTCTCCCTCTCGCGGGTGATCTCCTCGTCGTTGGCGATCCAGGGCTTGTCGTGCTGCATCCGGGACATGACCCAAATGCTGACGCCGGTCACGGCGATGAGCAGCCACATCCAAAGGCCGGAGAAAAGGACGGGGCTATCGCCCACCACGATCGACGCCGCGACAATGGACAGGAGCAGTATTTTGAAACCACCCTGCAGCATCACGACGGGATCGGGAATGACTGAGGTTAGGGCCCGCCGGCCGATCATGGCGTCAGCAAGGGCAAGGATTGCCACCTGCATGGCGATGCCACCAAGAATGCTGTTGACGGCGAGGCTGGCATCGCCGCTGAGCGACGAGGTGACCGCTACCACCAGTTCCGGGAGGGACGTGATGCCGCCCAGCAATAGGACACCGATCAGCGCCTGTCCCACCCCGGTCTTCCCGCCGATGATGTTGGCATCGCGCGTGATCCTGACGCCGGCCATCCAGACCGCAATTGCGGCGCCGGCGAATGCCGGAATGTTCAACCATAGACCCAGGCCGGTGAAATCAAGCATCGCGATCACCTCAGTTGGTCCAGATAGGAGGAAAGCTGCGATAACTCGGTTTCGGTAAAGATGCCGAAGGGCGGCATCAGGTTCTCGGGTTTCACGTGCTGGCCGTCCCGGATCCAGCGGGCGAAGGCCGCGACATCGTTCTCGAGCGTTGCTGCGGCGAGAGATTGCCGGCTGCCGACATGGGTGAGGTCTGGACCGATGGTGCCGCGTGCCTCGGTGCCCCGCACCGCATGGCATCCGCCGCAACCAGACGAAAGGAAGACCGCCTGCCCCTGCGCCTGATCCTCGCCGGTGGGAGTCCGGGCGTTGCCGGCCTCGCGCGCGAGCCATGCGGAAAACTCATCTTCGGGCATCGCAATCACGTAGAAGGACATGAGGGCATGCGCCCCGCCGCAATATTCGGCGCATTGGCCGCGGCTTGTCCCCGCCTTCGCCACCTCCAGGGTCAAGGTGTTGATGCGGCCGGGGATCATATCGAGCTTGCCGGCAAGGCGCGGCACCCAGAAGCTGTGGATCACGTCGGCCGATGTCAGCTCGACCTTAACCGGCTGTCCGACGGGCAGCCGGATCTCATTGGCGCTCTCTACCCGGCGACCAGTCTCGTCTATGTAGGTCACCTGCCACCACCAGCGTTCACCGACGACCTCGATCCGCAACCGCCCGTCCGGTGCGGCCGTGGTGCCGCCAAGTCCTACGAGGAAGAAGCCATAGATGAGTAGGATGCTGAGCGTGACGACCGGGAAAACGATTCCGCCTCCGATGACCAGCCGTTCGCCGGAGACACGGCGACGCCAGCCCTCATTGCCGAAGAGCGCGACAGCCGTGCTCACGCAGACCAGAACGAGGACCATCGTTGAGAAAATGATCAGCAGCCACGAAAGGATGCTGATGCGCTCTGCTTCCGCGCCGGATGGATCGAGGATAGACTGGACGCCGACGCAGCCTTGGAGCGCGAGTAACCCGAGCGGCAAGATGGATCTTGCGAACATCATTGGCTCGCCTCGGCCACCGGGAGTGTGGCAGCTCGAACGGCAGGCCGTGAAGCCAGATAGGCGGAGACGTCCTCTATCTGTTGCTCGCCAAGCCGCCTAGCGATCGTCGCCATGATCCTGCCATAGGCGGTTCCGGCGCGGCCTCCCCGTTGCCACAGGCGCAATTGCTCGGCGATATAGTCGGCATGCTGGCCCGCGAGCGCAGGGAAGTGAGGCGACTGCCGTCCGGAATGACAGCTCAAACAGGCCGGAACCTTCTCTTCGGGAATGCCGCGAGTTGCTATCGCTTCTCCGCGCCTGAGCTGCTCAGGATCGTGCGCGGCGGATGGCTTATCTGCAACCGGCGCAAGTGCGGAATAGTAGGCCGCCAGGTCCCGCATCTTTCCGTCCTCCAGCAGATATGCGACAGGTTGCATCGCGCCGCTTGTCCGAGTTCGCTGCGCATATTCCCGAAGACTGCGCAGGAGATATGCCTCCGGCTGTCCTGCCAGCCGGGGAATGCGGTCGCCATTGGTGGGGATGCCCTCGCTTTCGTGACAGCGCGCGCAGCGGGTAAAGACGCGGCTGCCCGCCAATCCGTCACGCCCTTCGTCGCCGGCGCCGCGGGTGAGCCCTGCAAGGCCGGAGTAATCGCCGGTCCGTTCTAGCGGATGGGTGAGGAAGGCTGTCAGCGCCCAAACCTCGTCGTCCCGCTTCGTATCGGGCCAGGCGGGCATTCCCGTATATTTGAGGCCATGCTTGACGATCCAGAAGATCTCCTCCGGCGAGCGCCGAGCAATCGTTACTGTCAGATCGGGAGGCGAGGGCAGCATGCCGCTGACGATGGGGTTGATCAACTCTCCGGGCCGACCGTGACAGGACACGCAGCCCCCTTCATAGTGGGAGGCGCCGAGGCGGATCATTCCTTCGTCATCGAGCGGCGGGGCCTCGATCCAAGAACTGTGGGTGGCTATCGACTGTTCCCGGACTTTCTCAAAAAGCCACGTTGTGACGCTCAGATGATCAGTTGAGGCTGCAACGTTGTAGATACCGGACCACACGAACAGCGCGCCGGTGAGCATCAGGCCGCCGGCGGCTACCCCGAACGCCATCGCAACCGTCCGCCACGTCAGGTTTTTCAGCTCCACGCTTCTTCACCCGTGTTCGGCCGCGTTGGTGCCGGATTCGCTGCTTCTGCATCCATCGCGAGCAGCCATCGCCCCGCTAGGGCGATACCCGCCAAGACATAGGTTGCCGGACAGGCGGCCAGCATGATCAGCCCTGCTAATTGTTGATCGGCCAGTGTCGTGTCGAAGACCGAGGCGCCATGGCCCGCGTGTGATCCGGCAATGCCCGAATAGAGCGCTCTTGGCGAAAAGACGAAAAGCACGGCCAGCAGACAATAAAGCTTACTGGTGACGAGGAGGGCGACGATCGGCTTCCAGCGGCGATCTGCATCGAAACGGAGGACCGCCCACCAGAAGAGGAAGGCACTGAGGAGGAGACTAGCATACATCAGCAAGTGAACCGGCTGGGAGGTCAGCGCTCTGTTGAGGAGAGGTGGTGCGTGCCAAGCCCAAAGTACGATCAGCTGCGCGATCGTTGCGAGTTGCAGCATACCTGGAGCGGGTTCTGGTCGTTCGCGCCAGGTATGGGATAGACACATCGCGGCAAGTGGCGCGACCAGGTTCATGAGCAGGATGTGCAGGACCATGTGGCTCGCTAACGGTCCCATCAGTTCGCCCCTCCTGTCCCGCCGACCGTGAGCAAGATGCCGAAAGGGACTATGGTGGCCGCGAGCACTCGCGCCAGCGAGAACGCAAGCGAACCATGCCCTGCTCCGGCCATGCCAGCCCTCCATATTCTGCTGCCCTAAGAACGTGAAACAGCCTGGAAGGACCATGGTTCCCCTGGCCGCTGATGTGTTTTTGATGCGGGGCTTACCTCAGTGCTCGGCCATTTATTTGCCGCTTGGACATTGACGGTGCGTTGCACCTGTAGTGCCGCGCATCTGTTCAGACGCACAAAGATCGCGTAGCACTATGAATTGCTGCATGTTTCCGTAGATCGGCGCCGATCTAAGGAAACAGTAGCCTAATGCGCCGATCTCGTCCGCATTGGCTCGCTATTCTGCCTCGAGAAAAGCCCGGGCGAATCCGTCCTCCGCCACTTGGATTGTGCCGTCGGGCAGCTTCAAAAGCCGGTCGATTGCAACGCCGTAAAGCCGCAGCCGGTCGTCAAGCAAGCGCGCAGCTTCGTCGACATTCCCCTGTTCGGTTTGGCGCAGAGCCTGATGCATGACCTCACGAAACGTCAGACGAAGCTGCAGCAGCATGTCGGCGAAAGCGTTTGGATCCGGAACGTCGAAGATTCCTTCCTCCCCTCCCCTCTCGAGGATGGCAGAGATGAGGGGAGCAGCGATTTCTCTAACCGTTTGATCGATCTTGTGAAAGAGCACGACGTTCTCGGGCCTGAACAGGACGTCGAATGTACCGTGCAACTGCGGCGCCAACTCGACGTTCAGTCGCCGCGAGCCGGCCATGAGAGCGTTGAGCCGGTCAACCGCATCGAGCGAGGGATCGTCGAGCACTGGCTGCAACTCGGCAAGGCTGTCGCGTGCGAGGCGCGCCGCGAGCGCCTCGAGCAGCGACTCCTTCGACGCAAAGTAGTGGTAGAACGCCCCCTTCGACACGCCGGCCTCACGAATGATGTCGTTCACCGTCGTGTTGTCGTAGCCATTGGCAAAAAACAGCCGCTGGGCGCAATCGAGAAGCTCGGCGGATCGTGTTTCGGGCGATTTTATCACTCGGGCCAACGCTATTTCCCCAGATGGCAGCGGACGATTATTGGAAGCACTACGCGCGAGCAAACCAGCTCGTCGTCGTTGGAGTTATAATAGACCGACGGTCGGTCTAATGCTATAGGTCTTCTCAACGATAACCGTTCAGGAGTGTTTCGTGCGGTCGATGCGCTGGATTGTGGGCACCCTCGGCCTTGCGGTGGTAGCCGGTTCGGCAGCCTGGTACATATGGCGGCCGACGACGGTCTCGGTCATCGCCCCATGGCGCGGCGATGCAGCGGAGATCGTCTATGCGAGCGGCACGGTCGAGCCGCGCACCTGGGCCAAGGTGGCTCCTGTGGTCCGCGACAGGATCGCGGAACAGTGCGACTGCGAAGGGTCGCGGGTCGCACGAGGCGACGTGCTTGCTAGGCTTGACGACAGCGAGGCGCGCGCCTCGCTCGGCGAGCTCGAAGCGCGGCTTGCCCTTGCGCAAGAAGAGTTCCGGCGCCTTTCCGTGCTCGCGGAAAGAAACGTGACGAGCCAGCAGGCGGTCGATCGCGCTCGCACCGACCTCTTGCAGATCGAAGCATTGGTCGCCGGGCAAAAGGCGCGACTCGAAACCTACGTGTTGCGAGCGCCGAGCCCCGGCGTTGTGCTCAGGCAGGACGGCGAGGTGGGCGAGGTCGCCGAGCTCGGGACGGTGCTATTCTGGGTCGGCGAGCCGAGGCCACTCCTTGTCGTCGCCGAGGTCAACGAGGAGGATATCCCGCGGGTCGAGGTTGGTCAGCGTGCGCTACTCAGGGCCGACGCTTTCCCAGGTGAAGAGCTCGACGCGGTGGTCGACAGCATCACGCCCAAGGGCGACTCCGTAACGAAGACCTACCGCGTCCGCTTGCGCCTGCCCGACGACACGCCGCTTAGAATCGGCATGTCGACCGACGTGAACATCGTGACACGCGTCTCGAAGAATGCGCTCCTGATATCGTCGGTCGCGATTGAAGGGAACGAGGTGTTCGTGGTCGAAGGGGGGACGGCACGGCGGCGCGAAATCCGCATCGGAATTCGCGGCGCCAACGGCGTCGAAGTGCTGGCCGGGATTGACGAGAACGCCCGCATCGTCTCACCCTATCCTCCCCTCGCCGACGGCGCACGCGTGACCATTGCCGCCGCCCAAGAGGAATGAGAAAGATGCCCCTCATCTTCGATATCGCAGCCACGCACATTGCCGGCCGCGGACGCCAGATGCTCGTTGCGGTGTTCGGGGTCGCGGTCGGGGTCGGCTTCTCCATCGCCATGGCGGCACTGATGCAAGGCGGGCAGGACGATTTCGTCAGGCAACTGGTCGACACGATGCCGCATGTCGATATCACCGACGAGCGACGCACGGCCCGGCGCCAACCGGCGGAGGACGCCTTTGCGGCCGTTGTGATCTCGGGTCTGAGACCGCGCGACGACCGGCGCGGGATTATCAACCCCACCGCGGCAACCTCCTGGCTCGAAAGCTGGATCCCAGGACGTTTCGCGCCAAGCCTCAAGGCGCAAGGTGTCATTCGCTACTCCAGCCGCGAAGTGGGTGCAGCAATCATCGGGGTTGACCCCGAGCGCGAACTTGGCGTGTCGCCAATCGCCGAGGACTTCGTCGAAGGCAGCTTCGCGGCGCTTGCCGCGGGCGGCAACAATGTCCTCATCGGCGACACTATGGCGACACGGCTCGGCGCGGGGCTGGGCGACACGATTACGGCCGTGTCTTCGGAAGGACTGACGCGCAACTTCAAGATTGCCGGCCTGTTTCACACCGGCACCACCGCGCGCGACGAGGGCGAGGCCTATGTGCTTTTGAAGAATGCGCAGGTCCTCTCTAGCCGGCCGAATGCCATCAACGAGATCCGCATCAAGCTCGAGGATCCGAACCGTGCTCCGTCGGTAGCGCGCCGCGCCGAGGCCGAACTTGGCTATAAGGCCGTGGCGTGGCAGGAGGCGAACGAGTCGATTCTTGAAGCGCTCGTCGTGCGCAACGTCATCATGTACACGGTCGTCGGCGCGATCATGTTGGTTGCGGGCTTCGGCATCTACAACATCATTTCCACCATCACACACGAGAAAGCGCGCGATATCGCGATCATGAAGTCTTTGGGTTTCCGAGAGGCCGACATGCGCCGTCTTTTTCTGCTTGAAGGCGTAGCGATCGGCGCCGCCGGCTCCGCGCTCGGCTGGCTGCTCGGCTCTTCCATGACCTATGCGCTCTCGCTCGTGCGCTTCGAGATCGCCGCGACCGGGCAGGAAATGACGCATCTGCCGATCGCCTGGAGTGTGCTTCACTACATCATTGCCTCGACCTTTGCCCTCGGCTCGGCGGCGGTGGCGGGGTACCTGCCGGCGCGGCGCGCCGCTCGGCTCAACCCGGTCGAGATCATCCGGGGCGCGTCATGAGTGCGCTGATCGAGGCCGAGAAGCTGACGCGCGTGCTGCCGGAGACGGTTCCCGTCACACTGGTCAGCAATGTCACGCTTTCGATCGGCGAAAATGAGTTCGTCGCAATCACCGGACCATCAGGGTCCGGCAAGTCCTCGCTCCTCTACCTGCTCGGCCTGCTTGACCGGCCGACCGCAGGCACCCTGAGGATCGCCGGCCGCGACACCGAGCCCATGGACGAGCGCGAGCGCGCAGCCACACGGCTTTCCACGCTCGGCTTCGTGTTCCAGTTCCACTTTCTGTTGCCAGAGTTCACCGCGCGCGAGAACGTCGAGATCCCAATGCGCAGGCTCGGGCGGCTCAAGCGGGCGCAGATGCGGGAGCGGTCCGGCGAGTTGCTCACATCGCTGGGGCTTGGCGACCATCTGGAGAAGCGACCCGACCAGCTTTCGGGCGGGCAACGCCAGCGTGTCGCGGTCGCGCGCGCGCTCGCCAACGATCCGGCGCTGATCCTCGCCGACGAGCCGACAGGTAGCCTCGACAGCCGCAGCTCCGAACAAGTCTTCAAGATCCTCGAAAGCCTAGTGCGCGACCGCGGTAAGACGGTCGTGGCGGTGACACACGATCTCGATATGGCCGCGCGCATGGACCGGCGGATCGAGCTTATTGACGGCAAGATCAGCTAGAGCGGATGAGAAGGGGCGCGAACGTCCATTTTCGCAACGCTCAATCCTTGCCGCTGTGGCTTCCTTATCTGGCCGATCCGGAAGCGCTGCGTCGGCGGGCCTTCTCAATCGACCAAGAACAACCGAGCACGCCCTGTCACAATTATTTGGCCGAAGGGGCGCAGCTTCGCTCCGGGCCAAGCGTGGCGGTTTTTCCGCCGATGCTGCGCAGCATGGTACGCGCTGCAGTTCTAAATCGCCGACGCAGTCAGGACGAAAATGCTGGAGGCTCGGCGACTGCCTTTGCCTCCTGTATCAACCAGCTGCCGAGACGATCAACAGGCTGGTCCGCCCGATCTGGCCGGACCAGCCAATAGCCGCGTTCTGGAGCCTCAAGAGTAGGTCCAACGGTCACCAGAAGGCCGGAGGAAATATGAGCGTCCACCAGACCTCTCCACCCGATCGCGATCCCCTGACCTCCGATCGCGGCCTGCACAACAAGCGCGTAAGTGTTGAAGCTCAGGTCGACGTGGCCCGACTGTGCGTCTCTTACGGTCTTGAAGTGCGCGAAATACGTGGCCCACTCGAACCAGGGCGAGAGTGATGAGGTATCGAGATGAATCAGGGTCGATTTTGCGAGCGCTGAAGGGTCGGTGAACGGCCCGTTTTGTTCAGCAAAAGCGGGTGTGCACACTGGCGCGACAACTTCTGGCAAAAGCAGGATGGCGTCCACGCCGAAATCGCGCTGCGCCCCGAAAGCGACTGCTATGTCGTTCTCCCTCAGGAGTTCCCGCTGAAGCCTTTGCGTGGCGACGATTTGGATATCCAGCTCCGGGTAAAGCAGACGGAACGCGTGCATTCGAGGCATCAGCCAGAGCGAAGAGAATGCGTAATCTGTCAGCAATCGAATAGTTGCACGCTCCCGGTCCGCGCGAAAGCCGCGAACCGTATCGTCGATTTCCCGGACCGCTCGCAGTGCGATCTCAAGGAGTTTTTGGCCCGCGGGCGTGAGCTCAACGCCGCGGTGGACGCGCCTCAACAGTTCTACTCCGATCTGCTCCTCTATGCGTCGAATCTGATAGCTCATCGCTGGCTGCGACATACCAAGCGCAAGCGCAGCAGAGCTCAGGTTGCCCCGTTTGCCTACCTCGACGAACAGGCGCATCCAGCCCAAATCCACCGATCGTTCTCGCATAGAAATTCCTTATAGGAGAGATCAAGAAAACCCATCTTCACAGGGGATCAAAATACAGACACGAATACAAAAATCAAATAACACCAAGGGGAATAAGATGAAGAGAAATTCTGCTTTCGCCGGTCTTGCGCTGGGTCTCCTTCTCTCGGTCACCGGCACGGAAGCGGCTCGCGCGGCGGATGACGACACCTGCAAGGTGATCCGAATGTCGGATCCGGGTTGGACCGATATTACCGCAACAAATGCTGTTGCGAGCCTGCTGCTCGACGCGCTCGGCTATGAGGCGGACATCAAGACGTTGTCAGTTCCGATCGGCTACGAGTCGATGAAGAACAAGGAGATCGACGTTTTCCTCGGCAACTGGATGCCGGCGCAGAAGGCGTTCATCGAAGATCTGAAGAAGGCCGATGCCGTTGAAATCGTGAACCGCAACCTCGAAGGAGCGAAATTCACGCTGGCGGTACCTTCATACGTCACTAAAAGAGGCATCAAAGACTTCGCCGACCTTCAGAAGCATGGCGATGAGTTCGAGCACAAGATCTACGGCATCGAGGCGGGTGCGCCGGCCAATGCCAGCATTCAAAAAATGATCGATGCCAACGACTTCGGACTTGGAGAATGGGAGCTGGTGGAGTCCAGTGAGCAGGCGATGCTTTCCCAGGTGGACCGAGCGGCCAAGGACGAGGCACCAATTGTCTTTCTCGCATGGGCACCACACCCCATGAACGATCGGTTTGAGATTTCATACCTTTCTGGCGGCGACGCCTATTTCGGACCGAATTATGGGGGCGCTGAGGTTTACACCCTTGCCCGGTCCGGTTGGACGAAGATGTGTCCCAACGCGGCTGCCTTCTTCAGAAAGCTGTCGTTCGATATCGGGATGGAAAATGCGCTGATGGGAAAAATCCTTGAAGGCGAAGATGCCAAAGAGGCGGCAACAGCTTGGCTGAAGGAGCACCCACAGTCGCTCGACAACTGGCTGACGGGCATAACGACCTTCGATGGCGGTCCTGGACTGGATAGCGTCAAGGCATCTCTCGGACTCTAGATCACGATGATTTTAGGTCGGATCGACCCAAAATCATGAACGTGATCGATTCTAATAAGTTGGCGCGGGATGCGGGCGGAAAACCGCGCACACTTTTCCTCATCCCGCGCTAGACGCCAAGGAAACACTTAATGTCTCAACCCAATATTCTGATCCTGATGGTCGATCAGCTCAACGGAACTCTGTTTCCCGACGGCCCTGCTGATTTTTTGCACGCGCCACATCTTAAGGCATTGGCCAAGCGCTCCGTTCGCTTCGTCAACACCTATACCGCAAGTCCGCTTTGCGCACCGGCTCGAGCATCCTTCATGTCGGGTCAGCTCCCAAGCCGGACGCGCGTTTACGATAATGCCGCCGAGTTCGCCTCGGACATACCGACTTTTGCGCATCACCTGCGAGCTGCAGGGTATCAAACCGCGCTGTCAGGAAAGATGCACTTCGTCGGCCCCGACCAATTGCATGGCTTCGAAGAGCGGCTGACGACGGATATCTATCCGGCCGATTTCGGCTGGACGCCCGACTACCGCAAGCCGGGAGAGCGCATCGACTGGTGGTATCACAATCTCGGTTCCGTCACAGGTGCCGGGGTTGCCGAGATGACCAACCAGATGGAATACGACGACGAGGTCGCCTATCATGCGACCCGGAAGCTTTATGACCTTGCGCGCGGAAATGATGGGCGGCCTTGGTGCCTTGCTGTGAGCTTCACACATCCGCACGATCCCTACGTCGCTCGCAAGCGCTTCTGGGATCTGTATGAAAATTGCCCCGCGTTAGACCCCAAAGTCGAGCCAATTCCCTTTGAACAGCAGGATCGGCATTCGCAGCGCCTTCTGGTCGCCTGTGACCACAAGTCCTTCGAGATTTCGCCGAATGATGTGCGGCTTGCTCGGCGCGGGTATTTTGCCAACATATCCTATGTAGATGAGAAAATCGGCGACATTGTCGATGTGCTTGAGCGAACCGGCATGCGTGAGAATACGGTCGTGCTGTTCGTATCGGACCACGGCGATATGCTCGGGGAACGTGGGTTATGGTTCAAGATGAGCTTTTTCGAGGGATCAGCTCGCGTGCCGCTGATGATTTCCGCACCCGGCTGGCGACCTGGCCGAATAGAAACGCCCGTATCGACGCTCGACGTCACACCTACCATCGCCTCCATCGCAGGCGTTGACATCGCTTCCGTGCGCCCGTGGACAGATGGCGAAGATTTGCGCCCGCTCGTCGCGGGTGAAGGCGGCCGCGGGCCTGTGCCCATGGAATACGCAGCCGAAGGTTCGGAAGCGCCGCTCGTTGGATTGCGGGCGGGAGCATACAAGTTGACGCTCTGCGACAAGGACCCGCCCCTTCTGTTCGATCTCGACTCCGATCCTGATGAGCTGATGAACCTCGCGGAAGGTCCGGATCACAAGGAACATCTTGCTCGCTTGACGGCCGTGGCGGAAAAACGCTGGAGCCTTTCTGTGTTCGACGCCGCTGTGCGGGAAAGCCAGGCGCGCCGATGGGTAGTTTACACGGCATTGCGAAACGGCGCGTACTATCCATGGGACTATCAGCCGCTGCAGAAGGCCTCGGAGCGATATATGCGAAATCACATGGATCTCAACGTGCTCGAAGAGAAGCAAAGGTTTCCGCGTGAAATCGAAACGACTGCCAAGTCTGTCTCTCAGTAACCGTTTCACGTCGTTGAGATTCCTGCTGTGACCGTCTATCTGCCCATAGCAGAGTTGTCGGTGAACATACTCATCATTCTCGGCATGGGCGCCGCCGTCGGCTTTCTGTCCGGCATGTTCGGCGTCGGCGGCGGCTTCCTGATCACGCCGCTGTTGATCTTCTACAACATTCCGCCGGTGGTCGCCGTCGCCACCGGCGCCAACCAGGTCGTCGCCTCGTCGATTTCCGGGGCGATCACCCATTTCCGCCGCGGCACCATCGACATCAAGCTCGGAACGGTGCTGCTGTGCGGCGGCCTCGTCGGCGCCACCTTCGGCGTCTGGCTGTTTTCGCTGCTGCGCCGCGTCGGCCAGCTCGATCTGGTGATTTCGCTGCTTTATGTCGTGCTGCTCGGTTCCGTCGGCGGCCTGATGCTCTGGGAGAGCATCGGCGCCATGCGCAAGGCCGCCAAACAGCAGCCGACGCGGCTGCGCCGGCCCGGCCAGCACAACTGGATCCATGGCCTGCCGCTGAAGATGCGCTTCAAGAAGTCGAAGATCTATCTGAGCGTCATTCCGGTCGCCACCCTCGGTTTCTGCATCGGCATCTTGACCTCGATCATGGGGGTCGGCGGCGGCTTCATCATGGTGCCGGCGATGATCTATCTGCTGCGCATCCCGACCGGCGTCGTCGTCGGCACCTCGCTGTTCCAGATCGTCTTCGTCTCCGCCTATACGGTGATCGTCCAGGCCTCGACCAACTATACCGTCGATATCGTGCTCGCCTTCGTGCTGATGATCGCCGGCGTCATCGGCGCGCAATACGGCGTGCGCGTCGGCCAGCGGCTGCGCGGCGAGCAGTTGCGGGCGCTGCTGGCGCTGCTCGTGCTGGCCGTCGGCATCCGCCTGGCGATCGAACTGATCATTCCGCCGAAGGATGTCTATTCGGTCGTCTCAGCGGGGTTCGGCTTCTGATGCTGTCGCGCGTTCGCTTCTCCCTGCTTGCTGTCGTTCTGGCGGTCGCCGCACCGGCGGCGGCACAGCGGCAGCAGGAGGTTTCGGTGTTCAGCGAAAAGCTGGAGATCGGCATCTCGACGGACGAGATCGCCATCACCTCCGATTTCCGCGGCGCCGACCTGACGATCTTCGGCGCCGTCGACGGCTTCGACGCCAATCTTCTCGCCCAGGGCAAATACAACATCATCGTCACCCTCGAGGGGCCGAAGGACAATGCGACGGTGCGCAAGAAGCAGCGCGTCTTCGGCATCTGGGTCAACACCAGCTCGATGACCTTCGAACTGGTGCCGGAATCCTATTCGCTGTCGAGCACGCGCGACATCGAGACGATCGCGCCGCCGGGCGAGATGGGCAATATGGGCATCGGCGTCGACCACATGCGGCTGGTGCCGTTGGGCTTCGTCGGCGACGGCAGCAATCTCGGCGAGTTCCGCAATGCCTTCCGCCGCATCCGCGAGACGAGCGGCGTCTATCAGCGCGATCCCGGCGGCGTGCAATTCATCAGTTCGAGCCTGTTCAAGGCATCGGTGCGGCTGCCGGCCAATGTGCCGAACGGCGTCCATGTCGTGCGCGCCTATCTCTTCCGCGACGGCGTCTTCGTCGCCGCCAAGGCGCTGCCGCTGCGGGTGGTCAAGACCGGCCTCGAACAGGCGATCACCCAGGCGGCGCATCAGCAGCCGCTGATCTACGGCCTGCTCGCGGTGATGCTGGCGGTGATCACCGGCTGGGGCGCCAGCCTGCTCTTCCGCAAGGAATAGCGCGCCTTGCCCCCTGTTGCGCCCCCCGCAGCGGTCGCTTACCGAAATTAGATTACCTCGCCGTTCGAGCTAAATAGAACGGCCCGTTGTTTTCCACTCTGCGGTTTTGTATAGACGCTGCAATTCACCCCGGACCCGGTGAAACTCCGGGTGGCTCTTCTGGCCGCCGATCCGCCAGACAACGCGACAGCATCAATTCATACAAGCCGGACTCCCTCCGGCCGGGTGCGCTCGTTTTGCGAAGAAAACTCATGACATTCAAAGTTGCCAGCTATAAACGCGAATGGTTCTCCAACATCCGTGCCGATGTCTTGTCAGGTGTTGTCGTTGCGCTCGCCTTGATACCTGAAGCGATCGGCTTTTCCGTTATAGCCGGCGTCGATCCGAAGGTCGGGTTGTTTGCCTCCTTCGCGATCGCCTGCGTTTCCGCCTTCGCCGGCGGCCGACCCGGAATGATTTCGGCGGCAACCGCCGCAACCGCGGTCCTGATGATCACCCTCGTCAAGGAACACGGGCTTGAATATCTGTTTGCCGCCACGTTGCTGATGGGCCTGGTCCAGATCGGGGCCGGTTTCTTGAAGCTCGGCCGGGTCATGCGCTTTGTTTCCCGGTCGGTCATCACCGGCTTCGTCAACGCGCTCGCCATCCTTATCTTCATGGCGCAGCTTCCGGAGCTCATCGGCGTCCCGCAGGTCACCTACGCGATGATCGCCGCCGGCCTGGCGATCATCTACCTCTTTCCATATGTTACGAAGGCGATACCATCCCCTCTGGTCGCCATAGTTGTACTGACCGGCATTGCCTATTGGAGCGGAATGGACATTCGCACCGTCAGCGATCTCGGCGAGCTGCCTTCGAGCTTGCCGGTCCTCGCTTTGCCGCAGGTGCCGTTCACATTCGAAACGCTCCAGATCATCTTGCCTTACTCGGTCGCCCTCGCCGCGGTCGGACTGCTCGAATCCTTGCTGACGGCTCAGATCGTCGACGACATGACCGACACGACGAGCAACAAGAGCCAGGAATGCATAGGCCAGGGGGCGAGCAATATCGCGTCTGGCCTCATTGGCGGCATGGGCGGCTGTGCGATGATTGGCCAGTCGGTCATCAACGTCGCCTCCGGTGGACGCGGACGTCTCTCTACTTTCGTGGCAGGCGCGTTCCTTCTGTTCTTGATCCTGGTCCTGGACGATCTGGTCCGTATCATTCCGATGGCGGCACTCGTTGCCGTCATGATCATGGTGTCGATCGGCACCTTCTCCTGGCGGTCGATTCTCGATCTGCGGCGCAACCCGCTGCCTTCCTCGATCGTGATGCTGGCCACGGTCGTAACCACGGTGGGGACGCATGACCTCGCCAAGGGCGTACTGGTTGGCGTTCTGCTCTCCGGCGTGTTCTTCGCCGGTAAAGTCGCGCGGCTCTTCCACGTGCGGTCGACGCTCCGTGAAGGCGAAAAGGTGCGCACCTACCATGTCGACGGCGAGATATTCTTTGCTTCCACGGAGGCCTTTATCGCCGCCTTTGATTTTGCTGAGCCTCTGGACGGAGTCGTCATCGACGTGCGTGAAGCGCATCTCTGGGATATCACGGCTGTCGGTGCGCTTGATAAAGTCGTCCTCAAATATCGCCGCAACGGCATCAAGGTGGAGGTCATCGGCCTCAATGAAGCGAGTGCCCATATGCTCGATCGCTTCGCCGTGCATGACAAAGGCGATGGAGCGGCGGTAACCGCATCTGAGCATTGAGCCGAGGAACCGAGAGAGCCTAAATGGCATTCACCTCTTGCTCCCGGCGGTTGGCGGGATCTGCTTTCAACAGCGGCTACCGGGAATTCCGGGTCAGCGGCTAGAATCGAGGTGGCTTCCAAGCCCGCCGGAGAGGCGAGGTTTGGGGAATATCCGAATTGAGCGAAGGCCCGCGAGCCGCTCACTGCGGCGCCCGCGGGCCGAAGTGGAATGGCCTTCGTCAGACGAACGCCAGGTCCGCCGAGAAGACGAAGTTGGCAGCGCTGAGATCAGCCGTCTGGACGCCAAGCAGCGTGACCTGGTCGACCGTGCCATTCAGATGCACGACGGCGTTCCCGTTAGCATCGTCGCTGATGTTGGGCAGCAAGTCGGCGAAGTCCTCGTAGCCATAGCCGGCGAGCTGAATGATGTCCCTGTCCAGCTCGAAGTCGAAAATCTCGTCCCGCCCACTGTGGCGGGCAAACAGGGGAGCACTCAGCAACGGTTCGCGGGTAAGCCCTGAACAAGCGAGCCGGTGCCTTGATGATCGGTGCTGGAGTGCAGCGAGATGAGCGCAGGCCGGCCAGTGGCACGCCATAGATAATTCCCGACGTGAGGCATTCCCTATTGCCTTTTCCATTCCATTTGCGCTTCCTGTTGCCGACATGCAGGCAGGGTCGTAGGGGAGTTGGAGTGCCGATAGAGGTTGTGGGCAGCGCACGCGATATCTCCGCCGACCCGGAATTCGGGCCGTGGCTGGCCCAGGCATCTATCCTGGTCGTCGATGACGAACCGGGGATGCGTAACTTCCTTGCACGAACGCTCGGTCCTCGCTGCAAAAAGCTGGACGTCGCCGCAGATACCGAGGAGGCTTCGAGCAAGCTGGACCAGCAGCATTTCGACGTGGTCATTCTGGACAACATCATGCCTCGCAAGAATGGCGTCGAATGGCTTGCCGAGCAGCGGGCGATCGGCTTCTTCGCCGATGCTATCCTGATGACGGCATATGCGGACCTGGATACCGCAATCCAGGCGATGCGTGCCGGCGCGATGGACTTCATTCTCAAGCCTTTTCGCTCGAACCAGTTGCTCAACGCCGTCGCGCGGTGTCTCGACCGAATGAGACTGCAGCGCGAGAACTACGTCCTGCGATACGAGCTTAAGGCCACGTCGGACCACATCCTGCTGCGCGACAGGCTGATCGGCGAATCGGCCGCCATTGCACGGGTACGCGAGACGATCGCCCGCGTGGCGCCCTTGCCGACCTCAGTCCTCCTGACCGGACAATCAGGCACCGGTAAGGAAGTCGCCGCCCGTTCGCTACATATGCTTTCGGAGCGGTCTTCCAAGCCGTTCGTGCCGGTCAACTGCGGCGCCATTCCCGCAGACATGATCGAGAGCGAGTTGTTTGGTCACATCAAGGGCGCGTTCACCGGCGCGGAGCGGAGCCGCGACGGCCTCTTTCTTCACGCGCAAGGCGGCACCCTCTTTCTCGATGAGATCAGCGAAATGCCGCTTGCGACGCAAAGCAAGCTGTTGCGTGTGCTTGAGGACCGGAAGGTGCGGCCGGTTGGTGCCGAGCGCGAGGTTCCGGTCGACCTGCGCTTCGTCTTCGCGACCAATTCCGAGCTGGAGAAGGATGTCCAGGCTGGCCGCTTCCGGGCGGACCTGTTCTACCGCATCAACGTTATGCAGATCCACCTGCCCCCGCTCAAGGAGCGTCAGGGCGATGCCGTCGAACTCGCTTCGCTTTTCATGAAGAAACTCTCCGTGCAGCTGGGAATGCCGACCGTGCCGATCGACGAGGCGGCGCAGCATGCGCTTTCGGTCTATGATTGGCCGGGCAACGTGCGCGAGTTGCGCAATCTCATCGAAAGAACTCTGATCCTGGGCCGTTTCCCGGAAGGCTTCGGATCCAGCGCTGTGCCCGCAGGTGAAGCCAACGGCATTGCATTGGCCGACGTGGAACGGCGGCACATCGTGTCCGTGCTCGCCGATTGCGGAGGGCAGCGCAACGAGGCCGCGCGTGTGCTCGGCATCTCCCGCAAGACGATCGACCGCAAACTGGCGGCTTGGGATGGCTGATCCGCCGGCCACGGCGGTCGAGCGGCCGGCGCGCTCGGTGCGCCATCGGCTGCTTGCCATTGCGCTGCTGCCTATGCTCGTCATTCTGCCGCTTCTGCTGGGCGTCACCATCTATCGCTGGGACGCCAAATTCGACGCAATGCTGATCTCGAAGGTTAATGGTGACCTGACGATCGCCCATCAGTATCTCTCGCGCATTCTGGAAAATACCGGCGAGCATATCGAGGCGCTTGGAGGATCGGCTCGATACCGTGACGTGGCCGCATCGAGCCGCCTCCCGCTCGATTTGTTTCTCAGCGAGAGCAAGAAGCGGCTTGAGCTGGATTTCCTCTATGTCATCGACGCTGACGGGAATGTGCTCGCCTCGGCGGCCGCGAGCACGCAATCCATGTTGCGCAACGATTGGCCGGTGATCGTAAGTGCAATAGATGGTCGCTCCTCCACGGCTATCGACATCTTCGCCCATACCGATCTCAACAGGCTGTCGCCCGATCTCGCCGCACGAGCGCGGTTGCCGCTCGTCAATACGCCCAACGCGCAGCCGACCGACCGGAAGGAAGAGAGCCGCGGCATGGTCATCCATAGTGCCAGCCCGATAAGCATCGAGGGCGGGCGCAAGGCGATACTTGTCGGCGGCATCCTTCTCAACCAGAACCTCCTCTTCATCGATACGATCAACGACCTCGTCTATCGCGAAGCGAGCCTGCCCGCAGGCAGCCAAGGAACGGCGACGCTCTTTCTCGACGATGTCCGTATCAGCACCAATGTTCGTCTCTTCGAGGACCGCCGCGCCCTCGGAACGCGTGTCTCGCGAGCGGTGCGCTCTGCCGTCCTCGAACACGGGCGGATCTGGCTCGACAGCGCCTTCGTCGTCAACGACTGGTACATCTCCGCTTACGAGCCACTCGTCGATAGCCATGGCAACCGGGTGGGAATGCTCTATGTCGGTTTTCTGCAGGCGCCGTTCACGGCCGCGAAAATCCAGACGGTGCTCACCATCGCCATTGCATTTCTGACGATTGCCGCAGCCAGTGTGCCGATCTTCCTTCGCTGGGCGCAGGGCATATTCCAGCCCCTCGAACGCATGAATGCGACGATCGCGAAGGTCGAGAGTGGCGATCTCCGCGCCCGAACCGGACCGGTGGACAGCCGCGACGAGATCGGCCGCGTCGCGGTTCATCTCGACAATCTGCTTGACCAGATCGAGCAGCGCGACCAGGAACTCAGGCAGTGGAACCAGGAATTGAATACGCGCGTCGACGAGCGCACGCGTGAACTTCAGCTTGCGAACCGGCGACTGGAGGCGACCACCAAGCAGCTGATCATGTCCGAAAAGCTCGCGGCGATCGGCGAGATCACCGCAGGCGTCGCCCACGAGATCAATAATCCCATCGCCGTCATGCAGGGCAATCTCGAAGTCATACGTTCGGTGATCGGAGAGCACGCGGAACTCGCCAGTACCGAGTTCCAGCTGCTCGACGAACAGATCCGCCGCATAAGCCAAATCGTCACCAAACTTCTGCAGTTCGCCAAGCCCGAGGAGTTTGCGGGCTTCGTCGAGCGATATCTACCCGGCAAGGTGATCGCCGATTGCCTGCCCCTCGTTAAGCACCTGCTCGCGAAGGCAGACATAGAGGTCAGGCTGGAGGACCAGGCAACGCGCTTTGTGTTCATGAACCGCACGGAGCTTCAACAGGTCATGGTCAATCTCATAGTGAATGCCATCCATGCCATGCCAGACGGCGGCACGCTGACGCTATCTGCCCGTGATGCGGACTGGGATAGGTCCAGTGGCGTCGAGATCGTGGTGCGTGACACGGGCGTCGGCATGGAACAGGACGTAGCGGCAAGAGTTTTCGATCCGTTCTTTACAACCAAGCGTCAGGACGGAACTGGGCTCGGACTTTCGATCAGCCAGACGCTTGTGACGCGCCAAGGCGGTTCGATCTCAGTCGAAACAGGCCCCGGCAAAGGCGCCGCCTTCAGCATTTGGCTCCCCGAAGCAGCCTAGAACGGACATTTTGTCTGGCGGCTCAGGACAAAATGTCCGAGGCGTTATGCTTCATTCCAATAACCCATTGAAACTTCAGGGGTCTCGTCTGGCATGGCGGTTGCTTCCGTGGCGTTGCGTCTAAACGGCGCCATGCGGAGGAGAGAAAATGACCACAACGACAGACACGATGCCCGGCTCCTATGCCGGCGGCATTCTGGACCGTGAGCGGATAATCGCTCGGCCCGGCTTCAATCGCTGGCTGGCTCCGCCAGCAGCGCTCGCAATCCACCTGTGCATCGGCATGGCCTACGGCTTCAGCGTTTTCTGGTTGCCGCTCACCAAGGCGATCGGCATCAGTCAATCCGTCGCATGCGCCGATCTCAACCTGCTGACGGCGCTGTTCACGACGACCTGCGACTGGCGCGTCGCCGATCTCGGATGGATTTATACGCTGTTTTTCGTTCTGTTGGGCTCTGCCGCGGCAATCTGGGGCGGCTGGCTGGAGCATGCCGGGCCGCGCAAGGCAGGCTTTGTATCTGCACTCTGCTGGTGCGGCGGCATTGCCGTGGCTGCCGTGGGCGTAATAACGCACCAGCTCTGGCTGATGTGGCTCGGGGCGGGCATGATCGGCGGTGTCGGACTCGGTCTGGGTTACATTTCGCCGGTTTCCACGCTGATCAAGTGGTTCCCAGACAGGCGCGGCATGGCGACAGGCATGGCGATCATGGGTTTCGGCGGCGGGGCGATGATCGGCGCACCACTCGCCGACATCCTGATGAACTTCTTCAAGACGCCCGACTCAGTCGGTGTCTGGCAGACCTTCTTCGTCATGGCGGCGATTTATTTCGTGTTTATGATGGGCGGTGCCTTCGCCTACCGCATCCCGCCCGCGGGCTGGCGTCCTGACGGCTGGACGCCACCGGCTTCGGCCAAGAAGGCAATGATCACGTCGCACCATGTGCACCTTCGCGACGCCCATAAGACCCGCCAGTTCTGGCTGATTTGGGCGGTGCTCTGCCTGAACGTCTCGGCCGGCATCGGCGTGATCGGCATGGCGTCGCCGATGTTGCAGGAGATCTTCGGCGGACGGCTGATCGGCCACTCGGAACTTACCTTCACGCAGCTCGACGATGGCCAGAAGACGGCGGTTGCCGCAATCGCCGCAGGTTTTGCAGGCCTGCTGTCGCTCTTCAACATCGGCGGCCGTTTCTTCTGGGCTTCACTCTCCGACAGGATCGGGCGGAAGAACACCTATTACTGTTTCTTTGTTCTCGGCGTGGTGCTCTACACATTGGCGCCGTCTGCTGCACATCTTGGCAGTCAATCGCTCTTCGTCGGTATTTTCTGCGTCATCCTGTCCATGTATGGCGGAGGTTTCTCGACGATCCCGGCATATCTCGCGGATATTTTCGGCACCCAGTTCGTGGGCGCGATCCATGGCCGGTTGCTGACCGCCTGGGCGACGGCTGGCATCATCGGGCCGGTCGTGGTGAATTACATCCGCGAGTTCCAAATCGCCGCCGGCATTCCGCGCGAGCAGGTCTATGACTTCACCATGTATATTCTCGCCGGAATGCTGGTGCTTGGTCTCATCGCCAACGCTCTGGTCGGGCCTCTGCATCAGAAGTGGTATATGAAATCGGAAGAGGTCGCAGCCTTGCAGGCGAAATCGGCTGCCGCGCGGGCCGGCCCCGTCGGATCGTTCGGGATAAGCAAGGGCGGACTCGACGCCAAGGCGATCCTTGCCTGGGCAGTCGTCGGCATCCCGATCCTTTGGGGCGTCTGGATGACTCTTCAGAAAACCGCGGCGTTGTTCTGAGTGGCGCGCAACAAACAGAGGACGTCGTGACATTGTCTCGGGGTCCTCGACAGTTCCACCACCACCCGTGGTTCCAGGTGATACATCACGCGACTTTCCGAGCGTCTCCGGTGCCCTGCCGCGCTGACGTTTTGCACCACGTCCATCTTGTTACTGCGAGCCTCGGCGGCGCTCGTCCACCGCGCTATTGCAACACCGCACTAATCGCCACCCAACGGGACATCGTCGTCCAGCCTTGCGAGGTCCGCGGCATGTCGGCGTCACCCTGCGATTTTGTTCCGGCTTCACCACGACGCTGACCACGTGTGACGCAATCGATCGGCATCCGCGATGGCGAGCCCACAGGCGCGCAGGGCCGCATGGCTCGTCGCGATAAGGGCGGCGTTGTCAGGCGCCAGCGAACCGTCCGGCAGCCAGAGATTGTTCTCGAAGCCGACCCGGACGTGTCCGCCCAATAAAGCACCAGCCGTCACGCAAGCGGTCTCCCGAGAGCCGAAGGCGCATACGCTCCAGTGTGCAAAACAGGGCATGCCGGGTGCCAGGAACGGCAGGAGATCGGTTGGTGCCGATCTTTGCTCGGCGGTATAGCGGCCGAGAACGTAGAGCACCGGGATGTTGTCGAACGGGATCAGGCCGCGCGCTTTCAGCGCCGCGAGCGAAACCGCTTCCTCCGGCGTGTAGAGAATGATCTGTGGGACGATCTTCTCCCGGCGAAGCCACCCCAGAAACTGCGCAAAGCCAGCCTCGTGGCTTTCATCCGGCAGCAGTTCCCTTAGCGCAAGCGACACGGCCTCCGGCCGCACCTTGCGCACGACCTCCGTCTGCTCGGCCGGCCGGTAGACGCCGAGTGCCTCGGTGGTGATCTGGACGACGAGCCGGTCTCCCACGGCCGCGCGAATTGCGGCGATCGCCGCGCGGTAGGCCTCGGCATCCAGCAGGTGCCGGCCGTCCTTGTCGTGCACATGGGTGTGGATCATGCACGCGCCGGTTTCGAGGCATCCCGCCGCGGTCTCTGCGAGCTCATCTGGCGTCAGCGGCAGGGCCCGATGGTCGGCTTTGCTGCGGCGGCCGCCATTAGGCGCGACAGCGATGACGACTGGCGCAAGATCGTTGGGCGTGGTCGGATCAGGTGAAGTCATGCGTTAATTCATTTGTTTCGAGAGACGGCGATAATGTAACATATGTTGCATGCCGGCGACGAGAGCTTTATCCATTCTGCCATGGCGCAGTTGCAGCTTCGACGCCATTGATCCGAGGAACGTCATGACACGAATCCTGCACCGCCAGATCCATGCGAAACTGCCGACGGCCCGCGGCGGCCAGGGCGTCCACCTCTTCGACACGGACGGGCGATCCTATATCGACGCGTCCGGCGGCGCGGCGGTGTCCTGCCTCGGCCACGGCCATCCCGACGTGACTGCCGCTCTGCACGCGCAGGCCGACAGACTTGCCTATGCCCATACGAGCTTCTTCACCAACGAGCCTGCCGAGGCACTGGCCGAACGGCTGATCGCGAGCGCGCCGGAAGGCATCAGCCACGCCTATTTCGTATCCGGCGGTTCGGAGGCGATCGAAGCCGCGCTGAAAATGGCACGGCAGTATTTCGTCGAAACCGGCCAGGCGGGACGGCGCAACATCATCGCACGGCGCCAGAGCTATCACGGCAACACGCTGGGTGCGCTCGCCACCGGCGGCAATGAAATGCGCCGCACGCAATTTCGTCCACTGCTGATCGAAACGCATCATATCGACCCTTGTTTCGCATACCGTTTCCAGGAGGCGGGCGAGACGGACGAAAGATATGCCGCCCGCGCCGCGCAGGCGCTGGAAGACAAGGTCCGCGAACTTGGCCCCGAAACCGTGATGGCTTTCGTCGCGGAGCCGGTGGTCGGTGCCACCGCCGGTGCGGTGCCATCGGTTGCGGATTATTTCCAGCGCATCCGCGCCATCTGCGACCGCTACGGCATCATTCTGGTCCTCGACGAGGTGATGTGCGGCATGGGCCGGACCGGGACGCTTCACGCCAGCGCGCAGGACGGCATCGCCCCCGATTTGATGACGATCGCCAAGGGGCTCGGCGGCGGCTACCAGCCTATCGGCGCGGTGCTGCTCAGCCAGCGGATTTTCGACGCCTTTGCCAACGGCTCGGGCCTGTTCCAGCATGGCCATACCTACATCTGCCATCCAATGGCTTGCGCCGCGGCACTGGCCGTGCAGGAGGTGATTGCGCGCGACAATCTGCTCGCCAACGTCAAGACGATGGGTGCGCATCTCTCGCGGCGGCTGGGTGAACGCTTCGGTAATCATCCGCATGTCGGCGACATTCGCGGACGCGGTCTGTTCATGGGCGTCGAACTGGTCGAGGATCGTTCGACCAAGGCGCCGTTCGAAGCTGAGCTCAAACTTCACGCACGGGTGAAGCGCGAAGCAATGGCGCGCGGTTTGCTGGTCTACCCGGGCGGAGGCACCATTGACGGCGTGCATGGCGATCACGTTCTCATCGCGCCGCCCTTCATCATCGACGCGGCGACGGTCGACACCGTCGTCGAGCGGCTGGGCGAAGCGATCGATGCGGCTACTGCCGCATAGTTCGCGTTATTCCGGCAGGTAGGCCCCGAGGGCCTGGAGCTCCAGTTCGGTATCCCGTACCCGGGCCGCGGCGGCAGGGCCGCTGCGCGCAAGCATCGTTGCCGCCAAGGCCTCGACGATCGCCAGTGCCGCGGCGACCGATGGAAAGAACGACGGACTGTCCGTCGAAAAGCGCAGAGTGACCTCGGCATGCCGAGCGATCGGGGCGGCCATGCTGTCGGCTATCGCGACAATCGGGACTCCGTGCCGCTGCGCGGCTTCCACGACCGGCCCGAGTTCACGCGAGTAAGGCGTGAAACCGATCACGACGACCGCCTCCTTCCTGCCCAGCGCCGCAAGTTCCGCCTCCAGCGCCCCGCCGTCGCTGCCGAGCAGCGTGATGTCGCGCCGGAACATCCGGCAGAGATAGACAAAAGCGTGAGCCGGAGCGCGGCAACTCCGGAAGCCGGCTACGCGGATGCGCTGCGCCCGTTCCAGGATCGCGCAGGCCCTCGCAATCTCCTTGCCGTCGTTGGCGGCCTCGGCTGCCGTCAGATTGGCCGAGTTGGTCCGAAGCGATTCGGCGAAGATTGCTTCCGGGCCGCGCAAAACCAGAGCATCTGCCCTGGCCGCGAATGGAGCATTGCCGGAACGAAGCCGGTTCTCGAAAGGTTTGCGAAGCGCCGCCCAATCGCCGAAGCCGAGACGCCGCGCCAGCCGGACAAAGGTCGTCGGCGTCACCTCCGAGCGCGACGCCAGCACGCGCATCGATACCAGAGCCACCTCATCCGGATGATCGACGAGAAACCGGGCCGCCTTGCGCAGTTCCGAACTCAAATCGGGGATCTCAGCCAGGATGCGCGCCTGCACAGCATCAAAACTCATCTCCGGCCCGCCCATGTAACAAGTATTCCTCTTGCGTGATAAAGCGCAACAATCGTAGCATGCACCGACGTGCCTTGGACACAAAAACTCGGGACGGCCGCAATGGCACGCAAAGCACCAAGGGAGAACCAGATGAAACATGAACGGATTACCCTTCGCGGAGCGCAGATCGCCGCTCTGTCGGCGGCGTTGCTGTTTGCAGGCAGCGCCATGGCGCAGCAGAAATTCGTGACCATTGGCACGGGCGGCGTCACCGGCGTCTACTACGCCGCGGGCGGCGCCATCTGCCGGCTCTTGAACAAGGACCGCAAGACCCACGGCATCCGCTGCTCGGTTGAGTCCACCGGCGGATCGACATTCAACGTGAACACGATCAAGGAAGGCGAACTCGACTTCGGCATGGCGCAGTCCGATGTCCAGTACAACGCTTTCAAGGGCGAGGAATCGTTCAAGGAGGGCAGCGCGCACACCGACCTCAGGGCAGTCTTCTCGATCCATCCGGAGCCGTTCACTGTGCTGGCTCATCCAAATGCCGGCGTGACGAAATTCGAGGACTTCAAGGGCAAGCGCTTCAATGTCGGCAATCCGGGTTCGGGAACACGCGCTTCCATGGAACGTCTGCTCGGCGCCATGGGCTGGACCTTGGCCGACTTTTCGCTCGCATCCGAACTCAAGGCAGACGAGCACGGCCCGGCGCTCTGCGACGGCAAGATCGACGGCTTCTTCTACGGTGTCGGCCATCCCTCCGCCAATATCCAGGATCCAACGACGACCTGCGGCGCAAAGCTGGTGTCGCTGACCGGCGAAGCGGTCGACAAGCTGGTCGCTGAAAATCCCTATTACGCGCGGGCGACCATTCCGGGCGGCCTCTACAACAACAATCCGGAAGACACTGAAACCTTCGGCGTTCTGGCCACGCTGGTCACGTCGGCCAATGTTCCGGAGGAAAGCGTCTACCAGCTGACAAAATCGGTGTTCGAGAATTTTGACGAGTTCAAGTCGCTGCATCCGGCTTTCGCTAATCTCGATCCGGCCAAGATGATCGCGGAGGGCCTCTCGGCGCCGCTGCATCCGGGCGCGGAAAAATATTACAAGGAGAAGGGGTGGTTGAAATAAGCGTCGCGATCTGACGGCGACCGGCGGGTTCGAGCGGAATCCCGCCGGTAACATCCAGAATGGGAGGGTGTCACGAGCGAACTTCAGGAACGGCAGGTCGATGTCGACCTCGAGCAACTGGTCGCGGAAGCAGATACCGGCGGGCGCAATGCCAAAGGGGTGACGGGGCAAATATTGCTCTGGACCGCTGTCGCTTGGTCGCTGTTCCAGCTTTGGTACGCGTCCCCCCTGCCGTTTGTCTTTGGCTTCGGCGTCCTCAACGATACCGAGGCCCGCGCCATCCATCTCGGTTTTGCGCTGTTTCTGACCTTTCTCGCCTATCCCGCGCTGAAAACGTCGCCGCGCGACCGGGTGCCGCTCGCTGATTGGGTGCTGGCGGCACTCGGCGCCTTCGCCGGCGCCTATCTGTTCCTCTTCTATGTCGTGCTTTCGGGGCGGCCCGGCCAGCCGACGATACTCGATCTCGTGACCGGCACCGCCGGCATCCTGCTGCTGCTCGAAGCCACGCGCCGCGCGCTCGGCCTGCCAATGGTGTTCGTCGCGGGCGTCTTCATCTTCTATACCTTCGCCGGCCAGTACATGCCGGACGTGATCCAGCACCGCGGCGCCTCGCTGGTCAAATTCCTCAACCATCAATGGCTGACGACGGAGGGCGTGTTCGGCATCGCGCTCGGCGTGTCGACGAGCTTCGTTTTCCTGTTCGTGCTGTTCGGAACGCTGCTTGAAAAGGCCGGCGCCGGCAACTGGATGATGCAGATTTCGATCGCGTTGCTCGGGCATCTGCGCGGCGGCCCGGCCAAGGTCGCCGTGGTCTCCTCGGCCTTGAATGGCGTCGTCTCCGGCTCGTCAGTTTCCAACGTCGTGTCGGGCGGCATCTTCACCATTCCCCTGATGAAGCGCACTGGGTTTTCCGGCGTCAAGGCCGGCGCGATCGAGGCCTCAGCCTCGATAAACGGCCAGATCATGCCGCCGGTCATGGGCGCCGCCGCATTTCTGATGGTCGAATATGTCGGCATTCCCTATGCAGAGATCGTCAAGCACGCGCTGTTGCCGGCCGTCTTTTCCTACATCGCGCTTCTCTACATCGTACATCTCGAGGCGATAAAGCTGAACATGCAGCCAATCCGGCAGCGCCCCACCCCGAGGCGAGAGCGGTGGCTACGCATGGGTCTCGGGCTCTCCGGGAGCATCCTCGCGGTCTGCATTATCTACTACGGGATCGTCGCCATCCGTGCCGCATTCGGCGAAAGCTCGCCCCTGCTGCTCGCGATCGCGGGCGTGGCGCTCTATGTTGCGACAGTCTGGTATTCGTCGCGTCATCCCGATCTGGAACTCGACGACCCCAATGCGCCGATCCTGGAACTGCCGCGGGCATGGGATGTGACGCGAACGGGGCTCGATTTTCTCATTCCCATTGCCGTCCTGCTCTGGTGTCTGATGGTCGAGCAGCTTTCGCCCGGGCTCTCGGCCTTCTGGGCGACGCTAACGATCCTCGCTATCGTCGCCACTCGCAAGCCGCTGATGGCCATTTTCCGCAAGGAGCATTTTGCGCGTTCAATCCGCGCCGCCGCATGGGATCTGACCGACGGGCTGGCGCTCGGCGCCCGTAACATGATCGGCATCGCAGTCGCCACCGCCACCGCCGGCATCGTCGTCGGCACAATTACCCTCACCGGCCTCGGCCTGATGATGACCGAACTTGTCGAGTTCATCTCCGGCGGCAACGTCATCCTGATGCTGGTTCTCATTGCCGCGATCAGCCTGGTGCTGGGCATGGGCATCCCGACCACCGCCAATTACATTCTGGTCGCCACCCTGATGGCGCCGGTCGTCGTCGACCTCAGTGCCCAGGCGGGCCTCGCCATCCCGCTGATCGCGGTCCACCTCTTCGTCTTCTATTTCGGTATTATGGCCGACATCACGCCGCCTGTCGGGCTCGCCGCCTTCGCGGCGGCGGCGATCTCCAAGGAAGACCCGATCGCTACGGGCTTCCAGGGTGCGCTCTATTCGTTGCGCACCGCTATCCTGCCCTTTGTCTTCATATTCAATCCGGCCATCCTGCTGATCGGCGTCGACACGTGGGCCCATACGATCTGGGTCGCTGCCGTTTCGCTTGCCGCCATCCTCATCTTCTCGGCCGTGACAATGAACTGGTTCGTGACGAAAAGCCGGCTGTGGGAAAGCGCGGTCCTGCTGCTCGCCTGCTTTACGCTGTTCCGCCCGGACTGGTGGCTCAACCAGGTCTCGCCGCCCTACAGGGAACTGCCGGCCTCCGAATTCCTGTCGGCCGTCGAGGAGGTTCCGGCAAAGGGCCGGATCAACTTCGTGGTCCAAGGCATCGATTTAATGGGCGACGACGTTCGCAAGACTGTCAACGTGCCGCTCGGCGAACCAGACGAGGCACTGCAGCGGCTGCAATCGATCGGGCTCACCGTCACACCGGCGGGCGACACGCTGATGATTAGCAATGTCGCCTTCGGCTCCTATGCCAAGCGTATCGGGCTCGAGGTCGGCTATGACGTGGTCGCGGTCTTGAAGAAAGCCGAGCAACCATCAAGCCTTATCCCGGTCGGCGCTGCCCTTGCGCTGACGGCGGGTATTGCCGGCCTGCAGTTCGCGCGCAGACGGACCGTGAGAGGCGATACCCGTCGAGCGACGGAGACACAAGCTCCACTGCGCTGACAATCAAGTACACTCCCCTTCATCATGCTCCCCAGTGTGGAGACGCCTGCAATCGCAGACGAGCAGCGGCCACTGCTCGCGCCAGCTTCCTGCCCGGCCACGGCTGGGCGTTCCTGCCGGCAATAGCGCCCTCAGTTGCTTCCGCCACTCCTTTATATTAGCAGGAACAAAAATGCTGCAGGGCAGTTTTGGCGGCTCGAATGTATTGAAAGGAGGAAACAATGAATTTCAAACACTCGAGCATCTTCGCCTTAGCGCTCGCTCTCGGCGTCTCGCCGCTCGCTCTCAGCGGGATTGCGAGCGCCCAGGGCACGCAGCAATCCCAACAAGGCACGTCGGGCGCCCAGGAAACTGAGACGCGGCGCGGCGACGAGACAAGCCAGAGCGGCTCCAGGGAAGATCGCTGTGCTCGGGCGGATGCGCCTGCCGATTGCCCGGACGACAGTGTGGATAGGCCACCCAAGACGACCGGAACGACCGGCGACACCAAATGATTGCAACAAGCGCGCCGACCGCTTCCACTCGGTGACAACCGCCGCGATGGAAGCGGGAGGACCCGCTCGCGCGGCTGAGGGTCAGCCATGGGACAACCGCACGGCGGCTTGAGAAATCGACAGCCTCGATGCGCAACGCACGTGATGGTCGGGCCGGCCATCGACTTAGGCGCCAGCGAACCCGGCTGCGCGGCGGGAATCGTCGCGTCGGCCTCTCGCAATCGCCACCATCGCAACCTGCCTGCCCTCGCGGATGCGCTAATCGGGAAAACGATACTTGAAATGCTCGATTTCGGGGCCGAAAAGCCGCTCGATGCGTTCCCGGTCA
The DNA here is from genome assembly GCF_029892045.1 of Sinorhizobium numidicum. Classification (NCBI taxonomy): domain Bacteria; kingdom Pseudomonadati; phylum Pseudomonadota; class Alphaproteobacteria; order Hyphomicrobiales; family Rhizobiaceae; genus Sinorhizobium; species Sinorhizobium numidicum. Next base: position 1,426,260 of record NZ_CP120367.1, read on the forward strand.
CCCGGTTTATAGTAGCTGCGAATATCGACCCTCCTTGGGCTCGCCTTCGCTTTGATCAGAAAGCGCTCATCAAAACGCATGCCGAGTCTATCGCATATGATGCTTAGATCATCCGCGAGGCGCTCCTGCCGGCCCACGAAGTCCACGACGATCTCGTCGTTCTTGGTGTAGAGCTGCCAGGATTCCCAATTAATGCGCTCCGTCTTGGCGGCACCTTCCTCGATCAAGCATAGCATTTGCGAGAAGCTTGGGCGCGTTTCCGCCTTCCTGTAGTGCCAGTTGTAAACAGAAACGGCGCGCTCGAACGGGTTTCGCACAAAGCAGAATTTGAAATAGTGTTTCCAGGCGGAGGGATCGAAGGCCTCGATCTCGCTTGCGCCTGAGTGGTCCCAGAGCTTGCCGGCAAAGCGCCGGCTGAGAGCGTCTCCGGCCAAGGGGTCGAGCTTGCCGTTGCGAATGAGCGTTCGCGCGATCTCGAGGGGAGAGTGGTGGCGGAGGATGGCGGTTAATGCGAGGCGATTGGCTTTCGCTCCATTACCGAGTGCATCCTTCCAAGACCCGAGCTGCAGGTCACGTGGTCCCAAATCGCGAGCAAGATAAGCGGCAATCGTGCTGCCGGCGTTTTTCGGCACGTGCACGAAAATGAATTTATGGCGATGGGATATGATCATTGCCTGCGTTTCTCCAAAATGGAGATGGAACCGGGCCAGACTCAAAAAACCATCGTGAGGCCGGCCGCTTTCGCGGTGCGACATGCGCAGCGGTTCGCCTTCATTGGGCGGAATAGATGGCAAAGCGATGTCAAGGCCCGCCACCTCCATGCCCTGCCACACATATTTGATTGTCGGGGCTCAAAGACGGACGACGAAGGGACTGCTCATCGAATCCCGTTGCCCACCTAACTTCTTGCGCTGCATGTTGGCGCGGCGATTAGGCATCGTTTAGACTGTCGCAGCTATCCTATATCGTATAGGATTGTGATGGAACGAAGCACCGTGCGAGCGAGTTGGACCTATCAGGGCACGAAAGACGGAATGGACATGATGTCGACCAAGCTCACCGCAGCACCGCCGGGCAGTACCCAAATCCAGCGCGCCAACAGCCTGACGGAGGATGTCTACGAGGCGATCTTCAACCAATTGGTGTCGCTCAAGATCCCGCCGGGTGCGCGTATTACGGTCGACAACCTCGTGAAGGAATTCAACGTTTCCCACACGCCAATCCGGGAGGCTCTCGGCCGGTTGGAAGGCGAGGGCCTGGTTGTAAAGCAGCATCTGGTCGGCTATCGCGCGGCGCCACAAATAACGCGCCGGCGGTTCGACGAGCTTTATCAGCTCCGCCTCCTGCTGGAGCCTGATGGCGCGGCGAAGGCGGCCACCGCCATGGACGCTGAAAAGCTTGCGATCCTACAGAAGGCCGCAGGCGTCATGGCGAAGCGCGGCCGCAAGGACGAACGCCTGCACTATGCCACCTTCGCCCGACAGGATGCGATTTTCCACGACCGCATCATGGAATTCGCCGGCAACGAACTCATTCGGGAAATACTGAGTTTCCAGCACGCACACTTTCACATGTTCCGCCTCATGTTTCATTGGCGCGTCACCGAGGAGGCGCTGGACGAACACCAGGCCCTGCTCGACGCATTTGCCGCCGGCGACGCGGTCGGTGCTGCAAAGGCGATGCGACTGCATATCGAGCATTCGCGCGACCGGTTTCTGCCGGCCTTCGAATGAGATTTCAATCATGATCCTGGAGATGCGAGGCAGAAAAACCACAAATTTGGGCGCCTGAGGAGCGCACCGAAAGGACGGGTTTGCGGCCTCTCTGAAACGAGAAACCGATCCATCCAGGCAGATGAGGAGTTCGTCTGCGGCTTTCAACAACGAGGAGGAGAAAACCATGCCAGGCAAGAAAATTCTCATGCTGACCGGTGATTTCACCGAGGAATACGAAATCTTCGTCTTCCAACAGGCTATGGAGGCCGTCGGCCATACAGTCCACATCATCTGCCCGGACAAGAACGCCGGCGACATCCTGAAGACGTCCTTGCACGACTTCGAGGGCGACCAGACTTACACCGAGAAACCCGGCCATAGCGTCGTCATCAACAAGACGTTTTCGGAAGCAGAGGCTCAGCTCGACGAGTATCACGCCGTCTACTGCGCCGGCGGCCGCGGACCGGAATACATCCGCACTGACAAGCGCGTGCAGGCAATCGTGCGGCACTTCCACGAAAAGCGGAAGCCGATCTTCACGATCTGCCACGGCGTACAAATCCTGATCGCAGTCGAGGGTGTCGTGCGCGGCAAGAAGGTCGGCGCTCTGGGCGCCTGCGAGCCGGAAGTCACGCTGGCTGGCGGCACCTATATCGATCTCTCCCCGACCGAGGCCTATGTCGACGGCACGATGGTGTCAGCAAAGGGCTGGACGGCTCTTGCCGCCTTCATGCGGGAGTGCCTGAAAGTTCTCGGGACCGAGATCCACCACAAGTAATCCCGAAACAGGCTGCGACCCCGGCACACTACAGCGCCGTGCGTCTGAAAAGACGCACGGCGCTGTAGTGTGCCGGGCTCTGTCTTTCGCAGCAGTCTCGCCGCCGGCTATGCCGCCCCGGGGTTCCAGCCGCGCCCTCTGTTGCCGAACATCTCGTACCCGTCCTTGGTGATGGCGAGCGTGTCCTCGAGCTTGATGAAACCGCGCTTCGGGTGAAGCATCGTCGTCTCGACGGAAATGACCATGCCTGCCTCCAGAGGGCCATCCGCGTCCACGCCCTCATAGGCGACTGGGTGGTTCGTCATCAGGAAGGGTGCTTCGTGGCTGATGAGACCCATGCCGTGGCAGAAGAAGTCGGTAAAGGCGGCCGACGGCGAGCTTTTCAGCATCTTTTCCGCCGCCGCGATCATCTCACTGCCTGCTGCCCCGGCCTTGGCCTTGGCGAAGGCCGCCTGCTGGATCGCCTCGACTTCAGCTAGCAGGTCCTCGAGCTCCGCATCCGGCTCGCCGAGCACGCCCATGCGGCAAAGGTCACCGATATAGCCGTGATAGTTGCCCCCGGAATCGATCGAAAGCACCTCGCCCTTCGCCCACGCCTGCGGCGAGGCCGCACGGTTGTGACTAGCGCCGAGGGTCAGCAGGCAATACTCGAAGTGCAGCCCGCGATTGGTCTCCTCTCGCCTGAGCCGTTCAATGATCTCCGCCTTGGTAGATCCCTCCCGTGCCGCCGCGATCGTCGCGAGCATGGAGTCCGTGATGAGCTCGGAGGCGAGCTTGAGTTTTTCCAGTTCCTGCGGCGTCTTGATAGCGCGCAGTCGCTCGAGCGTGTGCGTCGCGTCCACGAAACGCGCACCTTCAAGGCGAGAAGCCAGCAGGTCCCGCGCATCGGAGGGCAGGAAGGGCGGCTCGATGCCTATGCGCGCACCCGCCTTACCGATCTTCTTCAGGTGCTCGACCGCGAGCGCTGCAGCGTCGAGCGTACCCCAGGTCGCCGCATGGACGGCGGGCGTCCAGAACGGGTTGTTCTGGTGTTCACCTCCCTCCATGCGGTTGCCAACATAGGCCGAGTGGTCGGGCGAGCCCTTCTCGTAAACGACGATCGGCAGATAGCGGCTGTGCCCGATCGCATCCATCGCGGCGAAGAAGATGAATTTGTAGCCGCCCAGCAGGTACTGCGTATTGTGCTTGGAGGTGGCGAGCAGCACGTCGATGTCCGCCTCCTCCATGAGCCTGTCGAGTTTCGCCGTATCGAAGGGCGGCTCCGCCGCCCGCGTTTTTCTAGGGCTGATATCCACGGATTTTCTCCCAGAAAGCTGTTGTCGCGCGCCCTCAGGCGCCAGGCGGGATTGGTCGGAAATCCGGCAGATCCCGAAGCGCGCGCTCGGGGCCGGCCGGTGAATAGACCACGAAAAGCTGCATCGGGCCGGGACCGGTGTTCTTCGTCGAATGGAACCGGCTTTCCGGTACATAGATCGTGCAACCGGGCCCAACCTTCTGCGTCACCGGATTGGCGTTCTCGTCCTCCACCATCTGCTCGCCCTCGCCCGAGATGACGAAAATGATCTCTTCGGCGCCCGGATGATTGTGACGCGCATGCCCCTCGCCGCTCGGCAAATCCACCACACCACCCGAGAAGCGTTCGGCCCCGTTCACCTCCGGCGCGACTGTCAGCGCAAGCCGGCCCCAGTCGAAGCCGAAGCTGTCGACATCCTTCGGGTAGAGAAAATATTTGTCCTTTGCCATGCCGCGGCCTCCTCCCGCATCTGCTCGCTTCAGACCACCGTACTGATGGCAAGCGCCTTGAAATCTTCCGTCTGCTTGCGGATCGCCACCTCTGCCGGCAGGCGCTCCATGGAACTTGCGCCATAAAAACCATTGCAGCCCGGGCAACGATCCAGGACGTAGCGTGCATCTTCCGGCATCGAGATCGGTCCACCGTGGCAAAGCACGATGACGTCCTTCCGTACCGAGCATGCGGCCGCCGCCATCGCATCGATTTCCCTCACGCAGTCGTCGAGCGACATCGCGGAAGTGGCGCCGATCGCGCCCCCCGTGGTAACGCCCATATGAGCGACGACGATGTCGGCACCGGCCTTCGTCATCGCGATCGCTTCTTCCTCGTTGAAGACATAGGGTGTCGTCAGCAGGTCGAGCCGGTGGGCCTCAGCGATCATGTCCACCTCAAGACCGTAGCCCATGCCGGTCTCCTCGAAGCTCCGCCGCATCCGGCCGTCGAAGAGGCCAATGGTCGGGAAATTTTGTACGCCGGAAAAGCCCATGGCCTTCAGTTCCGTGAGAAATTGCGGCATGAACACGAATGGGTCAGTGCCGTTGACGCCGGCAAGTACCGGTGTCGCCTTCACGACCGGCAGCACCTCCAGGGCCATTTCCTTCACGATCTCGTTGGCATTACCATAGGCGAGCAAGCCGGCCGCCGAGCCACGGCCCGCCATTCGGTAGCGGCCGGAATTGTAGATGATGATGAGGTCAATTCCGCCCGCCTCCTCGGCCTTGGCCGAAATCCCCGTTCCCGCGCCGCCGCCGACGATCGGCTTGCCGGCCGCGATCATGCCATGGAGGTTTTCGAGAATGGTCTTGCGGGGGATTGCTGGCATCGGTGTCTCTTTCAGGGGTTGGCGATGTCTCGGTAGGCCGCGACGGCGGCCTCGGCGAACTGCGGATCGTTGATGTGGAGCGGAATCCGGAGCACGCGGCGCGTGTCGGTTCTTTCGACGGTGGCTTCCAGCGCCTCGAAGAGCGCGGCATCCGCAGCGGGATCGAAGAAGGCGCCGCCCTCGATATCGAGCGCCGATACGCCTCTCTCCGGGATCAGTAAGCGGAGAGGGCCTTTGCAGACGTTGAGCTTTGCACCAATCCACCGTCCAACCGCGGCGCACTCCTCCGGGGTGGTGCGCATGAGCGTAACGTTCGGGTTATGGCGGTAGAAGAGGCGACCGGCATAACGCTCCGGCACCGTCTCGGGTGCCCAGAAGTTCACCATATCCGACGCCCCGACAGAGCCGACATAGGGCAGTTCGGTGCGCGCAATTGCGCCGAAACGATCCTCCGTCGCCGGCAGCACGCCGCCAAAGAGAAGATCGCAGACCTCCGTCGTCGTAATGTCGAGCACACCGGAAAGAAGACCGCTGTCTGCAAGCTTCTCCATCGTGCGTCCGCCGGTGCCGGTGGCATGGAAGACCATACAGTCATGATCGGCCTTCAGTCGATCGACGATGGCAGTCACACAGGGCGTCGTCACGCCGAACATGGTAAGGCCGAGAGCGGGCTTCGAGGCCGTTTCCTTCGCCGGCCGGTTCGCCATCGCGGCAATCGCCTCGGCGGCGTTCTGCAGGATCACACGACTTAGGCGGTTGAGCCCGGCCATGTCGGTGACCGACGGCATCATGATGATGTCGGAGACGTCGACATAAGGTGCCACGTCGCCGGAGGCGAGCGTCGAGACCATGATCTTCGGTAGCCCGAGCGGCAACCTGCGCATGCCGGCGGTGATGATCGACGTCCCGCCGCCACCACCGATGCCCACCACGCCGGCGACGTCGTCCCGCGCGGGAAGAAAGCGCGCGAAGGCCTCGCCCATCGCGGCGACCGCCGTTCCCCGGTCGTCGCCGGAAAGCACCGCGGCAGCACCGTCCGGATGCGCGGCGGCCACGATTTCGGCGGAGATGTCGACCATAACCGTCGGACGACGCGTGCCGACATCGACCAGAACGGGCCGGCCGCCCGCCGCCTCGACGCGGGCCGCAAGATAAGCGAGTTCCTCCCCCTTCGTGTCGGCCGTGCCGACGACGTAGATGTGCTTCATCTCTCCTCCCTGGCGGCTCAGGCCCCCTCTGCCTTGAAAATCCGCCTCATCCCCGGCCGGTCTGCCGGCTCTTGCAAAATTATGAGATGTACGTATCATAAAGATATGGATGTCTCACGTCAACAGAACGAATCCGCCGTACGCGCCGAACGCGGTCCCCGAGCCCGCACGCGCAAACTCATGCTGGAAACCGCCACACGGTTGATGCAGTCTGGTTTCACGCCCTCGGTGAGTGAGGTCGCGGAAGCCGCCGAAGTGTCGCGCGCCACGGCCTATCGGTACTTTCCGAGCCAGGCCGCGCTGGTTCATGCGGTGGTGGACGAGGCGCTCGGCCCGATCCTCGACTGGCGCTCCGAAGCGCCCGATGCGCTGACCCGAGTCGCCGATCTGCTGGCGACGGCCATGCCGCGCATCGACGAATTCGAGGCTACCTTCAAGGCTGCGCTCAAGCTCTCGCTTGACCAGTGGGCGCAGCGGCAGGCCGGTACGCTTGGCAACGAACCACGGCTCACGCGCGGCCACCGCGTCAATCTCCTGCGACAGGTCACCGTGCCGCTCGAAGGCAAGGTGTCCACCGAAGCCCGCGAGCAACTCGCTCAGGCGCTCTCGCTCGTCTTCGGTGTCGAGGTGTTGGTCGTCCTCAAGGACATCTGGGGCCTCACGGCCGAACGCGCGCAATCCGTCGCCGAATGGGCGGCGGCCGCCCTCGTCGAGGCGGCGATCCGCGAGGCGGAGAACGCGGCATGACATCGTGTAGTGTCCGATCAACGCATCAAACTGGTTTGACCAATTCAGGTGATCCGCATTTACGGACGGAGGTCGAGAGCGGTCTTTCTTAATCAGAGTGTCGGAAAAGCATCCCGTGCAAGGTCTGCAATGATTGCGCAGATAAGTATTTCGAGCGCGACCTGGGGAAAAAGACGGGAAAATAGGGACCTTGACGCTCGTCCAATTTGGTACTACCAGCTGAGTATTCAGCCTGTTCAGGCTTGACTGGGCATAAGGGTCGAGGAGGACCCGCCGCAGAAGCGCCAACCAGGAGGATTTGATAGGCGGACCGCCCGCCGCAAGGCGGGTATTGTGCATAAAAGGGGAGGAAATATTATGCGCAAGACAGTGGCCGGCCTGATGGCCGGTATCGGTTTTATGTTTGCCTGCGGAACACCCGCGCAGTCGCAAGAACTGACGATTTTCTGGGCCGAATGGGACCCGGCAAACTATCTCCAGGAGCTTGTAAACGAATACGAGGCCGAGACCGGCGTGAAGGTCACGGTCGAAACGACCCCTTGGGCGGACTTCCAGACGAAGGCGTTTACCGAATTCAACGCGAAGGGCTCGGCCTACGACATGGTCGTCGGCGACTCCCAGTGGATCGGGGCCGCATCGGAGGCCGGCCACTACGTCGACCTCACCGAGTTCTTCAACAAGCACAAGCTAACCGAGGTGATGGCCCCCGCTACGGTCAAGTATTACGCGGAGTATCCTGCGAACTCCGGCAAGTACTGGTCGATCCCGGCCGAGGGCGACGCGGTCGGCTGGTCCTACCGTAAGGATTGGTTCGAGGACCCGAAGGAGATGGAAGCCTTCAAGGCGAAGTATGGCTATGACCTCGCTCCGCCGAAGGATTGGAAGCAACTGCGCGACATCGCCGAATTCTTCCATCGTCCGGACCAGAAGCGCTACGGCATCGCGATCTACACCGACAACTCCTATGACGGGCTCGTGATGGGCGTAGAGAACGCCATCTTCTCTTTCGGCGGAGAGCTCGGCGACTACAGCACCTACAAGGTCGACGGGATCATCAACTCGGAGAAGAACGTCAAGGCTCTGGAGACCTACCGCGAGCTCTACGGCTTCACGCCTCCGGGCTGGGCGAAGAGCTTTTTCGTCGAGAACAACCAGGCGATCACCGAGAACCTGGCAGCGATGAGCATGAACTACTTCGCCTTCTTCCCAGCGCTGGTCAACGAGGCCTCGAACCCGAACGCGAAGGTCACCGGCTTCTTCGCCAACCCGGCCGGCCCGGATGGTCACCAGTATGCCGCGCTCGGCGGCCAAGGCATTTCCATCGTCTCCTATTCCGAAAACAAGGAAGAGGCGATGAAATTCCTCGAGTGGTTCATCAAGGACGAGACGCAGAAACGCTGGGCCGAACTCGGCGGTTACACGGCGAGCGCCAAGGTGCTGGAGTCGGAAGAGTTCCAGAATGCGACGCCCTATAACAAGGCCTTCTACGAGACGATGTTCAAGGTGAAGGACTTCTGGGCAACGCCGGAATATGCCGAGCTGCTCATCCAGATGAACCAGCGCATCTATCCCTACGTGACCGCCGGCCAGGGCACGGCAAAGGAGGCGCTCGACGCTCTCGCTGAGGACTGGAACGCGACCTTCAAGAAGTACGGCCGCCACTAACGGGTGATGAGACCTCGCGGGAGGGGGCCCGGCTCCCTCCCCTTTTCTTCAACTCTGCACCGAATGGTGCTCGCGCGGACACGACGTCAGCGTCAGGCAATGCGCAACAGGACACCGCAACTGCGCCTAGCGCTGGGCTCTCGGAGGAGGAGCACATTGGCCACCGTGGTTATGACATCGCTGGATTCGAAGTCGCGCGCCGCTTCGCGGGGCCTGAGTGACATCAAAATTCGAAACCTATTCATTATTCCGACGATCCTGTTCCTGATCGTCTTCAACATCTTCCCGTTGATCTATTCGCTCGGCTACTCCTTCACGGACTTCCGTGCCTCGACGAACGCTCCGGCCAACTTCGTCGGCCTGCAGAACTACCGGGAACTGCTCAACGACCCCTTCATCTGGTCGAACTTCGCCATCACCGCGAAATACGTGATCGTGTCGGTCGCCGGTCAGGTTGTCGTCGGTTTCGGCACGGCGATGCTGCTCAACCGCGACATCCCGTTCAAGGGTCTGCTCACAACACTGCTTCTGCTGCCGATGATGCTTTCGATGGCGGTGGTCGGCCTCTTCTGGAAGCTGCTCTACGATCCGTCCTTCGGCATCATCAATTACGCGCTCGGCCTCGGGTCCTTCGAGTGGCTGGCGAACCCGGACATGGCGCTCTACGCCGTCGCGATCACCGACATCTGGATGTGGTCACCCTTCGTGATGCTGCTCTCGCTCGCGGGCCTCTCGGCCGTACCGAAGCACCTTTATGAGGCGGCGGCGATCGATCGGGCGGGGCCGCTCTACACGTTCTTCCGCATCACCCTGCCGCTCGTCGCGCCAATTCTCATGATCGCGATCATCTTCCGCACGATGGAGGCTTTCAAGACTTTCGACCTCGCCTACATCCTGACGAGCCAGCCGACGACGGAGGTCATCTCGATCCGCCTCTACAAGATGGCCTTCCAGGAATGGCAGACCGGGCGCTCCTGCGCGCTCGCCTACATAGTGCTGATCATGGTGCTCGCGATCACCAACATCTACGTCAAATATCTCAACAAGGTGAAGGAGCGCTGAGATGGCAGCCGTCCAAACCCGCTCCGAGCGTGCTTTGAACCGGGTAGCGATTGCCGCCGTACTCGCGATCACGCTGATCTTTCTCGCCCCCATCTATTGGATCACGTCGACGGCCCTCAAGCCGCGCAACCTCGCGACGACAATCCCGCCGACTGTCATCTTCGAGCCGGAGATCTCGCCATTTGTGAAGCTCTTCACCAAGCGCTCTCAGTTGCGCGGAGCGCCAGCGCCCGAAGAATATGCTGCCGCTCCCTGGTGGGAACGGCTGGTCTTCGACGGCGGCGAGAAGGTCGTGCGCTCCGGCCGCGGCGAGGTGCAGTTGTCCGGGTACCCCAACCGCTTCATGAACTCGCTGATCGTGGCGATCACCTCGACAGTGCTCGCCGTCGGCATGGGTACCTTCACGGCCTACGGTTTCTCGCGTTTCAAGATGAAAGGCGAAGCGGACCTGCTCTTCTTCATCTTGTCGACACGCATGCTGCCGCCCGTGGTTGTGGCGATCCCGATGTTCCTTATGTACCGGGTGGTCGGACTGAACGACACCCACTGGGGTCTTATCATCCTCTACACCGCCTTCAATCTCTCCTTCTCCGTCTGGCTGATGAAGGGCTTCATCGACGAGATCCCGAAGGAGTATGAAGAAGCGGCACTCGTCGACGGCTACACGCGCTTGGAGGCCTTCTTCAAGATCGTGCTCCCAGAGGCCGCCACAGGCATCGCCGCGACCGCCGTCTTCTGCTTCATCACCGCGTGGAACGAGTATGCTTTCGCGCTGATCATGACGAACCGGCGCGCGCAAACGGCACCGCCCTTTATCCCGAGCCAGGTCGGCTCGGGACTTCCGGACTGGACCGTCATTGCCGCCGGCACCTTCCTGTTCCTGCTGCCGGTCGCCATCTTCACCTTCTTGCTCAGGAACCACCTCCTGCGCGGCATGAGCTTCGGAGCGATCCGCAAATGATATTCCGTGCCATAAATCAGAAGTATCTCGAACCCGGCTCACAGCTCCTGATGATCTTCGGCATCGTGGCGCTGTGCCAGCCATGGAACCTGTTTCTTCACCGCTACGGACTGACGATGACGCTGGTCGGGCTGATTGCTTTCATGATCACGTCGAAGATCCAACCGGAACAGAAAACAGACGAGAGCAGCAATCCATGACGCAGATCGAACTACGCGGAATCGAGAAGCATTTCGGCTCCGTCCAGGTCATCAAGAATCTCAACCTCGCCATCGCCGACAACGAGTTCATCGTGCTGCTTGGCCAGTCCGGCTGCGGCAAGACGACGACGCTGCGTGCGATCGCCGGGCTCGAAACGATAGATGAAGGTGACATCCTCATCGACGGTCAGCCGGTGCAGCACATGAAGGCGTCGCACCGGGACATCGCCTTCGTGTTCCAGTCCTTCTCGCTCTACCCGCACATGACGGTCTTCGAGAACATCGCCTTCCCGCTTCGAGCGATGCGCCGCAACCGTGCGGCTATAGAGAGCGAGGTTCAGGCGGTTGCGAAGACGCTGCAGATCACGCACCTGCTCGCGAAAAGACCCTCCGCTCTTTCGGGCGGCGACATGCAGCGTGTGGCGATTGGCCGGGCGCTCGTCAGGCGCCCGAAGGCCATGCTCATGGATGAGCCCATCGGCGCGCTCGACGCGAAACTCCGCGAGGAGATGCGCGCCGAGATCAAGCGGCTTCACATCAAACAGGGTTCCACCACGATCTACGTAACCCACGATCAGGTCGAAGCCATGTCGCTCGCCGACCGCATCGTCATTATGCACGAAGGGGTGCTTCAGCAGATCGGCAGTCCTTCGGAGGTCTACGCCCACCCCGCCAACATGTTCGTGGCGCAATTCGTCGGAAGTCCGGTCATGAACATGGCCGAGGCGGCGGTCTCGGAGGATGCGGGGCAGACGCGCGTGCTGGTCCGGGGTGCGCCAAGCGCCTTCGATTTTCCGTCCGATCTCATGGGCAGGCTCTCTGCGGCAAGGGCCGAAAACGGCAATCTCACCCTCGGCGTGCGACCTGAAGGGGTGCTCGTATCGCGGGAGTCTCGTGAAGGCTTCGTGCCCGTCGAGGCCCATATCATCGAACCACTCGGCTCACACGACATCATCGACCTGAAGGTTGGCGACCAAATGCTGCGCGCACGCACGAAAAGTGGTTTCGTGCCCCGGCCTGGCGAAGCCGTCTGGGCTCGGATAGATCCGATCCAGGCCCACTTCTTCAACAGCTCGACCGGCACATCTTTCGGGATCAGACTCTGATGGCGCATATCGAACTCAAGGGCATAACCAAGACCTTCGGAAACCACACCGCCCTGAAGGATCTGAATCTCGAAATTGCCGACGGAGAATTTTTCGTGCTGCTCGGCGAGACGGGCGCCGGCAAGACGACGACCCTCAGGCTGATTGCTGGGCTCGAAAAGCCGACGGCGGGAAAGATCTTCATCGACGGTGAGGATGTCGCGGACTGGGGGGCCGCGGAACGCGACGTCGCGCTTGTGCTGCAGCAATATTCGCTCTATCCGCGTTATACGGTACGCGAGAACCTCGAATTCCCGCTCAAATCCCGCATCCGGCGCATCGAACCGGCCGAAATCAAGGAACGTGTCGACCGCGTCGCCAGGACGCTCCGCATCGAGCATCTGCTCGACCGCAAGACGGACCGGCTGTCGGGTGGCGAGATGCAGCGCGTTTCGGTCGGCCGGGCCATTGTGCGTAAGCCGCGCGTCTTCCTGATGGACGAGCCGCTTTCCGCCCTCGACGCCAAGCTGCGCGAGGCGCTCCGCACCGAGCTCAAGAACCTTCAGATGAATCTCGGCGCGACCTTCCTCTTCGTCACGCACGACCAGATCGAGGCCATGTCGATGGGCGACAAGATCGGCGTACTCAACAACGGCCAGCTCGTTCAGACCGGCACGCCCCAGGAGATCTACCAGAACCCGGTCAACACCTTCGTTGCACGCGCCGTCGGCTCGCCGCCGATGAACCTGATCTCCGGCAAGCTTGCGGGCAGCGAGGCGGTCGCGGACGAAGGCTATCGCTTGCCTCTTGCTGCAGCGGGCGGCCTTGTGGCTGACGGGCGCCCCCTCACCTTCGGCATCCGCCCTGAAGATCTCCTCCTCGATAGCGGCGCACCCGGCGAAGCTCGCGTCCACGACATCGAGAACCATGGCGTTGAGAAGATCGTGACGCTGCGCACAGGCAACCACTTCCTTCAGGCGACGGTGCCGGCTCAGACCGACCTTGAGATCGAGGAGGCCGTCCGCTTCTCCTGGAACCCGGAAAAGGTCGTGCTCTTCGACGGTGGAAGCGGGAAGAGCCTGCGCCACGCTGGCTAGCGCGGGATGAGGAAAAGTGTGTGCGGTTTTCCGCCCGCATCCCGCGCTAACTTATTAATCGATCACGTTCATGATTTTAGGTCGATCCGACCTAAAATCATCGTGATCTAAGGTGCCATCGACAACGGCCAAACGGGTTGCATCTGCAATCGGCTTGCGAAAAGAACCTCCGCACTGCTGCAGAGGCGCCGGATGGCCGCGTGCGCCGCAGCAATGGAAGGTGTGGAACGAGACATAAGGCAACTCCATCCAGGGATGGGGCGGAATCGCGATGCCCCTACGCCGGGAACCGTCGCCGATAGTGTTCGACAACCTCAGGGTTGCGGAGATTAACGGGCAACCCGCCTTTCAGGACGCGGATCGCTTCCGCCGCAGCTCCTGTTCCCATACGCATCATGCTTTCCTCGGTGATGCCGGCGAGATGGGGCGTCACGATCACGTTGTCGAGGTAAAAGTAAGGATGCTCCGGCGGCAGCGGTTGCGCGGAGAACACGTCGAGGGCCGCGCCGCCGATCCGGCCCCGTTCCAGCGCCTCGATCAGCGCCGCATCGTCCACGACCGGGCCGCGAGACACATTGACGAGGATCGCCCCCGGCTTCATGCGCGCTATCCGCTCACGGCTCAAAAGCCCCGTCGTCTCGGGCGTGAGCGGACAGCAGAGAACGACGATATCCGCCGTGGAAACCAGGTTGTCGACCGAGAGGAACCGCGCACCGTCGGTCAGGGTTGCCGGCGAGCGGCTGTTGGCAACGATCTCCAGCCCGAAGCCGTACTTCGCGATGCGGAAGATCGCCTTGCCCACATTGCCCATGCCGATGATGCCCATCGTGCGGCCAGCGAGGTCGAGTGCTCGCTCGGAGTGGGCGCGCCCAGCACTCCACCCTATGCTTCTGAGATCTCGGTCCATAGGACGGAACTGGCGTAGCAACGCGAGTATCACCATGAAGACGTGCTCCGCAACAGTCGGTGCATTGACGGCCGGCACATTGGCGATAAGCACACCGGCCGCCGTAGCCGCGTCATAGGGAATCATATCGAGCCCGGCGCCGTGCCTGACTGCCGCGCGCAGGGCCGGCACGTTTTCGAAGAAGGCGGGCGGGATCGGCGCGCGCACGATGAGAACCTCCGCGCCACGGCCTTCACGAAGCAACGTTTCGGGATCGGGGGCGGATGCGACGCGGAGATCACCCGCGGCCTTCAGCATCGCCTCGGCGTCGCGGTGCAAGGGATGGGTCGAGAAAATGGAACTCATCGGCCGCCCTCCTTGCCGGCTGGGGACTATACCGCGGCTGTCGCCGGGCCGCCGATGAGGCCCTTCCAGTAGCTTTCCGCGCCTTGCAGATGCGCATTCATCAATGCCTGGGCGAGATTGCCGTCGCGCGCGAGCAGCGCTTCGTAGATACGGATATGTTCCTCATGCGAGCGGCGGCAGCGGGCGAGATCGGCGAAATAGATGGGCAGCCGCTGTTCGCCCATCGTGTAGTAAACGCTGCAGACACGGTGAAACACGCTGTTCTTCGTCGCCCGCACGATCTCCAGATGAAAGTCCCTGTCCTCGCGCGCAAGGCCCTCGCCTGCCGCGATCTTCGCCTCGGAAGCGGCGAGAATTTCGCGCAGGCGTTCATAGTTTTCCTCCGTCGCCCGCGCGCAGGCGAGCTCCGCCGCCTTGATCTCGTGGATCTTGCGGAGTTCCACCGTCTCGTAGATCATGATCGGGTCGAGGGGCACGCCAGCGCGCGCGAAGAGTGCGATCGCCTCGACGCTCGCCTCCGTCGTCGTCAGATAGATACCCGACTTCGCCCGGCGCTCGACGATGCGCATGGCCTCGAGGATTGCCAGAGCCTCCCGGATCTGCCCGCGGCTAACGGTGAAGTGCTCGGCCAGTTCCCGCTCCGAGGGCGTTCGACCGTTGCCGCTCGAGGTCGAAAACAGATGGGCCGCCAGATCAGAAAGGAGATTGCTTTCTTTCATTGTCACAGTCTTTGCGCGTGAGACTCCAGGACGCGCTCGTTGATCGTAAATCCCAGGCCGGGTTTATCAGGAATCTCTATCATACCGTCCCTCACAGCCACAGTCTCCTCGACGAGGTCGTGGATCATCGGGTTCGCACCGAGCGAATATTCGATGACGAAGCTTGCCGGGGAAGCCGCACAGATGTGCAGGCCCGAGAAGAAACACGGGGCACCGGCCCACAAATGCGGCGCGAAACGGAGGTTGAAGGCACTGGCGATCGCACCGATGCGCATGGCTTCCGTGATGCCGCCGCAGAAGGCCGGATCGGGCTGGAATATGTCGGCCGAGCGCAGGATCGCAAGATCGCGGAAGGCGAAACGAGTCGCCTCGCTCTCGCCGGCTGCGATTGGCACCTTGCCGGCGGCACGCACCTCCGCCATGCCGGGCTTGTCGTCGGCGATCACCGGCTCCTCGAACCAGGCGAGATCGCAATCTTGGACGAGCTGGATGAAACGCTTCGCCTCGGCAACGGTATAGGTCCCGTGCGCATCGACCATGAGATCCACCGAAGGTCCTAGTGCCTTGCGGGCAGCACGTACGCGGGCAGCCGAGACATGCGGCGCACGGTCCATTGAGCCGACCCGCATCTTGACCGACTTGAAACCGCCATTGGCAATGTAGGATTGCAGTTGATCGCCGATCTTCTCGGCATTCTCCCAGCCACCGGAGGCATAGGCAGGCAAGCGCTCCGCCTTACGCCCGCCGAGAAGCTTCCAGACCGGCGCGCCCAGCGATTTGCCAAGAATGTCCCAGAGTGCGATGTCGACCGCACTGATCGCGGCAACGGAGAGGCCGCGGCGTGCGAGTTCCGGCATCGCATGGCCCGACATCGCCGCCGTTTCGTGGCGCACGCCGTTATAAAGCATCTCCCAGATCGCGGAGATATCGGCGGGGTCGCGACCGACGAGCTTCGGCCCCACCTCATGGTTGAGCATGTGCACGAGCGTGCCATAGCTACCCGCACTGCCCGCAGCATTCTTGCCCTCACCCCACCCTACGATCCCGTCATCCGTCTCGATGCGCAGGATCGCCGCGTCGAAGGTCGTCAGCTGACCGAAATCGCTGCGGTGCTGTCGACTTGCTTCGATGGGTATGCGAACCCACCAAGCTTGGACGGTATTGATGCGCATTTCGCCTCCCCAACCTCACGGCGCGCCGGCCCGCGCAGGCATGCTTGGTGTCGGCCGTCACTTGATCAGTGGCAGGATGGTCTCTGCCGTGATCCGCATCTGGTCGTCGTAGAACTTCTCGGTGAGCAGGCTCGATCCGTGGTCCTGGATGAACTTGAGCTGCTCCGGCGGGATGTCGACCGGATTGCGCTCGACCATATCGGGATATTTAGCCGCCGGCGTGCGGTCGACCGGAGCCACGAACTCATTGGTGAGCGCGCCGTCGTAGCCGATCTCTTTCAGAGTGGCGACGATCTTCGGCCAGTCGAGATGACCGAGGCCTGCCGCAAAGCGGTTGTTGTCCGCCACGTGGAAATCGAAAAGCCGCTTTCCGGCGAGCCTGATCGCGTCGTACATGTCCTCCTCCTCGATGTTGAGGTGAAAGGCGTCGAGGCAGACACCACAATCGGGATGCACTGCGTCGGCGAGCGCGAGTGCTTGCGCGGCACGGTTGAAGAGATAGGTCTCGAAACGGTTGAGCGGCTCGATGGCCAGCCGAACGCCCTTTTTCTGGGCGTGGGCGAAGCATTCCTTGGTCGCATCGACGACCCACTTCCACTCCTCCTCCTCGGTGCCATCCGGAACGACCTTGCCGACGGTCGCCGGTACAAGGGTGACGATCTCGCCTTCGAGCTCACTCACCATGGTGATGACGCTCTTCACGTAGTCCACCGATTTTGCACGCTGGCCCTCGTCCTTGGCTGCAAGGTTGCGCTCGCCGAGCGTCAGCGTCACCGCGCCCCAGCAGCGAATGCCGTGTTCCTTGAGCAGACCCCGGGTGTCCTTGATGTCGTACTGGGCCGGCTCGCCCGAAATCTCGATGCTCTCGTAGCCGTACTTCTTGATGCGCTTCAGCGTGACGGCGAGAGGCTCCGCCCGCATCCAGTTGTGCGTCGAAAGATGCATAAACGTCCTCCCAGACTATCGTTATGCCCACGGCACCCGATGGGATACGCGGGACTTCTTCCTTTTGCGGCTCACCCGATCTGGTGTGGCCAATTATTCCCTTCAGAAGCTCTATCGCAAATTCGCGTCACCCGCAAGCCATCCATACACGCCACATTTATCTGCGTTTTTTCCTTGTTTATCCGAGAGTCTGAGCTCATTTCGGGTGTACGTCGCCTTCTAGCCGTCAATTGCTGGCTTGACCAGATTTTCATATTTGGTATGACCAGACTGCGGCTATCGTGGGGGAGACGTTTGCGGCACCAACGCTCGCAAAGGCCGGAGGGAGGAACGATGAAGGTCGGCATGTGCATGTTTCTCTGGACGACGAGCGTCGGCCGGAAACACGAGAAGCTACTCCGGGACATCAAGGCAACAGGCTTCGACGGCGTCGAGATTCCGATCTTCGAGGGCACGCCGGACGACTACCGTCGGCTCGGCGCGCTGCTCGATGGGATAGGGCTGGAGCGCACGGCCATCTCCGCCATGAGCAACCCTTCCATGAACCTGATCTCGCCTGATGCGGCGACGCGCAAGCGCGGCATCGCCTACATGCAATGGGCTATCGACTGCGCAGCCGCCCTCCGCGCCGACACGTTGAGCGGCCCGCTACATTCCACGCTCGGCCAGTTCTCCGGCACCGGGCCGACCGCTGCGGAGCTGAAGCGGTCCGTTTCCTCGCAGCGCGCGATCGGCGACCATGCTGCCAAGCGCGGCATCACCGTGGCGCTCGAGGCGCTGAACCGCTTCGAATGCTATCTCGTCAATACGATGGACGACCTTGCCGACCATATCGATGCGATTGGACATCCGAATATTCGTGCCATGTACGATACGTTCCATAGCAATATCGAGGAAGCCGATCCCATCGGAGCCTTCACCCGCAACAAGGACCGCATCGTACACGTCCACATTTCGGAGAACGACCGCGGCGTGCCGGGCCGCGGGAACATCCCGTGGACCGAGACCTTCAAGGCGATCCGCACGAGCGGCTATGACGGCTGGCTGACGATCGAGGCTTTCGGTCGCGCATTAAAGGACCTTGCGGCCGCAACGAAGGTCTGGCGCGATTTCTCCGAGACGCCCGAAGCGGTCTATCGCGATGGATACCGTCACATCCGCAACGGATGGCAGGCAGCGGCATGACGGGCGCCCTGCCGATGGACGAAATCAAAGAGGCTCAAGGGCATCCCGCTTTCCAGCGGCACCGCTGGAAGCGGACAAGATGCTCTAGAATCTAGAGTGCTAGAGCGTCCTTTGCGCGTTCAGTTGAACGCACGGCGCTCTAGCCGGAATGGCCCTGCGCTGCATCTTCCCGCACGCGATCAGGAGCGGCGGAAGGAGACATTCGGGCGAATTCAGCTGAGCCGTCACTTGCCACCACTGAAGCGTGGCGGCGTGCAGCTTTCGCTTAAGCTGGACAGCTACAGCGCCGTGCGTCTTTTCAGACGCACAAAGGTCGCGGTAGCACTTTGAATTGCTGCATGTTTCCTTAAATCGGTTCCGATTTAAGGAAACATGCAGTAGCCACCAAGCGCCTGACCTTCCGTCGGCAGGTCAGTTAGCTCCGTGCTTGAACGCGACACATGGGCTATGACTCCCCGCTAGCCGCCGCTCCCGCCGCGCGATCTTCGCGCCAGGCGAGGACAGGCGCTATGGCCTCGCGAAGCACGGCGAGATCCGACGCTTCGATCTTTCGGAAGGGACGCCGCGAAGTCCCGCAGCGGACGCCCATAATGCCGAGCAACGCCTTGGACCCGGGCATGACGCCTACCCTGATCAGCACCTGGATCACGCGGTTGGCCATGACCTGCAGCCGCCGGGCTTCTTCGATCCGCCCTTCCGCTGCGCACGTCCGCAGGGTGACGAACACGTCTCCCATGAAGTTATAGGTCGTGCCGATCGCACCCTGTGCCCCCATCGCAAAGCCGGCGAGGCACATTTCGTCATAGCCGTTGTAGACGATCGCCTCAGGTACTGCATGGCGAATGCGTTCGAGCTGGAACATGTCGCTCGACGTATGCTTAATACCGATAATGTTCGGATGCGAGAGAAGCTCGACCAGTTCGGGTAGGGTGAAGCCACTGGTGCGGGCGGGAAAATTGTAGACGATGAGCGGCAAGCCAGAGGCGTCGGCCAGCTCTCGATAGTGCGCCATGACTTCGGGCCGGGAGAAATCGTAGTAGAAAGGCGGGATGGCGGAGATCGCTTGGTAGCCGGCCTTGGCCGCGTGCTCTGAAAGCCGCAGCGCGTCTCGCGTCGCGATCGTGCCGACATGGGCGATGAGCTTTAGCCGGCCCTCCGCCGCGGCAGCGACATCGGAGAGACAGGCAGCGCGCTCCTCGAGCGACTGCAGCATCGCTTCGCCCGAGCTGCCCCCCACATAGACGCCGTCAACACCAAGCCGGACCTGAAAATCGAGGAGCGGGCCGATGGCCTGCCGGTCGATGGCCTCGTCTTCGGAAAAGGGAGTAAGGAGGGCTGAATAAATCCCTTCGGGTTTCATCATTGTGATCGCTTTCAAAGGCTCGTGGAGAAAAGCTCGGGCAGTTCGTGGCGGGCCGCAGCGCCAAGCTGCATGACCGCCTCATTGGGGGCGGAAGTGTAAGGCCAGAGCAGCTCCGGACCGATAGGGCACCAGCGGCCTGCTGTAGCCATCGCCTTGTCGAGGGCGGCGTTCGACAGGCCGTAGCGCGCGGCAAGCGGGAGGACATGTTCCTTCATGAAGCAGACGACGCGGGCCTCGAACGCGAGGGCAGCCGTAGGATTCTCCCCGAGCTGCCGCCACCACCGCACAGCGCCGGCGGGGCTCAGGCACGCGACATTCGAATAGGAGCCGCGGCCGCCGGCGAGGCAGCCGCTCGCCATGAAATGCCCGGGAATAAAGACGGCGAGATCCGGCAGTTTTCGGCGAAGTTCTTCGTACCAGATTTCATCGCCTCCAGGCAGCTTTGCGCCGATAAGCGTGGGCACAGCGGCCCTGAGCTTTGCGATCTCGTCGAGGCTCAGCCGGCGCTTGGCGTGCGGCGGATTGTAGAGGACCAGCGGAATGTCAGGCGCTGTTGCCGTCATGCCGGAAAAAAAACGCTCCGCTTCGTCATAGCTGGGTGCCCACCAGTCGGGCAGGGTGACCTGAACGGCATCGGGCCGTAGTGATGCGACACGGGCCAGCCGCTCGCGTGCGACGCGTGCATTCGTGTGCGAAACGCCGATCTGGAAAGGCAGGCCAACCGTGCGGCAGAAATCGGCGACCACTTGGCTCAGCCGGTCGAACTCTTCTTCCGTTTGGCTATGAAATTCGCCTGCCGTGCCGTTGGTGTAGATGCCCTGCAGTCCGCTCCCGTGAAGCATCGATAGCTGCTCTTGCAAGGCGGACCATTCGATCCCCCCTCTTTGATCGACCGGCAAAAGCACCGCTCCCCATATGCCTTCGAATGGTTTGGCGGGAAGACTCACCGGGCAGCTCCGAGCATCTGGTCGGGAATGAAGGTGACGAGTGC
The DNA here is from genome assembly GCF_029892045.1 of Sinorhizobium numidicum. NCBI lineage: Bacteria > Pseudomonadati > Pseudomonadota > Alphaproteobacteria > Hyphomicrobiales > Rhizobiaceae > Sinorhizobium > Sinorhizobium numidicum. Next base: position 1,447,020 of record NZ_CP120367.1, read on the forward strand.
TGGAAAGACGGTGATCAGCACCAGGACGATGATGAGCGGAACGAGCAGGGGGAGGATACCGCGAGCAAGCACGCCGAAGGAAATGTTGGCGACCTTCGAAACCACGAAGAGCGCCACGCCCATGGGCGGCGTCAATATGCCGATCATCAGGTTGAATACCACGATCACACCGAAATGGACGGGATCGATGCCGTATTGAAGTGCGGTCGGAACCAGCACCGGCACCACGAGCAGCAGGATCGCCAAAGCCTCGATGAACGTGCCGAGCGCAAGCAGCATGAGGTTCACCAGGATGAGGAAGGTCAGCGGGTCATCCGCATAGGTGAGGAAGAACGCGGCCACATGCTGAGGCACCTGTTCGCGCGCGATCACGTAGCCGAACAGCGACACGCCCATGATAAGAAGGCCGACGGCAGCGGTGTGGCTCACCGTCTCGCGGAGCACGGTCACGAGTTTGGCGAACGTAATTTCGCGGTAGACTACGACACCCAGGAAGAGAGCATAGCAGGCCGCGACCACGGCAGCCTCGGTCGGCGAGAATATTCCCGCAAAGATGCCGCCGATGATGATGAAAGGCGTCATGAGCGGGAAGAGCGCGCGCCAGAAGGTGGACCAGATCCGGCGAACGCTGGCGCGCTGCTCGGTCGCATAGTTCCGCCGCCATGCGATGACATAGACCATGACCATGAGCGAGGCGGCGCAAAGGAGACCCGGCACGATACCGCCCAGGAAAAGGCCCCCGATCGAGGTGTTGGCAATCACGCCGTAGACCACGAGGGGAATGGAGGGCGGGATGAGCGGCCCGATGATGGCGGACGCGGCCGTGATAGAACCGGAGAACTGCTCGTCATAGCCGGCGTCGCGCATGGCCTTGATCTCAAGCTGACCAAGGCCGGCAGCATCGGCGACGGCCGAGCCGGACATGCCGGAGAACATCACGCTCGCCATGATGTTCACATGGCCGAGCCCGCCCCGGACGTGGCCGACAAGTGCCTTGGCGAAATCGAAAATACGCTCGGTCACGCCGGAAAGATTCATCAATTGGGCTGTGAGGATAAAGAAGGGAACGGCAAGAAGCGGGAAGCTGTTGAGGCCGGCGACCATGCGCTGCCCGGCAAAATTCAGTCCCGTACCCTGCCAGAGCATATAGGCGAGCGCCGCCACGATGAGTGTGAAGCCTACCGGCATGCCGGCGATCAGAAGAGCAAACCATCCGCCGAAGAGGGCCGTCATCTAGAGATACCTTTCGGAAGGGGCATTCATGACCTCATGCCCGCCACTCAAAAGCGTTCGGGCATCCCGCGCCATGACAAGCATGATCCGGATAGAAGCCAACAGGCCGAAAACAGGCAAAGCTCCGTAGAGCCAGGATTCCGGCACGCCGATCGCAATCGACATCACCCTGTGGGCGCGCATGGCGCCGAAGGCGCCGTAATAGACGAGGATGAAAAGGGCGGCGAGCACCAGAAGGTCCAGAACGAGGCGCAGTATGAGCTGCGCCCGCTCCGGAAGCATCAGCGGCACGATGTCCATGGTAATGTGCGTCCGCGAGGTGATGCCCTCTGCCGCGCCAAGCGCCACCAGCCATACGAAGGCGTAGCGCGCGGCCTCCTCCGTCCAGAACAGCGGATCGCGGAGGATGAACCGGGTGATGATCTGCAGCGCGATTACGACGAAGGCGAAGACCAGGAGAATCGCGGCCAGCGTCTCTTCGATGTGGGTAAGTCTTCGCCAGCGGCTTGGATTGGCCATGGTTGAATATCCGGAGTTAGAGGCGCTGCCGCGAGCGGCAGCGCCTAGACGGTCTAACGGAGATCGAGCAACGTCTGCACGGTGCCGGCACCGAACTGCGCATCCAGATCCGCATAGACAGGCTTCATCGCCTCGCGGAAGGCGGCCTTGTCAGGCTCGACCACGGTGATGCCGCGCTCGCGGAAAGCGTCGACGAGGCTTGCTTCCTTTTCCGTGACCAGCTTGTTATTGACGCCGCCGCCCGCCTCGAAAGCCTCGATCACGACCTTCTGGTCGGCGGGTTCCAGCGCGTTCCATGTATCTTCCGACATGAGGATGAGCTGGTCCTGAACCAGATGTCCGGTCAAAGACACATGTGACTGCACCTCGGTGAACTTCATCGCGTCGATGATGGGCAGCGGGTTTTCCTGGCCGTCAACCTGGTTGGTTTGAAGGGCAAGATAGACCTCCGCGAAAGCCACCGGCGTGGGGCTGGCACCCATCGCCTTCGCCCAGGTGAGAAGCGGCGCCGAGTTCGGCACGCGCAACTTCATGCCGGCGAAATCGGCAGGTTTTTCGATTGGTTTTTTCGCAGTCGTGTGCCGCGTCCCGAAATACCAGGAATCGACCGTGCGCCACTTGTGCTCGTTTCGCATCTCCTCGACGATTCCTTTACCCCAGTCGGAGGCGATAATCTTTTGCAGATGATCGAAATCACCGACCACATAGGCCGTGCTGGCCACCACCGCGCGCGGAACCCAGGCATCCATCCCGCCGAACGGGTTGAGCGTGAAGTCGAGCTCGCCGAGCGTGACCTGCTCCATCATCTCGGTGAAGGTACCGAGTTGGGAATTGGGGAAGATTTCCAGCGTCAGCCGGCCACCGGATTTCTCCTTGATGATGCGCGCCGCCTCCGTGACGCCTTCAAATTGCGGATCGCCAGCAGTGCCTTGCATGCCCAGCCTCAGCGTGCGTGTCTCTTGGGCCGAGACTGGCGATGCCATGAGCAGGCCCGCGAGGGCGAGCGAAATCAATCCTGTTTTCATTGAATATTCCTCCCTTATCGTATCGCCCTTATGGGCTTTTTCGTCTGTATTTGCGTTCCGCATTCTCCAGATGCTCGCGCATGACACGGCCGGCACGCTCCGGATCGCGCGCGCGGATTGCCTCCACGATCGCGACATGCCCCTCGAAACTCTCCCTGTTCGAAATCTCCGGCCGGGCCGGCAAAGGCCGCTGACCGATCAGCCAATCGACGAAAGCATCGTGGACGGCGACGAAAATGGGATTTGAAACCATCTCGGTCAGCGTCCGATGAAAGGCGACATCGGTCATGGCAAAGGCGCGGGCCTTGCCGATCGCGGCCTCATTGCGGGCAAGCGCGGCCTCGATTGCCTCGATCTGCTCTGCCGTGGCGTGCGATGCGAGATGGCGCGCGCAGCCTTCCTCCAGAAACAGGCGTGCCTGCTCGACATTGGCGACACCCTCCGGCCGGCCGAGCAGCATGCGCGCCGCGCCTGCGAGCGAAGACAGGAAATGATCGGGCGTCGGCCGCGTGACTTTGGCCCGCTCGCCCGTGTTGATCTTCACGAGGCCCATGCGCTCCAACGCATAGAGCGCTTCGCGGATCGACGGCCGCCCGACCCCAAACATTTCCATCAGGTCCCGCTCGGAGGGGAGCGTGCTGCCCAAAGGATAAATCTCCTCGCGGATCATCTCCTCGATCCGGAGCCGGACTTCATCGGAGAGTTTTTTGCGGATAGCGAGCGCGGTCATGGTCTAACTGTTAGGGTGTTATACCAGAAAAGTCAACAGTCGCGCTGCGGCCGTTGCCGGCCGTAAGATGCCAGTCCGATAGCCGTTTGGACGAACTGCTCACGGCCACCTATTGCGGGGGGTGTCGTTCAATGCGCGGGGGTGTCGTTCAATCTTCAGGTTGGCATCGCCGCTTCCGCCGGATGGCTTTCAGCTTTGGCCGATCCTTACAACCGATTCCTCACGTCGGCTTTCCCAATGGGGTTTTTGGCCGTCCTCTCGAGAACGATCGAAGCGCTACAGCGCCGTGCGCCTTTCAGACGCACAAAGGTCGCTGTAGCACTTTGAATTGCTTCATGTTTTTATCCTTAAACCGATGACGATCTAAGGAAACGTGCAGTAGAAATGTTACAGGGCCAAGCCGCTGTCACGGTCAAAGACGTGGACGTGGTCGGCGCTGACGTTTGTTTCAAACCGAGCGCCATGGCGGGCGGGATATTCGCCGTCCACAATCGCAACGACCGGCTGGCCGGCAAGATCGAAGACCACATGGGTCTGGGCGCCGGTAGGCTCCACCAATAGGGTCTTTCCGGTGAGCGCCGTCCCGCCGGCGCCGGGGCTTAGATGTTCTGGGCGCAGGCCAATAGTGACGGACTGGCCGACCTTTACCTTCCGATCCGGCGCGATGGTAATTTTCGAACCGTCGCCGAGGCGTGCGGCCGGCTGGCCGTTGTCGCCCTCTACCGTGCAATCGAGCATATTCATGGCCGGCGAGCCGATGAAGGCGGCGACGAAGAGATTGGCAGGCCTCTTGTAAAGTTGGAGCGGTGTACCGGTCTGTTCCACCTTGCCCTGATTCAGCACCACGATCTTGTCGGCGAGCGTCATGGCCTCGATCTGGTCGTGCGTGACGTAGATAGAGGTTGTCTTAACTTTCTGATGCAGCGTCTTGATCTCGGAACGCATCTGTACACGCAGCTTGGCATCAAGGTTCGAGAGAGGTTCGTCAAAGAGGAAGATCGCCGGATCGCGCACGATGGCACGACCCATGGCCACGCGCTGGCGCTGACCGCCGGAAAGCTGCGCAGGCTTGCGGCCAAGCAATGCTGTTAGATCGAGCATGCGCGCGGCTTCGTTTACCCGGCTTTCTATGTCCGCTTTCGGGAAACCTGAAAGCTTCAGATTGAAGCCCATGTTCTCCGCAACAGTCATATGCGGATAGAGCGCGTAGGACTGGAATACCATGGCGACGTTGCGCTCACGCGGCGTCAGATTATTGACGACCATGCCATCGATGGCGATTTCGCCGCTGCTGATCTCCTCGAGACCGGCGATCATGCGCAATAAGGTCGACTTCCCACAGCCGGAAGGGCCGACGAGGGCGATGAATTGGCCATCTTCTATCGCAAGCGAGATGTCATGGATGACCTCAAGGGAGGCATAGGCCTTTCGCACATTTCTCAATTCGACCGACGCCATATTCTGTTGCTCCATGATTTCGCTCAAGACTTCACGGCGCCAGCGGTCAGGCCGGCAATGATATGCTTCTGAGCGACGAAGAAAACGATGACCGTTGGCAGGATGGTCAGCGTAATGAAGGCGAGCACCAACTGCCATTCGGTGCCGTACTCACCGCGATAGACCATGATGCCAAGCGGCCAAGGGTATTTCGATTCCGAATTCAGCATGATCAGCGGCAGGATATAGCTGTTCCAGCTACCGACAAAGGAGATGATACTCACGGTTGCAACTATCGGCCGCGACAGCGGAAGCGAGATATGCCAGAAGAAACGCAGATAACCGCAGCCGTCAACAAATGCCGCCTGGAACAGTTCTTCCGGGAGGTTGCGAAAGTAATTCCTGAAAAGCAGGATACTCATGCCCAGGCCGAAGGCGACCTGTGGCAGCACCACCCCCCAATAGGTATCGAGCAGGCCGAGATCGCGGATGCGGATGAAAAGCGGCAGGATCGCGGTTGCCGCCGGGAACATCAGGCCAAGCAGGAAATAGTTGAGCAGGAACGAGGAGCCGAAGAAGCGCACATGCGCGAAGGCGAAGGCCGCCATCGCCGAGACGATGAGCGTAAGAGCGACCGTCAGCGCCGCGATGATCAGCGAATTGAAGATCTGCAGCCAATAACGCTCGCCGAAAAGGATATCCGCATAATTCGACCATTGCCATTCGGCCGGAAGCCCGAACGGGTTGGTGCGCAGGTCGCCCAGTGTCTTAAATCCGCCGAGCGCCGTGGTTAGTAGCGGTATCAGAACCAGAGCCGCGATCAGCGTCAGCGACACGTAGAGATAGACGCGCGTCCGCACGGGCATGCGAAGGGTGGAGACGGTATCAATCATTGCGCATGAATATCCTTTTGTAACCGAAGGCGAGCGTGACGCAGATGATGAAAAGCACGACGCCGACGGCACTGCCGAGGCCGACCTGCATGCGCATGACGCCATAGGTATAGAGGAAGGTGACCATCGTCTGAGTGGAGTTCGACGGACCGCCGCCGGTCAGCGGCATGATCATGTCGAACAGCTGCAGCGAGCCTATGACCGCAAAGAAGATGGAAAGGCGCAAGGTCGATCCGAGCAATGGAAGTGTTACGTAGCGGAACTTCTGCCAGCCCGTGGCCCCATCGATCTCGGCAGCTTCCAATACGCTCTTGTCGAGCGACTGCAGGCCCGCAATGAAGAGCATCATATGGAAGCCAAAATACTTCCAAACGATGACGCCGAGCACCGCGTAGATGGCGACGTCCTTGTCCGCAAGTACGTAGGGAGTTGCAAAGCCGAAGAAGTTGGAGATTGCCGCAAAGAGGCCGTAGTCACCGTCATAGACGAAACGCCAGATGAGACCGGCTGCGACATCCGCAAGCACGTAAGGCAGGAAGAAGATCAGCCGGAAACCCACGACGCCCGGGATGCGATGCGCCAGCATCGTCGAGAGCCAGATCGCCAGTGGAACCTGGATGGCGATCGATATCAGGATGATCAAGCCGTTGTTGATCAGCGCCTGAGTGAAGGCGGCATTGAGGAAAAGCACCTGGAAATTGCGAAAGGCAATGAATTCTGTCGGCGTGCCGTAGCCGTTCCATTTGTATAGGCTGTACCAGGCCGCCTCGCCCATCGGCATGATGACGAACAGCGTGAAGAGCAGGATAGCTGGCGGAAGAAAGAACACCAGCACTGCCCAGCGGTCATGCGCAACCGAACTGCGCTTCCTGGTGACACTCTTGGCCGGCCTTGCTATGCCGATCGCGGATGAAATCGAGATATTCGCCATCTGTCCTGCTTTCGCATTCGCGTTGTCCGCTCCCGGCACCCTACTGCATGTTTCCTTAAATCGGAGCCGATTTACGGATGAAAACATGCAGCATTTCAAAGTGTTACAGCAACCCTTTGTGCGTCTGAAAAGACGCACGGCGCTGTAGCGGCGCCGGGAAGGAATGCGGAGCCAATTACTGCTCGAGTTCGAAGGCGTCCTGGATCTGCTGGGCACCGTCCTGCGGTGTCATCTGGCCGGAGACGATTTCCACGGACACATCGTTCACGACGCGCCCGACGGCGGCACCGAGATCCTGGTCGAAATAGTTCTGGTGCCAGGTCGAAGCGGCCAGCTGCTTGGCGGATTGGGCAAGGAGTGGGTTTGTCACGCCGTCATCGGCGCCGATGGCCACCGGCAGAAGCATGGCAGCTCTGGCCATCGCTCGTTCGTTTTCTGCGCTCGTCAGATATGCAAGGAAATCGATCGCTTCCTTTGACGCCTTCTTCGTCACCGCCCAACCGTTCAGGCCGCCCAAAGTATCGGTCACCTTGCCCGCGCCGCCTTCCACTGCCGGGAATGAGAAGCGGCCGATATTTTCCGGCGCCAGCCCCTTGCCGTCACCAGCATTCTTGCGCTGGTTGGCTTCGGTGTTTTCGAACCCGAGGATCATCGCCGCCTTGCCGTCGCCAAAGACGCCGAGCGTTTGCGGCCAAGTTGCGCCGAGATAGCCAGGCTGAAATGGTTCGAGCTTTCCAAGCTCTGCAAGATCCTCGCCGGCCTTGATTATGGCGGGGTCGAGGAAGCCTTCGCCCTCACCCTTCTTTGCAGCATCGAAGACCTTCTGGCCGCCCTCGCGCATGACGAGGTAGCTCCAATAGAAATGGATCGGCCACTTCTCGCCGCCCCCACCGGCGATTGGCACAATGCCCGCATCCTTGAGCTTCTTCACGGCCTCGAGGAAGTTGGCCCAAGTCTTGATATCCTCGGCCTTCAAATCAGCCTTGGCGAAGAGCTCTTTGTTGTAGAAGAAGCTGACCAGACCGACCTTGTAGGGCACTGCCCATACCTTGCTGTCGAACGTCAGACCGTTGACAGAGGCGGGGCTATACGTGTTTCGCAGCTTGCCGTCTTCGGCGTCGAGCACCGCCGTCACGTCCTGAAGTGCACCCGTTTCAGACTGCTGCTTGAGCACGCCACCGCCCCAACTGAAGAAGAAGTCGGGGATGTCGTCGGACTGGAGCAGCGTCGGCAATTTCGCCTTGAAGGCCTCGTTTTCCAGAAACTGCATCTGGATATCGACGTCTGGATGCTGCCCTTCATACTTTTTGGCTATCTCCTCCCATTTGGCCACGTAGGTTGGATCGAGCTCCAGGTGTAGCCACTTGACCACGGTTTTTGCTGACGCAGCACCGGCTCCGAGCATCACGGAAATACCTGCAGCCGCCGCCAGAAATGCGATGCTCTTGCCGCGAAGGGCAATCCTCTTGTCCGTATGTGTCATGATCTTTCCTCCCAGAAGCTCAATGTTTCCTCCCATTCATTTATTCCTTATTGCGGATTAATTCAGCGGAGCTTTTGCTCGATGTCAAGCCAAACACCCGATTTTTCGAGAAATTCGCTTGACATGGGGCGGTAACTCTCTGTTATTTAATCCGCAATCCGGTAAAAATATTTCCCCTCCACCGACGAAGCAATTGCCTGGCTAGTACTTTATGAAGACTGCAGACCCAGAATTGATGCGCGCGATCAATCGCTTGAACGTGCTGGACACGATCCGCCGACACGGACCGATCGCACGCGTGGAGATCAGCCAGCGCACGGAACTTTCAACCACCACCGTATCTGCAATTACCGCCTCACTGCTCGACGACGGGCTCATTCTGCCGCGCCATGAAGGGGACATTCGCAACGAAGCGGCCCGCGGCCGCCCCCGCGTAATGCTGGAGTTGAACCCTGATGCCGCGCGTGTTGTCGGTGCAAAAATCGCGGCGAGCAGGCTCGTTTTCGTCGTCACCGATTTTCGTGGCGACGTGCTTTCAAAGCTCACGCTGCCGATCCGCATCGACCGGCAGCCAATCGCCGTCACAGCCGATCTGGTGGAGGACGGGGTTCGGCGCTGCGTCGTTGACGCAGGTTTGTCCCTGGAGGATGTCGACACCGTCTGCCTCGGCCTTCCGGGCGTTGTCGAGCATCGAACCGGCTACGTCCGCAGCAGCCCGATCTTTCGGGACACGAATGTTGATTTCGCTTCCGAGATGACCGCGCGACTAGGTACGCCGACCATCATCGAGAGCGACGCGCATGCCATCACGCTTGCCCATCACTGGTTCGGCAAGGCGCGAGATCTCGAAGACATGGTTTTGGTCTCTTTGGAACAAACGATCGGCCTTGGCGTGTTGCATGGCAATCAGCTCTTCCGAGGGGCAGGCGGCCTAAGCCACAATCTCGGCGACCTCGTGCTCGGCGTGGGCGCGCAGGGGCACACGGTGCGGCTGTCGAGCCGGGCAGGCGAAAGTGCAATTCTTGGCGAACAGCAGGCGGACGGGCGCTTCGCAGAAGCCATCCGCCACGGCCGCGGCATGAAGCATGCTCAGGCGCTCATCAAGGCGGAGGACAACGTTATCATCGGCGCCGCCGTGCGCGCCGGAGAGGCGGTCGGGCTGACGATTGCCAATATTGTCACGCTCTTCGCCCCGCCGCGAGTAATTCTCGTCGGTTCCAGCCTGGCTCTCGGCGAGCCGTTTCTGAACAGCTTACGCGACGCTTATGCGCTCGCGATCCCACCATCTCTGAATGGCGTGACCGAGCTCGTTTTCGACGACTCAACAGACGATTTCTGGGCACAGGGCGCAGCGGCCGTTGCCCTTCACGAACTCTACGAGTCCCCTTGGAGTACAACAGGGCCGGCGCTCTGAGATTACAAAAATCACCGGGAGGAAAATCATGGAGAAAGTTGGCATTGGCATCATCGGGTGCGGCAACATTTCGGGTGCATATCTGAAGGCCATGGCCTCATTCCCCATTCTCGACATCCGCGGCATCGCCGACCTCGACCGATCTCTCGCGGAGGCGAAGGCGGCCGAATTCAACGTGGCGGCAAAGAGTGTCGACGAGCTTTTTGCCGATCCGAAAGTGGAAATCATCGTCAACCTGACGATACCGAAGGCCCATGTGGCCGTTGGCATGCAGGCGCTTGACGCTGGAAAGCATACATATTCCGAAAAACCGCTCGGGATCAGTTTCGCGGAAGGGCAAAGATTGGCGGAAGCCGCGGAGTCGAAGAAGCTTCGCATCGGCGCCGCACCGGATACCTTTCTCGGCGGCGGCCATCAGACGGCCCGCGCCTTGGTCGACAAGGGCGTGATCGGCCAGCCGGTCGGCGGCACCGCTGCCTTCATGTGCCCCGGTCATGAGCGATGGCACCCAAACCCGGCATTTTATTACGAAGTCGGCGGCGGGCCGATGCTCGACATGGGCCCCTATTACATCACCGATCTCGTCAATCTCTTCGGACCGGTCGCACAGGTCGCCGGCTTTGCGATTGCTCCGCGCAGAGAACGCGTCATCACCAGCGAGCCGCGCAATGGCGAGCGCGTTCCGGTGCAAGTGCCGACCCACGTCGCCGGCGTGATGGCGTTCGCCAATGGTGCAGTCGTTCAGATCAGCATGAGCTTTGATGTCGCCGGCCACAAGCACGTGCCGCTCGAGATTTACGGAACCGAGGGCACGCTGATCGTGCCGGATCCAAACCATTTCGGTGGCGAGGTTCAGTTCCTGAAGAAGGGCGGCAGCTTCGAGCCGCAGGAACTGACAGCACCTTACGGGGATGGCAACTACCGCTCGCTCGGGGTTGCAGATCTTGCGCACGCCATCCGCTCGAACCGCCCGCACCGGGCGAACGGCAGTCTCGCGTTGCACGTTCTTGAAGTCATGGAGGCATTCCAAACGGCCTCCGAAAACAGCTGCGTCGTCACCATAACCACCCAGACGGAGCGGCCGGCGCCGCTGTCGGATTCGCTCGTCGGTGGGCGGTTGGGTAAATAATATCAGGAGGAAAAGTCATGCGTGAAGCACTGATCGTCTGGGGCGGCTGGAGCGGCCACGAGCCTCAGGAATGCGCTGCCATCATTAAGGACATGCTCGAGGAGGACGGCTTCAAGGTCTACGTGGAACACAGTACCGAAGCCTTCGCTGATCCCTCGGTACATGACCTGAGCCTCGTCATTCCGATCATCACTATGTCAAAGATTGAGAAGGAAGAGATCAAGAACCTGGCTGCCGCCATCGAAAACGGCGTCGGCATCGCCGGCTATCACGGCGGTGCGGGCGATAGCTTCCGAGAATGCGTCGAATATCAGTTCATCATCGGTGGCCAATGGGTCGCCCACCCGGGCAACATCATCGACTATACCGTGAATATCACGCGGCCGGACGATCCGCTGATGGAAGGGATCACCGACTTTCCCTTTACGTCCGAGCAATACTACATGCATGTCGACCCATCGAACGAGGTGCTGGCGACGACAACTTTCACCGGCGACCACGCCTATTGGATCGATGGCGTTGTCATGCCCGTGGTATGGAAGCGGAAGTATGGTCAGGGCCGCGTCTTCTATTCGTCGCTCGGCCACCAGGCGAAGGAATTCGATGTCCCGCAGATGAAAACGATCTTCCGCCGCGGCGCCAACTGGGCGGCGCGATGAAGCGGAGGGAGCGCCATAGGTGGCGACGGACCTGTGCCCTTGCGGAATTGGCGATGTCCATCGCAAAGGCGGTACCCCGGCAAGGTGCTCCGTATGGGCGGGCCGCTGCCTCTCCCCTCACCTGCCCGGCCGCGAGTGACCTCGCGCCCGCGCGGATCTCAGCCCGTCACCGTCGAAACAATCAGGCGCGTTTACGAGGAGCGCGGAATTGTTTTCTTGACGAAGGACCAGCTCCGGATGGCGGAATTGGTGTGCGCTTAGGCGACAAACGTCGCTGACGATATAGCCGAACGTTGGATCACAGCCCGCGCCAGAAATCGCGCCTTTCCCGATTCGATTATGCGATCTTTCGAAGCACAGAACCGAAGATTGGCCGATCAGGATCACGTCCGCTTTGCGACCTGAATCGGGCTTAGTTAAATTCATGCGAGTGCGTTCTCGAGAGCGGCGCGGTGGCGGATCAGCCAACCGACGCTCCGCGCCTGCCAGGCGATCCCCCAGACGCGTGGAGCATTTTCGGTTTCGGGTGTGATCTTCTGCTCAATCACCTCGTTGGCAGCGCTTCGGGCGGCGAATTCGATGATCCTGTAGCCGAGCCGATGCCGGTCCTTGGCCGCCAGGCGGTACCCGTCCGCCAAAATGCGCACCTGCCGCATGCGGCGTCCGGCATCGGGCAGACCGTTCATCTCCGCGACGTCGTCATCATAGAGTTGGGCATTGTTCCACGCAGCCATGGCCATCTCAGTCAGCCGATCGACCGGACCTGCCGCTTCCCAGTCGATGAATGCAACGGGCTGGCCGTGTCGCGAAATCACGTTCCACGGGGCGGCATCGCAATGTCCGATGATGTCCGGCGTGCCGACCTCTCGACCAAACCAAGGGCGCCAGAGAGTGTCCGGCGCTGGCCTGAAGGACGCCGTTGCATCGTGCAGCCGCCGAATGAGATTGCCAAGCTCGTGAATGGCCTCGTCCGACCAGGGCGCCGGATTGATGACCTCGCCTTCGATATAGGTGAGGATTTCACGGCCTTGCTCGTCGAAGCCGTCTCCGACGACGCGGGGCGCCCCTGCGAAGCCCACCTCATGCAAATGGCGCAGCAGAGAATGGACCGACCGGGCCCAAGGGCCCGTCTCCCGAACGACGATCCCGCCGCGTCGGATAACGACGGTTCGCTCTCCCCCGGCGAGGGGGATGGCATCGGCTTCTTTCGTCATACGCGGATGATAGCAGCAGGGCGGTTGAATGACAGCCCGCCTCCCTCAGCAACAGGAGCATTTGCCTTGCCTCGCCGATTGGACCGCCGGACACGGCATATCCCCATAAGAACAGAACACGCAGCAATCGCCCTGTTTGGGCCGCAAGAGCGTCCCGCATGCCTTGCACTGGTAGAAATAGACGCAGGCATCGGGTGGCATAGTCTCAGTCGCCTTTTGCCCGCAGACCGGGCAGGTCAGGGTCGAGACCGTGGCGAAAGCAGGCTCGGTCATGGACATGGGGTTACAAGACGCCTTTCGCCGGGTAACCGGCATTTGTGGACGCCGCGGCGATGGCTTCGATCGTGGTTGCCGAAGGGTCGAAGACCACGATCGCTATCTTTGCGTCGAAATCGGTACGACTAAGCCACCGGCTCTTCCAGCCCGCTTCTCTGGTGCGACTTCCACAGATAGTAGCCGAGTACTGAACCAAAGAAGAAGGTATGGGCGATGAACTGTACCAGCGGACTCGCTTCCAGGAACCAGGGGAATAAGGCCGGTGCGATTACATAGAAGTTGATCAGCCAAAGGGCGAGGCCGAAGATGCTGCCTACGCCAATAAAGGCAACCGGCCCTCGCAACATTGCTGCGATTTCACCGAAGATCACCCCGTAGATGATCGCGAGTACCATATGAACGATTACACCGCCGACGCTTGCCGTCACGAGCGAATAGCTGGGATCGAGTGCCGCCGATCCGAGCGCTATGGCACCGATCATGCGCAGGGGCATAAAAAATGCTTCCGCTCCCATCATCAACGCGCTGACGATCATTTCAAAGGCAGCAAACACGATGCCCGCAACTACGCCTGCGATGGCGCCCTGCCGAAGACCCCACCGCATGTCGCGCGGTGTCACTGGCATGTGGATGTATTCCCGATAGGCCATGGCTCTCTCCCCTTCTTTGGGTACAACTCTCCTTAAAGCAAACGATCCGAGCGGGTCGGCTGTTCCCGCCTACCGACTGGATTCACGGGGAATTGAACGCTCGAAATTTCTCTCTGAACACCCGGCGTAATATCCTGCATGCGTGGAGCCGACGGATATGCCCCCTGAACTACCCGACCACAGCCTTATTCGCCTGCGGGCACGTCCGGAAACTATCTATGTCAGCAAAGGCCGGACCGTGCTTGCGACAGGCCGGGACGGCTTTGTCGACCAGAAGCCTGACCAGGGCCTGTTCGTTCATCAGACGCGGCTTTTATCCCGCCACCGCTATCTGATTGACGGTCATCCGCCACACGCTGTCTCCATTTCCAACGTGGCGCAGCACTCCTGGCTTGGCTATTACATCGCTCCGGCCCCGAAGGCGTTCACTCACCACCTAACCGTTGCGGATGTAGTCCAGAAAACGATCGAGCTGCGACTGTCGCGCTACGTCGGCGACGGCCTGCACGAGGATGTCGATCTGGCGAACTTCACGCAAGAAAACGTGAGCTTCACACTCGAACTCGATCTGGACGCTGATTTCGCCGATCAGGACGAAACCCGCGGCAAGCGCAGGCAGGCGGGACAGCTAACGTGCACCTGGGTTGAAGACGACGAAGCTCCGGAGCTTAGGTTCGACTACGAAGCACATCACTCTTACGAGCATCAAGGCGAGAAAGGAGCCGCATCAATCCGGCGAGGGCTCAGAGTTCGCGTCTCGAACACCACGACGCGGCCCCGATATGAAGGTCAGCGCATTGTTTTTGCGATCAACCTTGGTCCCTCTTCGCGCTGGCACTGCTGCGTTGACTTTATTCCGGTGATGGACGGTCGCGATCTGCGTCCAATCTACAGATGCAGGTCGTTTCGGCCGCAGGCCAACGACTATGACCGTTTTTCGCAAATCTTCATGAGAGAGGCCACGCGTTTTGCCAGCTCGGAAAGCATGACGCTGGCAAATGCGGTGGTTGGGACGCTCGAACAGGGCAAGCGGGATCTGGACGCTTTGCGGCTCCACGATCTCGATGCCGCTGAACGAGCCTGGACGACCGCAGCGGGACTGCCGACCTACATCGCGCTATTCGGTCGAGACGCGCTCACCGTGGCCTGGGAGGCCGCACCCGTCACAAGCGATATCATGCGAGGGACCTTGCCTGTGCTCGCCAAACTGCAGGGAAAGGAGATGAATGACTGGCGGGATGAGCAGGCGGGTCGAATGTTGCACGAAGCTCACACCGGCCCGCTCGCCGCTCTCAATTACACCCCGAAGAGCCGGTACTATGGTTCGATCACAACGTCCGGCTTTTACCCTTTCGTGGTGGCACAGCTGTGGCACTGGACGGGCGACAAGGCGCTCGTCAAACCCTACCTCGAACCCGCCATCGCCGCTCTTAAATGGCTGGACGAATTCTGTGATGAAGATCGCGACGGCTTCTGCGAATACAAGACTCGCTCGGAGCTCGGGCTCGAAAATCAGGCCTGGAAGGACTCCGGCGATGCGATTGTCTACGAGGACGGATCGCAGGTGCCGAAGCCGGTTGCAACCTGCGAAGAACAGGGAATCGTCTATGCCGCCATGATGAACCTTGCAGAAGTCTTGTGGTGGTTCGACCGGGGAGACGAGGCAAAGTATCTCTACAAAACGGCAAGGAAACTCAAGAAGCGCTTCAACGATGCCTTCTGGATGGAGAACGAAGGCTTTTTTGCAATGGCTCTTGATCCGGACAAGCGGCAGGTCGGGTCGATTGGCTCCAATGCTCTGCACTGCGTTGCCACAGGCATTGCTGATAGGGCACTTGTCCCTCGGACCCTGGAGCGGCTCTTTGCCGAAGACATGTTCACCGGCTGGGGCGTGCGGACGCTGTCGTCGCTGCATCCGGCCTTCAATCCTTATTCCTACCATCGCGGCACGGTCTGGCCGGTGGAGCACGGGCCGTTTGCGATTGGCGCCTATCGCTATGGATGTCATGACTATGTCGAACGGATATGTCGTTCGCAGTTCGAAACCGCCGCGCTTTTTGATTTTTTCCGGTTGCCGGAATGCATTGCTGGGCATCAGCGAGACGAGGACCATCCGTTTCCTGCCGTTTACCCGGCCGCCAATTCGCCGCAGGCATGGTCAGCGACTACCGCCTATACGTTGCTGCAGGCCATGCTGGGACTCCAGCCCTTTGCCCCTTTACGGATATTGTTCATCGATCCCTGGCTCCCGGCTTGGCTGCCGGAGATCACGCTCTCCAATCTGCATGTCGCGGATGCGACCATCACCATTCGCTTCTTCCGCAAGGCGAACGGACAAAGCGGCTACCAGGTGCTGGACAAACGCGGCTCTCTGCGCGTGCTTCGGCAGCCGAGCCCCTGGTCGCTGACGGCAAGCTACTGGGAACGCGCCAAGGGCGTTCTCATGAGCCTGGCACCGGGACATTGAACCCAAGAGCGCTATAGCGGCCTTTGTGCGTTTCAAAAGACGCATGTCGCTGTACCCGGGATGCGCCGGAGAGTTATCGCGTTTCGCCTGCTTGTGATATCTCTTACAGAATTCAGGCCGCCAAACAGAACGAAAGTACAATCTTGGAGAATTTTGGAAAATCAGCTTTCCGCCGACGGCTTCCGGTGCAAGAGAGGCGCGCTGAGATATTGCAAAAGGCCGCCGAATACTTTGCCAAACACGGCTTCTCGGGCTCAACGCGCGAACTGGCGTCGACTCTGGGTATCACCCAGGCGCTTCTCTACAAGCACTTCGAGTCCAAGAATGATCTGATCGAGAAAACGCTCGAAATGGCCTTCGGTGAGTCCGACGGCAACGCACCTCGATTTGACGCGGCTGTGTCGCTCGAGCAGTCGCTCAGCGAATTTTATATGCAGTTTGTCGCCCGGTCGACCGAAACACGGATGCGTCTGTTCATTCGAGCGGGACTCGATGGACGCTCATGGCCGACGCGACGCGGAAACGCCCTCACACGCACCCTGTTTCTCCCGGTCATTGCAGCCTTGCGAGAGCGTGCATCGCTGGCCGATCTCAGCGAGCAGCCCGCCATGCGCGGTGAACGCGAATTGGTCATGATGCTTCATGCATCAATGGTCTTCCTCGGCATCCGCCGCCATGTCTATGGAATGCCGATGCCGGATAACCTTGACGACGTTGTCGATCTCTATGTGAGGACTTTTATTCAAGGTGCCCTCCCCGCAATCCGCGGCTTGCATGAAGCCGGCGAGGCGAGCCTCAAAGTCAACCTCCTCGCGCCGGGACCAGACAAACCCTCGGAAGCTATTTCTTCTGGTCGGAAACGAACTTCCAAAATGTGAAGGTGAAATCGCGCTCCGCACGACTCGTGTGACAGGAAAAACAACCTTCAAATTTGGCATCCGGCTTTGGGATGCCATTCGGCAGGTACCAGGCATAATCCCAGTGACCGTTGTCTGTCGTCCATGCCGCGTTCTTTTCCATCACGAAGATGTTTGAGACAGGCTCAAGGGCAATCAGGCGACCATCGGCATCACGAACCAGATTCCCGCCCGCATCCGTTTTTGCGTCGTGATCTTCCATGATCAGGACCGTGCCGTCGGGAAGTTCCTGGTCAGCTTGCGCTGCCGCATGCGCTTCCGGATTTACATACATCTTGCGCACGCGTTTTCGGTCGAGATGGTCAACGTCCAGATAGTTGACGAAGCGCTCCTGGTACTTTTCCGGCAATGCAACCTCGTCTGGTCCGGCAAGGCCGCTTCCGGCGGGCAAGATTGCCAGTGAAATGGCAACAAGCCTATAGGAAAACCTGCACATCACTCTACCTCGACAACTGTCAGCATGTGTGGGTGGATGACGCATTCTACTTCGAACCGACCTACCTTGTGAACGCTCAGGACCTTTTCCTGTCCGGGCTCTTGAGCGCCCAGATCGAGCGCATATCCGGCAGTTGGGACGAAGACATTATGCTTGGCGGCATCATCGTTGACGAAACGGATGGTGTCACCGACAGCCGCTTTTATGCTGGCCGGCCGATAGGATGCACCCGCCATCTTGATTGTAAATTCTGTAGCCGCTGCGTGGTTCGTAACGAGGAATGCACACGCAAAAATACCAAAGAGGTGTCTGCGCATCCGATCACTCCGGAGGGGTTAGTTTCCAGATCATTCCCAATTACGAAACGTTGCCCGACATGGCGTAAGTTGTCAATCGACAACTTACGCTTCCGCAGTCGGCGCGGGCTTTGGCAGGTGATCCTCAGTGATGGTGTCGATGTCGGGTATTGCCTCCGCATCCGGATGGAGTTCGATCGAGGTGGCGTTGATCACGGTGTCCGTGCATTCGGGATGCGGAAAATTCCATCCCAAAGGGCGATATTCCGCCTCGGCCGGGTACGATCGAATTGTTTTGCCGAAGGATCAGCGCAAGATGGATCGCTTCATTCTTTTCGGTCTAGCGGCGGCAGCGGGACTGACCCATGGATGGTTCATCGAGCTGTGGTCGCCATTTGTCATGGCCACATAGCTGGGATTGTGATTTCATTGACGACAGATGCCATCTGACGTGTCCCAAAAAAGGAGCTTTCGGTGACTGAACCTCTCGTGGTCCGGCGCGAGATCCAAATCGCGGCGCCGCAATCAACTGTCTTTGCCTTCCTCACAGATGCGGAGAAGATGTTGCGCTGGATAGGCACCGAGGCGACAGTGGAACCACGTTCCGGCGGGCTCTATCTTGTCAACGTCGGTGGCAAAAACGTCGCCCGCGGCCAATTCACGGAGGTCGTTCCGGTCCATCGCCTCGCATATAGTTTTGGCTGGGAGGGTAACGAAGAGACACCGCCGGGATCGGGCCTGATCGAGATCGACCTGATCGAGCAGGAGGGCGGGACACTCATGAGATTGACCCATAGCGGCCTTCCCAATGCTGCGGCCTGCGCCACTCATGAGAAAGGCTGGGCCCATTACCTCGGACGGCTGGCTGAAGTCGCTGCCGGTCGCGATCCGGGGCCAGATTCGTGATGTAGACAGCCTGACCGGCGGTAAGACTCAGAATCTGTTCAGAAGCAAATCTGACAACAGCCCGGCTGATCGCTTGATCGGTCGAGCCGCCGGCTTCGCCGCCGCAGCCGAGGTGCGCAACCAGCCGCCTTCCTAAACAAATCGCCCCCTCGGTCCAGAATGGGGCGGTTCAATCATAGCCAGCGACGACATGACTGTGATGGCATTGCAAGTGGCGTGTCGCCGCTGTACCGTGCAAGCTGACAAGTGCGCAAAGTACTCAGTGTTTAGCCGGCACCAAAGTCCGGTTGCGCGTTTCAACCCGGTGCATAAGTAGCCGCGGATCATGGAACTTATCGTCGCCCTTGGCTTGATCGTCTTTAAGGTCGCGTTGCTGATTGCGATCCTGCTGCTGCTGCCCTTGCCGCTGACCTGGCTGGAACGCAAGATCGCCGGGCACATGCAGCAGCGGATGGGGCCGATGCGCGTGGGATGGCACGGGCTGCTGCAGCCGGTGGCGGACGGAATCAAGCTCTTAACCAAAGAGGACCACATTCCGGCCGAGGCCGACCGCTTCCTGTTCAAACTGGCCCCAATCCTGGCCCTCGCCCCGCCCTTTGTGGTGTTCGTCGCGATCCCCTTCGGCGAAACCGTCTCGGTCCTGGGCGCCGAGATCACGCTCTACGTCTCCAACATGAATGTGGCGCTCCTTTTCGTCTTCGCGGTGATCGGCATCGAGGTCTATGGCGTCATCTTCGGCGGCTGGGCCGCTAACAGCAAATACGCTGTCCTGGGCAGCCTCAGGACCTGTGCGCAGATGATCAGCTACGAGATCCCGATGGGGTTCGCGGTCATCGGCGTGGTAATATTGGCGCAATCCATGAGCCTGCTCGAGATCGTGCGGGCGCAAGCCGATGTCTGGAACATCGTCTATCAACCGGTCGGCTTTTTCGTGTTCTTCGTCGCCGGACTGGCCGAAGCGCAGCGCATTCCCTTCGACCTGGCGGAAGCGGAAGGCGATCTGGGGGCCGGGTTCCATACCGAATACAGCGGTATCCGCTTTGCGTTCTTCATGGTCAGCGAATATGCCATCATGTTGCTGGTGTCGGTTCTGGTGGTGATCCTGTTCTTCGGCGGCTGGAACGGCGTACTGATCCCCTTGCCACCGCTCCTCTGGTTTGTGCTCAAGGTCGCCTTCTTCATCTATTTGTTTATGTGGTTCCGCTTCACTTTCCCCCGCTACCGCTACGACCAACTGATGGCGATCGGATGGAAAGTCTTGCTTCCTCTGTCGCTGGCGAACATAATTATAACCGGTGTTGTTTTCTCCTAGGGGCCACAGCGGCTCCACTGCATGTTTCCTTAAATCGGAACCGGTTTAAGGGTAGAAACATGCAGCAACTCAAAGTGCTACAGCGACCTTAGTGCGTCTGAAACGACGCACAAAGCTGTAGAGCGGGGCGGCGATGTCGCGCGCACGGGACATAGTTGGAACATGGATCGGCTGGGCGTTCTTCGCCGATCTGGCGAGCGCCTTGGCTTTGACCTTCGGCTACATGTTCTCCAGACCCGTGACCATGCAGTATCCGGACAAGGAAAAATGGTTGCCCTACTCGCGTTACCGCGGGCATCACTTCCTGAAGCGCGACGAAGAGGGCGAGATCAAATGCGTGGCCTGCGAACTCTGCGCGCGGATCTGTCCCTGCGACTGCATCGAAGTCATCCCCTACGAGGACGAGAAGGGCAACCGTCGCCCGGCAAAATTCGAGATCGATACAGCCCGCTGCCTATTCTGCGGGCTCTGCGAGGACGCCTGCCCGGCAGACGCGATCGCGCTTGGCCAGCAGTACGAATTCTCGAGTTTTTCGTCGCGTGACCTGGTGATCGAGCGCGACGATCTGCTCGCCAAGCCGGGCAAGGCGATGACTGGCGGCGGCGTGGTCGCTGCGCGCCTAAACACGAAGAAGGACGTGCTGGTTGAGACGAACGAGCCGCAGGGTTACAACTGGTGGCGGAATATCCGGCGAACGTGAACGTGCGCCAGCTGTGAACCCGGAGCGCTCGGACAGGAGGCTCAGATGTTTGTCGGCGAAATCGTGAAGAACAAGGGTGTCGGAGTCATCGCGGTCACCCCCGATCAGACGATGGTAGAAGTCCTGCGGCTGTTTCGCGAAAACAATATCGGCTTCGTGGTCGTCAGCCACTTGCCCGGGCAATATCTGGGCACGTTGTCGGAACGGGACTGCTGCAATGCGGTCGCTGAGTACGGGGCCAAGGCGGCGATGATGCGGGTCGCCGATATTATGAATCGCGGTGTAGCGACCTGTTCGACTCAGGATATGCTTCCCTTTGTGATGGCGATCATGACCGAGCGGCGCACGCGCCACGTGCTGGTCACGGACGGTGATGATGTTGTCGGCGTGGTCAGCATCGGCGACGTGGTCAAGCACAGGCTCGACGAAGCGCTGCGCACGGAGCAGGACCTGCACGATTACATTTGTGGGACCAATTATCGCTGACGAGACTGCATATCCTTAAATCGGAGCCGATTTAAGGATAAAAACATGCAGCAATTCAAAGTGCTACGGCGACCTTTGCGCGTCTAATTAGACGCGCGGCGCCGTAGGGCTCGCAGAGGAGCCGGTGAGAGGAGCGATCTCGAAGGCCGTCCTGGCTGCGTGAACCTCCACCGGGCATGGATATTCACCCCGCCGCATCAGGCTATTGAGGCGCAGGGCTCTGTAGTTTTCGGGAACGAACACAAGGCCACTCGGAAAACGCTTGTTGACCTTGAGCGTCGCCGTCAGTTCGCCCTGCGCGGAGCGCACGACCACCTGATCGCGATCCGAAAGGCCAAGCTGCGCGGCATCCTGCGTGCTCATTTCGACATAGGGGTCATCCGCGACCGTATTCAGGATCTCCGAGTGCTCGGAAAGATATCCATTGTGGAACAGGCAGTTGCCGGTAACCAGCTTGAGCCGGCCGGTTGCAATGGGGGCAGGCGGGGGGGCGAAGAACTCGGCAACCGGCAACGCAGGGGCCGCCTTGGTGAATGCTCCGTCGACGCCAAGCCCGTCCTGCGTGAGCCCCTCATAGGCCGGAACAAGCCGGGCAATCTCGTCGAAAATCTCGCGTTCAATCGATGGCTGCAGCGTCTGATTGCAGAGCGCCGCGACGAAGTTGAAGATCTCCAGATTGGCCCCCGCCTCGAAGGCGGGTTCACGGAACTTCGAGACTTTCTGGGTCCGGCCCTCGTTGTTGGTAAAAGTGCCGGATTCCTCGCCATAACTCGCTGCGGGCAGCACCACATCGGCCAGGCCCGACGTATCCGTGAGGAACGCGTCCTGCACGATCAGGAGATCGGCGGCACCAAGCGCCCGTTGCACGAACCCCCGATCGGGATAAGACATCAGGGGGTCGCTTCCGGCGATATAGAGCGCGCCCATTTGTCCCCTGTGACAGAGCTCCAGCATCGCGTCGAAATCCGCGCCCGGTCCAGACGGAATCTCGGCGCCCCATGCCCGTTCGAGAGTTGCGCGCGCCGCATCATCGGCGACTGGGCGCAGCCCCGGCAGCGCCACCGGCAGAGCCCCCATATCCCAGGCGCCCAGTTGGTTGGCACGGTCGAAGAGGAACTGCACCGCCAGTCCCTTTCCGAGTAGGCGGAGAACCTGCAAAAGGTTGTAGAGCTGCTGCAACGTCGCGCGCGCTAGCGGCGATCTCAGGAGGTCGGCGCTGACAAGCACGGTGACGCTCCGGCCTTCCAGCAGCGCTGCGGCCAGACGGTCCGATTCATCACTGTCGACGGCCCCTGCTGCTGCACCGGCGGTTGTCGCGCCTATCTCCGCAAGAACGTCGGCCGGAAAGGCTTGACCAGCCGCCGCCACGAGACCGGCCACCACGGCGGCAAGGCTCGCAGCCTCCCCGCCCGGGGGCACGCGAACAACCGCCCGGGCATCGGCGTCCAGACGGGATGGCCGCGCCGAGAGCATGAGCAATTGCGTCTGCCGCCGCCGCGCGGCATCACGCAGGAGGTACTCGGTGACCGGGTTCTCCTCGGTTACGTTGCCCCCAATGACCAGCGCGCAGTCGTTGCCGATCACCTCTTCGAGGGGCGCGCGGGTGTAGAAGCCCGCCACCAGCGAGCCCAACGTGTCGACAGGCGTGGACCAGCGCGACGAGCAGTCAATGTTGTTGGTGCGGAACACCGTCCGCATCAGCTTCTGAAACTGATAAAGCACCTCGTTAGGCAGACGCGGCGAGATGAGCCCGCCCGGGGCCTTGCCCTTTACCGCCGACAGGCGCCGGCGCAAATAGTCGCCCGCTTCCTCCCAAGAAACCGGAATCAGCGCGCCATCACGGCGGACCATCGGCCGCTTGATGCGGTCCGGGCTCTCGATGAAGTCGAGGCCAAAGCGGCCCCGCACACAGAGTGTTTCGCGGTTGACGCCATGCTCCCATTTCGAGCGGACCCGCATGAACTCGCCCTTGCGTGCTCCCACGGTGAGTTGGCAGCCGGTGCCGCAATGCGGGCAAACCGTGTCGGTCTCGGCCAGATCCCAGGGCCGCGCCTTGTAACGATAGGGGAAGCTCATCAGCGCGCCGACCGGGCAAACCTCGACGCAGTTACCGCACTGGTCGCAGCTTGCAAGACTACCCTCGAAGCCGGTGACGGCGGTATCCATGCCCTTTTCGACCGTGCCCAAAGCGACCGCGCCGACGACCTCCTCGCACATCCGCACACAGCGTTGGCATTGGATGCACCGGTTGACATTCATGATGATCACTGGGCTGAGACGGATGTCCCTCGAGTGGAATACACGTTTGGCGTCGCGGAACCCGCTTTCGCGCGGCCCGTATGCCATCACCATATCCTGAAGCTCGCACTCGCCGCCTTTGTCACAGATCGGGCAGTCGAGCGGGTGGTTAGCGAGCAGCATGTCGAGCATGGACGAGCGCGTTTCCTCGATCAGAGGCGTATTTGTCCGCACCACCATGCCGTCCGCGACGACCGTGGCGCAGGACGGCTGCAACCGCCGCTGCCCCTCGATCTCCACCAGGCACATGCGGCACGAGGCCAGCGCCGGAAGCCGCTTTAGGTAACAGAACGTCGGGATTTCGATGCCCAAACGCTCGGCGGCCTGCAGCACCGTGGAGCCAGCCTCAACTTCCAGCATTTCTCCGTCGATCGTAATGCTAACCATACTTCCTCGCAGCCCTATCCCAGCGCACTCCTTTAGAGCGGGATGAGGAAAAGTGCGTGCGGTTTTCCGCCCGCATTCCGCTCTACGCGATTAGAGTCGATCACGTTTATGATCTTGGGTCGATTCGACCCGAAATCATCGTGATCTAGTGAAACGGACATCTCCGCTCCTCGATATGGGTGACGAACTCATCGCGGAAATGCGCGAGTGCCGCCCGCAATCCCATCGCCGCGCCGTCACCCAAGGCACAAAATGTATTGCCGAAAATGCCTTTGCAGAGCATCTCCAGCTGCTCCAGATCGCCGGTTGCGCCCTCCCCGGCCTCAATGCGGCGCAGTACCTTCACGACCCAGTTCAATCCTTCCCGGCATGGCGTGCACTTGCCGCAGGACTCATGGTGGAAGAACTCGATGATCCGGGTCGAGACCTTGACCATGCAGGTCGAGTCGTCGATCACGATAACGCCAGCCGAACCGAGCATCGAGCCGGCGGCGGCCAGCGAGTCGAAATCCATCCCCACCTCCAGCCCGTGCTCCGGGATCATCGGCGCCGAGACCCCGCCCGGAATCACCGCCTTGATCCTGCGTCCCGGCAGCGGGCCGCCGGCGTGGTTCTCGACCAGTTCACGCAGCGGTATGCCCATCGGCAACTCGTAGAGGCCGGGTTTGCGCACCTGCCCGCTGAGGCAGTAGAGCTTCGGGCCGGGGCTCTTATCCGGGCCGATGCCCCGAAACCAGTGCGGCCCCCGCATGACGATATGCGGTACGCAAGCGAGGGTCTCGACATTGTTGATTACTGTGGGGCTGGCGTAGAGCCCGGCCACGGCCGGAAACGGCGGTTTCAATCGCGGCTGCGCCCGCTTACCCTCGAGCGACTCGAGCATCGCGGTCTCCTCGCCGCAGATATACGCGCCGGCGCCGCAGTGAATGTGCACGGCGAAATTGAAATCCGAGCCCAGAACGCTCGTTCCCAGATAACCCTTTTCGTGAGCCTCGGCGATCGCCTGCTCCAGGCGACGAATCGCGGTCACATATTCTCCGCGGATGTAGACATAGGCAGTTTCGGCCCCAATCGCGTAGGCGCTTACCGCCAGCCCCTCGATCAGCTGGTGCGGGTCGCGTTCCATGATGATCCGGTCCTTGAAGGTGCCCGGCTCGCCCTCATCGGCGTTACAGCACAGATATTTCGGCTTGTCGGGTCGCTTCGGCACGAAACTCCATTTCATGCCCGTGGGGAATCCGGCACCGCCGCGACCGCGCAGGTTGGACTGTTTGACGAGCTCGACGACCTCGTCAGGCGTGTACTCGCGCAGCACCTTCGCCAGCGCCTGGTAGCCGCCGCCGGCCTCATAGGTCGACAGCAAATGACCGTCCGGCACGTCGACATTTTTGAGAAGAACCGGCTCGAACATGGCGCTACTCTCCCGGCGGTCGCGTAGAGGCGTGCTCAACGTTCGCTACCCGCGCCGCCGCAGCCCGGAGGCTGTCCAGGAGTGCGTCTATCCGCGCGACATCGAGGTCGCCGTGGTAATCGTCGCCGACTTGCATCACCGGAGCCATCTCGCAGGCACCGAGGCACTCGACGGTCGAAAGCGTGAACAGCCCGTCCGGGGTGGTGCCGCCCTTCTTGATCCCCAGCGCCGTTTCCAGATGCTTCAGCAGGTCCTCGGATCCGCACAGCATGCAGGAAACATTGTCACAGAGCTGCAGGTGGAACATGCCCACAGGCTCGGTATGGAAGAGTGTGTAAAAGGTGGCCAGCTCGTAGACCCAGATCCGCTCGACCCCGAGAATGTCGGCGACCTCTTCCAGCACCGGACCGGGCAGATGGCCATGCTTCTTCTGTGCGATCAGCAGCGCGGGCATGATCGCCGAGCGCCGGTCGGGATACCGCGCCGCCGCCGACTTGATCTCTTCGCGCATATTCATCGCGTCTGAACCTCCCTGCTACTTGTCCACCTCGGCCATCACGGGGTCGAGGCTGCCGAGCACTGCGATCATGTCGGCCAGGTAGCGTGCATTCGTCACACCGAACAGAGCCTGAAGGTTGACGAAGGACGGTGCTCGCACCTTCATCCGGAACGGCTTCGGCGATCCGTCGCTGATGATGTAGAACCCCAGCTCACCCTTTGGCGCCTCGATCGCCGAATAGACCTCGCCCTTGGGTACATTGAAGCCATAGGCCGACAGGTCGAAATGCTGGATCAAAGCCTCCATCGAGCAATGCACCTTGTCCTTGTCCACCGGGAAAGCGACTGTCGGCATGTCGATCTGGAACGGCCCTTCGGGCATCTGGTCGATGCATTGTTCGATGATCCGCATGCTTTCGCGCATCTCGTCGACCCGGCACTGCCAGCGCGCATAGCAATCGCCCTCTTTGCGGACGATGACGTTAAAATCGAGCCGGTCGTAAATTTCGTAAGGTTCGTCGCGCCGCATGTCCCAGTCGACACCGGAAGCGCGCAGGTTCGGGCCGCTCAGGCCGAGATCGACAGCGTCCTCGGCGGAGATCACGCCGACCCCTTTCGTGCGCTTGAGGAACACCCGGTTATTCTCCATCAATCGCTCATAATCACGGATCCGGTTCGGGAAGATGTCGCAGAACTCCCTGATCTTGGGAAAGAAACCGTCAGGCAGGTCCTCGCGGACCCCGCCAACCCTGCAGAAGGAAGTGTGCATGCGCGCACCGCTAATCATTTCCAACAGGTCCATGATCATTTCGCGCTCGCGCATGACGTAAAGCAGCGCGGTCATGGCACCGAGATCCATTGGCAGCGCGCCGGTGATCAGGAGATGACCGGAGATCCGTGCCAGCTCGGCCATCATCACGCGGATATACTGCGCTCGGATCGGTGCTTCTATGCCGAGGAGTTTCTCCACCGCGAGCGCGAAGGCGAGGTTGTTGGAAGGCGGGCAGAGATAGTCGAGCCGGTCCGTCAGCGGGAAAATCTGGGTATAGGTGAAGCTTTCCGCCAGTTTTTCGGTGCC
Source organism: Sinorhizobium numidicum (assembly GCF_029892045.1). Lineage (NCBI taxonomy): Bacteria > Pseudomonadati > Pseudomonadota > Alphaproteobacteria > Hyphomicrobiales > Rhizobiaceae > Sinorhizobium > Sinorhizobium numidicum. Next base: position 1,473,805 of record NZ_CP120367.1, read on the forward strand.
GCGGTGCAGGTAGCCGATATGCGGGTCCACGCGCTCGACGTACTCGCCGTCCAGTTCGAGGACGAGCCGAAGAACCCCATGGGTGCTGGGGTGCTGCGGGCCGAGGTTGAGAAGCACTTCCTTGGTATTGAGCGCTTCGCCTTCCGGCCTGCTGAGCTCGGTGACTTCGGTCATCTCAACTCTCCGGCGTCACGGCCTCCCTTACGGAATTTCCCTGGTGGCGAGGTCGGGCTGCGTTGGCGGCGGACCTTCGGCACCGAACGGGTTCAACTTGTCTTTGTAGCCCCGCAGGGGGAAGTCCTTGCGCTGGGGAAAGCCCTCGAAGCCTTCCCACATGTAGATCCGGCGCAGATCGGGGTGCCCCTCGAACCTGATGCCATACATGTCCCAGGCCTCGCGCTCATGCCAGTTGGCGGTGCGCCAAACTCCCGTGACCGAGGGAACCTGCGGGGGATCGCCAAGCCGGCACTTGATGCGAACCCGCCACCTGTTAGGCAGCGAATAGAGGTGGTACACCGCCTCGAACCGCGGCGTTTCGGGATAATAATCAACCCCGCAGATATCCGAGAGGAAATTGAATTGCAGCGCCGGATGTTCTTTCAGAAACCGGCAGAACTCGACGATCTTCTCAGGCGGAACAGCAAAGACGTGAATGCCATGCGCGGCGCCGAGGTCCTCGATTGCTCCCTCGAAGCGCTCCAGGATCAGAGCGCGATTGAGAGGCGGCCCCACGCTCATGAGGCTGTAACCCGATCCAGAGGCGTCCCGGTCAGCGCGCGGGACCTCTTGATCTTCTCTTGAAGCAGGAGGAAGCCGTGCATCAACGCCTCTGGCCGCGGTGGACAGCCCGGCACATGCACGTCGACGGGCACGAAGGTTTCCGACCCCTGCACCACGGCGTAGGTGTTGTAGACCCCGCCCGAAATAGCGCAGGTGCCCATTGCGATCACCCAACGCGGTTCCGGCATCTGGTCATAAAGCCGCCGCACGACGGGTGCGAATTTCCGGGTGACGGTGCCTGCGATGATCATCACATCGGACTGTCGCGGCGAGGGGCGGAACACCACGCCGAACCGGTCGAGGTCATAGCGCGCGCAACCGGCCGAGATCATCTCGATGGCGCAGCAGGCAATGCCGAAGGTCTCAGGCCACAACGCCGATCTTCGGCCCCAACTGATGACGCTGTCGGCCGTGGTGAACAGTACGCTGTCGCGGATGGCGTTGTTTACTCCTCCCATTCCAGCGCTCCCTTCAGCCAAGCGTAGGCGAAGCCCACAATAAGCAGCAACATGAAGACGAACATCTCGACATAACCGACCAGCCCGATGTCTTTCAGGACGACGGCCCAGGGAAAGAGGAACATCGTCTCGACGTCGAAGACCACCAACAGGATCGCGAGGATAAAGAACTGCACCCTGAAGCGGCCCCCGGCAGCCTCGCCCGCCGGATCCATGCCGCATTCATAGGGCATGTTCTTCGCGGCATAGGGATTGGACGGGCGCAGTAGCGAGGAGACGAAAAGCGTCGCCCCCGCCACCAGAACAATTCCGGCGACCATGAAAAGAACGGGCAGGAATTCCATTGCAGTCATATCGTATCGCCCCGGCCACGCAACGAGGGCTTTGCTCAGGCCGCGATTAACCCAATTCGGGACCAATGCCGTCGCCCCGAGAAGCGACTTGGGCAATCCTTTCGTGACTGTGAGTCTATTCCGTCGGGCGGATCATTGCAAATCCAATCGATTAGCCGCCAAACACCGAATGTTGGGCAAGCCTCAGAAACCACGCTGGAAATAGGCCGATGCCGATGGTGCCGGCGGCGGTGACGGCGAGCGTGGCGCGGACCAGGGGCGTCAGGGCCGGGTCGAACGCTCTCTGCGGCTCGCGCATGTAGATCACCATGACGATTCGGATGTAAAAGTAGGCGGCGACGACGCTCAGCAGCACTGCGATCACCGCCAGCATGACGAAACCTCGCTCGACGAGCGCGACCAGCACGTAGAACTTGGCGAAGAACCCGGCCGTCGGCGGAATGCCGGCCAGCGAGAACAGATAGAGCAGCATCAGAAGCGCCAGCCCCGGATGCGACTTGGCGAAACCTGCATAGTCTTCGATAACCTCGCCCGAGAAATCGCCGTTCCGCATCATGATGACGGCGCCGAAAATGCCGAGATTCATGAAAGAGTAGATCAGCAGGTAGAGCATCACGCTGGCGATCCCGTCCGCCCCGCCGGCCACCACGCCGAAAATGGCGAACCCGGCATGGGCGATGCTGGAATAGGCCAAGAGGCGCTTGAAATTATCCTGTACCAGCGCCACGAAACTGCCGAGCGCCATCGTCACCACCGCAATGACAGCGACGATGATCCACGCGTCCGAGGCTGCGACCAGCGGATTGAGGAACACCCGCAGGATCACCGCGAACCCCGCCGCCTTGGGCGCCACCGACATGAAGGCGGTGATCGTCGTCGGCGCGCCTTCATAGACATCCGGTACCCACATATGGAACGGCACCGCGCCGACCTTGAAGACCAGCCCCGCGACAATGAAGACCACCGCCAGCAGCAATCCGGGATCGAGCGGATCGCCGGTCACCGCCGCAGCCATCCCGTCCAGCTGCGTCGTGCCGGTGAGCCCGTAGACCAGCGAAACGCCGTAAAGGAAAATCCCGCTCGATACCGCGCCAAGGATCACGTATTTCAGCGCCGCTTCGTTCGACCGCCGCTCTCGCCGCAGGAAGCCGGTCAGCACACAGGTGCAGAGCACCATCAGTTCGAGGCCCACATAGATCGACAGGAGATCGGTCGCGGAGGCCATGATCATCATTCCCGAAAGCGCGAAGAGCAGCAGGACATAGTATTCGCTGTTCCCGATCCCTTCGATATCGGCATATTTTCGCGAAAGGAGGAATGTCAGAACGGTGGCTAAGTAAAACACGAACTTGAAGAAGACCGCGAAGCGGTCGGCGATGAACATGCCCGTGTAGGCCGGCCGCACCTCGCCCGCCAGCATGAGTGTCCCCAAGGCGGCAATCAGTACGATCGCAACGGAAGCCCAGACAAGGAAATGTCCCTTTCGCACAAATTGTCCGAGGATCAGCAGGATGCAGGCCCCAGTGACCACCACGATCTCGGGCAGGCTCGCTAGAATCGACTGGAAGAGCGCGGCGGCGGTCATTGGCCGCTCTCCTTACCGTGCACCTGCACCAGCAGATGCTTCACCGAGGCGTCGATGATGTCGAGAAAGGGTTTCGGATAGAGCCCGACCCAAAGCACGAAGACAGCCAGCGGCAGGATCGCAGCCATCTCGCGGGCGTTCACGTCGCGTATCTTAAACCGGGCGTTGACGCTGGCCGGACCAAGCGCGACTTTCCGATACATGCCAAGCAGATAGGCCGCGCCCAGCAATGCGCCCAAAACGGCGGCGGCGCCGACGGCCAGATTGGCCGCGAACCCACCCGACAGCACTAGCAACTCGCCCACGAACGAATTCGTTCCCGGCAGCGCCATCGATGACAAGATGAACAGCGCTAGAAACGCGGTATAGACCGGCGCCGCCTTCATCAACCCGCCATAATCCGCCATGCTGCGCGTATGTGTCCGCTCGTAGATCAGGCCGACGAACAGGAACAACGCGCCCGTCGTTACGCCATGATTGAACATTTGCAGGATGCCGCCCTCGATCCCGCGGAGGTTCAGTGCAAAAATCCCTAGCGTCACGAAACCCATGTGGCTGATGCTGGAATAGGCCACCAGCTTCTTCAGGTCGTCCTGCGCCAGCGCCAGCAACCCGCCATAGATGATCGCAAGCGCCGAAAGCGCCAGCATCAACGTCGAATAATGCACCGACGCCTCCGGCAGTATCGGCAGCGAGAACCGCAAGAATCCGTAGGCGCCCATCTTCAGGAGCACTCCGGCGAGGATGATGCTGCCCGCCGTCGGCGCCTGCACATGGGCGTCCGGCAGCCAGGTGTGGACCGGGACCATCGGCACCTTGACGGCGAAGGCGATCAGGAAGGCGAAGAACAGCCAGGACTGGACCTGGAACGGCAAATCCTGCGCTGTCAGGGCGAGAATGTCGAAGGTCTCGCCGCCGTGGAAATAGAGCACGATGACACCGATTAGGAACAGGAGGCTGCCCGCCAGCGTGTAGAGGAAGAACTTGAAGGCCGCATAGACCCGGCCGTCGCCGCCCCAGACGCCGATGATCAGGTACATCGGGATCAGCATCGCCTCCCAGAAGACGTAGAACAAGAACAGGTCGAGCGCGCAGAACACCCCCAGCATCAGCGCCTGCATGACCAGCAGACTGACCATGAACTCCTTCACCTTGCGGTCGATCGCGACCCATGAGGCGAGCACGCAGATCGAGCCCAACAACGCGGTCAGGAACACAAAGAGAGCGCTGATCCCGTCGATGCCCAGCGCATAAGTGATCCCGAGCGCGGGCACCCACGGGCGCGTCTCGGTGAACTGCATCTCGTGGGTAGTGGTGTTGAAGTTGGCCAGCATGGCGACGCAGAGAGCGAGATCGAGGACGGTGACACCCAGCGCTGTCCACCGCACCGCATCGTCACTGCGGAGAAACATCAGAACCGCGGCCCCGGCGGCCGGCGTGAGTACGATGAGACTAAGTAGCGGGAATCCCATCGCACCCCCTACCGCCACGCTACGGCGAAGACCACGACGGCTGCTATCACACCGACGATCATCGCCAGCGCGTAATGGGTCACGACGCCGGTCTGGAGCCGCCGCAGCGCCCCGCCGCCGCGCAGGATTGAGCGGGCGACGCCGTTCACGACGGCATCCACGCCGGTGAGATCGATCCGCAGGCCTGCCCGTGCCGCCCCATGCAGGAAGGGCAGCGCCGCTGTCTCGGACACGTTGCTCACCGCCTTCTCATAGCGCGCCAGCGGTTTTTCGGCGAGCCACATGAAGTACCGTGCGCCCTTGCGATAGAACCAATCTGTGTCGAGGCTGATCGTGTTCTCCGGGTCGAGCGCCCTGAGGAACAGCACGAAACCCAAGGCGGTGAACATCAGCACGCCGAGGCTTTCCGTGACATGGAGGCCCGTGTAGGGTTCAAAGTCGACCGGATAGGGCAGAAGCGCATAAAGCGGCTGGGGGAACATCCCGATCGCAACGCAGAGCACCGCCGCCATGCCCATCGCAACCAGCATGTTTCGCGGCGGCTCCCGCGCCTCCAGTTTTCGGTCCGTGCCGAAAAACATGTAATACGGGAGCTTGAGCCCGGTATGCAGGAACGTCCCCGACGACGCCATCGTCAGCGCCAGCACCACCAGCGCCCGATGATCCTGTCCGGCAGCGGCCACCACCATCGATTTGGTGACAAAGCCCGAGAAGAATGGAAATGCCGAGATCGCGAAGGCGCCGATCATATAGAGGGCCACTGTCAGCGGCATGGTCTTGTAGAGCCCACCAAGCTCGGTGAGCTTGCGACGGCCGGTGACGGAGATCACCGCCCCGGCACCCATGAACAGGAGCGCCTTGTAGAGGATATGCGCGAAAGCATGGCCGGTGGCGCCGTTCACCGCCATCTCGGTCCCGATGCCGACGCCCGCGACCATGTAGCCCACTTGGCTGACGATATGATAGGCGAGGAGCCGCCGGCAGTCGTTTTCCAACACCGCGTAGATGACGCCGTAGAGCGCCATCACGGTGCCGAGCCAGACCAGAAGCTCGGTGCCCGGAAACGCCCGGGCCAGCACGTAGACCGCGGCCTTGGTGGTGAAGGCGCTCATGAACACCGCCCCGGTGACGGTCGCCTCCGGATAGGCGTCGGTCAGCCAGGCATTGAGCGGCGGCACCGCCGCGTTGAGCAGGAACCCGGCAAGGATCAGGTAGGCGCCCACGCCCATCACCCCCTCGATCGGGCCGAAGAGCAGCGAGCCGGTGGCGAGTCCATGGAGAATGACGCCGCCGAGCAGCGCGACGCCGCCGGCGATATGGACCATGAGATAGCGGAACCCGGCCCGGATCGCCGGCCCGCCGCGCTGCGCGAAGACCAGATAGGCAGAGGCGAATGCCATGCCTTCCCAGAACAGGTAGAGGGTCAGGTAGTCGCCGGCGAACACCACACCGAGCGCGCTGCCGACATAGACGAACGCCGCCACGTGCTGGCCGGCGCGTGTCAGGTGCAGCGCATAGACCATGCCGATCAGCGCCATGATGGTGAAGACCGTGGCGAAGACGATGCTCAGCTTGTCGACCTTCGCAATCAGAATTTCCTGTCCGATGAACCGCGCCGCGCCATAGCTGCCCGGCTGCATCGTGAGCACGACGAGGACCGCCAGCGCCGGGATCAGCAGCAGATAGGTCTTGCGGATCGACCCTCTGAGGAACGGGATCGGCAGAGCGCCGAGAATGAAGAGCAGGGCCGGATGGATGAAGTCAGTCATAATAATCCTCGCGCCGCATCAGCCCGCCCCGATGGCCGAGAAACTTGGAAACGAAGATAAGCAGCACGCAGGAGCCGAAGCCGTAGACCGCCGACCAGCCCGGCAGGCGGTCCCACAGGTATTCGGCGTGTTGGCGGGAGACCACGAAGTCGGCGACGACAATCAGAATGAGCACCAGATAGAACAGCCGGCGCCGCTGCCTCGCATACTCTTCGTCGCCAAAGAAGTCGACGACACGCTTGATCATCGGACCACTCCGTCTGCCAGGGTGAGAAAATAATCGGGGAAGATGCCCATCAGCACCGACAGGATGGCGGTCGCGACCAGCGGGATCGTGACCATCGGAATTTCACGGATCGTCGCCCGGCTCTCCTGCGTCTCCGCCTCGAAAAAGGCGACATAGCTGACCGGCAGGAAATAGGCGGCGTTGAGCACCGAACTCATCAGGAGCACGGCCAGGAACGCGATCTGCCCCGCCTCCACCGACCCCTGCGCCAGATACCACTTGCTGACGAAGCCCGCGGTCGGCGGGATCCCGATCATGCTTAGCGAGGCGACGAAAAATGCCCCCATCGTCCAAGGCAGCCTGCGGCCGATGCCGGCCATGTCGCTGATGTTCCGCTTTCCCGACGCGCAATAGATCGATCCGGCGCAGAAAAAGAGCGTGATCTTCGAGAATGCGTGCGCCGCGATGTGAATGATCCCGCCAACCATCGCGACCGGCGACAACAGAACCGCGCCCAGCACGATGTAGGAGAGCTGGCTGACCGTCGAATAGGCGAGCCTGGCCTTCAGGTCGTCCCTCGTCAGGGCATAGACCGACGCCATCAGGATCGTGAACGAAACCAGATAGGCCGTCGCGACGCCGAGGCCGAGATCCCCGACCAGCTCGATGCCGAAGACATGGAACACCACCCGCAGCACGCAAAATACGCCCATCTTGACCACGGCCACCGCATGCAAGAGCGCGCTGACCGGCGTCGGCGCCACCATGGCGGCAGGCAGCCAGGCGTGCATCGGCATGATCGCAGCCTTGGCGAAGCCGAAAAGATAACAGAAATAGACGGCCGTCAGCAGCGCCGCCGAGGCATTGACGCCCGCCAACAGCCCCCCGGCAACAAAGTCCAGCGACCCCGCGATGTGGTAGGTCAGTGCCAGCGCGGCGAGAAGCGCGCTTTTCGAGGCGCCCATCAAATAGACGAGATACTTGCGGCCGCCCGTCCATCCCTCTTCGTCCTCATGGTGGTAGACGAGCGGGTAGGTAACGAGGCTGAGCACCTCGTAGAATATTACCAGCGTGAACAGATTGGCGGCGAAGGCGCCACCGACTGCCGCCGCGAGGCTGGTGGCGAAGCAGGCAAAGAACCGGGTCTGCGCATGCTCTTTCAAGTGCCGCATGTAACCGATGGAATAGATCGCAGCCACGATCCATAGAAGCGACGAGACGGTGGCGAACACCATGCCGAGCGCATCGGCCCGGAACGCGAAGTCGACGCCCGGCAGGATCTCGAACAGGCGCAAATCGACGGTCCCGCCCGCCAGCACCGTGGGCGCCATCGAGGCGACAATCGCGAACATGGCGATCGCGGCCAACGGCGAGACGACATCGCGGAGTTTCTCGCGGTTGTTCAGAAGGAGAACCGCCAGGGCCGCCAGAACTGCGACGGCGACGGCAAGCAGCGGCCGGATCGATGTCACCGGGTCCAAGCCGCTATCCTTTCATCATGGTCACGTCGTCGACCTTGAGGGTGGGCTTGTTCCTCACGAGGGCGACCAAGATACCGAGGGCGACGGCAACCTCCGCCGCGGTGATTGCGATGACGAAGATCGCGAAGATCTGCCCGCGGAAATCGTCGTAGTGACGCCCGAAAGCGATGAAGTTGATGTTGACCGAGTTGAGCAGCAGCTCCAGCGACATCAGCACGACCAGGATATTGCGCCTGAGCAGCACGCCCGCCGCTCCGATGACGAACAGGACCACTCCGAGCGAAATGTACCACCAGAGCGGAACCATCACCCCGACTCCTTGCGCGCCAGCACTATGGCGCCGACCAGCGCGGCCAGCAGGATGACAGAGGCGACTTCAAACGGCAGGAGATAGTCGGCGAAAAGTGTCGTGCTGAGCTCTCTGATCTCATCGCCGCCGCGCAAAGCGACAGGCTCCGCGACCGAAAAGCGGTCGCTCCAGAGTACCAGCACAAGCATCTCGACCCCAAGCACAACGAGCAGCGCCAGGGCCGGCAGGTTGCCGCCCGGCAAAAACCGCTGCAACACAGCTTCGCGCACATCGATCATCATGATCACGAACAGGAACAGGACCATGATCGCGCCGACATAGACGAAGATCTGGATGACCGCGAGCAACGGCGCCTCGAGCAAGACGAAAACTGCAGAGATCTGCAGGAAACACGCCATCAGCGCCAATGCGCTGTGAACCGGATTGCGCGCCACGACCACCGTCAGGGCCGTGATCACGGACACCGTAGCGAACAGAAGAAAGAACCCCTGGCCCATCGACGCCGCCCTCCCGCACGAACTGTCACTCGGCGCGAGACGGCCGGAGTTGAGTAGCTCCGCACTTCAGGTGCATTCATAAATTGTGCCCTAGTATCGGATTTTTCACAACATTATTGTCGTCGGCGGAGCAAAACCAAGCATGTACGAATGTGGGGAAAGCGCTCGTGAAGCGCGCGCTTTCGCTAGCGCGATAGCGAGCGAGCGGCCGGTGGGATTTAGCGTGTCCGTCAGGGGTCAGACGGTTCCGGCCGGCGGGAGCGGTATAGGTCGGATTATCTGTTGACGCGACGGTCTGTAGAGTCCTCCCGTTTGCTGCCAGTCTTTCGAGAAACTGAAGGGGAGCCGCAAAGCTTGACGTCGTTCCGAGGAAGGACCGAACCTGCTATTTGTTCACACTATGCCAAGCAGCCGTTCTACTGCATGTTTCCTTAAATCGTAGCCGATTTAAGGAAACATGCAGCAATTCAAAGTGCTACAGCGACCTTTGTGCGTCTGAAAAGACGCACGGCGCTGTAGGTCGGTCGGCTGAGCTGTTTCAAAATGAACGTTTCGGATGCTGGCGGGGTCAGGTCTCCTGGAGCTGTGCTATACTCAAGCTCATCGCTTCGATGGAGTGGTCCGATGGGCATAACGTTTCCGAACGAAAGTTCAGAGTATCGCGCCGCTCGCGACAAGCTACTGCAGCGCGAAGCAGCGCTCAGGCGCGAAATGGAATCAGTGGCCGCGGAGATCCGAGCACTCCCGCCGGGTCGGGCCGTTTCCGAGGACTACGAATTCGACCATATTGACGCAAAGGGGAGATCAGCGAAGGTGCGACTCTCCGAACTGTTTCGGCCCGGCACCGATACCTTGATCCTCTACCACTGCATGTTCCCTCGCCATCGCAGCGACAAGCGGCGGAAACCGAGCAGCGGGCCGATGGCAGAGCTGCCGGTCGAGGAGGGGCCGTGCCCATCCTGTACTGCTCTACTCGACAACTGGGAGGGAGCGGTACCGCACGTAGAGGGTCTCGGAGCAAACATAGCGGCTGTGGCAAAGGCGCCGATCGAGCAGGTTGCGGCCTTCGCGGCGCATCGGGGCTGGCGCAATTTGAAGCTCCTTTCTGCCGCGAACAACAGCTTCAAACGCGACTATCACGGCGAGGACGAGGAGGGCCAGCAATTGCCGATCCTTACCGTGTTCCACAAAGGCGCGGACGGGGCGATCAGGCTGAGCTGGGCCTCTGAGCTGTTGTTCCTCCCGCCCGAGCCGGGGCAGGACCCACGACATTTAGGCACGGTCGAGCCGATGTGGACCCTCTTGGACCTCACTCCTGGAGGGCGGCCGAACGCTGACGAGCAGATCGAATACCAATGCTAACGGCCCACCTCGCCGACCCGCTTATCTCTTGGCGTTCACGCGGATAAATCGTCCGTCGGGGGCGATGGCTGCATTTTCTCAGGGGATATCGACGGGACGAGCTCGGCCGCATCATCATCGTGGTCGATATCGTCGCTGCGGATATCATCGAGACGATGCTTGATTGCCAAGGCGTAAATTGTGCTGAGGATTTTACCATCCTCAAGCTCGGGATCGCTCAACGCCAACAGCGATGCACGGACGATCTTCTTGCTGGAGGTCTTCGGGCAACGCTTTGCCACGAAATCATAAAGCTCCTTGTCGGCGTGGCCACGCCTTGCGCCTTCGACGAGAGCTTCGTAAATCCTTTTGCGCTTCTCACCCATATCGATCTCCTTCATCGCGGCGCTGACTATCCGAAAGGAAAGCGTCATAAACAAGCCACAAGCCAGCGACGATATTTCAGAACATCAAAAATTATACCGATGAAACCTGGCGAAAACCGGCAGCGACCTCGAACTGTTGCTTCTTCGGCAGCGAAATCCCGGAGAGGCTCCGGGAAAGGGCTCTTGATGTGCACCGAAAAGAAATTGCGCGTCCGTAGCCCCAATCAGTACTTTGAAGGTACGTAGAGTTCCGGCGGCAGGACCTTGCGCTCATAGTCAGGGTTGAAGACGCGCTCCGGTAGGGTGACGTCCTCGTGCGGCACCTCCTCATAGGGGATCAGGCTGAGCAGGTGATCGATGCAGTTCAGGCGCGCCCGCTTCTTGTCGTTGCCCTCCACGATATACCAAGGCGCTTCGGGGATGTTGGTACGGGCGAAGGTTTCCTCCTTCGCCTTCGTATAGGACTCCCAGCGCACCCGCGACTGCAAGTCCATGGGTGAGAGCTTCCACTGTTTCAGCGGATCATGGATACGCATGAGAAACCGCATCTGCTGCTCCTCGTCGGTGATCGAAAACCAATACTTCACGAGTCGAATGCCGGAGCCCACCAGCATCCGTTCGAACGCGGGCACGTCCCTGAAGAATTGTTCGACCTCGTCTTCGGTCGCAAAGCCCATGACGCGCTCGACACCGGAGCGGTTGTACCACGATCTGTCGAAGAGCACGATTTCGCCTCCGGCCGGCAGGTGCGGCACGTAGCGTTGGAAATACCATTGCGTTCTTTCGCGGTCCGAAGGAGCCGGCAGAGCCACCGCTCGCACGACGCGCGGGTTGAGGCGCTGGGTAATGCGCTTGATCACGCCGCCCTTGCCGGCAGAATCGCGACCCTCGAAGATGACAACGACCTTCTCCTTATGATAGGCCACCCAATCCTGCAGCTTGATCAGCTCGGCCTGCAGCGCAAGCAAGGCGCGAAAATAGTCGATACGCGGAATCGTCGCGGGGCGAACCTTGCGGTGAATTCTGCGGATCTCTTCCGACAGAGCCGGCTCGGAAAGCTCGAGTTCGTAGTCCTCGTCGAGCGTATCGGCCAGTTCGGCCTCGAGCCATTCCGGAGTTCCGGCTTCCTCCTTTGACTTCTTCATCTCTTTCCTCCGACGTTAACGCGTACGCCACCCAGTTATGATCTTGTGATGGCCTGTTCTATAGGGGGTGAAGGGAGATTGGCATCGCACCCGAGGAAAGTTGCTCTTGCCATGAGACCTGAGCCTTGAAGCAACCACATGGCGCAGCCGCTTGCCAGGTGAAATACCTAAGGCGCCTCGCGCGCGAAACTCCCGCGCGCGGTCAGCTGGAGCGCCGTCGATCGGTATCGGCCGCATTGCCCACATAATGGATCACTAAGGCATAAAAGAGCAACGCAGAGGGCGATCCGAGCACGCGACCCCTCAGGAACTGCAGGACACCTACCCCGACCAGAGCAGAAGCAACCAAAGGGCTCCGCAGGAGGCGGTGCGCAGCATAGCCGTGCCAGAAGAATTCGCTGCCGGTTCCCCACGGCCGCCTCGGCAGCATGTCGTTATCTCCCCAAGGGTGACCAACACGGACGGATCGGAGTATCGTCGATACTCACGTCTGGCCAAGCGGCAGCGATCCGCGCCCGAACAGTCTGCATGATAGCAGCTCTTGCCATGCTTGTTGATTGGGCGGTTGCCGGACGTTGAAAGATTTCTGCCGCGAGGACCGGCGGAGTCGCCGTAAAGAGGTTGAGCCATGGCACCGGATCGTATTCGATCACTTGACACCCCAACCCCATCCTCGCCCCCCGGAACTATTCCGCCGGCCCGTACCGAAGACGCCCTGCGGCGGCGCCTCAAGCGCAATCGCGCTTTGGCGACATCCCTTCTTGTCGCCATGGGCGCTGTCTTCGTGGCCACACACTTCATCGCCGATCCCAACTTCTCGACAAGGCTCCTGCGCTCCACAAGCGAAGCGGGAATCATCGGCGGGCTTGCCGACTGGTTCGCGGTGACCGCGCTCTTTCGGCACCCGTTGGGCCTGCCTATTCCGCACACGGCAATCATTCCAAACAGCCAGGAGCGCATCGGACAGACGCTGGGCCGCTTCATCGAACGCCATTTCCTGACCAAGGAAGTGCTCTTGCAGAAGTTGCGAAACGCCCACGCCGCGCAGCGGTTTGCGACCTGGCTGTCGGCCCCGGCGACCGCACCGATCATCGCCAATGCTGTTGTCGCAGCGTTGCCCTATCTCGTTCGCTCGCTGGACAGTCGCGACCTGCGCGAGTTCGCCCGGCGGACTCTCGGCAAGCAGGTCCAGCAGGCCGACATCGCGCCCGTCATCGGGCGTGCGATTCACATGGTGACGGAAAGCGGCGAGGCCGATGTCCTGTTCGAGCGCGTGCTCGGCGTGTCCGCCCGATGGCTCGAAGAGAACCGGGAGCAGATCTACGACCTCGTCAAGCAACGCAGTCGCTGGTGGATACCCCGGACGATAAACCGAAAAATTGCCGACGCGATCATCACCGGTTGTGCCGATCTCCTCAACGACCTGCGGGAGCCGGAGAGCGAAGTCCGGCTGAAATTTCGTGAGGCGCTCGCCCATTTGATCGATGAGCTCACCAATTCGCCGGAGCAGCGCCAGCAGATCAACGCTTCCAAAAATCGTATCCTCGAGCATCCGGATGTTCAGGCCTGGGTCGCTGCGCTGTGGCACGAGACCTCGCGGGTGATGCTCGACGATCTGTCGCACCCAACCTCAAAGGCGCGCGCGGCCGTTGAGAGGATCTGCATGCTCCTCGGCCGGACGCTTGCGGCCGACGAAGCGATGTTGAAGCATATGGACGCGTTTCTCGAGGAACTGGCCGTCTATCTGGTCTCTTGGCGTCACGAGATTAGTACCTTTGTAGCCGAAGTCGTCAGAAGCTGGGACAGCCCGACGCTCGTGGAGCGCCTGGAACTCGTCGTCGGCAGCGATCTCCAGTACATCCGGATGAACGGTACGATCGTCGGCGCCTTGGCTGGATGCCTCATCTTTCTCGCCTCTCAATTGATCGGGTGACAGCGTTCGGCTTGCTGAGCTGCGAAGCTCTAAAGAGACCACCGCCATCCGACTGTAGTCATACTGTCATGCTGGCACATGATTTATGCCCGCGACACAGGCGCTGAGTGGGGCCTGAACCCCAATTCCGGGACACGATTAGCGAGACGAGCAAGCGACCGATGCCACGCAGACACCATGCCCAAATCATCCACCGCACGCCTATGTGCCACTCTAACACGTCTGTGGTAATCAGTGATAAAACGAGCTCCGTGATGGCATCCCTGCTGATCCATCGCCTGCCCACCGGCTCGCCGAATAGGAGCCGGATTTAATCAACCGCAGCGCCCTCGGCATACGGCTGTACTTTGTCACAGAAGTATCACAATTAGCTCTGTCAGAATCAACTGAAAGTCCCAACCAATTTGACTCCCTGGAACACGTTGGACCTGGGCTTGGCGCGAACCGCTATTCAGCAGCTGACGCTCCGTTTGGGCGCAGGGCGCCGCGAGTCTCATTTCATCAAGCCCTGTCGCTCAGGCGCTGTCCCCGGGCATGTAGACGCTTACGTTCATAGTCCGATGAGTTTAGAATTGGTCTTCCAGGCGGCTCGTCCGAAGCCGTCGCCGAAGACGCTTATCAAGGGAGGAAACCGTGATGCGGGTCGATCCTAACATATCGCGTATGTGGCATAGATCAGTGCTCGGCGCGGCCGTGCTCGGCATGGGCGTGCTGCTGACGGGAACGAGCGCCGGAGCCGGCTCTGTGGACAGCACCCCATTCGGAAACACGCAGGACGGCAAAGCCGTCGATCTTTATACGCTCACCAACGACAAGGGCGCGTCCGTCAAGTTCATCACCTATGGCGGCATCATCACGGCGATTAACGTGCCCGACCGCTGGGGCAAGCTCGGCAATATCGTGCTTGGGTTCAAGGAACTCGCCGACTACGAAACCAAGAACCCCTATTTCGGCGCGTTGATCGGGCGCTACGGCAATCGCATCGGCGGCGCGAAGTTCACGCTCGACGGCACGCAGTACCAGCTCGCCGCCAATAACGGGCCGAACAGCCTGCATGGCGGCACGAAAGGCTTCGACAAGGTCGTCTGGTCGGTCGAGCCGCTGACCAACGTGAGCGGCGCCGCAGCGCGGCTCAGCTACACGAGCAAGGATGGCGAGGAAGGCTATCCCGGCATGCTCACGGTCCGGGTCGTCTATACCCTCACTAACGACAACGAGCTGCGCATCGACTACGAAGCGATGACGGATAAACCGACCGTCGTTAATCTCACGAGTCACTCCTACTTCAATCTCGCCGGTGACGGCGCGGGCGGGATCGACGATCACATCCTCACGATCAACGCCGATCGCTACACTCCAGTCGATGCGACCTTGATCCCCACCGGACAGCTCGCCTCCGTGACCGACACGCCATTCGACTTCCGCGAGGGCATGCCGATCGGCGCACGCATCCGCTCGGACGATCCACAGCTAGTCTATGGCCGCGGATACGATCATAACTTCGTGCTGAATCGGATGGGTAGTGGGCTTTCGCTCGCCGCGCGAGTCTACGAGCCGCGCTCGGGCCGGATCATGGAGATCTCGACCACCGAGCCCGGCGTCCAGTTCTACAGCGGCAACTTCCTCGATGCGACGCTCGTCGGCGCGGCCGGTCAGCAATACCGCCAGACCGATGGCTTCTGCCTCGAGACGCAGCACTTCCCGGATTCGCCGAACAAGCCGTCCTTTCCGACGACGGTTCTGAAGCCGGGCGAAACGTTGAAATCGACGACGGTACACAAGTTCTCCACCGATGCGTCCTAGCGCTGCAGGTGCGTTCGTTCCTGGTTGCTGAATCGATGGGTCACCATGATTCGGAGATCATCATGGATGACCGGCGCTTCGATCGAGGCGACGCTCGAGCTCTGGGCGTCGTCGCGGTAGGAGGTGAAGCAGCGTGTCCAGAACCCTACAGCGCCGTGCGTCTTTTCAGACCCACAAAGGTCGCTGTAGCACTTCGAATTGCTGCATGTTTCCTTAAATCGGCTCCGATTTAAGGAAACATGCAGCAGCTTGCTTTATGCGGTGCGATCTTTCGAACACGGAACGAGGACATCGACCGGTTCAGCCCCCTGTGCGGTTCGGCAAATCAGGCGCTCATTCCGGATTCGAACCAGCTTCTACCGACCGCGGTAGGTTAAGGTAACCGATGATGTCGCCGAAAGTTGGTCTGTTTCCCGCGTCAAGCGGCCGCGCAGCGGCGATTTAACGCAAACCGGATCCGTCGCGCCCGGGTCGCCGGCAAGCGCCATCGCTTGACAACGGCAGCCACCGAAATCAACCTTCTTGCGCTCGCAACTCCGACAGAGCTCCGGCATCCAGTCCTCACCGCGATAGGCGTTGAACGCGTCGCTCTCGTACCAAATCTCGGAGAGTGAGCCTTCGCGCACATTCTTGAAGGACAGGCTCGGAATCGTTTCCGCCGCGTGGCAGGGAAGCACACGCCCCGACGGCGTAACGTTCAGGCCCACTCGTCCCCAGCCGCCCATGCACGCCTTTGGATACGTGGAATAATAATCAGCCGGCACATAGTCGATCACCAGTATG
This sequence comes from Sinorhizobium numidicum, assembly GCF_029892045.1. Taxonomy (NCBI): domain Bacteria; kingdom Pseudomonadati; phylum Pseudomonadota; class Alphaproteobacteria; order Hyphomicrobiales; family Rhizobiaceae; genus Sinorhizobium; species Sinorhizobium numidicum. The sequence goes on from NZ_CP120367.1 coordinate 1,490,127, forward strand.
CCTTGATACTTCTCGCGCGCCTCGTCGACTGTCGTCGTTGCACGCTCGACTTGCTCGCGGGTGGGCATGAGAGCCGCCTTGTTGCGCTCGGCCCAGCCGTGAAACTGCACCGTTGCGACCTCGATGCGCCGCGCCTTGAGCCTGATGGCAAGCGTGATCATGTCATCGACCTGGTCCAAGTTCTGCCTGTGACAGACGGCATTCAGTGTCAGCGGGATCCGGGCCTTGTCCACCCAGCCTGCGACAGCGATCTTTCGCTCATAACCGCCTTCATAGCCGCTGATCCAATCGGCCCCTTCAGCAGAAACGCCCTGGATGGAAAGCTGAACGTGGTCGAGTCCGGCATCCGCCAGGTTGTTAATTCTGGCTTCAGTCAAGCCCACACCCGAAGTGATCAGGTTGGTATAGAGTCCGAACGAGGCGGCTGCCTTCGTCAACTCAGCCAAATCCCGTCGCGCCGCGGGCTCCCCGCCCGACAAATGCAGATGCAGCACGCCGAGAGCGGCGGCTTGCTTGAAGACGCCTATCCATTCCTCGGTCGAAAGCTCCTCGTTTGCCCGCGTCAACTCGATTGGATTGGAGCAATACGGGCAAGCCAATGGACATCGATGCGTCAACTCCGCCAACATCGCCATCGGAGGAGGCGCGCGCAAAATGTTGCGAGCAGCGTCGTCTGCAATGGTGACGCTATCGTTCATTCGACGATCTCCAGCATGCGGCGGACGGCAAGCTCCTTGGCGAAAGCGCTGACGTCATTTGTAATCTGGACGACGGGCGCGTCGAACTCCGCGGCAAAGTCCGCGGCGATCCGATCGAGACTTCGCTTGCCATCGAGGGCTTGCACGATGAGGACGGCGATGTCGTCGAGGGCCATGGCACGTTCCGGTGCCAATAAAACTTTCCGGCCGCGAACCGGATCATCGTGCAGCCGTACGCCACGGGCCAATTTGACGACGCTTGGACCCGATATCACAGACGCATCGGCGGTCATTCTGCTGCCTCCGTCGAAGCCCGCTCCCCGAGAAGACCTTCGCGACCATCCCAACCTCCCGGTGGGATCCGACCGGGCGCGACATAGGCCGAATAAAGCGAATCGAGTTGAGACCACAGCACATCGGTTTTGAAGGTGAGCGCCGCAGCGGCTGCATCCTGCTTTTCCCTCGTGTCGGCGTGATCGAGGACATAGGCGAGACCGAATTCAACGTCCCGAGGCGCCTCGGCCAGCCTTTGGCGGAAGTAGGCGAGCGCCTCATGATCCGCGAACGCATAGTGCTCCAGAAGCCCGGCGATACGTTCCGAATGGATTTTTGGCGCAAAGAGCTCAGTCAGCGAGGATGCCACCGCCTCGAGCAACGGCTGCTGACGCACGAACGACACATAAGCGTCCACGGCGAATCGGGTCGAAGGCAGGACGCCCCTTGTCGAAGCGACGTAGTCGGGATCGAGACCAACTGCCTCAGCGAGACGCAGCCAACGTCGGATGCCGCCGCCTTCATCAATGCCGCCGTCATGGTCTTCGATACGGGAGCGCCATGAGCGACGCAGGTCAGGGTCGTCGCAACGCGACAAGAAGGCCGCGTCCTTCATCGGAATCCGGCTCTGGTAGTAGTAACGATTGATGACCCAGGCGCGAACTTGCGTCATCGTGCACCGACCACCGTGGAGCATCACGTGAAAGGGATGCTTGTCGTGATAGCGCTCCTTCCCGATATCCAAAAGGCGGGCGTGAAAAGCCCTCCTGTCAGCTGCCGTCGTCAAAGGCGGACCTCCATGCCGTCGAACCCGACTTCAAAGCCACGGCCTTCGACGTGGGCGCGCTCGGTGCCGGCCTGCCAGATCGGGTTCGTGTTGTTGATGTGGACATAGACCTTTTTGCGGATGTTCAACGCAGCGAGTGCATCAAGGCTGCCGCCCTCGCCGGCGATCGGCATGTGGCCCATGCGGCGACCCGTCTTGTGACCCGTGCCGGTGGCGATCATCTCGTCATCACGAAAGAGGGTACCGTCGAAGAACAATGCGTCGGCATCTCTTAAACGTGCGCCGAGGGCGTCGTTCAGCAAGCCGCAGCCCGGGATGTAGTAGATGCGCTTCGCGTCAGTCCCCAGCTCAACTCCCACGGTGTGTTCGCCCTCGACGTCGAGATCCGGTTCGCCGTCTTCGAGAAAGAGCGGAACCTTGCCGGGGACGGCAAAGAGCCGCGCCTCAAGACCCGGAAGCGGGGAGAAAGGTTCTTCGATCGCGACGATCCTCCTTGAAACCAATCCCGGATCGAGAACGCGGAAGACGGAATTCTCAGCGATGATTTGGCTGACTGTGCCGGTTGAAAATACAGTGAACGCCTGCTTTTCCCGCAGCACGAGTAGTCCTGCGAGATGATCAATGTCGCCATTGGTCAGCACCACGCTCTTGATTGGACTGTGGCGCAGGCGGCGCGGCTGCAGTGCGCGATTGTCCTGAATTTGCTGGCGTATATCGGGAGAAGCGTTGAACACAGTCCAGGCCTCACCATCCAGGCTGACTGCAAGCGACGATTGGGTCTGCGGCCGCAGGATGGCGTTCGGCTCCCGTGCCGACGAGCAGTTCAGGCAACCGCAATTCCATTGCGGGAGACCGCCGCCCGCGGCGGCCCCCAGAAGAATGATACGAAGATCGGACGCTTTATTCACCGGGCTACCCTAAACGAGTTGTGAACCGACCATCGTGCGGCGGAGCATCAGAAGAGGATCGGCTCATCCCCGTCTGCAGGAGCATAGCGGGTGATTTCCATAGCGCAGCTAACTTCGATGAATTTTGGTGCATGCCAGGACATGTTTTCTCCATTCGCCTTGTTCAGGTGGATGTGCTCGCTCCCACATTGGCAGGCGCCCTCGCAGCCGGGTCGAACACGAAGCAAGCTTTGCTCGGAAAGAGCTCCGCTTGAGTGAAGAGCCGGAACAGCTTTCTGCTGCACCGGCAAGGCCCGGCGGCGCCATCGCCGAGCTTTTCGCAAATCGATTTCTCGCCGCAAGCACGCTCGCCTTACAGCATGTGCACAGGGACGCCGATGAACCAGCTGGCAACTTCGGCTTCCGTATTCGTATTGTTTTTGACGAGAGCTGCCGATCGAATATCGGCACAGACGATGCCGGAAAGCTCAAGTGCGCTGCGCAAGCTCGCCGGAGACTACGGCTGAAAGCATCACGGCTGGCCGCTTTCGAATATCGGCTGACAAGCATCGTGAAACCTCCTCTTCCGTGTCGAATGGTAGCAAGCCATGTAAGGCCTCACAATTACGACCTAGGTGTCGGTCGACATCGGGTTTTCCGCTCGAAAAGAGCCGCGCGCCTCGGCCGAGCTGTCGACCGCGTACGTGGCCAGGGCGTGAAATTGTCCCGCGGGCGACAGGTCGCGTCCTCGGCTTAACCAAACGCGTTGGCGGGATAGGGCTTGCTGACCACCGGCAGATATCGCGCGCCCGTCGCCAGCAGAAACCGCTCGAAAGCCTGCATCGCCGGGGTGGTGGCACGGTCCACGCGCGACACGCTGAACCATTGCCGGCGGATCGGCGTATCGACAACGTCGAGAATGACGAGTCGGCGCAGCTTCACCTCCTGCTCGATGGTATGGGCTGAGATGAAGGCAATCCCCAGACCGGCGATGACGGCCTGCTTGATGGTCTCGTTCGAGCCCATCTCCGTGCCGAGCTCCTCCAGCTTGCGCGGCGTGTCGCTCAGAAAGATCTCAAGTGAGATACGGGTCCCCGAACCCCTTTCACGCAACAGAAACTGTTCCTGCGCAATCCGCTCCCGCGAAATTTCCAGCACGCCTGCGAGGGGGTGATCGGCGGGGGCTATGAAGACCAGCGGGTGGTCGCCGAACACCTGCGAGCGCACCTCGAAGTCGCGCGGCGGCCGCCCCATCAGCGCAATATCGATCTCGTGGTCCCTCAGTTTGGCGATGATCTCGGCGCGGTTGCCGATAAAGAGATTGATCTCGATGGCCGGGACCTGGTTGCGGAAGGCGGCAATCAGTTGCGGGGCGAAATATTTTCCGGTCGACACCACGCCGAGGCGCAATCGCCCGGTGCGCAGCCCCTTGATGGCACTGATCGAATCCTCAAGGCTGACCAGGCTGTCCTCAACCGCCCGTGCCGCCTCAAGGAAAGCAAGACCGAAAGCCGTGGGAACCATGCCGCCGCGCGTCCTGTCGAACAGCGAGACATCGGCGTCCCGCTCCAGTTGCTGGATCTGCAGGGTGAGCGCCGGCCCGGTCAGACCCAAAGCCTCGGCAGCGAGGTTGATCTTCCCCAGCCGGCAGACGGCCTGAACGGTGCGAAGTTGGCGAAGGGTCACATTGCGCATGAACGAAAGTAAATAAATCTAACTTACAAAGTCAAACTAATAAATTTTACAAACTCTCTGTTTGCGCCATTCTGCACCGGACATTGTGGGAGGAGACATCATGTCAGGCGCAACTCTCGAGGCCTATCTTGCCTCATGCACGGGCAATCGCGACGATATCGCACGGGAAGTGGCCGCAGTGATCCAAAGGCTGGCAATGGCCGCCCTGGAGGTCCGCAAGCTCGTCAACCAGGGAGCGCTCGGCACGGCGTTCAACGGCACCCGCGGCGGCAGCAATGCCGATGGCGACCTGCAGAAGGAGCTCGACGTTCTGTGCGACGATCTCTTCCTGTCGTGCCTGCAGGGCGCACCGGTCGCATGCTACGCCTCGGAAGAACTGGAAAATCCTGTTCTGCTCGACCCGAATGCGCGCCTTGCGGTTGCCATCGATCCCCTCGACGGCTCGTCGAACATCGACACCAACATCTCCATCGGCACGGTCTTCTCTGTGCTGCCCGCCGTCAAGGGACCGGGCTCGGACCCCGTGCAGTCCTTTCTGCAACCCGGAAACCGACAGCTCGCGGCCGGCTTCTTCCTCTACGGGCCGCAAACCGCCCTGGTGCTGTCGCTCGGCAAGGGCACGGAAATTTTCATCTTCTCCAACCGGCTCGGATGCTTCGTACAGGGCTACAAATCGGTCAACATCGCGGAGCGTACCAGCGAATTCGCCATCAACATGTCGAACTACCGACACTGGGAAGAAGCGATCCGGCTCTATGTCGACGATTGCCTGGCAGGCTCAGAGGGGCCGCGCGAGCGGGACTTCAACATGCGATGGATCGCTTCGCTGGTTGCCGATACTTATCGGATCCTGGCTCGGGGCGGGATTTTCCTGTACCCCGCCGACGGCCGAAAAGGTTACAGTCAGGGCCGGCTGCGGCTGGTCTACGAGGCCAACCCGATCGCCTTCATCATCGAGAACGCCGGCGGTGCAGCCACAACTTCCGTCACGCGCATTCTCGATCTCGTTCCGGAAAACCTGCACCAGCGCGTACCGCTGGTTTTCGGTTCGCGTCGCGAAGTGGCGCGCGTCGCCCGCTATCACGTCGATCCGAACATGATTGGCGAACGCGCACCGCTCTTCGGCAAGCGCGGTCTGTTTCGGGCCTGAGGAGACCAGTATGTCAGCCAAATACCCAATCATATCGATCACCGGCTCTTCCGGCGCCGGCACCACGACCGTAAAGGACACGTTCGAGAAGATCTTCAAGCGCGAGAACATTTCAGCATCGTTCATCGAAGGTGATGCCTTTCATCGCTTCGACCGGGAAACCATGCGCCGCAAGATAGCCGACGAAAAGGCCAGAGGCGTCGACTTCACGCATTTTTCAGCCGAAGCGAACGAACTGGAAATCCTCGAAAGCGTCTTTGCCGAATATGGCAGGCGCGGCGTCGGGCGCACCCGTCACTACGTGCATGACGACGCCGAGGCCGCAAAATACAGCGCGGAACCCGGCACGTTTACGGACTGGGAGGAGTTCAGCGACAGCGATCTCTTATTCTACGAGGGATTGCATGGCTGCGCCGTAACCGAGACGGTCAACCTCGCCCAGCACTGCGATCTGAAAATCGGCGTCGTCCCGGTGATCAATCTCGAATGGATTCAGAAGATCCATCGCGACAAGGCAACGCGCGGCTACTCCACCGAGGCCGTGACAGACACGATCCTGCGGCGCATGCCCGACTATGTGAACTACATCTGCCCGCAGTTTTCCCTGACGGACATCAATTTCCAGCGCGTGCCGATCGTCGACACGTCCAATCCCTTCATCGCCCGCTGGATACCGACGCCGGCCGAATCCATCCTGGTCATCCGCTTCGCCAAACCGCAAAGCATCGATTTTCCCTACCTGCTGTCGATGCTGCACAACAGCTACATGTCGCGTGCCAACTCCATCGTGGTGCCGGGCGATAAGCTCGATCTCGCCATGCAACTGATTTTCACACCGCTCATCCACAAACTGCTCGAGCGCAAACACCGCATGTCGTGAGGAGGAAACCATGAATGTTTCGCAGAAGATCGAAACCCATGCCGCAGCATCGGAACGCAGCATGGCCGATGCCATCCGGTTTCTCGCCATGGATGCCGTGCAGAAGGCCAATTCCGGCCACCCCGGCATGCCGATGGGCATGGCCGACGCGGTGACCGTCCTCTTCAAGCGCTTTATCAAGATTGATCCCTCCCTGCCTGACTGGCCGGATCGCGATCGTTTCGTGCTTTCGGCTGGCCATGGTTCGATGCTGCTCTATTCCATCCATCATCTGATCGGCTTTGCCGACATGCCGATGGCCGAGCTCTCAGCCTTCCGCCAATTCGGCTCAAAAACTGCCGGCCACCCCGAATACGGCCATGCCCTCGGTGTCGAGACCACCACCGGCCCCCTCGGTCAGGGCATAGCCACCGCCGTCGGCATGGCGATTGCCGAACAGATGATGGCCGCCCGCTTCGGCAGTTCGCTCTGCAATCACTTCACCTATGTGGTGGCCGGCGACGGCTGCCTGCAGGAGGGCATCAGCCACGAGGCGATCGACCTTGCCGGACATCTGAAGCTGCGCAAGCTCGTCGTGCTCTGGGACGACAACCGGATATCGATCGACGGATCGACCGATCTCTCCACCTCGATGGATCAGCTTGTACGGTTCCGCGGAGCCGGCTGGAATGCGCAACGCGTCGATGGCCACGATCCGCAAGCCGTGGCGAAGGCAATCGAGCGGGCCCGCCGGAGCCGCAAGCCATCGCTGATCGCCTGCCGCACCCGGATCGGCAAGGGGGCGGCCAGCATGGAAGGCTCGCACAAGACCCATGGGGCGGCGCTCGGCGACAATGAAATCGCCGCGACACGCGAAAAGCTTGGCTGGTCCCATCCGCCCTTTTTCGTGCCGCCCGAGATCAAGTCCGCCTGGGAAAACGTGGCAGTGCGCGGCCGGGTGGCCCGCGAAGCCTGGGAAATCCGCCTCGACGCTTCGCGCTCGAAAAAGCGTTACGAACAGACCGTCGGCCGGCAGCTGGACGGCGATGTCGCCGATCTGCTGGCAAAGTTCCGGGCCGCGCATCGCAAGCGGGCATCGAAGGTCGCGACGCGGCAGGCCTCGCAGATGGCGCTGGAGGTCATCAACGCGGCGACTGCTTTGACGGTTGGCGGCTCCGCCGATCTGACCGGCTCGAATCTGACGATGACGTCGCAGACCCAGCCCATTGCGCCTGGCAATTTCAAGGGCCGCTACCTGCATTACGGCATCCGCGAGCACGGCATGGCGGCCGCTATGAACGGCATCGCCTTGCATGGCGGCTTCATTCCCTATGGCGGCACGTTCCTGGTATTTTCCGACTATGCTCGCGGCGCGATGCGCCTCTCGGCACTGATGGGCCTGCCTGTCGTCTATGTGCTGACCCATGATTCCATCGGGCTGGGCGAGGACGGACCGACCCACCAGCCGGTCGAGCATCTGGCCATGCTGCGCGCCACTCCCAATCTCAATGTCTTTCGGCCCGCCGACATCATAGAGACGGCAGAATGCTGGGAGATCGCGCTTGGCGAGAAGAACACACCGAGCGTTCTTGCCCTTTCGCGGCAAGCTCTGCCGATGCTGCGCCACACGGACGGGGACCAGAATTTGTCAGCGCTCGGGGCCTATGTCTTGAAGGAAGCGCGCGGGCCTCGCGACATCACGCTCCTTGCCACCGGATCCGAGGTCGAGATCGCCGTTGCCGCAGCGGAACGCTTGCAGACCGACGTGGGGTTGGAAGCGGCGGTGGTCTCCATGCCTTGCTGGGAGAAGTTCGAAGCCCAGGATGCAGCGTATCAGAAGCAGGTCCTCGGAGATGCCCCACGCATTGCTGTCGAGGCGGCCGGTCGCCTCGGCTGGGATCGCTGGATGGGGCCGCACAGTGCCTTCGTTGGCATGCAAGGCTTCGGTGCCTCGGCACCGGCCGGAGACCTCTATCGCCATTTCGGCATCACCGCCGACCATGTCGTCGCCGAAGCCTTAAAGCTCGTCGGCGGGATTCCGAGGAGACGCCGCTCATGACCACCGGGACCCGGCCCGCAGGCGGGCAAAGATATCATCAGATCATCGAAGGAGGTTTGACCATGGCCCGTATAACGCTCCGCCAATTGCTCGATCATGCCGCCGAACGCACTTATGGTGTGCCGGCATTCAACATCAACAACATGGAACAGGGCCTGGCAATCATGGAAGCGGCGCGCGCCTGCGACGCTCCTGTGATCCTGCAGGTCTCGCGCGGCGCCCGCTCCTATGCCAACGACATCATGCTCGCCAAGATGATGGAAGCGCTTGAGCAGATGTATCCCGACATCCCGCTCTGCATCCACCAGGATCATGGCAACAATGTCGCGACCTGCCTCACGGCGATCCAGCACGGCTTCACCTCGGTGATGATGGACGGCTCGTTGAAGGAGGATGCAAAGACCCCTGCCGACTACGCCTATAACGTCGCGATCACTGCCGAAGTGAGCCGCCTCGCCCATATGGTCGGCGCTTCGGTCGAGGGTGAACTCGGCTGCCTTGGATCGCTCGAAACGGGCCATGGTGAAGCTGAGGACGGCCACGGCTTCGAAGGCGCGCTCGATCGTTCGCAGCTTTTGACCGATCCGGATGAAGCCGCCCGCTTCGTCGCCGACACCGAGGTCGATGCGCTGGCTGTGGCCATCGGCACCTCGCACGGCGCCTACAAGTTCACCCGCAAGCCGACCGGCGAAGTGCTCGCCATGGACGTGATCGAGAATATCCATCGCCGGCTGCCAGACACCCATATCGTCATGCACGGCTCCTCTTCAGTGCCGCAGGAGTGGCAGGATGTCTTCAACGCCCATGGCGGCGAAATGCGAGAGACTTACGGCGTACCGGTCGAGGAGATCGTGCGGGGCATCCGCTTCGGCGTGCGCAAGGTCAATATCGACACGGATCTGCGCCTGGCGGCAGCCGCTGCCTTTCGCCGGGTGGCCGACACGAGCCGCGCCGAATTCGATCCGCGCAAATTCCTGAAACCCGCCATGGACGCCATGTCGGCGGTCTGCAAGGCCCGGCTCGAGGCCTTCGGCACCGCCGGCAACGCATCCCGCATCAAGGTCACGCCGATGTCGGAAATGGCCCGACGCTACGCGAGCGGCTCCCTGAAACCCCAGACGGCGCGGTCGCAAGCCGCCTGACCCCATCCATCCAGAGGAAAGGACTGTGTCATGAACGCCGATGCCAAGACAGAGATCAAGGGCAAGGAACGCTACAAGGCCGGCGTGCTGAAATACGCGCAGATGGGCTATTGGGACGGAGGCTACGAGCCGAAGGACACCGATCTGATCGCCCTGTTCCGGATTACGCCGCAGGACGGGGTCGACCCGATCGAGGCGGCCGCCGCCGTTGCCGGCGAAAGCTCGACGGCCACCTGGACGGTCGTCTGGACCGATCGCCTGACGGCCTGTGACCAATACCGCGCCAAGGCCTACCGAGTCGATCCGGTACCCGGGACGCCGGGGCAGTATTTCTGCTACGTCGCCTACGACCTCATCCTGTTCGAGGAAGGATCGATTGCCAACCTGACGGCGTCGATCATCGGCAACGTTTTCTCGTTCAAGCCGCTGAAGGCGGCAAGGCTTGAGGACATGCGCTTCCCCGTCGCCTATGTGAAGACCTTCAAGGGCCCGCCGACCGGCATCGTCGTCGAGCGTGAGCGGCTCGACAAGTTCGGCAAGCCGCTGCTTGGCGCCACCACCAAGCCGAAACTCGGACTTTCGGGCAAGAACTATGGTCGCGTCGTCTATGAGGGCCTGAAGGGCGGTCTCGATTTCATGAAGGACGACGAGAATATCAATTCGCAGCCCTTCATGCATTGGCGCGACCGCTATCTTTACTGCATGGAGGCCGTCAATCACGCCTCTGCCGTCACCGGGGAGGTTAAGGGGCACTACCTCAACATCACCGCCGGCACGATGGAGGAGATGTATCGCCGCGCCGAGTTCGCCAAGGAACTCGGCTCGGTCATCGTCATGGTGGATCTCATCATCGGTTGGACGGCAATCCAGTCGATCTCGGAATGGTGCCGGCAGCACGACATGATCCTACACATGCATCGAGCCGGTCACGGCACTTACACACGGCAGAAGAACCATGGCATCTCCTTCCGTGTCATCGCCAAATGGCTACGGCTCGCCGGCGTCGACCACCTGCATGCGGGCACTGCCGTCGGCAAGCTCGAAGGCGACCCGTTGACCGTGCAGGGCTACTACAATGTCTGCCGCGAGATGAAGAACGAGGTTGACCTTCCACGCGGCCTCTTCTTCGACCAAGACTGGGGGGATATCAAGAAGGTCATGCCGGTGGCATCAGGCGGCATCCATGCCGGCCAGATGCACCAACTGCTCGATCTTTTCGGCGACGACGTCGTGCTGCAGTTCGGCGGCGGCACGATTGGTCATCCCATGGGCATCCAGGCAGGAGCCACCGCCAATCGGGTCGCGCTCGAAGCCATGGTGCTCGCCCGCAACGAAGGCCGAGACATCGCCCATGAAGGTCCTGAAATCCTGCGGGCGGCGGCGAAGTGGTGCAAGCCGCTGGAAGCGGCCCTCGATACCTGGGGCAATATCAGCTTCAACTACACCCCGACGGACTCTTCGGATTTCGTACCGAGCGTAAGCGTCGCCTGACGGGCATGACAAGAAGGAGAGACGACATGCGTATCACCCAAGGATGCTTCTCGTTCCTGCCGGATCTGACGGATGAGCAGATAACGGCACAGGTGGAATATTGCCTCGGCAAGGGATGGGCGATCGGCGTCGAATATACCGACGACCCACACCCCCGCAACACCTATTGGGAAATGTGGGGCAATCCGATGTTCGACCTGAAGGACGCCAAGGGCGTGATGATGGAACTGGAAGATTGCCGCAAGGCCCATCCGCAGGACTACATCCGCCTCAACGCCTTCGATTCCAGCCGCGGCCTCGAGACCGTGACGATGTCCTTCATCGTTAACCGTCCCGACAACGAACCGAAACTGCGGATGACCCGGACGGAAAGCCGCGGTCGCAACCAGCACTACGCCTGGGAAACGCGGCGGTAGAGGGAGCAAACAAATGGTGGTGCCGGAAGCCCTATCAAGCACCGAAAGCCTGCCGACATCGGTCGATCTCGCCGAAGAATACAAAGCCTCCGGCGTCGCCGAAATCCTCGATGAGCTGGATCGAGAGCTCGTCGGGCTTAAACCTGTGAAGCAGCGGATCCGCGAGACGGCAGCCCTGCTGCTCGTTGAGCGGGCCCGCCGTGCAATGGGCCTCACGCACGAGGCGCCGTCGCTGCACATGAGCTTCACGGGCAATCCGGGCACCGGCAAGACAACGGTCGCCTTACGCATGGCCAATCTGCTGCACAGGCTCGGGTATATCCGCAAGGGGCATCTGGTGTCGGTGACGCGCGACGATCTGGTGGGGCAGTATATCGGCCACACCGCGCCGAAAACCAAGGAGATCCTGAAGAAGGCAATGGGCGGCGTGCTGTTCATCGACGAGGCCTATTATCTCTACCGCCCGGACAACGAGCGCGACTACGGCCAGGAAGCGATCGAGATCCTGCTGCAGGTGATGGAGAACAACCGCGACGATCTGGTGGTCATTCTCGCCGGCTACGCCGATCGCATGGACCGCTTTTTCGAGAGCAATCCGGGCTTCCGCTCGCGCATTGCTCACCATATTGATTTCCCCGACTACGACGACGATGAGTTGCTGTCGATCGCCGAGAGCATGCTGCGCCGACAGGGCTATCACTTCGACACCAAGGCGATCGCCATGATGGGCAACTACATCTCCCGTCGTCGGCGCCAGCCGCATTTCGCCAATGCGCGCTCGATCCGCAACGCGCTCGACCGGGCCCGGCTGCGGCAGGCGAACCGCCTGTTCGAGGAAAGCGTCGGGCCGGTCGACGCCGAGCAACTGTCAACCATCACGGCTCGGGACATTTCCGCCAGCCGCGTGTTCAGCAAGGTCCAGCCCCATCATTCGGAGATATCGTCATGAGCCAGAAGACCATCATAGCCCCCTCGGTTCTCTCGGCTGATTTCTCGCGGCTCGGCGAAGAGGTCGAGACTATCTGCCAGGCGGGCGCCGATTGGATCCACCTTGACGTGATGGATGGGCATTTCGTGCCCAACATCACCTTCGGGCCACCGGTCATCAAAGCGATCCGAAACCGAACAGACAAGGTGTTCGACTGTCATTTGATGATCGCACCGGCCGACCCCTTTCTCGGCGCCTTCGCCGATGCCGGCTGCGATATCATCACCGTGCATGCCGAAGCCACTACCCACCTCGACCGGTCGTTACAGGCGATCCGCGACCTTGGTTGCAAGGCCGGCGTATCGCTCAATCCCTCGACGCCGGAAACCGTCATCGAATATGTACTTGACCGGCTCGACCTAATCCTCCTGATGACCGTCAATCCCGGCTTCGGCGGCCAGGCCTTCATCCCGTCCGTCGTCGAAAAGGTGGCCAGGGTCCGGGCGATGATCGGCCCGAGGCCCATCCTGATCGAAATCGACGGCGGCGTGACACCCGAGACCGCGCCGCTGGTCGCTCGAGCAGGCGCCGACGTGCTCGTCGCCGGCTCGGCTGTCTTCAGAGGCGGGCCGGAGGCTTATGCCGGTAATATAGGCGCGCTGCGCGCCGCCGCCGACGACCCGGGTCTGGCTGCGCTTCGAAAAACAAGGTGACGAAGGCAAGGTGACGGCGGCATGGCAGCGACTCCACCCCTCTGCGATTTCGGCTGGAAAGCCGTCGATGCCCGCCTGCCGGGTACGGACGGCCGTGCCTATTCGATCCTGGACCTTTCCGGGCCGAACGGGCTGGTTGTTGCCTTCATCTGCAATCACTGCCCCTATGTGAAAGCGGTCATCGCCCGCATCGTGCGGGACGCAATCGACCTGGAGGCCTACGGCATCGGTTTCGTGGCGATCAGCGCCAACGATGTCGAGGCCTATCCGCAGGATTCATTCGACAACATGAAGCGCTTCGCGTCGGAAAACGCCCTGCCCTTTCCCTATCTCTTCAATGAGGACCAATCCGTCGCCAAAGCCTATGGCGCCGTCTGCACGCCCGACTTCTTCGGCTTCAACAAGGATATGGACTTGCAATATCGCGGCCGGCTGGACGCCTCGCGCAAGGAAATCGGCCCTGCTGATCTGAGGCGTGATCTCTATGAGGCCATGGTCATGGTTTCGCAGACCGGCAAAGGTCCGGCGGAGCAGCAGCCCTCGATCGGCTGCGCCATCAAATGGAAAACGTGACTGAAGTCTGTCAGGTCTGAATAGAAGCAACGCCATTGGGCCGCCGGGACGGTTGCTTCATCGGACGGCTTGGCCGTAGGCAACGGCCGCCAAGTTTCCACGGCAGAAAAACGCCTCAGACCCCGCCCGTTCGGAGTCCTCCTTAATAACAGGAGGCGACGGGCGGAGTCCGAGGGAGAGGCGTTCGGGCTCGCTAAATGTTGCGTGATGCCACGGCGGGCGCAACACGTCAGGCCGGCAGGGCGCCGGACTGTTTGGCGACATGCGTGGCGATCGCATCCATCAGCGCCGGAGACAACGCATCGTAGGGCGACAGGCCGAGTTCCGTCAGGCGTGCACGTATTTCCGGCATCCTGTCGGGGTTGACTCCGCTTTCGATGACCGAAGAAACGAAGGCAGCGAATTCCGGCGGCGACCAGCCCATCTCGTCACTGAGCTCGGTATGCACGAAATCGAGGCCATAGAAGGGATGCTTGGTGTTTTCGATCCGGCCATACATGTGCGTGCCGCAATCCTTGCAGGCGTAACGCTGGATCGTCGCGCTCGGATCGACGATCTGCAGTTTCTCTGAGCCTGAGGCGACACTCACCTTGTCGCGGCCGACGACGGCGATCTGCGCAAAGACGGCACCCTCCGGCTTCCAGCATTTGGTGCAGCCGCAGGCATGGTTGTGCGCCGTCTGCGCGCCGATTTCAACGGCCACCGGATTGGTGGCGCATTTGCATTTCAGCGTGCCGCCGTGAAAGTCCGGACTGGCAGGCGGAAAGCCGTTGTCGATGGACGGATGTAGCTTGAGCATTGGTTCCTCCTCGGCTGTGGACGTCTTTCGTTCGCAAGCAGGATCATGGCAAATGCCGCTGACGGCAATATAGCGGAAAGTGTCGGTTTTTGGCGTCGAACCGCTGCGACTACAGCGCCGCGCGTCCAATTGGACGCGCAAAGGTCGCTGTAGCACTTTGAAGTGCTGCATGATTTTGTCCTTAAATCGATTCCGATTTAAGGAATCACGCAGTAGCGCCCGGCTCAGCCCTTCGAGCGGAGCATGGCGCGGGCCGGATTATAGCCCCAGAGGGCGGCCAGCATGAACAAGACGAAGCAGATGCTGACCCAGGCGAGCGCCGTAAGATTAAGCTCGCCATAAAGCGCAAAGCGTATCAGTTCGACCGCATGGGTGAACGGATTCAAGGCGCAAATGTCGCGCAGCAGCGGCGAGCTTTCCGCCATCTTCCATAACGGATAAAGCGCCGAGGACAGGAAGAACATCGGGAAGATCACGAAGTTCATAACGCCAGCGAAATTCTCGAGCTGCCGGACGGTCGAGGAAATCAGCAGCCCGAGCGCGCCGAGCATCAATCCGCTGACCACCAATGCCGGCAGCACCGCGATATAGCCGACGGGTGGCATAGTAATACCGGTCAGCGCCGCAATCGCCAGGAACACGGCCACCTGCAAGATGGATACGATCACACCGGCCAGCAGCTTTGAGAACAGCAACCACCAGCGCGGCAGGGGGGAGGTCAGCAAGAGCCGCATCGACCCCATTTCCTGATCATAGACCAGCGACAAGGACGATTGCATGCCGTTGAACAGCTGGATCATGCCGCAAAGCCCCGGAACGATATAGACCTCGTAGGTGATATAGGTCTGGTAGGGCGGGATGATCGACACGCCGAGCGCTGCGCGGAAGCCGGCGGCAAAGACGATAAGCCAGACGAGAGGGCGAACGAGCGCCGCCAGAAACCGGCCGCGCTGGCGAATGAAGCGCAGGTTTTCGCGGGTGACGATGGCGGAAAGCGCAATCAACCATGCCTTCATGCCGGAACCTCCCGGCCCTCGGCCGTCATCGACAGGAAAGCCTTGGCAAGCCCGTGTCCGCCCCCCTGGCCGCCAGCGAGGTCCTCGGCACCGCCATCGCTGAGGACCTTTCCACGATGCAGCACGACGACCTGGTCGGCCGGTCGGATCTCGTCGACGAGATGGGTTGCCCAGAGCACGGCAAGCCCGCGCTCGGCCAGCAGATGCACGTGATCGGTGATCGCCTGCCGGGAGGCCGCGTCCAATCCGACCGTCGGTTCATCGAGCAGCAGGATCTGCGGGCCGTGGATCAGCGCCCGTGCGATCTCCATACGCCGTCGGTGCCCGCCGTTTAGGGCGCGCACCTGCTCATCGGCCCGCTCAGCCATGCCGAGCTGCGCCAGCGCCGCGTCGATCGCCAAGCCGGCCGGGCGTCCCGACAGTCCGTGTAGTCCGGCGAAATAACGCAGGTTGCGGCGCACCGTCATGTCCAGGTCGAGTGTCGGTTGCTGGAACACAACGCCGATGCGGGCGAGCGCCGCACGCGGAGCGCGAGCAATATCGAAGCCGGCCACGCCGATGTGGCCCTCCCCTGTCACGATCAGCCGAGTCAGGAGAGCGAACAGCGTCGATTTGCCGGCACCGTTCGGCCCAAGCAGCGCACAGAACCGGCCAGCCGCCACGGAGAAACTGACATCGTCGAGCGCTTTGCGCGACCCGTAGCTGTAGCTGACATGGCTGATCTCGAGCCCAATCATGACGCGCCCTCCCAGGACACTGATGCCGGTCCTGCGGCCAAGTCGCCGGTAATTGTCGCCGGTCTCCCGGCAAGGCGTAGGCAGCGCCGGGCCAGCCGGTGCGCCTCGACGTCTGAATGGGTCACGAGAATGACGGCAGGGCCGGTTTCCGCGATCAGCGCCTCGGTCAACGCCAACATTTCCTCCGCGGTCGTCGGATCGAGCGACACATAGGGCTCGTCCATCACCAGAAGGTCGGGCCGTCCGGCAAAGGCGCGCGCCAGAGCCAGCCGTCGCCGCTGGCCGAGCGACAGCTGGCCGGGAAAGAACTGGGCCTTGTCGACGATGCCGATCCGCTCCAGCGCCGAAAGCGCCGCTTCGGTCCCGAGTTCCGGATGCACCAACGTCAGGTTCTCCAATACGCTCCGCCACGGCAGCAGAACGGGCTCCTGAAACACCATGGCGATCTTGTTCGGGCGGGTGATCTCGCCCTTGAAAGCCGGGTCGATGCCGGCGATCAGCCGAAGCAGCGTCGACTTGCCGATGCCTGATGCACCAAGGATGGCGATGGTCTCGCCGACCTCCATCTCGAAACGGATATCGCGCAGGATCTCCTCCTCGCCGAATGTCTTTCGTCTGACATCGATCTTAATCATGCCGTCCTCCAGCGCCGCACCCGGCGTTCCGCCGGCTGCTGGATCAGCGCCTCGACCAGTAGCATCACGCCGATGAAAGACAGCGCATAGACCAGCACCATGGCAACGTCGAAGAGCTGGAAATAGAAATGGATCTGGAAGCCGATGCCGCTGGAGCGGCCGAGAAACTCGACCACCAGCACGATCTTCCAAATCACCGCAATGCCGGAGCGGGCAGCACCGGCAATGAAAGGCGCAAGCTGCGGTGTGACCACGTGGCGCAGCCGCGCCAGCGGCCGCATGCGATAGACCTGGGCCATGGCGTCGAGGTTCGGATCGAGTGCCCGTGCGCCTTCTCGCAGGATCGTGGCGACGTTCGGAATCTTGTTGAGCACCACGGCAATGATTGCCGCGGTCTCGTTCAGGCCGATCCAGAGATAGCACAGCACGATGAGCACGAGGGCCGGCAGATTGAGAAACACGACAAGCCATGGATCGAGCCATCGATCGACGGAGGGAACGCGCCCCATAAGAAAACCGACCGCCACGCCGATGGCCATCGCCGGTACGAAGGCGCAAATCACGCGCCACAACGTCATGCCGAGGTGATACGGCAAAGCGCCGGAAACAGCGGCTTTCGCAAAGGGTACCCACAGCGCCCAGGGCTGAGGCAGGACGGACGCGTCCGCCGTCAGTTCGGCCGCCGCTATCCAGACCAGAAGCAGAAGCCCGAGCGACAATGCGCGCACCAGCGCAGGGTGTTGCAGCGTTTTATTCAAGGCGCAGGAACAATCCGTCGGGCAGGCTTGTTGCCTTGCCGACGAGCTCCTCTCCGCCAAGTTCCGCCATCAACCGCAGAAACCGGTCGGCGGCCGCCTCGTCGATCGGCTTGCCGCTCGGAATGCCGGCGCGATAGCCGTCGCGCAGCGCAATGAATTCGGCATCGTCTCCGGCATTCATCTTGTCTCGCAAGCCTTTCCAGGCCTCGTCATCGCTGCGCAGCAGATCCTTGGCCGCGCGCGATGCCGTGTAGAGCCCCTTCACGATGTCTGGACGGGTCGCGGCATACTCGCCCTTCAACACATAGCCGAGCAGCGGCGTGTCGGGATCAAGCTTGAGCGCCGCTGCGGCATCCGAGACGGAGATCAGCTCATGCATGCCCTTGGCCTTCATCTTCGCAAGGAAGTGCCAGAAATTGATGGCACCCGCCGTCTCGCCGGAAAGGGCCGACTTGAAGATCAGCGGCGGCGCGCCGAACACCTGCTCGGTTTCGGTGGCCAGGTCCATGCCATATTGCTGCTTGGCATAGGCGCGCAGGATCAGCCAGCTCTTGTCGAGCGGCCCGCCGGCAATGCCGATCTTCTTGCCCGCAAGGTCCGGCAGCGCCTTGATGCCGCTGTTATCCTTGACCACCAGCCCGCCGACTGCCAGCGAATAGGGAATGAAAACGTAGTCCTTGCCAGCAGCACGCTGGTGAGCCACCCATATCCAGTCGGCCACCATGGTGTCGGCCTCATCACCCTCGAAGGCGACGCGCGTCGCCCCGTTGTCCGCATACTCCTGGACCGCCAGCTCGAAGCCGTTCTTGCGGTCCAACTCGTGGGCCTTGATGGTGGAAATTTCCCAGTTGACGGTGCCAGACGCCAGCATCGCTGCCCGCAATTGCGGGAGATCCTCGGCCATGACAGCCGCCGGTCCAAACGCGATCAAGCACCAAGCCAGGATCCGTTTCAAAACGTTCATTGCTTTCCTCCCCGAAACCGCCGCCTTCGCCTTTTGGGCTCGCTGTCCAGCGGAGTTTGTATGATTCGCAGGCGCGGCCCGCACCCGCACTTATTCCTTGCGCTTGTCGGCGACGGTCAGATCAGCATTGAGATCCATGTCGTATTGGCCGTCGGCGCAGAACACATCGTCGAGTTCGTAGCCTGTGCCATTCGCCTCGATATTAGCGGGATCCACCTCGCATTTCATGGTGGCAAGCATGTCCGTTATCGCCTTCTGCTTGTCAGCATGAATCTCCTCGGCACCCAGGCCCAACGGGGCGCCAAGCAGAACTGCAAAAACAACGGTGGTCATCAAACGGATTTTCATCGGAATTCCTCCCCTGTTCCAAACGGGTCACTGAATGGAAATCGACACCTTTTGGCTGTCGCTTGTGGTATTCGGGATCCTCACCTCGTAGCTGCCAGGCTTTATGGCGATGAACGACAGGGTCGCCGTGCCCGCTTCGTCGAATTCGAGGCTGTCGATCGCCATGGGGCGCACTTCTATGCCGTTGATGACGATCTCGTTCATCCAGATCGCACGAAAGAACGGCTCGCCGGTGATCGCCAGTTCCGCTGACCCGTCCGCCGTGATGCGCATTTCGTAATAGCCGCCGGACTGTAGGGCAACGGCACCCTTGCCAAGCGGTTTGCCGGAGCCGAGCGTGATCTCGATCGGCTCGCCTCGGTTGCATTTGGCAAGCAGTCCGGCAAAGCCGAGCTCGTTGCAGAGCGGCGCCGCAATGGCTGGGTTTGCCAGAAAGAGTGCGGCCAGCGCCGCGAAAATCGATTTATGCATGTGAAAATCCCCCAAATTGGTCATGCTGCATCACTCCTTCTCAATTCGGGGCGACCACAACCCCCCAGGGCTGCTCGCCGACCTGAACCGAGCGGAGCACCTTTTCCGCCTTGACGTCGATGATGCTGACATCGTTGGAATTGCCGTTCGTGGTGATCAGGAATTCCTCGTCCGGGGTGAATGCCATCTGCCAGACTCGCTGCCCGACAAGCAAATAATCGAGAACCTCATCGGTCGCCCCGTCGATCACCGCGACGCGGTTGGCCGGGCCGAGCGCCACGAAAATCCGCGAGCCGTCCCTGGTCGCCTTGACGCCGACCGGCTGCAACCATTCGGGCAGCACACCAGGTACGGCAAAGGTGATCTTCTTGGTGATCTTCGGTTCGGCCGTCGATAGATCGATCACCGAAACGGTGCCGCCGATCTCGGAACTGACGTAAAGTTTCTTGCCGTCGGCCGTGAATTCGGCATAGCGCGGCCGCTGGTCCACCAGCACGTTGTGCACGATCTTGTAGGTCGAGGTATCGATGAAATGCGCCATGTTGGTGGTTTCGGACGTATTGATGACGGTCTTGGCATCCGGACTGACCGCCACGCCTTCCGGCTCGACGCCGACAGGCACCTCGGCCAGCACCTGGTGCGTCTTGACGTCGACAACGGTCACCAGGTTGTCGTCCTCATTGGCGATGTAGAGTGGATTGCCTGAAGGATCGAGAGCGAAAAGTTCCGGATCCGGGCCTGACGGAAGCGTATGCAGTTCCTCGTACGTCTCGGGATCGAAGACACGGACGGCATCATCGTCCGACGCGCAGACATAGAGTTCCTTGCCGTCCGGGCTGATGGTGATGCCGCGCGGTCTGTTGCCGGCCGGAAAGGTGGCGATCACCTCCCAACTTTGGCTGTCGAGCACGGTCACGCTGTTGCCGCGTTCGTTGGTCACGAAAACCTTGTTGGCCTGGGCCGGACCGGCAAACATCAGAAGGGCTGGCAAAAGCAACAGTGTGGATCTTAGCATTCTATTCTCCAAAAGCCTGGCAGGCGGTTTCGGGCGCATCGATGCCCAGCGTGTCGAGCGGCGAATGCTGGTGCAGGTAGCCATCCTGCGGCGAAACGGAAACCGTCACCCGACCGTCGGTCAAAAGGATCGGCTGGCGCAGTTGCCCGTTCCAGGGGCGGAAGGTCAGCTTCTGCCCCTTGAACGCAGCCAGTTCGAAATCCGCCGAAAGGGCATAAGCCCGCACGCTCGCCGGATCAGCCTTGCCGGACCGCGTCACCGCCTCGCCGATCACGCGCATGGCAAGCCAGGCCTGGTAATCCTCCTCGCGCATGTTGCGGCCGGTCAGTTTCTCGAAGCGGCCTTGGAACTGGGTCGCGCCCCAGGACTCATGGGCGGCGTGCCAGGAGACCGGGCGAAGGCCCGCAGATCCTGCCACAGGCCTCGGATCCCAAGTATGATAAGGCAGGTAGGGGGCGAAGACGCCGGCCTCGTCGGCTGCGACGATCACGTCATGCTCCTCGGCTTCCTGCGTGAAGACGGGGATCTGTTTCTGCACCATGACGTGACCAGTGTCCGTGCGTCGGCCTCCGCCGGTGTCTACGAACTCGCGCTCTTCGACAATCTTCGCACCGAATTTGACGGCCGATTTGCGATAGCTGTCGGCCAGCAGCCTGTCTTCGGGATGCGAGCCGTGGATCAGCAGGATGCGCGACCATTTCTTCCACATGAGAAACTGGACAATACTGTCACTGAGCATGGAGCGGCTCGGCGAGACATGCAGTACATTGGCCCGGCAGTCGGCATCGCGCAACGTGTCGTCGCGAGCGCCCGCGTTCAAAAGCAGCACCTCGGGCCCGGCCCTGTCGGACAGCGCCTTCAGGGTGTCACCTTCGGCGATCACCGCGATGAGGCCGATACCTTCCGCTTTCAGCGCATCGAGCGCCGCGCCTGCCTGCTCCGGCGCAACCGCCTGCGTTTTCAGCGTGTACTCCATGCCCGTGAAGGCGCCGGTCGTCCGGTTGTCCTCGTTCCCCAGCGTGCCACCGGCAAAACCCAGATCGGCAGGTGGCGCGTCAAGCCGCGAGATCGGCGGTCCGACCACACGATCGATCCGCAGCACGGCCGTCTTTACCTCCGCCGCCCGCAAAGGGAACGCGGCAAGCATCGCCACCGAAAAAGCGGCAAGCGTAAGCCATCGGTTAGACATTGCCGGAACGACCTCCCAATCTTCCTGACACTCCTCTGGAGAGGAGATTAACAGCGCAATTTGTGCAGCAAAACCGATACTTATGGAGCGTAGTTTCGCAGAATGCCTGTGCTACGCTGAGCCTATGCAATGCATTCTGGTAGCGCTCATCTTGGCCTTGTCGCCGATGGTTGCTTTGGCAGCGCTGGACAAGCCGCTGATGCCGGGCGCCAAGGTGGCGTTCCTTGGCATGACCTTTATCGATATGTCGACGGAGGGCGCCTACAATGGTGTGCGCGCCGACGAAACAGCGCGGATTAAGCTGCTGGAGGCCGCCACGCGCGACCGCTTCGTCGAGGAACGCTTCGTCATTCTCTCGAATGATCCTGTCGCGGCCGAGCTCGCCAGCACGGCCAACCCGGCCGACTGCTACGGCTGCGACGTGCGCATGGCCGCCCGGCTCGACGCCGACTATGTGCTGGTCGGCGAAGTGCACAAGGTATCGAACCTCGTCCTGTCGATGAACCTCGTGCTGCGCGACGTGCGCTCCGGCGAGACGCTGCGCGGCCTTGCGGTCGACATCCGCTCGAACACCGACGACAGTTGGCTGCGCGGCATTCGTTACATCCTGACAAACCACTTCTTCAAATCGTGAGGGCTTCATGCGATATTTCGGTCATATCCTGCTGACATTCTTATTGATGGTGCCAAGCATCGCCCTGGCCCATGGCCCGACGCGGCAGAAGCTGGTGCTGTCCGTCGATGTCGCAGCGGCACCCGACGCAGTCTGGGCTGTGATCGGCAATTTCCAGGACATGAGCTGGCACCCAGTCGTGTTCTCGACTATCGGCCAGGGTGACAACGCCCTCGACGCGACGCGCGTGTTGACGCTGAAGGCGGCCGACGGCCCGACAATTTCCGAAGTCCTTTACAAGTATGATGCGGCGAAGATGTCCTATTCCTACCGCATCACCGAGGTCGACGTGGCCGTGCTGCCGGTCACCAATTATTCCGGACACCTGACGGTGACGCCGAAGGCTGGCGGCGGCTCGCATATCGAATGGAAGGGCGCCTTCTACCGCGGCTATCCGAGCAACGATCCTCCCGCCAACCTGAACGACGAGGCAGCCCTTGCCGCAGTCGGCGCGGTATACAAG
Source organism: Sinorhizobium numidicum (assembly GCF_029892045.1). Taxonomy (NCBI): domain Bacteria; kingdom Pseudomonadati; phylum Pseudomonadota; class Alphaproteobacteria; order Hyphomicrobiales; family Rhizobiaceae; genus Sinorhizobium; species Sinorhizobium numidicum. Next base: position 1,512,866 of record NZ_CP120367.1, read on the forward strand.
GCCGGTCTTGATGCGCTCGAGAAGAAGTTTGGCAAATAGCCGCCTCCTCTTTGCCGTGGTGCTCGGCCTAATCATGCCAGGCGGCGCTTTCGCCGACTATGCCTATATCACCAACCAGTCGTCCAGCGATCTCAGCGTGATCGATCTCGACCGAATGGTCGAGAGCGAACGGATCCCCACGCCGGGCCAGCCGGCAGGCATCGCGGTCGCACCGCAGCTTGGTGCCGTTTTCATCGTCAGCCCGGAAAGCAAGATGCTGCGCCGCTACGGCATGCCCGCCGGTGCGCCGGAAGCCGAGCGGACGCTTGACGGCGGGCCGATTGGCGTTGCGGTCGACGAGCGGCGCGGCCGGGTTTTCGTGTCGGACTGGTACAATGCGCGGGTCTGGGTCATCGCCGCTGACGGCCTTGCCACTTTGGTTGTGCTTTTTACCGGCAGCGCGCCAGCCGGCCTTGCCGTTTCCGTCGATGGTCATTGGCTGGCGACTGCCGACCGGGACGCCAACCAGGTCTCCATTTTCGACGCTGAGACGCTGACGCTTCGCCATCGGGTGACCGTCGGATCGCGTCCGTTCGGCGTGACATTTTCGCCAGACGGCCGGCTGTTTTCCGCAGATGTCGGCAGCAATACGGTAACGGCCGTCGATCCCGTCAGCGGCCGGGTTCTCGGCCATGTCGCGACCCGCGAGCGGCCCTATGCGGTGGCCTTTGCCTCCGGACGGGGTTTCGTCACCAACCAGTATGACGACAGTGTTAGCGTCTTCGACGCACACAGCTTGGCCGCGGTCGCCGTCATCGATACCGGCGAATATCCGGAAGGCATCGACACATCGGCCGATGGCCGACGGATCGTCGTGGCGAACTGGTTTTCAAACAGCCTCACGGTTATCGACTCCGAAAGCCTGGAGATTATCGGCGAGATCGCAACCGGCGACGGGCCGCGTGCTTTCGGACGCTTTCTGTCCGCGGCGCCGGCGCCTAGATCACGATGATCTCGGGTCGAATCGACCCAAAATCATAAAACGTGATCGATTCTGATAAGTTAGAGCGGGATACGGGCGGAAAACCGCGCACACTTTTCCTCGTCCCGCTCTACAGCGCCGTGCGTCTTTTCAGACGCACATAGGTCGCTGTAGCACTTTGAATTGCTGCATGTTTTTTTAAATCGGCTTCGATTTAAGGAAATATGCATAGTCAGATCCGGGAGCCCGCCGCCCGGCAGTGATTATTTCATTGCCCACCCGGCTCCGGGTCGAGGCGCTCCGTGGAATAACCGGCCGCTGTCCAGCCATCAGTGCCCTGCGGATACCAGAAGACATGGGTATAGCCATATTCCACGGCACGCTTGGCGGCATTCCAGGACATCCAGCAGCCGTCGAGGCAGAAGAACAGCACCGGCCGATCCTTGTCGCCGCCCGTCGCCTTTTCCAGCCCGGCACGAAAATAGCTCTGCATGACATCCGCCAGACGGCCATAGCCGACATTCGGCAGCCACAGGGCGGCAGGAACGGATAGCCGCGGCTTTTCGTTCCAGACCGTTCCCGCGGGCAGGTTCTCCGGCTTCGGCGCCCGCGGCAGGACGTCGATGAAGGCGACCTGACCGGTCTTCCACAACGCATGGGCGCTTTCGGTCGACACCACGGTCGCACCGGAAAGCGTTGCCGGCACCTCGGCGCGGTATTCGCTCTCGCGGTAGCCAGCCGGCTCCTCGGCCGCCCTGACCGGAAAGGCGAGAAGCAGGATCAGGGAAAGGAGCCGCAGACGGATCATTTTGGCATCTCGAGCGGACCTGTCCCCATATCGTCCAGGAGCGGCACACCCGCCGCTGTGAGGATGGCGTTGATCTCGGACTGATTCCGGCGGATCAGAGAATTCAGCTTGCGCTCCCAGACCTTCTCGCCTTGCCGCACGCCCATGGTGATGCGGTAGAAAAGCTTCGGCGGCGTCGGCTCTGACAGCAGCGGCGTCACCTTCAGGTCCGGATGGCTCGCCTTGACCAGTGGTGCGCCGATCGGCCCCCAGAGGATGGCTGCGTCGATGAGGCCGGATTTCAGGTCGGCAAGCATGTCATCGGCTGGATCCTCGTAGCGCCGGTCAACCATCAGATGATACCCCTTCGCTTTGGGCATCAGTCCGTTTCTTGCCACATGCGTCGCCGGCGGAGTTCCAGCGATGACGCCGATCCGCTTGCCCTTGAGAAGAGGATCGGCCAGCGTCGTGACGCCGGCCAGCGGACTGTTCGACACGGCGATCAGCACATAAGCCGAGGTGTAGTAGTGGTTGGTGTTCAAGACCAGTTCGTCGCCCTGGGCGTAGCCAATGACCACATCGCAGGCATTGGCCTGCAAGGTCTTGCGAATGAAGCCGGTCGCCATCGGAAACCACATGTATTCCAGCGGCAGTCCGAGCTTGGACGCCATCAGCTCGGCGATCTTGTTCTCGAACCCCGCACCTGAGCGATCCGACATCGGCAAATTGGCCGGATCGGCACAGACGCGAAACGCCGTCTTCGACACCAGGTCCGACGTCTGGGCGGCCGCCGGCGCAGTGCCGGCAACTGCCACCAGCAGAACGCCGGCTGCTGCGAAGGTGCTACTCGTGACCGAGGCAAGCCTTTTCAGCATCCTTGATCGCATCGGATTTCGCTTCCTTCTTGGCCGGGCGTCCCCGCGGCAGCGCATCGGCTCCGCGCGCTTTCAAATAGGTATAGATGTCATCGAGATAACACATCACGTTGACGTTCTCGCCAAAGGCCGGCATCACCGAGTTCTCGGCAGCGTTCACCTTCTTGCGTCCGTTCGTGACGACATCGACGAAATCATAGTAGTCCATTTCTATCGCGGACTTCTTCAAAGCCGGCGCATAGCTCGAACCCTCGCCCTCCGGACCATGACAGACATGGCATTCGGAGTGATAGCGGCGAAAGCCCGAATAGGTCATCCAGTCGATCGTGCCGTCCTTGGCGATATTGAAGGTGGGAACGTCGTCGGCCGTGTAGTAGCGCCCGTTTTCATTGCGGGCAGCGGCGATATTGTCCGTTGCCGCCGGGGCATCCTGTGCGCCGGCGGCACCGGCCGCAAGCGTCAACACGGCGAGGATTATCGGCAACGCTGGTCTTGTTCTAGTCATCTTGCGTCCTTTTAGGCCTGAGAACGAACCGGCGCGGGCTTTCCACCAACCCGCGCCAATTCCCTGGGCGAAGACTGCCTTTTAATTCGGCAGCGAGAACACGGTGAGCGTGCCGCCGAGCGCAGTGTAGTTGCTGAGGGCGGAATAGCCGCCGACGGCTCCGAGACCGTCATTCGGGTTGGTCAGGCCAGCTGCCAGACCGATACCGGCCCAGCCGCCGACACCCGAGAGCACGGCCACATACTGCTTGCCGCCATGGGCATAGGTCATCACGTTGCCGATCACTCCGGAAGGCGTCTTGAAGCGATAGAGCTCCTTGCCTGTCGCGGCGTCGACCGCCTTCAGATAGCCCTCGAGCGTTCCGTAGAAGACCACATCACCGGCTGTTGCCAGAGCGCCCGACCAGACAGAGAACGGTTCCGGCAGGGACCACTTGATTTTGCCTTCCTTGTTGTCCCAGGCAATGAAGTTGCCCATGCCTCCGTGGCTATCTTTCGGCGGGTACATCGACAGCGTGGCCCCGACATAGGGCTGGCCGGCGGTGTAGCTTACGCGAAACGGCTCGTAGTCCATGCAGACGTGGTTGGTAGGCACGTAGAACAGCTCGGTTTTCGGCGAGAAGGCTGCGGGCTGCTGGTCCTTGGTGCCGAGTGCCGCCGGGCAGACACCGGTCGTGTTGGTGTCCTCGCCATTCTGCTCGGTCGAATACTGCGCCACGACCTGCGGCCGGCCATACTTGTCCGACTTCGGATCCATGACCACTTCAGTCGCCCAGTTGACGGTGGGATCGTATTTCTCCGCCACCAGCAGTTCGCCGGTAACGCTGTCCAGGGTATAGCCGAAGCCGTTGCGGTCGAAATGGGTCAGCAGCTTGCGATCCTTGCCGTCGATCTGCTGCTGCGTCAGGATCATCTCGTTGATACCGTCATAGTCCCATTCGTCATGGGGCGTCATCTGGTAGACCCATTTGGCCATGCCGGTATCGACATCGCGCGCCCAGATGGTCATCGACCAGCGGTTGTCGCCGGGCCGCTGGGTCGGATTCCAGGTCGAAGGGTTGCCCGATCCGTAATACATCAGGTTCTCTTCGGGATCGTAGGAATACCAGCCCCAGGTCGTGCCACCGCCGATCTTCCACTGATCGCCTTCCCAGGTGGTCAGGCCGGAGTCCTTACCGACCGGCTTGCCCAGATGGGTGGTTTTTTCGGGATCCATCAGCGTATCGCTGTCCGGGCCCATGGAGTAACCGCGCCACAGGAGCTTGCCGTCTGCCATCGAATAGGCCGTCACGGAACCGCGAACCCCGAACTCCCCGCCGGAAATGCCGACGATGACCTTGTCCTTCACCGGCATGACGGTGGCAGTATTGGTCTCGCCCTTCGCCGGATCGCCGTTCTTGACGCTCCAGATCACCTTGCCCGTCTTGGCGTCCAACGCCACGACGGTAGTATCAGCCTGATGCAGGAAGATCTTGTTATCGGCATAGGCCACACCGCGATTAACGGTGTCACAGCACATCACGGGAATGACTTCCGCATCCTGTTTCGGCTCGTAGCGCCAGACGATCTGGCCTTCCTTGCTGAGATCCAGCGCATAAACCGTATTCGGGAACGGCGTATGAACATACATCATGTCGCCGATGACCAGCGGCGAGCCTTCATGACCGCGCAGAACGCCGGTCGAGAAAGTCCACGCCACCTGCAGTTTGCTGACATTATCCTTGTTGATCTGGTCGAGTTTGGAGTAGCGCTGGTTGGCATAGTCGCCGGTCTGGATGGCCCATTGGTTGGGGTCATCGATTTGCTTTTGTAGTTCCGGGTTGGCGAGGGCGACCTGCGCGCCGCCTATCGACATGAAGGCAAGCATTGTAAGAAATCGTTTCATTTCTTCCTCCTTTTGAGTGCTGCCGATCAGGGCCATCACCCTCCTCGCCCCGGGAAAACCTTGCGGTCTCCTCTTTCCCGGTATCGGCTTGCGACACTGTTCCCCATGGGCTTGGCAAAGATTCATGCCCTGCCGGGGCCGCCTTCCACCTGCTGGTGTTTCCGCTCCTCCTCTTCGCGTTTAAGGAAACGTCGCCAAATATGCGATCAGATCGGCGCGCTCCTGATCCTTGCGCAATCCCGCAAAGGTCATCTTGGTGCCGGGCACGAACCCTTTCGGGTTGGTCAAAAACTCACCGATCTTGTCCGGCGTCCAGATCAACCCGGCCTCGGCCTCCTTGCTCATCGCGGCGGAGTAGGAGAACCCTTCGGCTTTCCCGGCCGGCCGGCCGATTACGCCGGTCAGCGCGGGGCCGGCCTTCGATTTGGCATCCGGACCGATCGCATGACAGGCCTGACACTTGCGAAATACTTTCTCGCCGGCCGCTGGATCGCCCGCTGCGGGATCCAGCGCAAGTGCCGGCGCAACCACGCCTGCAAAAGCTCCGCCGAATACGACTACAGCCGCCGTTAGGACACCAAGTCTTGAAGCCATTCGTTCCTCTCCCTTAGGCGGCGTTCAGCCGCTCTGCATGCCAGCGCACGTGGTCTTCGCCGAAGCTCGCCACGAAGTAGTAGCTATGATCGTATCCCGCCTGCATTCTGAGGACGCCGGCCTGCCGCCGCTCCGCCAGCAGCCGGGCCATTGCCTCGGGTTGCAGCTGCCCCAGGAACTGGTCGGCCGAGCCCTGGTCGATCAGGACATCGCCCTGCCAGCCGAGTTCGCTCAAGAGCAGGCAGGCGTCGTAATTGCCCCAATGGGCCTCGTCGTCGCCGAGATAGGCCGAAAACTGCTTGCGGCCCCAGTCAGACCGGGTCGGATTGACGATCGGCGCAAAGGCCGAAACCGAGCGGAACAATTCCGGATTGCGAAAGGCGATCGTCAGCGCGCCATGGCCGCCCATCGAATGCCCGGTGATGCCGTTGACGCCGTTGACCGGCAAGTGCTCCTGCAGTAGGGCGGGCAATTCGGTGACGATGTAATCGTACATCCGGTAGTGCCGTGCCCAGGGCTTCTGCGTCGCATTGACATAGAACCCCGCGCCCTGACCGAGATCATAGGCTTGGTCGTCGGCGACGCCTTCGCCGCGCGGCGACGTGTCGGGGAAGACCAGCGCTAGCCCCTGCTCCGCCGCGTGCCGCTGCAGGCCCGCCTTGGTCATGGCATTCTCATGGGTACATGTCAGCCCCGAGAGATACCATAAGAGCGGGACCGGACGCGTCCGCGCCTGCGGCGGCATATAGAGGCCGAATGTCATCTCGACGCCACAAACCTCGGACGCGTGCCGGTAAACCGACTGGGTCCCGCCGAAACATTGGTTTTGCGTTACAAGTTCCATCTTGACGCTCAATACAGGACGACGCTGCGGATGCTTTCGCCCGAATGCATCAGCTCGAAGCCCCTGTTGATGTCGTCGAGCGGCATCGTGTGGGTGATCATCGGGTCGATCTCGATCTTGCCTTCCATGTACCAGTCGACGATCCTCGGCACGTCGGTGCGGCCGCGGGCGCCGCCGAAGGCGGTGCCCATCCAGGAGCGGCCGGTGACCAGCTGGAACGGCCGTGTCGCAATCTCCTGGCCGGCGCCGGCAACGCCGATGACCACCGACTTGCCCCAGCCGCGATGCGAGGCCTCGAGCGCCTGGCGCATCACCTTGGTGTTGCCGGTGCAGTCGAAGGTGTAGTCGGCGCCGCCGATCTGGTCGGCGCCGCGCTTCGTCAGGTTGACGAGGTAGGGGACGATGTCGTCGCCGACCTCCTTCGGATTGACGAAATGGGTCATGCCGAAGCGCTCGCCCCATTCCTTCTTGTCGTTGTTGAGGTCGACGCCGATGATCATGTCGGCACCGGCAAGCCGAAGCCCCTGGATGACATTGAGGCCGATGCCGCCGAGGCCGAAGACGATGGCGGTCGAGCCGATCTCGACTCGTGCCGTATTGATCACCGCGCCGATGCCGGTGGTGACGCCGCAGCCGATGTAGCAGATCTTGTCGAACGGGGCGTCGGGGTTGACCTTGGCGACGGCGATCTCCGGCAGCACGGTGAAATTGGCAAAGGTCGAGCAGCCCATATAGTGGTGGATCTTGTCCTTGCCGATCGAGAACCGCGAGGTGCCGTCCGGCATCAGCCCTTGCCCTTGCGTGGCGCGGATGGCGGTGCAGAGATTGGTCTTACGGGAAAGGCACGAGGGGCAGGCACGGCATTCCGGCGTATAGAGCGGAATGACGTGGTCGCCCTTCTTCACGCTGGTGACGCCCGGGCCGACATCGACGACGATGCCGGCGCCCTCATGACCGAGGATCGCCGGAAACAGCCCTTCCGGATCGGCACCGGACAGGGTGAAATCGTCGGTGTGGCAGATGCCGGTCGCCTTCACCTCGACCAGCACCTCGCCGGCCCGCGGTCCCTCGAGCTCGACTTCGGTGACAACAAGGGGTTTTCCGGCTTCAACAGCCAGAGCAGCGCGTGTGCGCATGAAATGCCTCCCGGTAACTGCGTTATGTAGGGGTCGCCTTATGCGGCGTTGTCTGAAGATTACAGACGGGCCAAGCGCAATGACAATTGCGACCTTAGTGTGTAAATCGCCACCTTTGGCTTCTCCCTTAGTGCGCCTATACTGACGCTCGTTCGAACAGGGAGACACGAAGATGAGAGCCGCCTGTCATGCGCTTGGTCTGGCGCTTTGCCTAACGCAAGCTCCCGGCATTGCAGGCGCCGCGGATTTTTCCGATCCCGACTGGCCGTGCATTCAGCGCAAGGTCGAGAACCTGTCGGCGAGCCTGATGTGGCCGGCGCCGGTAACACGCATGCCACTTACGCCTGCGGCAAACGATCTCGTGGCGACCCTGTCGCTTCGGCGGGTCACGCTGGAAGAGGCAGAGGCCCATGTCCGGGCCTTCGTCGAGAAGACTGCTCCGGTGGACGGCCAACTGCTCGGCAATATCTTCCACGGCGTGTTTGAGAACCTCGCCGACAACCGGCAACGGCTGATCGCAGGGATTACCCGCTATTCTCGCAGCCAGATCGCACTGTCCTCCCGGATCGACGGCAGCCGGGTCGAGATGGCGAAGCTGACGGGCGAAACGAAACCTGATTTCGACCGTATCGACAAGCTGGAGGAACAGATGGACTGGGATGAACGCATCTACCGCGATCGCTCGCAGGCGCTCACCTATGTCTGCGAAACGCCGGTGCTTCTGGAAAAACGCGCCTATGCGATTGCCCAGATCCTGCTCAAGCATATGCCGCATTAAGCCATACTGCTACGGGTCCCACTCCAGCTCCGTATAGGCAACCGTGGCGTTGCGTGGGTTGAAGAGATCAAACAGTTGCCATCGACCCGCCTCGCTCCGGCCTATCGCCTCGGTCGCCGGCCCAAGCGCCAACCCATCGGCAAGTGCCCTCTGCGTATCGGCCTCCAGCACGCCGAGATAGCGCTCGAGCGGCTCAGCCGCCTGCGGCCAGTCGAGCAGCGGCCCGCCGTGGCCGGGCACGACCCGGCGCGCAGGAAGCGCCTTCATCCGTGAAAGAACGGCAAGCCAGCCGCGTAACGAGCCGTCGAGAGCCGGCGTGTGCGTGTCGAACAGCAGATCGCCGGCGAAGAGTATGCCGGAGGTCCGGTCAAAAACCGTCAGATCGGTGGCGGTATGCGCAGACGGCCATGCCCGGAGCTCCAGCACCCTGCCGCCGAGGTCGATCACCTCCTGTTCCGCGATCACCCGATCGGGCACGGGTGCCCGACTGCCGAGGAATGCCGCCTCGCCGATCAGCCGGGCAAAATTTGCCCGGTAGTTTTCGGCGCGATCGGCAAGCGCCCGCGGCAGGTTGGCCTGGCCAAGGATCACCGCCCCCGCCTCGCGAAGCGGCTCGGCGCCGAAAACGTGATCCGGATGCATATGCGTGAGGATCAGATGGGCAATCGGCAGGGCACTGCGTTCCCGGATCGCCAGATAGACCTCTTCGCCCACCTTGCGGGAGCCGCCGGCATCGATCACGGCGATGCTGCGCGAGCCGACAACGAAGGCAATATTGGAAACGTCGCCGACATTGGCCGGGTCCGGCTCCGCCACAGCGCCGCGATGCACGAAGACGCCGGGGGCCGCCTCGCTGAAGTAGAGGGCCGAGGTCGGCCTGGGCGCGCAGAATGGCAAGCCCTCCTCCTTCGCGCCGACCGGCTGGCGCGGAACCAGACGCGACGTGCGCTCGCAGGCCGCTTTCGTCTCGGCCGCAAAGCCGGGCAGCAGTGCGGTCCGGCAGGTCTCACCCGGCAGCGGCGCTTTGACGCCGGCGGCCGCAAGCATGCACATTGTCACGAACGCCTCGAACACGTTCAACCTCCCGTTGCCAGCGACCTGCAAAGCCTGCGTCCGCCCGTCTGACCCCGCAACACATCCGAAAGGCTTGGTTCTGTTCGTTAGGCTTTCGTCCTAAACTGGCGCGGCCCGACCCGGAGTCGTGCCCTGTCCTTGAAAACGGGGGCTTTGAACCATGAAGCTCATGTTCGCCGGTTTTTCCGTCATGCTGGCGGCAAGCCTCGCATCCGCCCAGCAGGAGACGCCCGACAATCCGCTTGTCGAAGGCCCCACTTGGAACGAACTAAAAGACGATATCGTCGGCAAGACGGCCATTCTCGACGGCGCCGCCCTATTCTCCGTCACGGCCCCCTACCGCGCCAATGATGCCGCCACGGTGCCTGTCACGATCGAGCAAACGGAGCCGGCGGCCGGCCCGATCGATTCCATCAAGCTGGTGATCGACGAGAACCCCGCGCCGCTGGCCGCAGAAATCCGCTTCGGCCGTGCCATGGCGCCGCTCAAATTCGAAACCCGCGTCCGCGTCAACCAGTATTCCAACATCCGTGTCATTGCCGAGACACCGCAAGGCAGCTTCATGAACGGCCGCTTCGTCAAAGCCTCGGGTGGCTGCTCGGCGCCGGCCACGAAGGATCCCGTCGCGGCCCTGAACGGCATGGGAGAGATGCGGGTGAAACTCTTCGACGGTGAGACGCCGACGTCGAACGCCCGCCGTGAGGCGCAGATCATGATCCGCCATCCGAACTATTCCGGCCTGCAGCGCGACCAGATCACCCAACTGTTCATCAGTGCGCATTTCATTACCCAACTCGAGGTGAAGCAGGGCGACGACCTGCTGTTTGCGCTCGACGGCGGGATTTCGGTCAGCGAGAATCCGGTGTTCCGCTTCAGCTATACCGACAACGGCGCAACGGACTTCACCGTCCATGCCGTCGATACGGAGGGCAATGTCTTCGACCGTGTTTTGCCGAAGACACCGCCCGTCTAGAGCATCCCGCTTTCAAGCGGAACCGCTGAAAGCGGACAAGATGCTCTAGAATCTAGAGTGCTAGAGCGTCCTTTGTGCGTTCACTTGAACGCACGGCGCTCTGGAGCGTGGGTCAGAAGCACAGTATCTCCGCCTCTGCCTGGGCGCGTCTCAGATCGGCCACCATAGTGCGGGGCACGACCGCCGACTTGAACATGGCCATCTGTTCGCCGCCCGCCTGCTGGAGCGAGAGCACCGCTTCGGCTTCGGCATATTTGCGATAAGGCAGGATGGAAGCGATCACGTCGATCGAGCAGGCACATTGGCGCAACACCGTCCGGTTCTGGCCGTTGGCCGCCATGCAACCGAACACATAGTCGGCCCGGGCCTCCGTCGGATAGTCGTTCAGGCGCTGCGACATGCTTTGCCCGCCGGCCGGCACCGCCGCTGCGACGATCGCCAGCGCCGATATGGCGGCCCGCATCATGGCCGGCCCTCCCCCGCCGCTTTCAGGGTAATGGCATTCGAATAGCCGACCTCCGCCCCGCCGGCGGCCGCAGGAACGGTGGCAACCAGCGAATAGTACCAGCCAGGAATGTCTTCCGAGACGGTGACGGCGAGCGCCAGTTCGGAAAACCGCCCCATCCGCTCGCGCGCCTTGTCGTTCGTGAACGGCCGGATCGTCACCTCCCGCGCGGCGATGTCGCGGTTCTGGTAGTCGAGCGACACGGGCACGACTTGCGCATCCCGCAGCAGGGCCTCCTTGATCCGGTTGCGCATATAGAAGGGGCTGCCGCCCGATTGAAGGGCGACATCGGCAAGCACGCTTTCAAGGAAATACATGATGACGGGATTGCCGACCGAGACCGGATAATTGCCAAGCCCGCGGGACCGGGTGCCCTGATACAGCGTCAGGGCGACATTGTCGTCGGGTTGGATCTTCAGCCCGATGCTGAAGCTACCGTCTGCCCGCCCTTCGTCGGCACCAGATATGACCCTGTTGTAGACGAGCGTGCTTTGGCTGGCTTCGCCGCCGCCCGGCACCCCCTCGAGCCCCTTCAGCGCGGCCGACCGGAAGAGAAGCTCGTAAGTTTCGGCAGCCGCCAACGGCCCGTGGCCTATTCCGAGCAGGAACAGAGCAAGCAGAAGAAGAGTACGCATCGCAGACCTCCCGTTTTGGGCCCTGTTTCCGGGCTCCCGTTTGTTGGCGAGAAGCCTAGCAGTGGCTGCGGCAATGTCACCGGAGACCTTTGTCTGTGTTTGTTTTACGCCACGCGTGCCCGGGTCTTCCAATCGATCAGTGCCCGCAGCCGCACCAGTTGCACCGGCTTGGCGAGCACGGCGAACGACATTTCGTTGCTGAGCCGCAGAAAATCCCGCTGCCGGTTGGCCGAAATGATGACCGCTGGGATTTCGACTCCCGCCAGCGCGCGCAGCGTACGGATCGTTTCTATGCCATTGTCGCCGTCGTCTAGCTGATAATCGGCCAGCAGAATGTCGGGCGCAGTGCCGATTTCCTGCATCAGCGCCGCAGCATCGGCCGTCGAGCCGGCCGCCAGAACGCTCGCTCCCCAGCTCTCCAGCATCTGCGTCATCGCGTGAAGCTCGTCGGCATCGTTCTCGACAACCATGACGATGAGATCGAGGCTGCCATCGAGCATCGGCTCCATTATCGGATCTTCGCAGGCGCTGGCATGGCCAGGCACGGCCAGTGGCACCTCGATCGAAAAGACGGAGCCACAGCCGGGCCGCGACACCAGCCGGATGGGATGTTCGAGATGCCGGCAGGCGCGCTCGACGATCGACAGGCCAAGTCCCATGCCGGTGCCTTTCCCCGCACCGCCGGCCCGGGTGAACTCGTTGAAGATCCGTGTCTGGTCCTCCTCCGAAATGCCGATACCGGTATCCCACACTTCGATCAGCAGCCGATTGCCGCGCAGGCGGCAACCAACCAGCACACGGCCACGCTCCGTATACTGAACGGCGTTCACCACCAGGTTCTGGATGCAGCGCATCAGGTACCGCTGATCGCTGGTGACCCAGCGCGTGGAAGGGACTATCCGCAGATCTATCCCCTTTTCTGTCGCCAAGGGCGCCAGATCCTCGGCCAGGCCCTGCAGCAGCCTTCCAAGGCTGAACGAAGTGATGTTGAACTCGGCCCCAGAACTGTCGAGGCGCGAAATATCGAGAAGCGCCTGCAGAAGCGATTCGATCGAGGTGAAGGAGCGGTTGAGCCGGCTGACGACTTCCGTCGCCCCCGGCTGCTCTACCGTATCCGTCAACATCGAGAGATAGAGTTTCGCGGCATTGATCGGCTGAAGAAGGTCATGGCTGGCGGCCGCCAGAAAGCGGGTCTTGGATGTGTGAGCTGCTTCGGCCGCTTCCTTGGCCAGCCGAAGCGCGCCTTCGATCTTGGTTTGCTCATTGGCATGGATCTGCAGCAGGCGATTGGCCTCAGTCAGTTCCGCGGTCCGCTCCTGTACACGTCGCTCCAGAAGCGCCGCCGCCTGGGTCTCCGTCGTCACGTCCATGATCGACACGATGAATCCGTCGTCAGGCAAGGAACGGATGCGGATGTCGAGGCTCATCCCGTCGCGCCGCCGGAACCGTTCCTGCGCCGTCTCGCCGCGGCGCATCGCCTTGAACCAGCCCGCAAATTCGGACCGACCGCCTTTGCGGTCGAGAATCTCGTGACGCTCGACATGTTCAACGATGCGCTGGAAGCGACTTCCCTTCTTCAGAAGCGACAGCGGCACGCCGAGAAGCTCGCCGAAGCGTTCGTTGCGAACAAGCAATTCGCCGCGCGAAGAAAACGTGCAGATGCCGAGCGACATGTGATCGAAAGCGGCCTGGAGGAAATGAGCCTGCTGGTCGATCAGGCGGTTCTTCTCGCGCCGGTTCTCCCGCACGATGTCGGTGATTTCGGTCTGCAGGACGGTGATGTTGTCGGAACTGGTCTGCCTGTAGGAGATCTGGAACCAGCGGTCGTTCCTGAGCGCCATCACGAAGGACGAAAAGCGCTGACCGAGCCTCTGCGCCTTCACCATCGGCTGGGCGCGGCCAGTCACCCCTTTTTCGTCCGGGTTCAGATATTTGCTGGCGTTGACGGCCGCGAGATAGTCATCGAAACCGAGGCCGGGTTTGATTAGCGGCTCGACATCCGGAAGCAAGTGCCGGAACTGGGCATTGCACACCTGCAACCGGTCTTCAGAGAAGAGGGCGAAGCCGCCTTCCATGGCCACCATGGCATCGGCAAGGTTTCTCTGGATGCGCTCCTGCGCCTGATACGCGATCTCAAGCTCGCTCGACGCCCTGCCGAGCGTGTCGAGGGCTTTTTCCAGATCCTTGGTCTTTTCCCAGACCTCGGCCTGCAGGGCGATGGCCGATTCGAAGAGCGAATAGGCAGAGCCGCCGACTTCATGACCGCGCTCGGCCCGGTTGATCAGGGCCTCGATAATCTTGGCCTGCTTGGCAATCTGGATCTCGTACGGTTCATCCGGATCGATCACAGCGGTGCGCCTCCCTTTGGCCGGAAAAAGGCGACGCCGACAAAGGTCTGGTTCACATGCACACCGAGATGCTGTTCGCCATAGGTGCTGAAGCCGACGACCCGGCGCTGCCGGAACTGCTCGGACGCTTCGCCGTCCAGGCCCTTGCGCTCGATCTCAAGCTTGCGCAGATAGCAGTCGAAACCAAGGATGAAATCGGGCGCTTCACCGTCCTTGTCGCTGACCGCAAGCCCCGTATCGAGCGTGCGGATGATTTCCTTGCCGCGACCGAGCGTCAACAGCAGGCCGTCGTCGATCGCCGAAAGGAAGGTGAGGCCATGTTCGCCGTGAATCTGCTGGATCGCCCGCACATGATAGAGATTGCGATTGCGCACCAGCACCGGGTTCTCGGCGAAAATCATCGGCGACAACTCGGCAACCGGCACCTTGACAAGCCGGGCATATTCCTTTGCCGCCGGTGAGCCGTTAATCTCCAGAACCAGCCGCTCCTCCGGAACGGCCCGGGTAACCACCATGCGTTTTTCCGTGGGCTGGAAATGGTCGAAGCCGAGACCGCTAAAGGCCAGATCGGTCTCCAGCAGAAGAAGAAGCGCGGCGTTGCTGTGGAACTCTCCATTGCGCAGCACCTGCGTACGCTCGAACCGCAGCCCGTCGCCGGCCGACCCGCCAAACACGGGAATGTCCTTCAGTCCGGCCTCCAGGGCAGCCACCAGGATATCCTCCTGTTTGGACAGCCCGTCGGCAAAGATCAGGGCAAGGCGCTTTCGGCCCGGCGTTGCGCGAAACTGCGCGGCGAGTCGCTCCGTCTGCGACACGACATCGGCAATCGAAAACGGCGAGATCGGTTCGAACAGGGTCGAGGCCACCCGAAAGTGACGCCGCTCGAAGGCGATCGCCAGCAATGCGTCGTCTTCATACCCCCGCGACGTGATCTGGCCGGCCGTCGTGCAACCGAAGACAACCATATCCGGTAACGCCCCTCGCAGGGACTTGGCAACGTCATCGGGCTGCAGTCTGTTCGGCACGAACAGAAGGACGAAGCTTGGCCTTGCCGTGGCGAGCTGCCGTCTGATCTCGGCAAGGGCAACGGCTGCATCATCGGCATGCGATACGGCGAGCCGCACCGCCTCTGCCGGATTGCGGTCAAGATCGTCGACAGCCGTCATGCGCCGTCATCCTCCACTTCCAGGCCCGGGGCCTTGTGCCGGCATGCCTCATTGCAGGCTGTGGCGGATGGAGACTTCGCGCACCAGCATCGCCGCCTGTGTGCGATTATGGACGCCCAGACGCCGGAGAAGCGCCGTGATATGGGCTTTGACGGTGGCCTCGGCCAGTTGCATCTCGTAGGCGATCAGCTTGTTCGGCATCCCTTCGCAGATCAGCCCCAGAATGCGGGTCTGCTGCTGCGACAAATGGGCGATTTTGCGCGAGATCGTTTCCACCGACCGGTCCGTGGCCGGGGCGCGGGCAGGCATCGTGTAGCCGGGCGGCACATAGGTCTTGCCGTTCCAGATATCCTGCATCGCCTCCTGGAAATGCTGGCGGCCGATATCCTTGGGGATGAAACCCGCGGCACCGGCGGCAATGACCGACTGGATGACACCTTTGGACGTGATCGCCGAGATCACGATCACCGGGACATCGGGCGTCTTTTCCTTGATCTTCAGAAAACCGCTCAGACCCGACGCATCGGGCAGATTCAAATCAAGTATGATCAGATCGGGGGAAAACCGCAGTCGCAGTTGCTGCAGCGCCTCACCCAGCGAAGTCGCTGTCCGAATTCGACGCGTATTGAAGGTGCTTTCCATCGTCGCCGCTAGAGCATCGCAATAGAGCGGATGATCATCGATCACCAGCGCCGATTTTATCGAAAGCGAGTGGTCGGACAAAGCGGTCCGCGACATGGCGCTCCTCCCAAAAATATTTTCTAGTTAAGGGAGCAGCCTCAAACGACTCCAAACATCACCGGATAATATCTCTGCTCCCAATGCGGCCATGCTCTCCTCAGCACGACAGCAAGGAGTTTGTCGCATAGTTTTCCAGGCCGTGCAAATCCCGAGTGCAGGGCTCCCGCAATTGCGGGACCATCCGCCATCCGGCGGCAACGTGCAGGAGGCGACGTCATGTTGCTCGGACAAGTTCGGCGGTGGGCGGTGACAGCAAGTTCAGGCAGGCGTTTCGGTCACGGCTTTCCATTGCGCATTGCGCGTAGGCGATGAAGGTGGATGGCAAATACGGAGTGTTTCGGATGCACCAACAGCCCACTCGGCAGCGTCAAGAAAGCTTGCCCACATCTGTAGGGATGCCCCTACAGCCGAGTTGTCACGCCAGCGCGGCGAAGATCAAAACTGCATAGGTTAGTTGGTGCATCAATTGATCGGCGCCATGCATTGCCCAGAAGGCACGTGTAGTTGCATCGGCGCGGCTGTGGTGTGACAGGGCGGCCTTCACATGATCGATCAGGTAGTGGACAACGAACTCGGCTAGTACGAGAATGGCGCCGCGTTCCAAACCGACACCGGCCATTGTCAGCGCCGGAATGGTTCCAAGGGCATGAACGCCAGCGTGAACATAACCGCCGATCATCCGGAAGTCGCCTTTGCCGCGCAGAATCCAGGCCGGCTGCAGCACGTAATCAGCGACAAAATGCTTGACCTGCATGCAAGCGAGCATCGCCACCGTCGTCATCGCCATTTCCATTGCTTCCTCCCTTGGATGCAAGGTCAAAACGGTCAATCGTATGGATCGCAACCGGCTTCGCCTTCCCGCGAACGGTGGCAAGGCCGAGCGACCTGATCAGCGGTATTGCGCCGAACCCTCGCGCGGTGGCTTCGCCGAGCACGATTTCGACGCCATGCTCCTTGGCGACCCCCACCAGACGGCTGGCCAGATTGACCGTGTCGCCGATGGCGGTGTAGCTCAGCCGCTCCGCGGATCCGATGTTGCCGATCAGCGCCGTCCCGCTGTTGATGCCGATACGCACGCGAACTTCATCGTGCTCGGGCGAGACCGGCTGTTGCTCATGCATCTTCTCCCGGATCGCGATCGCGGCGCGACAGGCTCGCGCCGCGTGATCGGCCTGCCTCCCTGGCGCGTTCCAGATCGCCATGACGGCGTCGCCGATGAACTTGTCGACGGTGCCGCCCTCGGCATGAACCGCGCCGACGGCAATCGTCAGGAAACGCGTCAGCTGCGGCTCGACACCTGGCCCGAGCCTTTCCGTCAACTCCGTGAAGCCAGGTAAATCGGCGAACATCACCGTTATTTCGCACAACTCGCCGCCCGGCTTCGGCTCGATGCTGCCTTCGACCAGGGGGCGCACGACGTCGAGCGGCATATAGCGCGCGAAAGCCGAAAGCCCTACCGACATGCGATTCAGCGCCTGGGAGAAATCGTTGAGCTCGGCGAGAAATGTGGGTTGATGCCGGACACTCTCCAACGAGAAACGCTCGACGGCGCGCAACTGCGCCGCAAGGCGGCCGAGCGGACGGGCAAAGAGGAGATTGGCGAAGGCGACCGCCGTTACTGCCGCCAGCCCAGCGATGGCGAGCACGACGATGGCAATACGCCGAATATTCTTGTCTATGCTGCCCGCGAAGGTCGATCGCGGAGTTGCAGTGACCAGCCGCCAGTTTTCGAATGGCAGTCGCGAGGACGACACGAAGACGGGCCCCAATGCCGCATTTTGCATCACGACGCGAAACGCTGTGCCCCTGTTGATTGCCACAGCCTCAGCCGCGGCCGCCGCAACCGCATCGGAGGCGGGGAAATCGGAGAAATGTGCTGCCATCACGCCGTCGGAGGGCTCCGAGGTTGCCAGCACGCGGCCGTTCTCATCAAGGACGAAGGCTTTGCTCCGAGCCGGAACATTGAGTGCTTGGAGCGCTTGCGATAGACGTCTCAGGCTGACTGCCACCATCACCACGCCTGTGAACTTGCCGAAGGTCTCGACGCGCTTCGACAATACAATGGAAGGCTCGAAGCCGTTCGGCAGAACATTGGTGACTGTCCAGACCGGATCCCCGCTCTCCTTACCGTGGCGATACCAAGGCGCGCCGAGTGCCACATAGGCGCTCTCGGCCTTGACGCGCTGCTCAAAGAAGATGTCCCCGGGGATCGGTCGATAGAGGTCACGTCGAAGCGGTCGGGGTTCTCCCGGTGCGGCAGCCCCGATTTCAACCATTTCGATCGAGCCGTCGGAGGTCGCATGCGAGCCGAAGAAGCGCCCATCCGGGAAACCGAATCCGATCCAGGCTATCGCCGGCTGCTCCCGCAGCAGCGAAAGGAAAAGGAATTCGCGCTTGACCTCATCATCGGCCATGATCGCACCCTGGAAGAAAATGGAACGGACGATCTCGGCGGTACTCGACACGAGAGCCAGGGTCGAGGAGAGGTCATTCCTGACGGATCCGGCCGTCTGCGCATCGAGGCTCGCGACGATTTCTTCGACGTTTTCGCTGGCGGCGCGCTGCCATATGAGGTGGATGAGCGCCGCGGTGGACAGAACAGCGAGCAACAGCAGCACGACGACGACCTGTCCCAGCTTCGGGCGATACATGGCGCTACTCGTTTTGCCCGGTGATCAGCCGGACGGCGCGATCGTTTCGGACATAGGCTAAGGCCCAGTCGAGAAAGACGACGAGGCGGTTGCGGAAGCCCACGAGGAACCAGAGGTGGGCGAAATTCCAGACGAGCCACGCCGCATAGCCTGAGAGCCAGGCCTTTCCGAAATCCGCGACCGCGGCCTTCCGCCCGATGGTCGCGAGATTGCCGTAGTCGCGATATCGAAAAGGCGCCGTTGACCGGCCGGCTATCTGGTCCAGGATCGCGCGGGTCGCATAGCGACCCATCTGCTTGGCCGCCGGCGCCACGCCGGGAACGGGGCGCCCGGTTGCATCGATCACGGCAGCGGTGTCGCCGATCACGAAGATCTCATCATGCCCGGGCGGATTGAGGTGCTCGTTGACCTTCACCCGTCCGGTGCGGTCGGCCGGCGCACCGAGCCACTTCGCCGCCCGCGAGGCCATGACGCCGGCAGCCCAGAGAACGCAGGCCGAACCGATTTCCGTTCCATCGCCAAGCTGTACGCCGCGCTGGTCGCAGCCTGCGACGGCGGAGCCCAGCACGACCTCAACGCCAAGCGCTTCGAGTTGATCGCGAGCCTTGCCAGAAAGCGCCGGCGGCATGGTCGGCAAGATCCGTTCACCCGCCTCGATCAGTATGACGCGGGTGGACGAGGCATCGATGTGCCGGAAGTCGCGAACGATCGTCTTTCGGGCAAGCTCGACGATCGCTCCAGCAAGCTCGACGCCGGTCGGCCCCCCACCGACGACGACGAAGGTCAGCAGTCGCTCGCGCAACTGCGGATCTTCGGTCACCTCCGCCCGTTCAAAGGCCGAGAGGATGCGCGCCCGGATCGCCGTCGCATCGGCGATGGTCTTAAGGCCCGGCGCATGATCGGCCCATGCATCGTTTCCAAAATAAGTGTGGCGCGCGCCGGTCGCGACGATCAGGTAATCATAGGCTATGCGACGACCGGTGGTGACGACGCATCTTGCTGCCACGTCGATCGACTCGACCCTGTTCATCAAGACCGTGGCATTCGATTGCCGCGAAAGGATGCGCCGGATCGGCATGGCAATCTGCGCCGGAGAGAGCCCGGCCGTTGCGACCTGATACAGCAGTGGCTGGAACAGGTGATAGTTTCGCCGGTCGATCACCGTGACGTCGACCGGTGCACGCCGAAGCGATATCGCCGCGCTCAAGCCGCCGAAGCCTGCGCCGAGGATGACCACGCGCGGCCGAGGCTCGGGCTGGTGCGCGCCGGTCGTGCCGGCACGCACCGATGCGCTTTCGTGTAGCGTCACGACCATCGCTCAGCCTCCGGCGCGGATGCGTTGCGCGATAAGGTGATCTACGGAAACGAAGCCGGCGCCACGCGAGAGCATGAGCAGAAGAAGGCTCGCCCACATCAGATGCTCGGCCCAGTGGCCGGGATAGACGAAGACCTGGATGGTGGCGACGACGCCGAGAAGCATCAGCGAGGCCAGCCGCGACAGCAACCCGATGGACAGCATCACGGCACCGCTGAGCTCCGCCGCCGTCGCCATGGTTGCCGCGAGAGCGGGATCGATCAGCGGCAACCGGTACTCGAAGGCGAACAACTGCAGCGTCACCGGCCACGAGCCGAGCTTCGTCTGGGCGGATTGCCAGAAGACCTCGGCGACGGCGACGCGCGCGCCGAGTTGCACGATCGACAGCGGCAGCGCCGTCGCCCACTCCACGAGCCTGTCGTGAAGCCTGTAGATGGATCTCGAACCGCTTGCCGGCGTGATGTGCATCGTGGTCATGACATTTTCTCCTGGTTGGACCTGTCCTTCATGCGATGGATGCCGGTCACCAGCCCATTGACGAAAAGGCTGGTCAGCGCCCGGGCGAGATCGAAATCAGGCGATCGACGACAGGCGCGGGAAACGGCAGCTTCGAGGCTCCTGCCGCGCATCAGCTCGTATCGAAATGCGAATTCCGCAGCGTCGATGCGCATGAAGCGCACGGCGTCCCCGTGTCGCCAAAGCGCAATGCGTTCCGCTCCGCGCCGCAGGGCGAGGAGCTTGTCCGGATCTGCACCCTGCTGGTGTGCCGTCCAGACGCTGAGGGCGGGCCAACGGCAGAGCAAGAGCCTGAGCGACGGCTGCAAGGTCAGCTCCAGCGATCCGCTCGAAAGCCCCTCATATGCCTCGATGAGCGTAGATGACCGCTTCAGCGGCGCGTCGAGCGCTTCGGCGATGTGCCACTCCAGCCGCGCGGTCTCGGCGACGAAAGGCATTGTGGCGGTTTCCTCGAAGCGCGCGAGGAACGCGGCGAACCCAGCACCATAGCGGGCCAGCCGCGGCTCGCTCGGCGGGTGACTGCGGATGAAGCAGCTGGCGACGAAGCTGAAGTAGCGCTCGTCGAGCAACTGGACCGTAACCGGAAATACAGCCTTCAACGTCGCTGTCAGCGAGGCGCGCGTGTTGTTCCGGTAGATGTTAAGCCGCCGGGCCGGATCGAAGCGGCCGCGCGCCAGGAGCGGCAGGATATCGACCGGCTCGGCCGTGATGACCGCGCGTGCGACGACGCTCTGCAGGCTTTCAATGGAGGACATGACCGGCCCTCCTGCGATCCGCTGCAGCATCACGGGACGCCGCCCGAACCGCCGCGATCGCCGCCAGGGCCGGGAACCTGATGCCATTCTCGTCGTCGCGACGGGGCAGCGTCATGGCCTCGAACCGGCTGTCCAACTTCGCGGCTAGTGGCGCTTCGCCGCGGCTGTCGAAGGCGATGCGACTGGCGAGCATGTCCGCCCACATCGCCTCGCCCAGCAGCACCTCGAGCGGTGGCACATCCGTGTCCCATTCGATCAGGGTCGGCCGGGGGCCGATCTTGCGGATGGCATGGGCATACAGCGACCAGACGGCCGGCGGCACGTGCGATCCATGGTCGTCGATGAGGATCACATCTCCATCCGCCTCGTTGACCGCGTGACCGGCGAGGTGGATTTCGCCGATCGCCTCAGGTGGCAACGCATCGATGAAGGCGGGGGCATCGAAATCGAGGTTGTTCGCGGACACGTAGACATTGTTGACATCCAGCAGCAATCCGCAGCCCGTACGGCTAACGAGCTCGGATAGAAACTCGGCCTCGGTCATGGTCGAATCCGCGAAGGCGAGGTAGGCGGACAGGTTTTCGATGAACACCCGGCGCTTAAGAGTGTCCTGCAATCGTCGGACGTTGCGGGCGACGATGGCGAGCGCCTCTTCATCATAACGCAGCGGCAGGAGGTCGTTGAGGTAAGCGCCGTCGGCGACGCTCCAGGCAAGGTGCTCCGAGACGATCGCAGGCTGGAAACGCTCGCAAACGAGACGCAACCGTTCCAGGTGCGTCGCATCGAGACCGGAGGCGCCGCCAAGCGACAACCCGACGCCATGCACGGAAAGCGGGTAGATCTCGCGCAGCTTTTCGAGCGCGTCAACGGCCGCCGATTGGCCCATGTAGTTTTCGGCGTGCACCTCCAGCCAGCCCGCAGCGGGCCTGCGGGACAGCATTTCGGCGATGTGGATCGAACGGAGGCCGATGCCCGCAGCGCATGGCACCGGGTGGATTGGAAAGGTCTTGGGCATCGGTCAACTCCCTTTGAATGTCGTTGAAGGTCAGGTAGTTACGCTTTCGGTTCGTCGCTCCCGCCGGCAATTTTTCCACACGTGCCCGCGGGCACGTAGATCCAGGCGTCCGACTGGTCGTCCGCCGTCGAGGTGCCGGCGCAGGAATGGGTCGCGGTCTGGCAGTCGTTCTGCCCCGCCTTCGCGATGCCGTAACATTTCTCGAACGAGAACTCGGGCTGGGCGGCCGGTCCTGCGGACGCCGTGGAGGCCGAAACAGAGGCGATTGCCGCGAGCGCGGAACCGATGAGTGTACGAGTGCTGATCATTGAACATCTCCTGGATCTGATTTTGCACCAGGCCGGGTATCGGCCTGATGCAGTGAAGCTTGGCAGATGGCTCTGACGCTTTGAAATGCTGTTCGGGCATGGTTTCGATAGGCTCGAACTATCCGCCGGCCGCATAAGCCGACAAAAAAAATGCCCCCCAGTTGGGGGGCAGTGCTGCCAGCGGGAGGGACATGGCAGGAGGCTTGCGGGAGGAGAGATCGCACGCGCGACGACAGGCAAGGTGACCGGAGGCGTCGCTCGTTGCCGGGCTAAAGGTAGCGCTCCCTGATATCAACGCTGGAACGCTTGCCGATGTCGTCGTAGTTCGTCGTCAGCCACTCCTCCGCGCATTGTCGTCCGCGGTCGCGAAGGTCCACGAGTGCTCCCCATTCGGCATTGAGCTTGCTCGAAACGCTGAGATTCTTCATCGTCTCGTCATCCGAGATGCCGTGCACGAAGATGCGTTTGAGATCGAGCGAATGGCCGGCCTCCGATTCGATCAACTGCGTGACGAAGGCGATCGCCCGCATCTCCCGCAGCAGCGAAGAGTTGAAACTGATTTCGTTGATCCTGTTCAGGATTTCGGCCGCCGTGCGCGGCAGTTCCGTCCGCTCGAGCGGGTTGATGTGGACGACCAGCACGTCCGGCGTGTCACAGCCATATATCAGCGGGAAGATCGCAGGGTTTCCCATATAGCCGCCGTCCCAATAGGCTTCGCCGTCGATCTCGACCGCTTGAAAGAGGAACGGCAGGCAGGCCGATGCCATCACCGCATCGATCGAGATATCGTCGTTCGAGAACACCTTGACCTTGCCGGAACGCACATTGGTGGCGCAGATGTTCAGCTTGACCGGACAACGGCTCATGCGGATCGCGTCGAGGTCGATCGATTGTTCGAGCACCTGCCGTAGCGGATTGTAGTTCAGCGGATTGAACTGGTAGGGAGACAGGAGCCGCGTCACCATGTCGAAAATGACAAAGGCCGGCGAGTACTCCAATGATCGCGATCCGGTGATGCGATCAAGCAGGCTTGGCTGAAGTGGACTGAAGGCAGCCGAGTGGCTGATGCGGCGCCAGAAATTGGCGAGCGCTCTTTGCGCGCCGCTGCGCCCGCCGTCCGCAAGCCCATAGGCAAGGACGGCAGCGTTCATCGCGCCGGCACTGGTCGCGACGATGCCCTCGAAGGACAGATTCGGTTCGTCGAGCAATCGGTCGAGAACGCCCCAGGTGAATGCGCCGTGCGCACCCCCGCCCTGTAGCGCCAGGTTTATCATTCGCGGCGCGCGCGCCTCGGGGATCGCCGAGCCGTCCTTCTCCTGCCGCGCCGGCAGGTCCAATTTGGCGTGCTTGTTCATCGCTCTCTCCTCTTTCGCCGCTCCGATCAGTGAGCCGTCCACCCGCCGTCGACGGGGATGGCAGCGCCTGTGATGGAGGCGGCCGAGCTGCTGCACAGGAAGACACTCAACGCTCCCAGCTCCTCGACGGTGGCGAAACGCTTCGTCGGCTGGTCCTTCAGGAACACATCGCGGATGACGGCGTCGCGGGCGATGCCGTGGGATTTTGCCTGGCCGTCGATCTGCTGCTCGACGAGCGGCGTCCAGACATAGCCAGGGCAGATCGCATTCGCGGTCACCCCGAACTCGGCGCCCTCCAGGGCAATGACCTTCGTAAGGCCGACGAGACCATGCTTGGCCGCGACATAGGCCGACTTGTAGGGCGAAGCGACGAGCCCATGAGCGGAGGCGACATTGATGATTCGGCCGTAACCGCGGGCCCGCATCGGCGCATAGGTAGCCTGAACCAGATGAAAGGCGGCGGAAAGATTGATCGACAGGATCGCGTCCCATTTGGCTGCCGGGAACACCGCGATCGGAGCGACGTGCTGGATCCCGGCATTGTTGACGATGATGTCGATCTGGCCAAACCGTGCGCTTGCGCGCTCGACCATCATCCGGATCGCATCCGGGCTCGACATGTCAGCGCCGTCGAAGGCGACGTCGACGTCATTTTCCTCAGCCATGGCAGCGCGCTGCCGCTCGATCTCCGTCGGATCGCCAAAACCATTGAGCATGACGGCTGCGCCCGCCTTGGCGAGCGCCTCTGCGATGCCCAGGCCGATGCCGCTTGTCGAGCCGGTTACGATGGCGCTGCGGCCCTCGAGCGACCTCCGCCCGAACATCGAGTCGATCTCTGCACCGGGTCCTTTGAGCATTTCCAAGTCTCCTCACATTTGGCCGGTTGACGTTTTCGAGGAGAGAATGGCGCCGTATTCATTCCAACTGAAATGCCGGTGTGCTATGAAATCGATAGGTGAATTGCATTGGTGAAGCCGGGGCGCGCATAGGAAGTTGGCCGTCTCTATTACAGCGCCGTGCGCCTTTTCAGACGCACAAAGGGGCTGCAGCACTTTGAATGCTGCATGTTTTTATCCTTGAACCGGTTCCGATTTAAGGAAACATGCAGTTAAAACCTGCGGGGGCGGGTATGGACATTCACCACGTACGGTATTTTCTGGCGGTCTGCGAAACGAGAAACTTCACGCGTGCAGCTGAGAAGTGCAACGTGACGCAGCCGGCACTTAGTCGGGCTATTCAGCAGCTTGAAGACGAGGTCGGCGGCCTTCTGTTCCGGCGCGAACGGAATTTAACGCACCTGACAGATCTCGGAAATCTACTGCGACCGCGCTTTCAATCGATCCTCGACGAGCTGTCGGGCGTCAGGCAGGAGGCGTCGCGCTTCCTCTGCCTTGAAGACGCGCATGTGAAGGTCGGTATCATGTGCACGATCGGGCCACGCAGGTTCACCGGCCTCCTCACCGATTTCAACATGCGCTATCGGGGTATCCAGCTTCAGCTCGTCGAAGGCGTGCCGTCCAAGCTTTCCGAACTGCTTGAGGCCGGAGAGATCGACGTCGCCATCATGGCGAGCAGCGATCGCTTCCCTGAGCGCTTCGACGTGACCCCGCTGTTTCGTGAACGATTCATGCTCGCCTTTCCCGCCGGTCACCGTCTCTGTAAATACGATGCGGTTCCCATCACCGCCATAGATGGCGAAATCTATCTCAGACGCGTGAACTGTGAGTATTGGGATTATCTGACGCAGCTTTGCGAGTCCTTTGGTGTGAAGACGCAGATTTCCTATTCCAGCGAGCGCGAGGACTGGATCCAGAACATGGTGGCCGGCGGGCTCGGGATCTGTTTCATCCCAGAATACAGCGCCGTCATTCCGGGATTGCAGGTGCGGCCTGTCGCCGACCCGGAAGTCACGCGGGAGGTGTGTCTCGTGATCGTCGCGGGTCGACGGTTCTCCCCCGCGGTCGCCACCTTCGTCGCGGCGGTGAAGTCCTACGGCTGGGCGGCGCCGCATTCCGCAATCGACATGCGACGCATTGCCTGAGCCGCCAACCGCGGACCGAAGCTTTATCCGCAAACGCCCGCGCGTCCCCTCGGCCTCAATAGCTCTGAGCTATGGAATTCAAAAGCAGCCGGCATTTCTTTGACGCCGAAATGTCCCGCAATCTTCTGGTGCCCGCCGGAATATCTCTGGCGGGGCGACAAAGGAGAACCGGACATGATTGACAAGCTCATCGCATTCCGCCTGCCGTTGACCGTTGCTGCAGCACTCGGTCTCTTCGCTACGACCTCGGCGCTGGCGGGCGAATGCCCCAAGGATCAGGTGGCGGCGAACGCCATGGAGCCGGGCGCCACAGCACCGGAAGGTGTCACCGATGACGTTCTCGCCTCGATCGATCTTTCCTCGAAGGGAGGCGACTGGAAAGGAAACGCGCTTCGGATGCGCAAGCTGGTCGTCCAGCCGGGCGGCGTCGTGCCGTGGCATTCGCATGACGCGCGTCCTGCCAGCATCCTGATCCTTGAAGGCACGATCACGGAATATCGCAGCAGCTGCAAAGTCCCGATCGAACACAAGGCGGGTGAAGTCACTGCCGAATTCGGCGATCTTGCCCATTGGTGGAAGAACAACGGCGCGAAGCCGGCCGTACTCTACTCGGCCGATATCCTACCGCCGATGGCCAGCGACGCCGACACCATGTGATCTCACGGCACGCCGAATATCAACCCAACCCGGACGTTTCCCGCCATCGGCCGGAAACGTCCCCGCTTCAGGAGGATAGGCGATGGCGAATCTCGACCGCGCCGCGGTGCCGGTATCCGTCTCCGTTCTGGCAAATCCGGCGGCCGACCGCTGGCACTTCGGCATCATTGCACTCATAGCATTCCTGACGCTCGTCGATCTCTTCGCCGCCCAGGCAATCCTGCCGTCCCTGCAGACGCAGTTCGACGTCAGCCGAGCGACAATGGGCTTCGCAGTCAACGCCAGCACCTTCGGCATGGCGGCCGCCAGCCTTGCCGTCGGCATGTTCGGTCGCGGCCTAGACCGGCGCAACGGCATCTGGATCAGCTTAGCCTTGCTCTCCGTGCCGACGGCACTCCTATCGGTCACGCAAGACATAACGCTCTTCGCCTGCCTGCGCGTGGCGCAGGGTCTGTGCATGGCGACAGCATTCACCCTCACCATGGCATACCTCGCGGAGCGTTTTCCGGCCGACCGCGCAACAGGCGCACTGGCGGCCTATGTCACCGGCAACGTCGCCAGCAATCTCTTCGGCCGCATTCTGTCGGCGGCCGTCGCCGATGTCGGCGGACTGTCGACTAACTTTCTGACCTTCGCCTTTCTCAATCTGGTGGGCGCGGCCCTGGTGTGGGCCACCTTAAAGGGGACACAGCGCATGATGCCGCACCGGCGGATGCGAAGCGTGAACCGGAGCTGGCGCGCCTTGCTCGGCGATTGGCGGTTGCTAAACGTGTTTGCGATCGGCTTCCTCCTGCTCTTCGTGTTCATAGGGACCTACACCTACGTCAACTTCCGGCTTATCGAGCTGGGCCTCTCGCCGATGGCCGTGGGCCTCGTCTATTTCGTCTTCCTGCCTTCTCTGTTCACGACTCCGCTCGGCGGGCTGATCTCGCGTACTCTCGGGTCCGGAGGGGGAATGATGGCCACGCTCTTCGCAGCCGTCCTCGGGCTGCTTGCCCTGCTCAGCACCAGTCTGCCGCTCGTGCTCGCCGGGCTCGCGCTGGTCGCCGTCGGCACATTTCTGGCGCAGGCCCTTGCAACGAGCCAGGTCGGCCGCATCGCCGCCGCCGAAAAGGCAGCGGCGAGCGGCGCTTATCTGGCCTGCTATTACACGGGGGGTCTGTTCGGCAGCCTGTTGGTAGGCCAGGTCTACGATCGCTTCGGCTGGAACATTTCAGTGTTGACACTGATAGCGACACTCGTTCTCGCAATGCTGTTGGCCGCCGCTTTGCGCGCCGACCACGCCGACAATGCCATAAGATCCGATTATCGAAACGGACAAGACACGGCATTACCAAATTCCGACGGCCGGCCTCATGCTTGAAACGCACCGCTACTGCATGTTTCCTCAGATCGGAGCCGATCTAAGGGCAGAAACATGCAGCGATTCAAACTGCTACAGCGACCTTTGTGCGTATGAAAGACGCACGGCGCTGTAGGCAACAAAGAGGAGCTTTCAGATGATGAACATCAGCAATGCAGTACGGTCGGCCGCCCTGATCGTCACCACGATCGCGGCGTCGGCTCAAATGTCGACGGCGGAGGCCGCAAACAGCGATGGGGTCGTCACCGTGAAGAGCCGATATTCGGTCGGCGAGACGGTAGACCGCATCAAGCGCAGCGTCGAGCAAAAGGGCATCACGCTGTTCGGCGTCATCGATCAGGCGAAACTCGGCAATGCGGCCGGCAACAAGGTGCGTCCCTCACGCCTGGTGATGTTCGGCAACCCGGCACTCGGTACGACATTCCTCACCGCCAACCCTCTCGCCGGACTCGATTGGCCGGTCCGCGTTCTCGTCTACGAGGCAAAGGACGGAACCGTATATGCCGCCTATACCGATTTCGAGTGGATCGCGAAGCGCCATCAGATTGCAAGCAGGAACCGCGAGTTTGCTATGGCCTCGCAGGTGATCGAAGCCCTCACCGAAGGCGTGAGGGAATAACTCCGCGAAGATCAAGGCACCCGCCGTCTTCTTCCAAGAGCCTCGACGGCCAGTGCGCTGGCCTATGAGGTGGCCGCGTCCAACATCGACGGTTCGATCGTGCAGCCGGCGGGCGCCTATCCTACGCAGCTTCAGGTGAACGTGCTTCGTGTCTGCAGTTCAAGATCGAGGAAAATGGGACGTAGACCGCCGTTTTCTTCGTCGCCAACGACGGCTCTAGCAGACCAATGACCGCTGAACGAGTGTGCCGGCCAGCTGTCCGGCGGGTGAACTGGTTCGGATGCTCACTGATGGACAGACGATGAGGAACAAACCCGAAAAGCTGTAAGCGCTCACTTAATTTCATCCCAACCAGCTTGCCTGAAGCCGCTGTTTGAAAAGGTTGTCGGGAGGGTAACGAACATTCAAGCAAAATAGCTGTTGACGCGTTATCCTTCAGCCCTTGTAAAAAGGGAGGCGGAAAGTGGAGCTAATTGAACGCAAGCCAATTTTTCTTAGGCCCAGGCAGGGCCGGGGTTACGCCTGCGGCACGATGAGTGCTGTGTTTAAGGCCGATGGTATCGAAACCGGTGACCGCTACTCCGTTTCGGAGTGGTGGCTGGAGCCAAGTTCCAAAGGGCCGGGCGCGCATTCTCATGACGAGAATGACGAACTGTTCCTCGTCATCGAAGGTCAGCCCAGCATTCTGGTGGGCGAGACTTGGTACGAATCGCCGGCCGGTTCGTTTCTGATGATACCCGCGAAGACGATCCATGATTTCGAGAACCGCACGACCGCGCCCGCCGGGCTCTTTAACGTTTTCATCCCTGGCGGCTTCGAAAAGAACATGCAGAGTATCGTGGAGTGGTTTCAGCGGAGCGCGGAGGCCCACTAAGTCCTCGATGCCATGCAAGCGCACCATTCTCATAAGCGCTCGCTTGCGAGCGGTGCTTTCCATGCGCGCGGTTTCCGGACGGACATTTCGCATAGTATGGGCGAGCCCAACAGCAAGCGCGGCTGGTGCGGCCGTTCATTGACGCCGTCGCGGCCGCAGCCATTGTTGACGTGCGCGCACCCCGCGGGCAACCTTTTGGTACAGGGCTGCGAGGGCTCGGCCGAATGGGAGGAGCTGCGACGATGATGGCAGGCACGACCCTGATGAGGACGGATGCCGCGATTTCCGTCGCGCCCGCCAACGAGGCGAGCTGCGATGACCTTAAGACCGTCTTCGGCACGCGCGGCGATGCATCCAAGTGCCAGTGCCAGCGGTACAAGCTACGGCCGCGTGAGTCCTTTGCCTCGTTTCCCGTCGAGGCACGCACCGACCGGCTGCGCCGGCAGACCAGCTGCGGCGATAGGGAATCGCGCACGACCAGCGGCCTTGTCGCGTACCTCGACGGCGAGCCCGCCGGCTGGTGCGCCGTCGAGCCGCGTACCGCCTACGCGGGTCTGCTGCGCGTCTACCGCGTCCCCTGGGTCGGTCGCACGGAAGACAGGACCGACGACAGCGTCTGGGCCGTGACCTGCTTCTTCACTCGCGCGGGCTTCCGGAAGCGCGGTGTCAGCCGCGCGCTTGCCCGCGCCGCCGTCGATTTCGCCAGGGCGCGCGGAGCCCGCGCCATTGAGGGCTATCCGATGATCACGCAGCCGGGGCAGGAGATCACCTGGGGCGAGCTCCACGTCGGTAGCTGCAGCATCTTCGCCGCCGCCGGCTTCGAAGAGGTCAGCTGGCCAACGCCGAGACGGGTGGTGATGCGGATCGACTTCTAGCCCGGCAGCCCAGATTTCTCATAGTGCCGCCGGTCGATGTTCGAGATGACCCCCGGCGTCGGCAGTGACCGCTCCCGGGGCGGGCAAGAAATCCGCTCTCAGGCTGAATACGTTTCAAGTCCGGAAGTGGTGCGGATGATCCGACGACCGCGATTGGTAGCTGCAGGTCGCTCTTGACGCGGATGTGAACCTTCAGGACGACGGACCAAGGGGCTGCTTTTTAGCGCATCGGAGACAACCTGGGTTCGAGCGAACTCTCGCTGGCGAACCGAGCTATCAGGCTGCCGGATCGGGTAGAAGGCACGATCAATCGTCCAGCGAAATTTTGCGGAGGGGATCACCCCCGTCGATGAATAGACGGCCCTCCGGAGTCAATGCCGCCGCAATTCGGCGCTTTGCCCGTCGCCCCGCCAGGGGATGACGACCGTCGAACGCGCCGACGCGCACCGCAACGGCAATGTCGTAAAGTGTTTCATTCGGCTCCAGCTCGAGTTCCTCGGCAGCGACTTGGCGCAGGCTCAACCGTCCAGAGGCAATTTCGGCTTGTGACGAGGCTCTTGCCTGGGCAATCGCCTTGGCTGATCGGTCGATGGCGAGAACGTGCCCGTTGCCAATCCGGCGTGCGATCTCACGAGCCGCCGCGCCCGGCCCACACCCGATCTCCAGAACCCGCATGCCTTCCGTCAGAGGCAATGCGTTCACAATGGCGAGCAGTCGCGCCGATAGGCCCGTTGCCATCCAACTCGTCCTGACCTGGCCCTCATCACCGCATGGATAGCTGGCAACCATGGCAGCAGTGGGTCGACCAGGCGAGATGGACACGAAGAGCGACCAGTGAGCGGGTCCGCCTTCTCACAAATATCTTGTCACCGCTGGTGCCCGGTCCCAGGCATCGTGCCGGCCGTCCTCGTAGATGATCGGCGCATTTGCCAGTTCCTCGTCGGTCGCATCGTCAAGACAGGCGATATTCACCGCATAAAACGGCCCGCCCAGCATCTCGAAATCGGCGCTGGCGAACGGATGGACGCCGCAGTGCTTGCAGAAAACGTGGCGGATCAAGCGCTCGCCGAAGCGGTATTCCGCGAGAGCCTCCTCGCCGGACTGCAACGAGAAATCCTCGGGCGTGACGAAGACCTTCCAGAATCGCGTCTTCAGACAAGAGGAGCAGTTGCAGCGGAAGGTCGAGGTCCACCACACGCCGGGCCGGGCCGGCGCCGAGCGCTCTCCTTCCGGCGCAAGGTCGAGGTTTGCGGAGAGGCGCACCGCGCGGCAATGGCAGCTCCCGTGATAGCTCTTCTTCATTCCATAGCCTCCTTTTGGGCAGCGACATAGGAAACAAGGCGATCCATGCACTCGCCCCAGCCCTCGGCGTGTGAATCGCGGCTCTCCACGGTCGTGAATGGCGCCTGGTGGAAGGTGAGCCGCGTGCCGCCCGCCACCTCCTCAAAGGTGACCATGATCAGCGTGTCCATCGCGTCCTCCTCTTCCCAGGTGAAAGTAAGGACGATGCGGCTCGGCGGCACGATCTCGCGATAAGTTCCGTGTGCCCAGTAATCCTGCCCTTCCGGCGAGCGGATGCAGCTACGCCAGACGCCGCCTTCTCGGAAATCAGCTGTGATGGTGGGCACGGTGAAGTCCTTCGGCCCCCACCAGCGGGCGAGGTGCTCGGGCGTGGTCCAAACTTTGAAAACGAGGCTGCGCGGCGCGTCGAACACACGCGTGATGGTGAGGGCGATCTCCTCTTTCAGAGAGGCGGCATTCATTGTCTTCTCCCTTTGCACGTCCCGGTAGTCAAGGCATCACGCATCGTCGGATTTCTCCTTGTTTTGGATTTCCTCGAGATAGCTGTCGAGCCGGTCAAAGCTGCCCTCCCAAAAGCGGTGGTAGTGTTCAATCCAATCGGCAATCTCCTTCAGCGGTCCCGCCTCGAGCCGGCAGGGTCGCCATTGGGCGTTGCGGCCCCGCGATATGAGGCCCGCACGCTCGAGCACCTTTAGATGCTTGGAGACAGCAGGCAGGCTCATCGCGAAAGGGGCTGCAAGTTCGTTCACCGTGGCCTCGCCGGCCGCAAGGCGCGCGATGATGGCGCGGCGGGTCGGGTCAGCCAATGCAGAAAGGGTGGTGCTCAGATGGTCCATGCTCGCCTGTAATTTACCTCATAGTTAATTAACCTATTGGTTTTTGCAGGAGACCATCTCTCTGTCAAGAGGTGGCTGTTCGCTCTGCTCGGGCGGAGGGAGTGAACGAGATGCGGCCTGCACGATCGAACCCGAGGTTCCCAGGAACGTTGGCATTGAAGGAGCCTATCGGCGTCCGACCACGCGCGCTGAATTGTGATCGACGGTGATCGGATGATCGGGTCCAGGAATTTTGATCGGCTTGTCTGACATGAGCGATCGCCTTCGGAAGATTGCACCGTCCTTACATAGCGTGATGCCTCCCGCTCCCCCGGGGGCGGCAGTTGGTCACGCGCCGCACCCGGCCAGGCGCCGAGAAGCCAAGCCCGAAACGGCGAGGAGCACGAAGGCGACGCCGAGAATCTGATTCTGCCCATTCAGGAAAGCTGGCGCTCTTCGGCGTGAAAACGTTTCCGAGCTTTGCGCCGGCAACGATCGATAGCCTCGACTGAGGCTATCATCGACTCGGATCAGCGATCACGCTAGCGCTCGTTGAAGCCCTGTAACCCGGCCCCAAGATAACAGCGCACAACCTGACGTGCCAACAGCGAGACATTGAAGTCAGGCGGCTGAGGATCAGATCATTGATTTGTCCCAGATGCTCCACGAGATCGTCCACGCTCAAGTGCGTCCGGAGAGCTGCAGACTTCAATCATGTTCAAGCCGCGCTCCCTGACGCAGATCGTGGAAGCGCAGCTTGTCATCCGCGCAGCCCCGGCGCCTCCTGCCCGGTGCGCTCCACGTATTCGGCATAACCACCGCCATATTGCTGAATGCCCTCCGGCGTGAGCTCCAGCACCCGGTTGGAAAGTGCCGCCAGGAAACGGCGATCGTGCGAGACGAACAGCATGGTGCCCTCGAAAGCCGAGAGCGCCTTGATCAGCATTTCCTTCGTATCGAGGTCGAGGTGGTTGGTCGGCTCGTCGAGGATGAGGAAGTTCGGCGGGTCGAACAGCATTGCTGCCATCACCAGTCGCGCCTTCTCGCCGCCGGAGAGCAGCCGGCACCGTTTCTCGACGTCATCGCCGGAAAAGCCGAAACAGCCGGCCAGCGCTCTGAGCGGCGCCTGTCCAGCCTTGGGAAAGCGTTCCTCCAGCCATTGCAGGATGGTGCTGTCGCCATCGAGCAGGTCCATGGAATGCTGGGCGAAATAGCCGAGCTTGACGCTGGCGCCGAGCGACACGCTGCCCTTGTCCGGCGTGGTGGTGCCGGTGACCAGCTTCAGCAGTGTCGATTTACCGGCGCCATTAATGCCCATGATGCACCAGCGTTCGCGCCGGCGCACCATGAAGTCGAGGCCGTCATAGATCGTCCGGCTGCCGTAGGCCTTGTGGACATTCTTGAGGTTGACGACGTCCTCGCCAGAGCGCGGAGCCGGCAGGAATTCAAAGGCGACGGTCTGGCGGCGGCGCGGCGGCTCGACGCGGTCGATCTTTTCAAGCTTCTTCACCCGGCTTTGAACCTGCGAGGCGTGAGAGGCGCGGGCCTTGAAGCGCTCAATGAACTTAATCTCTTTGGCGAGCATCGCCTGCTGTCGCTCGAATTGGGCTTGCTGCTGCCTCTCGTTCAGCGCCCGCTGCTCTTCATAGAAGCCATAATCGCCGGAATAGGTCGTCAGCGCGCCGCCATCGATCTCGATGATCTTGGTGACGATCCGGTTCATGAACTCGCGGTCATGGGAGGTCATCAGCAGAGCGCCGTCATAGCCTTTCAGGAAATCTTCCAGCCAAATCAGGCTTTCGAGATCGAGATGGTTGCTCGGCTCGTCGAGCAGCATGACGTCCGGGCGCATCAGAAGGATGCGGGCGAGCGCCACGCGCATCTTCCAGCCGCCCGACAGCTTGGCGACATCGCCGTCCATTATCTCCTGGCTGAAGCTAAGCCCCGCAAGGACTTCGCGGGCGCGCCCCTCCAGCGCATAGCCATCGAGCTCCTCGTAGCGCGCCTGCACCTCGCCGTAGCGTTCGATGATCTCATCCAGTTCATCCATCCGGTCCGGATCCGACATGGCCGCCTCGAGCTCACGCAGCTCCGCCGCCACGGCGCTGACCGGTCCTGCCCCTTCCATCACTTCAGCGACGGCCGAACGTCCAGCCATCTCGCCGACATCCTGATCGAAATAGCCGATCGTCATACCCTTCTCGACCGACACCTGCCCCTCGTCCGGCAGTTCCTCGCCGGTGATCATCCGAAAGAGGGTCGTCTTTCCCGCCCCGTTCGGGCCAACAAGACCAATCTTTTCGCCACGGTTCAACGCTGCCGAGGCTTCGATGTAGAGGATGCGGTGACTGTTGGACTTGCTGATATTGTCGAGACGGATCATCTGGAAGACGGCCTGGTTGCTTGCGGGCACCCCCTATGCCACGGGTTGGTGCAGCTGTCACGCAAACCGTCGCATCCTTCCGGCAATCCCCGGCTGCATGACGACGATTTCGAACTGCACGGGGCGAAGTGCAGCAAGCTGCATCATTGGCGCTTCATTACCTTTAAGGAACTGAGCGACGCCTGTCCGACGTCCAAATCGTGCGGTCCCCATACCTTGGGCGCGCTCGTTTTCGAAATGGATGGCAAGCGGTGGAACAATCGGTCACCGTAGAGATTTGATTGCTAGCTCAACAAGAAAGGCGGTTCAGTTGGGTTTGGCCCGAGCGGTCGCAGATGGCATCCGGGGCCGGCATGACGCGAATCTAGGTAGGTCGGCGATAAGTCGAGTAGCCGTTCCGCAGAGTTCACTCCAATACCTGCGAGAATCCCTTCGGGGCATTCTTATCGGACGAGCGGCTGCACGGTTGCGAGAGCATAGTCGGGCACGTCTCGATGCGAAATCTGACGCCTCCCGGGCGGCAATTG
The DNA here is from genome assembly GCF_029892045.1 of Sinorhizobium numidicum. NCBI lineage: Bacteria > Pseudomonadati > Pseudomonadota > Alphaproteobacteria > Hyphomicrobiales > Rhizobiaceae > Sinorhizobium > Sinorhizobium numidicum. The sequence continues at coordinate 1,548,043 of NZ_CP120367.1, forward strand.
CGGACCAGGCGAGCTTGGCGTTCGTCACCATCTGGATCCAGTCCCGACCTCGCCGCAGTGCCCGGACGAGAGACTTTACAATCGAACTCTTCTTCAAAGACTTGTGAGAATTGGCCAATGAGCACAACCGGACTCGACGTCTTCGACAGGACGCTTCAAACCACCAATATCTGGCTCGACGAGATCATGGCCGAACTCGGCCCGGACCGGCAGGTCGCCTGGCATGTGCTTGGTGCCGTGCTGAGAGCACTCCGCAACCGCCTGCCCGTGAGTCTTTCGGCTCATTTAGGATCGCAGTTGCCGATGCTTATCCGCGGCGTCTACTACGATCAATGGCAGCCGGAACACCAGCCGAATGATGCCCGCTCGCTGGATCAGTTTCTTCAGGAGGTTGGCCGAGGACTCGAAAACATCCGCCCGGTCAATTCCCGCGATGCGGCACAGGTCGTGTTCCACGTTCTGTCCCGACACATCGATCGCGGCCAGTTGGAAAAGGTGCGGGATTCACTGACCGAGGACGTGCGGCGGCTGTGGCCAGAGAGCGCGCTAGCCGATGCCCCCAGCAGGGGGACCTCGGATCGTGGACAGACCGAATAGATCGACGTTGCGACGCGTGACACGCCCGGCGCAGTTAGGAGGGTAGCAATGGTTTCCCCCGTCTTCCAGGACGTCGTGTCCGTGCTGATCGAACCGGAAGCTATCGAGGGGTTTTTCGGTATGCCTGCGGGAGCGAACGGTCTCGTGATCTTCGCCCATGGCAGCGGAAGCGGACGCTTCAGCCCGCGCAACAATCATGTCGCGGCGGCGCTTAGACAAGCAGGCCTCGCGACGCTTCTCGTGGATCTCTTGAGACCCGACGAGGAACTGGACCGCAGAAACGTCTTTGACATCGATCTTCTCGCCACGAGACTGCTCGCAGCCAAGCGCTGGTCTTCTGAAACTCCAGCAACGTCTCATCTCGGCGTCGGCTATTTCGGCGCAAGTACCGGCGCAGGAGCGGCCCTTCGCGCAGCTCATGCCGGGTCCGATATAGGCGCGGTGGTGTCGCGCGGAGGCCGCCCTGATCTAGCCGCGGACGTCCTGCCGATGGTCCGCGCACCAACACTTCTCCTGGTTGGAAGCCTCGATGGACCGGTAATCGAACTCAATCGTCGCGCTTATGACGCGCTTACCTGCAAAAAGCGGCTTCTGATAGTCGAAGGTGCCGGCCATCTATTCGAGGAGCCTGGCACGATGGACGAGGTAATCCGGCATGCGACGGATTGGTTTGTCGAACATCTTGGCCGCCCTGCAGAAGGGAAATGAAACCCATGCAGACATTTGTCGACCGTGCGGACGCGGGAAGGCAGCTCGCGGCCGTTCTCGCGAAATATGGCCAGTCCCATCCGCTTGTCCTTGCGTTGCCCCGTGGCGGGGTGCCTGTAGCCTTCGAGATAGCGAAAGTTTTGCAAGCACCGCTCGAGCTGCTCTTGGTACGCAAGATCGGCGCACCAGGATATCCGGAGTACGGAATCGGCGCTGTGGTTGACGGCAGTGATCCGCAGCTTGTCATCAATGATGAGGCGATGCGCGTCGTGAATCCGCTGGCAGGTTACATCGAGGCCGAAAAAGGCCGTCAGCTCCATGAGATCGAGCGGCGGCGAAGGGTGTATCAAGGTGACCGGCCAGCTCCTCCAACGAAAGGACGCACGGTCATTGTTGTTGACGACGGCATTGCGACTGGCGGCACAGTCAAGGCCGCGCTGAAGGCACTGCGCAGGGCCGAAACTGAAAGGATTATTCTTGCCGTTCCCGTCGCTCCCGGAGACGCTCTTGAAGACCTCAAGGCGGACACCGACGAAATCGTCTGCCTTGTAACACCGGAGTCATTTCGGGCAGTCGGCCTCCATTACGAGGATTTCGACCAAACGTCGGACGACGAGGTTGTTCGGCTGCTTGAAAAATCTCGCAAAATGGTCGGGACGGAGACGTAGCAGAAGGAAACCGGCGGCCGCATCTCCATGTTCGAGCAGTGCAACAACTCGAGCAAGCAAGATACTCAAAAGCAATCCGAGGAACGGACGGAGTGCTGAGAGGTTATTCCCGATGATCAATGGAGTGGAGGTAATCCAATGCACGTAAAGGATGTCATGTCACGAAGCGTCGAGATAACAGACCCGAACACGACTATTCGGGACGCTGCTCAAAAGATGCGTGCCGGGAACATCGGCGCGTTACCCGTGGGAGAGAACGATCGGCTTGTCGGCATGGTGACCGATCGCGATATCGCCATGCGGGGTGTCGCTGCCGGACGATCAGGCGGCACTACAGCCGTCCGCGAGGTGATGTCCGAGCACATCTACTATTGCTTCGAGGACGACGATGTGGATGAGGCCGCAAACGTCATGGCCGAACACCAGGTTCATCGCCTTCCCGTCCTGAACCGGGACAAACGTCTTGTCGGCATCGTCGCTCTGGCCGATCTCGCGCGAAGCGGAACGGATGCCGTCAAAAAAGCGGTCCAGGGAATCTCCGAGCCGTCGGACCAACCGCGCAGCTAAGCGCGCGTCACCGGATGGAGAAGCGTAGCGGCACAACCGAGGCGCGGCGTGAATGCTACCTGTGCTCTGGCTTTTCGCTGCGCTTGGTTGAAGCGAGGTCGCGCGGTTTCGTTTCATTTATCACACGCCTTTTCAGCCACCCGAGCGCTTCAACAGAACTATCAGAAGAAAACGGAAAACCCTCATGGCTTACCGCCGGAAAAGCTGCTTCAGCACGAGATGGACCGGTAGATAGGCAGCCACGGGCAGCAGCACCATGTAGAGGCCGAGATAGGTGCGCGGAGGCAGCAGCTTCTGCGCCTCCGGCCCGGGGCCGGCTCCGTGCACCCAATTGATGTTCTCCTCCGGGCGGGTGAGCCAGTAACTCGCGAGGAGCACGACCCAGGCGAAGACGGTCTGCGCCTTGAACGCCCGGCGGTCGTAGCCTTGGCGGATCAGCATGAATATGATGAGCACGGGCACGAAGAGATGGAAGCCGGACAAAACCCGCATATGCGCCGGCTCCTTCGGATCGAACATATAGGCGGCGAGCCCGATAAGCCTGCCGCCGGTGAAGAAGTCGACACACCAAGCGAGTTCGAGGGGCAGGACGCCAACCGCCATCATCGAATAGGAGAGCCGATAGCCGGTCCATAGCGTAATGAGCACGGCAAACAACGCGAGATCGGAGAACCACAGGAAATTGCCGGGGCCGTATCGCAGCCAGTAGAACGGCGTGAGGACGGCGACGAACAGCGTGTAAGGCAGGGTGATCCAGAGCGGATAGGCAGGGATCTGGTCTTTATTGCGTTGTTTGGCCGTCATCGCTTGCCTCGGCTATCGCGGAGCTGGCGCCGGGCGTGCCGACAGAAGCCTAACCCGGCAGCCACAGGACTGTTCCCCCATTCCCGAAGGCGCTCCGACGTGAGGGATTCTGCGAATCTCGATCCAGCAGGATCGAGACTCTCGAAATCCAGGAACTTTTGTCGCGGGAATTCCGGATCGTTGTGTCTTTGCAGCCGATGGTCAGTGCTGTGGCTGGAGAGTTCCTCCTCCGGAACTCCGGCCTGTTTTTCCCGTTACCTTCCTGACCCAGCCCCTAACGGGGAAACAGAGGCGCGTCCGAGCATACGGATCGCGTTGGCATTAGATCCGAGGAATAGCAACCGGATGACTGTCCGGGAAGATTAGGGACACAATCGATAGCTCAATCCGAAGCCGAGCGCCAGACCGAGGTCCTCGAAGAGGGCGACATCTTCTTTCTCTATCGGCCCCGGGTGGAGGAAGAGCACCCGTCGGGCATCGGGGACGTCCAACGTTTCGAGATGGTGCTCCGCCCGCACGGCGGCGAAAAGGTGCGGCTCATGGTCGTGGGGCGAAAGAGGTTGCCCGACGCGGAGCGCCATGAACGGCATTGGGGGTTCGTCGAGGCGATCGCCGACTCGGCGAAGGATTTGGAGAAGGGCCTGCGTGCGCAATCATATGGAACGAGGACCAGAGGCGAGCGCACGCAGCCTGCCGCTCGCCCCGCCGGAGAAGGCGTCTACGCCGTCACCCTCGAGGACGGGCAGATGCACCTGTCCTTTGCGCTCGAGCTCCCGGCAAAACCGGGAGAGGTGCAGAAGGCGTTCAGGATCGCGCCAGAGGCGAGTTATGCGCTCTCGATAAAGAACCCGGAGAAAGGAAAACCGGTGAATGCGGGCCTGCGGGAGGAGGACGAGGCCGATTACCCCCGCAGGCTGCAGGAGGAATTCAGGGGCCGGCGCTTCGCGCGCGAGGACGTCCGCCTCCTCGATTTCGAGGGCGCGGAATTCATTCTGATCGGCGCGCGCTCCAATCCAGAGGCGGAGTACGGCCTCGATCTCGATACGCACGACGAGGACTATCAGCACGCTGAGGTCATCCGCCGCCTGCGCATGGTTAAGTCCCGGCACCCGATAAAGCCGCTGTTCGAAGGACGGTGGGCCTGAAGCGGCTGTTTCAAGATGCATTGGGCGTCGAAAGTGAACGCCCCGGAAGCGGGTCCCAGGGCGTTGATCGAAGCGATTTGATGTGGTCGGTTTAAATCATCGGAATTTTGGTTGCGGGGACAGGATTTGAACCTGTGACCTTCAGGTTATGAGCCTGACGAGCTACCGGGCTGCTCCACCCCGCGTCATCAAAACGACAAGCGCGCTTGAGCGCTGGCGTTCAGAATGGAAGAAGCGTTACATGCAATGCCGCAACCCTCTGCAATGTATCTGCAACAGTTGCTAAGATGTAAGTATGATTATCCAAGTTTCAAGTGGCACGCATAATGAAAAGATGACGTTTCAAAATGCAAAAAGGCGTTTGAACGGACTTTCTCAGGTCCAAATGTAGGAAAATGACATTTGCGTCCAAGTTAAATGCATCGACGGTACCGCATTTCTCCTGCCTTCATTTAGAGTTGGGTCACTCTGCCCAGAATACAGGTGCGGTAGCAATACTCAGTTTGCCCTCAGATGACGGCGAACGCCGCTGGTGAACGAGGAGGGATTTGAAGCGGTGAACGAGGAGGGATTTGAAGCTTCGATGCGACGTCCCGCACAGCGGCTTAGCAAGCCATCGCCTTCAGCCGCTCGGCCACTCTTCCCTTTAACAGCTGTCGATATTTTGGAGGCGCCGGCCGGACTCGAACCGGCATATACGGAGTTGCAGTCCGCTGGATTGCCCGTTCTCCCACGGCGCCTTGGCGTCTCGCTGCAGAGGTGCGCCACGATTGAAAACCTGCGACCCACCTGGGCGCATGAATTAGTGGTGGAGGGGGTAGGATTCGAACCTACGAACTTATGGAGGACAGTTTTACAGACTGCTGCCTTTAACCACTCGGCCACCCCTCCGATATAACCGGGAGTCAAAAACTGCTGGCTCGGGGCAAGGATTCGAACCCCGATCTCCTGAGCCAAAATCAGACGTCCTGCGGTTGGACGAGCCCCGAACTGGCGGACAGGGCAGGAGTCGAACCTGCGAGGCGGCCTTCGCCGCCTACCCACTTTCCGGGCGGGCGCCTTCGACCACTCGGCCACCCATCCACTGGCGGAGGGAGAGGGATTTGAACCCCCGAGACCCTTTCGGGCCTACCCGCTTTCGAGGCGGGCGCGTTCAACCGGACTCCGCCACCCCTCCATGATGAATTTCTGTTCTGGTGCCGACGACGAGACTCGAACTCGCAATGGGATCGCGTAAGACTTCCGGCGTGGGCAGGTCTGCTGCGGTATGTCGGTGAAGCTCGTATTTTCGTCACTTATCGTCGTGCCGCATGCCGGAGACCCAATCGCTCATGGTCGGACCGGCTGGGGCATGCCCAGTCAGCGCTCAGCAGACGCACTGTATCGAAAGATCTCGCGGATGAAATCCGGAGCCGCACGACGCCGGGACATGTCCCTCCCCCGTGCGGCGGAGCCGTCTCCGGCTCTTGTCATCCTATATGGGAACAAAACGAGAATATTCAAGCGTCCTGCACCGGCGCCGCTCCCCCTCGCCCGTACGCTTCACATCAGAAGATTGCAGGCGTGTTCGGGACTGAGCGACCGCGCCTATTGCTTGGGCTGCTGAAATGCAGGGGGGCCTGCCACGGGTGGCGCTGAGCTCAGCTGTTCTGCAGATTGCGCCAAATCGCCCATCTTGAGGTGCCGCGCCCTGGCAGAAGACAACACGACTATCGCCCGCATCCGGCCGGTCAGGGCTCGCTGTATCCACTCGCAAAAAGACGCAGGTCGTAAGCCTTGGGATCACTCCGAAAGATCAACGCGCCCTTCCGCTCCGACTCCTGTGGAATATAGTCTAGCGTAGCACGGCTCTCCGCGACGACCTCATCGCCATCGTGGAGTTCACCTTTGATCTCGACGGCAGCAACTGACTTTCCCGCACGATTTTCGGCGACGAACTCGACCACGTACACGCCGTTGGTGGCCGTGACCTCGACCGGCAGCACAACGAGTTGGGCGGTCCCGCTGCGCCCGCTTAAGCCGTCAAGGACAAGATAGCCGAGCACTGTAAGGAGGGCTAAGCAGCTTATCCCCGCCACGATCCACTCCGTGATGGAAGTCCCCGGTTTAATTTCTTCGTTGTCGGACTGCTGCTTCCGTTGCCTGTCGCCTTTTGTGGAGTTCTTTGTCACAGGATGAGCCTCGCAACCGCCGCCCCCAGCGCGCCCGGAAACGAGAGAACTACGACTGCACTGAGCGTCTCCGAAAGGCCGGCACCATCGGTTCTGCCGAAAGTCCAAAGGATGTAGAGGTTCACCAGCATCACTAGGACATAGCCGACGATCGCATAACGAAAGAAGATGCTGAGGAACCCGGCACCTGGCTCTGGATTGTGAGTGCCGCGGAATTCGAATTCATAGACGAAGGCGTGCATGAGAGCGAGGGTTACCACCACCAGACCGATTTCCTGCCAGGGGTTCATCTTATAGGCGATGAGGACGACCTCTTCCGTTGGTGCGATGTTCACTGACAGAAACAGCGCTCCGACCACCATCAGAAACAACTCTCCCGCGTAGGCGGGCTCCGGAACCTCTTCCTGTTCCAATGGGCTTGGGCCCAATTGGGCTCGCGCCAACGATGCTCCCAGACTGCCCGGCACAACCTGCACGGCAATTTTCCCGATCACCTCCCGCAGCGGCATCTCCCCGTTCACGATGCCGAATATCAAGAGAACCGCGGCCGCCGCGACAGCGGCAACTAAAATGGCCACAAATGCATCCGCGATGCGGTCGCGAAGCACCATTGTCTGGCGAAAGCCTCCATATTTGTGCAGCAACACCAGCATCGGCACGGTGACCGCCAATAAGAGGGCAAGCCGCAACGGGTGGAGATGGAAGCCCAGCGCCCAGGCTTCCATCGTCATCAGCACCGGTACGGCGAAGATCAATGCTCCGGCGAAGGCGCGGCCAAGACCAATCCAGAATTCACGCGGTGTTGGGCCGACGATGATTTCAGTTGCCGCCACGTCGCTCCCCTTTCACGATCTTGCCAGACCTTTCACGTGCTATCGGCACGTGGATCAGGTGGGGAACAAATGCTTCCTGCGCGATCTTGTTCCGGAACACTACATGATTCTCCTGGTGTCAGCGCGATCTGCGCGTCGCGCTCAGCCGGGACGTATCCGCGGTGATCGACCAGTGTGGCACGCGGTATATTCTCTACGCCGGACGGTACTGGATCGTCGTACCATGCAGCTTTCTGTTGCATGCCTGACGGTGATGCTTCTGCCGCGACTCGATTGGCGCTGGGCGGCGGTGAGAATGATCGCCATCTGCGCTTGCCCTCGCCGGCGTGAGCATCATGGCAAGCGGCATCGAGTACGTTTCCTCCCCCGACGCGATGGTCGTGTTCAGCCATTCGGCCGGCTCGTTGGTGGTGGCAGCTGCCCACACCCTGGGCCGACGTTCGAATTCGCGGCCGGACGCCGGACGCTCGCTGAAACCACCGCTCTGGACCTAGACCGGGAAACCTTCCAGCGTCGTCCCAAGGCCGACAGCTATGTTACTTATGAAAAGAGTCCTGAGACTTTATTCCAGCAATGTCACGCTGGGATTTCCCGTGGGCTCGTCGATCTTGCCGGGATCCCAGAGGAGATAGACCTTTCCATAAGTCTCGAGGATGCCTTCGAGCACCTTTTTTGCCTCCTCCTCCGACAGGTCGGGAAGGGTCGCCGACACCTTTGGAACTTCGGTCCTGTGATAGTGCCACAGCTTCTTTTCGCCATCGTCGAACTTGTTGTAAACGTCCGGACCGACGATGACCTCGACGCCGACTAGATGCGCATCCGCGTTGTCACTGTCAAAGAGCAGACACTGGGTCATGCCCGCCACCGCCTTGCAGTAATGGTGGGCGATCATGTCCTTGTTGCCGGGGAAGTGAAGTTTTGCATCGACGTGCAGCGAAAATCCCTCGGCGGGCTTCGGGCCAGCGGCCTGTGCGGGTGCCGCTGCAAGCGTCGATGTGAGAACGACAGTAAGGATTGCCTGCGCGTTCATGCATTCCTCCCATATTTCAGCCGTCATTCAATCAACGAGCCAATTTTGCCAGTCATGCGCCGGCGACGGACGAGATTAACAGTGACAGGCCGGATAGGCGACTACCCGGAAGGCGTAGGTGTTCGAAGAACTCTTCGTTGTGGCTCCATGAACCGCCCGAATTTGACAGCGATTCGCTCTGCCCAATCGAGCGCTTCGGGAATACTGCGGCACGGGAACGGATCGAGTTCAGCCGTAGCGCGAAAATCAGCTATGGAACACGCTGCGATGGCCTGCTCTCCACTCGACAATAGGCACATTCCCGTGCGGGCCAAAGGCGGACACTTCATCAATCCATCCCTCACGACAAAATTGACCAGCCGACCCAGCACCGCGATCTCTTTCACTATCTGTTTCCCCTGAAACAGTTCAATCACGCGCGGATCAGCCTTGACTGTTCCAAGGAGGCCGGCAGCCCTCGCCAAATCCCACTTGGAAGGATGATTCAATAGCCGTAGCGAGCCATCGTGGCGGCAAGGACTGGTATAAGCGTGAAAACTCCAATTTGCGCCAGGATTAGGCCGCGCACCTTGGTAATTTCCTGGGTCGAGACGGTAAACGCATCTTTGTCCACGGACACTCGCCACTTGCGGAATTGCAGTGTCGGACTAATGGAGAGGAGACCAACTGCCACGAAGGCTGCAATCTTTAACCAGAACGCCCAGTTATAAACATAGGCCTCCCATCCCTTGAGACCGAAGAGGATGCGACCGCTTCCGACGAGGAGCACGAGGGCGGCAGTCGCACCATAATACGCGTCAATCCGAGAGAGCAGTCTCACGGCTGCCTCAGACAATTCGCTCCATACGATTAATGCTTCCGCCGCGATGATCGCCGCTAGCATGAAGACCAGAACGTGGTGGGCACTGGCGAGAACAAGATCCGTAAACATCTGGCATTCCCCGCGACGCTAACAAGTGCATTCTCCGCGACTCTAACAAAAGGTGAGCACTCGAATCGACCCATCAGGCTGCCTGAGCTAACTCGATGTTGCGGCTGCCCCTGATAGCACTTCTCTTGCCACCGGAGACGGTACAAGCCGACGGATCAACCACAAGCATGTCCTTTCCCAAGCAAGGCCGGGCGAGATCTCCCGCGGCGGCCGCGGCGGCTTTCGTCGAGCCCTGCTGGCAACGGAGCTTATTCAGGATTTCTGAGAACCTCGGTCCGACAGCACGATTCCACTCAAAGAGCTTCATCTACAGCGCCAGCCTTATGGCTGTGCTTATCGGCCCTGCATTTGCGCATGCCTATTCCTCACCAATTTCGCGTCGGCCCCATAGCCGTGGCATGACGGCCCGAAAGCGCCTATACAGAAGGAGCGGCGCCGCTGATCAAAGCGCATCTGACAAGAGTGTTGCAGCAAGCGCCACTCACTTCCAATAGTACGGATATCCATAGTAGTCATGATAGATCGCTTCATAGGCGCGATCGACCACTCGACCTGGGAGGTACTCCGGGGCCCCTCGTATCTGTTTGCGCGTCAGATCGACGTTTACGGTTTGCATGGCCCAGACCACCTCGGTAATAGCGGTCGGCGAAATCAGTACTTTCTTACCGGGCAACCAGTTCACAGTGTCCACAGCGATATAGCGGATTGCCCAAGCATCCGTATCGACCACGAAATCCTCGACGTGGCCGATGTCCCCATCCGTGGCGAGCACGTAGTACCCCGTGACTTCGCTCACCGAGCGCAAATGCGGGTCGCCTTCCGTTCGAAGTTCAGACCCCGTAGAGAACTCCGGTCCTCCCTGGGTCTCACTAGGCTGCGGAGGGACAACGGGAGCCCTGTCGCCCGCGGCGAAATAGGTATGCGGGCCCCAATAAGGGTCCCAGCCATAGTGGCTGTAGAGACTGCGCTCGTGTTGACGCGAGACGGGTGCATCGAAATCGAGTTCGGGACTATCTTTAACCTGCTCTCGCGTCACGTCGACCGCGAGCGACCGTCCAACGGCGTCCGCCGACACGACTGCCGACGGCGGCAAAAGAACCCGACGTCCAGTGAAGAACACACCCGTGCCCACGACAAACCACCGGACCATCCAAGTCTCATCATCGAAAAGCAGATCACTGATAGTTCCAATCGAACCGTCGATGGCATCGATGCCACAGCGCGTCAGATCGGATGCACTCCATAGCATTTTCTCGCTCCCTTTGGTTCCTTTTCGCGTGGCGCGGGCGCGGATCAAATCCCGCAGACGTTGCCGCTACGTCTTTCGCTTACGCTCTTTGATGTCTCCGGCATCCGCGACCTATTGTCGGGTATGTTAGCGTCCGCTTCGAGGGACCCGAGCTGCGCGGTTGTGTGGCCAACCTCAGGGCCTTCTGGCGCTCACGCCTTGTCAAGGTTCGCCTCGCGATTGCGGTGGGTTTGGCGTTATCCGCACCCATAAACGGTAAGGGGCTAACGAAGTGGATGCGCGATAGTTCCGAGCACCCCGTCGGTATGCCGCCCCATCCGTGGTGGCGTCTTGCCCGCCGTAATTGGGCCGGTGCTCTCATCGACCCGGACTGCCTCTCGGGCGGGCGGCTTCACCACCATGAGCTGTAGAATGCCGTCAGCCCGGCGGCGAGGGCGTCGCGAGCTTTAGCGGCGGCGGCTTCGACTAGAAAGTCCGACGGCAAATATCGTCGAGCCCATTCATCGTGATTTTCGAGCAGCTCGACGAAGCTTATCTGTTGAGCAACGCAAGCAGATCGGCTGCTGAAGCCTTAACCCTGCCGTCCGAATGAACAGAGTTGCGCGAATGCGCGAACTTTGTCGTCTTCCGGGATAGCTTCATCCGAGTTCGGTTCGACCTGGGCAATGAGGACGTGAGCCAACGGCCAATCCGCTGCCGCCTCGGCACATTGCCGTCTGGGTCGAGGCAGGCATACCGCCCGCGGTTTACATCCGGGGCTAGCGCCCTAGATTCACTGTCGCATTGATGCCGGCAAAGACCGGCATACCGCCTGGCGCAAAGGGTCTGTAGGGCCTGCGACCGCAATTTTCCTCAAGCATAAACGAGAGCCAGATATGACCGAAGTCAATAACGGCGACGTCGTTCGCATTCACTATACGGCCAAGCTGACGGACGGCTCAGTGATCGACTCTACTCAAGGCCGGGAGCCGCTTGAATTCCAAGTCGGTGCGGGCCAAATCATTGCCGGGCTCGATCGCCAGATCAGCGGCATGGCGGTCGGAGAAATGAACACGGTCACCATACCGGCAGAGGAGGCCTATGGCCCTCACGATGACGCCAAAGTGCAGACGCTGTCGCGTTCAGTGGTTCCCGATGGGGTAGAGGTCGGGACCAGACTTCAGGGAACTGCCTCGGATGGACATCAGATGGCACTCACCGTTACGCGGGTCGATGACGAACAAGTGACGGTAGACGCCAATCATCCGTTTGCCGGCCAGGATCTGGTCTTGAACGTAACCGTCGTGGAAATCCTTAGTGCGTAGAGCGTTGCCACAGCGGCTCATTCGATCGGCTTTGCGTCCGGTGCGGGGCTTGAGCTCCAATAATTCCGCGGAGGTCAGTTTCAGGTCAATCGACTTGCGCGGTTAGCGGCCGTCGCAGAGGAGGCTGCTCGCCTCGTCGAGCGACTTGTTGAAGATGGAGCCGACCTGCCACCGAACCGCAGCTAAGCGATTGTCATCTGGCAGTCGGTGGAGACCGGGTTGGCGAGAGCACGAGCCCGATAAGTAGGCGTCGCTGACGAACCAGAAAACTAGAACGGCGGAACTGGTGACGTAAACGCTGATTTCGCTCACCCAATTCGTCGCACCGCGATACCTTCCCGCGACCGCCCCATAGGCGTCGTTGCGGCTTCCTAGGAACGTCACCAAGAAGAGGACGACGGCAAACACTTTGCCAAGCCTTCCTCACCTTGGGGTGTTGCTTTGCATGACAGCGCAACGGGAGGCTGGTTCAGGCCTCCGCCTGCTTCGCTCCGCCAGCGGCGGAGTCGAAAACGGAATTTGCATTTCGCGTCCTTCCGGACGACACCGCCATCCTGCCAGCCTTTGGAGGGTCGCTTGCGTCGGACATGCCTGTTCCTTCCGCGCTGCCCAAGCGATTAGCCTTCCAGCCAATGCACCTCTTCCGGAGTAAGCGTGATCTGAATGGCCGAGAGGCTGTCTTCCAGTTCCGCCACGGTCCGCGGACCGATGAGCGGAATGACCGGAAACGATTGGGCGATGACATAGGCAAGCGCGATGTGGATCGGGCTGCAGCCGCGCTTCTTGGCGAGTTCGATTGCGCGGTCGCGGCGTTCGAAATTGCGGTCGGAATACCAGACCCGAACGATTTCCTCATTCTCATGCTTGTCGCGCCCTGCCCTGTCAGTGAAAAAGCCCCTCCCCTGGCTCGACCAGGCGAAGTTGGGAATCTGCCGCTTCTTCAGCCAGTCTTTCCAGCAGTCGTCGGACGCCGCGACGCAGCCGGGCCAGATGGGATCGAGCATCTGCGCCAGCGAGAAGTTGTTGGAAAGAGCGGCCGGGGCCGCCTTGCCGTTTTTCTCGGCATAGACGATGGCCTCGTCCATGCGTTCGCGCGTCCAGTTGGATCCACCGAAAATACCCCGGATGCGCCCGCGCCGGACCTCGGCATCCATGGCATCGACGAATTCGCCGACCGGGATGTCCAGATTGTCGCGGTGCATGAAGTAGATATCGACATAATCCGTCTTCAGCCGCTCCAGCGACTGATCCAATTGTCTGGCAATCACGTCCGGATAGCAGAGCGGCGAATGGGCACCCTTGCCGATCAGGACGATGTCCTCGCGGTTGACCTTGCGGCTTGTATGCCAGTCGCCGAAAATGCTCTCGGTCTTGCCGGCACTGTAGACGAATGCGGTGTCGAACAGGTTTCCGCCCGCCTCGTAGAACGCGTCGAGCGTCAGCGAAGCGGAGGCGAAACTCGGGAAGAACTCGAAGCCCAGCGCAACCGTGGAGGCCGGCTTGGCCACGCCGGGGATCTGCCGTTTGGGCACGTTCTTGCCGGCGACCACTGCCGCGCCCGCGACGTTGGCGGTCCGCCTCGCGGCCCTCTCGATCCCGTATTCGAGACCGACGGATGCGCGCCAGCGGTCGAGAACGCGCAGATTGGCGCACGTCTCTTCGGCGGTCATGCCGGGGAAGGTGAACTCGGTGCGGCCGGCACGGATCGCCTCGCCTACCGCACCGATCTCGAATGAGTAGAGGTGGCGCTTCTCCTCGACCTCGATCGCCTGCCGTCCATCGCCCCTGACGATTTCGATGCGCCCTACCCCACCCTGCTTGCCGGAGGCGAACCAGAAGTCCTTCACCTCGATGCGGCCTTTCGAACCGATGATGCGCAGCACGTTGTCCTGCTGCGCCATGATCGAGCAGGACACCTCCGCGACGATGTCGTTGGGGAACTTGAGGACCGCCGACGCCCACTCGTCGACGCCGGACGGTCCCAGACGGGCGGCGCCAGACACCGTCAGCGGTTCGAGGAAGGGCTTTTTCTCGGCAGCACCCGCGAGCATGCGCACCATCGAGACCGGATAGCCGCCGACATCGAGAATGCCGCCACCGGCTAGATCATTGGCAAAGAGGCGGTGCTCAGCGTGACAGCCGCCCATGTCGAAGCCGAAACTCGAGCGGATGATCCGCACTTCGCCGATCGTCCCGTCCCGCACCAGCTCGACGAGACGGGCCGTCTGCGGATGGAACCTGTACATATAGGCTTCGCCGGCGAAGACGCCGGCCTTTCTCGCCTCGTGGAAGATCGATTGTGCATCGAAGGCTGAAAGCGCCATCGGCTTTTCGACCAGCACATGCTTGCCGGCGCGCACCGCCTTTATCGCCCATTCGGCATGGCTCGGATGCGGCGTGGCGATGTAAACCGCGTCGATCTCCGGATCCGCGAGAAGCGTGTCGTAACCCTTCACGATGCGCGCCCCCGAAAAGCCCTCGCCGAGGCCGGGCTTTTCCGGATTGCGGGTGGCGATGGCCACAAGGCGGCCGGTAGCGGAATGGGCAATTCCCTCGGCGAATGTCCGCGCGATGGTGCCGGGGCCGATGATACCCCAACGGATCGGTTCTGAGCTCATGGAATATCCTTTTCAGTCAGCCCTGGGAGAGTGATGGGATTGATCAGCGCAGCCGCTTGCCTGCGGCATCGAACGGGAAGCAGCGTCTGGCGGAGAGCCCGACGGGGCGCGATGCCGGCCTCCCGATGATCAGCGGTGCGCCGGCAACGGCGGCATAGAAATAACAGCTGGTGTGACCGAGATGCTCCGCGACAGCCACGCGGACGGAAAGGTCGGCGGCGCCTCCGCCACTGCCGGCAGGAAGTTCATCTTCGGCGACGCGACAAAGCGTGCGACGAACGGGTTGGCGGGATCGCCGTAGAGATCGAGAGGTGCGCGAATACTTGAAGCACATTGAAAACCTCCCTTCTTCAATTGTAGTTCTTCAGCGAACACGGGCACATTATCGCCGGGCGAAAACCTGTCTCGTACAAAGGGAATGTGGATTTGGCGGAAAGTAAGATTGTCGAACGAGCGATCTACCAGCCGGGTGCCTGCAGCATCGAGGGCATGCCGACCCGGCTGCATTTCTTCCATGCCCATCCCCCGATCATGCTGCGCGCGCATTGGCATGCGCAGATCGAAGTAAACTACGTGATGCGAGGATCGGTGCATTATCGCATGGCCGGCCATGATCTCAGGCTCGGCGCAGGACAGATATGTCTGTTCTGGGGCGGACAGCCGCACAGGATGGACGAATCCTCCGACGATTCCATCTATGCCGGCGCTCATCTGCCGCTGGTGCATTTCTTCCGCATGCGGCTGCCGCCGGCAATCTCGGCAATGCTCATGGGCGGCGGTTCGATGCTGACGTCCGAGGCGGATTGTGCCGACGACCGGAATTTTCCGCGCTGGCGTAGCTGGGCTAATTCCGGAGACGAGGTCAAGGCCCAACACGCTGTGGAAGAACTGCTGCTGCGCATCGAACGAATGTTTATGGAGCCTTACACGATCGTTTCGTCCGGCAAAAAATCCAAAGCCGAGAGCGCCTCGGCCTCGCCTTCGCTAGGCGTCGTGCGTATGTGCGATTTCATCGCTGCAAATTTTCTCGAGGAGATCGATGCGGTGAGTATCGCCGCCGCAGCCGGATTGCATCCGAAATACGCTATGAACCTGTTTCGCAAGTCGACGGGCATGACGCTGATCAAGTACGTGACCCTGCTGCGTCTTTCGCGGGCGCAAGCCATGCTGATAAATGGCAACGACAGCATTCTGCAGGTGGCGATGGATAGCGGCTTCGGTTCGGTGAGCGCCTTCAACAAGGCTTTCCGCCAGATCGCCGGCATGCCGCCTTCGGATTTCCGCCGCGACGTTCGCGCCGCGGCTAGGTGAGCGTCAAGAAACGGCCCTGAAACCGTACCCGCACGACCTGACGAGGGCCGGGAATGTCTGGCCAGCGCGACATCCTCGCCTTGACGAACACGCTTCCGCAAGCGCATCCAGAAGCTATGCTGTAACTAGAGATACCAAGCACGAGGCCTTTCATGACGGAGCGACATCAGTGCCACTTCCGGGAGCGCATGACGATCCGTGGCGATCTTGATGCCGCCTCCTTCGTTCCCTGGATCCGGCGGCATGCCGCCAAGCTCGGGCTCTCGCAGGCCATATCCCATGCCGGTTCCGATCGGGTTGAACTCGAGGTCGCCGGACCGGCGGAGCTGATCGACATGATGGAGATGGGATGCTTGCTCGGGCCCATCGACGTGTGGGTCGAAACGATACACCGCACACCGATCGACGGCGGAAGCGACTAAAGCGCGTCGCATTCAAGTTCACGCAACGCGCTTTACGTTTTCATTGCCTGTCGTTCCCAAAAACGCAGCGTATTCTTTGGGCGACATGCATGACGCCACGAACGGCTCTTTTCACCGTTCGGTCATCCACTGCCCTTTATTTGATCAATGTTGCCAATGCGGAATTATTATGCAAACGTGAGGCACTGAGCAGCAAGCCATCGGTATCGACTTTGGATTTGCACCAATAAGCCATTGATATTGTTGAGAAAGTTTAATTATGCTGTTCGACACGACGGGCTCTTGGACGCCAGTCGCCCTTTCCGCGGATTTGCCCGCAGGAACCGTGATGCCGGCACGGACACCCGCCGGGCCGATTGCCCTCTGGCGAAGCCAATCGGGGCGTGCGGCCGCATCGGCGGACCGTTGCCCACATCGCGGCATGCGCCTGTCTCACGGCTTCGTGCGTGGCGAGGCCCTTTCCTGCATCTATCACGGCTGGAGTTATGCGCGAACCGGAAACTGTCTGCGCATCCCGGCCCATCCAGGTCTCACGCCGCCGGAAACGATCCGCGTAGGAACGCATGAGGTCGAAGAGTCCGACGGGGTCATCTGGGTTGCCGACGGAGAACCCGCGGCTGAGCCCCCGCGGCTTGAAGGCGTCGCTCCACTGCGCTCACTGACGGCACATGCCAGCGTTGCCGTGCTTGAGGCCGCGGCGGACGCGAAGGCCGGTCCCGAGGGCCTTGTCTGGCAGGCGCAAAATTCTCAGACAATCCGACTGCTGCTTGTCCCGCAGGAGGACGATCAGACGCTGATCCATGTTCTACTGGACGATAAAAGCAGTCCATCCCAGCGCATCGCCGCGTCACGTGCCGTCGAGACCTTGCGGCGGAAGGCCGAAGATCTTCATGTGAAAGGCATCGCGCCATGACGCAAGATGCGATGATCGACGAGTGGTATCCGGTCGGCCTCTTCAGCCAGCTCGACATGCACGGACGCAAGACCGCTCTGATGGGCGAGGCAATCGAGGTGGCGCTTGACGCCGGGGGCAACGCCAAGGTGACATGCGGCGATGGGCGGCGCGCCCTCCCCGTTTGCGTGCGCTATGGCCACGTCTGGTCCTCTCGCGGCAAACCGCGGAAGGATCTTTTCGCCATTCCCGAGGCCGATCAGCCCGGCCGCCGATTTGTCGATGTCGGCGTGGTTCGCGTGCGCTGCTCCCCGTTGCGCGCGGTGGAGAACTTTCTCGACATCGCGCATTTCCCCTTTGTGCACACCGACATCCTGGGCGCAGAGCCGCACACGGAGGTCCAGAACTACAAGGTCGACATCCGGCAGGAGGAGGATGAGGTCTGGGCAACGCAGGTTAAATTCTACCAGCCGCAAGCTGCGAAATCGGCAAGCGGCGGCATCACGACCGAATACATGTACCGCGTGCCGGCGCCGACCTGTTCCGTCCTTTAC
The DNA here is from genome assembly GCF_029892045.1 of Sinorhizobium numidicum. Lineage (NCBI taxonomy): Bacteria > Pseudomonadati > Pseudomonadota > Alphaproteobacteria > Hyphomicrobiales > Rhizobiaceae > Sinorhizobium > Sinorhizobium numidicum. Next base: position 1,565,847 of record NZ_CP120367.1, read on the forward strand.
AAGACGTGTCCGCCCCGCCCCGGTGAATGGGACGTCATAACCCTTTTCGTTCAGCCGCTCGCCGAAGATTTGTGCGACGTTTGGCCGTGGATGGCGCTCTTCGACGATGTCACGCCGATGACCGACCTCATCCACTTTCAACAGACGATCTTCCTGCAGGACCGGTCGATCCTTGAAAACCAGATCCCCCGGCTCCTGCCACTCGATCCCGGAATGGAAATTCCCACACGAGCCGACCTGACTTCGGTCGCCTATCGACGCTGGCTGAAACGCCACAACTACACATATGGCGCACAGTTGGTGGCGCAATGAAGCTCTACAACTATGTTCTCTCGCCCAGCTGCTACAAAGTGCGTCTGATGGCGGCACTGACCGGCGTGAAGCTGGAAATCAGGGCGGTGGACTTTCATCCCGGCACCGAGCATCGCGGCCCTGAGCTCATGGCGCTCAATCCGGCGGGCTCCATCCCGATCCTGGAGGATGGTGACCTGATCCTGACCGAATCCGCAGCCATGCTCGTCCACCTTGCCGCACAGGCGGCGCCGGAGTGGCTCGGCAGCGGCACACCGGAGGAAACGGCGCGCATCCAGCAGTGGCTTTCGTTCTCGCATCGGCTGACCACCAGCCTCGGAGGCGCGCGCCTTCACGAAATGCTCCCCCGTCCGGGGGACATCGCCGCACTTCAAGCTGAGGGCATCGCAGCGCTTCGCGAGCTGGAAGCGGGCCTGGTCGAGCAGGGCCTGCGCGGCATGCGGTTCCTCGCGTCGAACCGGCCGACGGTTGCTGATATCGCCTGCTTTCCTTACGTGGCACTCGCGCCCGACGGCGGCATCCCGCTCGACCCCTATCCGGCCATCAGGCTCTGGTCCCGCGCAATCCGCGGCCTCGAACACTTCATCGAGATGCCTGGGATTCACCGGCTGCACGAGCTGAAGCCTGAACCTGATGTCGAACCGGGGGAGGTTTGACGTGCCCGGTTACCTGTTGCGGAACTGCGCGGCGATCATCGCGGACGACGGCAAGGGGCCGACCGCCTACCGCAACGTAGACTTGCTGACGAATGGTCCTGCGATAGAGGCAATCGGCGAAAACCTTCATAAAGGCCAGCTGCCTGCCGGTACGATCACGCAAGACGCCACCGGCTGGTTCGTATATCCGGGCCTCATCAACACGCACCACCACTTCTTCCAGTGCTTCGTGCGCAACCGCGCAGATCTCGATTGGACGAAGCTTTCGGTGATCGAATGGCTCGACCGTATCTATCCGATCTTCTCGCGGCTGACCGAGGACTGCTTCTACCATGCCTCGCTCACGGCAATGGCCGAGTTGGTCAAGCACGGCTGCACCACGGCGCTCGACCACCAGTACTGCTTCCCGCGGCACGCCGGCAAACGGCTGATTGACCGGCAGTTCGAGGCCGCTGACCTTTTGGGCATGCGCTTCCATGCGGGGCGTGGCGGCAACACGCTGCCGAAATCCGAAGGCTCGACCATTCCGGACGCCATGCTGGAAACGACGGACGAGTTCATCGCCGACTGCGCGCGCCTGATCGACACCTATCATGATGCCGACCCCTTCAGCATGCGGCAGGTCGTCGTCGCGCCGTGCCAACCGGTCAACTGCTACCGTGAGACTTTCGTCGAGTCGGCGGCGCTGGCGCGCGATCGCGGCGTGCAACTGCACACGCATGTGGGCGAAGGCGAGAGCCCGGTCGTCGAGGCCCGGCACGGCATGCGGACGGTGGATTACTGCGCGGAGCTCGGATTTGCCGGCCCCGATACCTTCTATGCCCATTGCTGGGAACTGACCCATGACGAACTGCGAACGATGGCCGCGAGTGGAACCGGTGTCGCTCACTGCCCCGAGCCAGTCTATCTGGTCGGCGCCGAGGTGACGGATATTCCGGCCATGTCGGCCTTCGGTCTCCGGGTGGGTCTCGGCTGTGACGGAGCTGCCTCGAACGACAATTCAAACCTGATGCACTGCGTGCACTCCGCCTACATGCTGCAGTGCCTGAAAGCGTCGACGCGCGCGCATGCCGTCCCGCCCCCGGTCGATTTCCTCGACTATGCCACGGCCGGTGGTGCCGCCCTCCTAGGCCGCCGCGACATCGGTCGGCTCGCCCGCGGCATGGCCGCCGACCTATTTGCAATCGACACACGGCGGATGGACTTTGTCGGTACACGGCATGATCCGCTGAGCCTGATTGCCAAAGTGGGCATCGGCATGCCGACCGACATGACCATGATCAACGGCCGCATTGTCTGGGCCAAGGGTGAATTCATCGGGCTCGACGAGGCGCGGCTGTTCGCGGAGGCCGAGGCCGCTCTCGCCACAGTGGAACTTTAATACACAAAACAGGGGAACTGACATGCTGACAAACCTGACCCGAAGAACACTGATGAAGGGCGTTGCCGCCTCCGGCCTCGCCAGCGCGGTCGGCGGCCGGTCCACCATGGCCGCCGATGAGCCGCTCGGGATCACTCTCGTGATCCCCTCGCCGGTCGGCGACGTCGGCTGGGGCCATGCGCTCGCCGCCGGCCTCGAGCCGGTCAAGGCCGCTTACGGCGACAAGGTGAAGGTCACCGTCATCGAGAACATTCAGGAAGGTCCGGACGCCGACCGCATCATGAACAAGACGGTCGCCGACGGGAACAACTTCCTGATCGCAGGCTCGTTCGGCTATCAGAACGGCGCTCTGCAGATCGCTCGCCGGAATCCGGCCGTCACCGTGCTGCATGCCTCCGGTTTCCAGGTGGCTCCGAACTTCTCGCCTTTTGCGGCCAAGTATTTCCAGGGGACCTACCTGCTCGGCATGGCTGCCGCGGCGCTCTCCAAGACCGGCAAGCTGGGCTCGGTATCCGCCTTCGCCATCCCGGAGCTGATCACGTCCGTCAACGCCTTCACGCTGGGCGCCCAGGCGGTGAACCCTGATATCGAGGTGTCAGTCGTATGGGTGAACTCGTGGTTCGACCCGGCCAAAGAGCAGGAAGCGGCAAAGGCTCTGATCGCGCAGAAGTGCGACGTGATCTTCTCAAACGCGCAGGACACGCCTTCCGTTATCTCTGCCTGCGAGGAGGCTGGCGTCTACGCGTTTAATCTCAACTCGTCGATGAAGAGCTACGCTCCGAAAACCTATCTCGGCTGTGTGGCGACGGACTGGTCGCCTTTCTTCAAGGCCTCGGTCGACGCCCATGTCGCCGACACATTCAAAGGTGCCAATGCCTTCCTCGGCGTCGCCGACAAGGTCGTCGAGGTCGTCGACTGGAATCCGGATATCCCGGCCGATGTCATGACGAACATCAAGGAGATCGAAGCGAAGATCGCCGCCGGCAGCTTCTCGCCTTTCACCGGGCCGATCACCAGGGCGGACGGCAGCGAAGCGGCCGCCTCCGGTGCAACGCTCACCGATGGCGAGATCGTCGCGATGGACTGGCACGTCAAGGGCATCACCACACCTCTGCCGAAGTGAGCCATGACCGCTCCGCTCCTGTCGCTCCGCGCCATTTCCAAAAGCTACGGCCAGATCCATGCCAATCAAGGTATCGATCTGGACGTGGCGCCACAGTCTATCCATGCGGTCCTCGGAGAGAACGGGGCGGGCAAATCGACGCTGATGAAGCTGATCTACGGCGTCGAGCAGCCAGACGACGGAACCGTCGTCTGGGAAGGAGAGCCTTTAAGCCTTGCCTCCCCCGCGGAGGCGAGGCGCAAGGGGATCGGCATGGTGTTCCAGCACTTCTTGCTCTTCGATACCCTGACGGTCGTGGAGAACATTCAACTGGTCGTACCCGGCCGGAAAGCCGATCTCATGGAACGCATCCGGACGTTTGGACGCGACTTCGGCCTCGAAGTCGATCCGCTCGCCCATGTGCACGCGCTTTCTGTCGGCGAGCGGCAGCGGGTGGAGATCATCCGATGCCTGATGATCAAGCCGAGGCTGCTGATCCTCGACGAACCCACCTCCGTCCTGCCGCCGCAATCGGTGGACAAGCTCTTCGATACCCTGCGACGTCTGCGCGACGGCGGTGTTTCCATCCTGTTCATCTCGCACAAGCTCGAGGAAATTCGGGCGATCTGCGACAGGGCGACGATCCTGCGCGGCGGGCGCGTCACCGGCCACGTGGACCCGCGCGAACACAATGCGCATGATCTTGCCCGCATGATGATCGGCCGCGACATGCCGGAGCCGATGCCGGCGCTTCCCCAGTCTGGCGGAGAAAAGCGGCTTGAGATCATCGGCCTGGCCTATCGGCCGGATGACCCCTTTGCCGTGCCGCTCTCCAACATCAGCCTCACTGTACGTGCTGGCGAAATCCTTGGAATAGCCGGGATTTCGGGTAACGGGCAAAGCGAGCTGGCCGCGTTGATATCCGGCGAAGCGGTCCTGCCGCGGGAACAGCGCGACCGGATCTACATGATGGGCAAGGATGTCGGCACGCTCGATGCGGCTGCCCGTCGGCAGCTTGGATTTGCGTTCGTCCCCGAAGACCGGCTCGGACGCGGCGCCGTACCTGAAATGTCGCTCGTTCTCAACAGCCTCCTGACCGCGCATCCGCTCGGCCTGCTCAGGCATGGTCTCGTCGACAAGGCGAAGGCGAAGGCGTTCACCAACGAGTGCATCCGTCAATACGATGTCCGCACGCCGGGCCCGGACGCGGAAGCCGGCGCGCTCTCCGGCGGCAATCTGCAGAAGTTCATCGTCGGCCGCGAGATCATGCTCTCTCCGAAACTGCTGTTCGTGGCGCAGCCGACCTGGGGCGTCGACGTCGGTGCCGCATCCGCCGTCCGCAGGCGGCTCGTCACGCTGCGCAATGAGGGCATGGCCATCCTCGTCATTTCCGAGGAACTCGAGGAGCTTTTCGAACTCTGCGATTCCATCCAGGTGCTGCACCACGGCACGCTGAGCCCGCCACTCGTCACACGGGACACGCGACCCGAGGAGATCGGCCGATACATGATCGGCGCTCATCCTTCGCGCGGGAAGGCCCTGGCATGAGCGCTTTTTCTGCAGCCTTCCTTCCCACTCTTGTCCGCCGGGAGCGCGCCTCGCTTGCCGCGACGCTCCTTGCGCCCCCCGTCGCATTGGCCGTGGCGACCGTTCTCAATCTCGGGCTCTACGTCCTGATGGGCCGCGATCCGCCCGCCGTCCTGTACGCGATGCTTCTCGAGCCGTTCCTGTCCTGGGCGTCGTTCTCAGAGGTGCTGCTGAAGACGGGTCCCCTCCTCCTTATCGCACAGGGCCTCGCGATCGGCTTTCGAGCGAAGGTCTTCAACATCGGTGCCGAGGGCCAGTTCATCCTGGGCGCGATATTCGCCTCGTCCATCCCCGTCTGGTTTCCGCAGGCGACAGGTCAGTGGATCTGGCCGATGATGCTGCTCCTTGGCGCAGTCGGTGGCGCCCTGTGGGCATCGATTACCGCCTTCTGGCGCGTCAGACTCAATGCGAACGAAATCCTCGTGTCCCTGATGCTAAGTCTCGTTGCCGCGCAGTTCCTCAACTACCTGCTCCTTGGCCCCTGGAAGGATCCCAACGGCTTCAACTTCCCTCAGTCCGTCATGTTCCAGTATGACGCGATGGTGCCGGTCCTGATTTCCGGTACCCGTGTAAACGTCTCGCTTCTCCTGACGATCGCCCTGTCGATTGCGGCATGGATCTTCATGCAGAAGAGCTTTGTCGGCTACAAGCTTCAGGTTGGCGGCCTCGCGCCGCGTGCCGCCGGCTACGCCGGCTTCAACCAAGGGTGGGCGATCTGGCTTTCCCTTCTGATAGGGGGCTGCGCGGCCGGCCTCGCCGGCGCAGCAGAGGTTGCCGGCCCCCTTGGCCAGCTACAGCGCTCGATTTCGAGCGGTTATGGCTATGCGGCCATCATCGTTGCTTATCTCGGCGGCCTGCATCCGATCGGCATCGTTATCTCCGCGCTGTTCATGGCGATTCTCTACATCGGGGGGGATAATGCCATGGTATCGGCAAACCTGCCGATCGCCGCGGTCCGCGTCTTCCAGGGCAGCCTCCTTCTCGCCTACCTCATCGCCGTCGCCTTCGTGCGGTATCGTCTCGCATGGCGCCGTACCGCCTACCGGAGCCAGCCATGAGCGCCATCGAGTTCATTCTTGCCGGCATGCTCGCGGCTGCGACACCGTATCTCCTCGCAGCTCTCGGCGAGCTGGTGGTCGAGCGAGCCGGGGTCCTCAACCTGGGCGTGGAGGGCTTGATGGCCCTTGGCGCGGTGCTCGCCTTCATCGTCGTCTATCATGGCGGGGGGCACCTTCTGGGATTCGTTGCCGCCGGGCTAGGCAGCGCCGTCCTATCCCTGGTTTTCGCCGTCGTCACGCTCGGATTTCGGGCGAACCAGGTGGCGGCAGGCCTTGCTATAGGCATCCTCGGCCAAGGTCTCTCGGCGCTTTTCGGCAAGACCTATGAGAGCCTCACGATCAGGGGGCTTCCCAAGCTTGCCTTTCCATGGCTTTCCGAAATCCCCGTAATCGGCGGTCTTTTCATCCAGGACGTCGTCGTCTGGCTTTCCCTTGCCGCAGCCTTCGCCATTTGGGCGATGTTTGCCTATACGAAGGTCGGTCTCGTCATACGGGCCATCGGCGAGAATCCCAAAGCCGCCCACGCCATTGGCTATTCGGTCATCACCGTCCGCTTCGCCGCCATCGCGTTTGGCGGCGCGATGGCGGGCTTTGCCGGCGCCTATGCGGCGGTGGTTTACACGCCGCTCTGGGCCGACGGGATGATCGCCGGGCGTGGTTGGATCGCGATCGCACTCGTCGTCTTCGGGACGTGGCTCACGGGCCGGATCTTCTTGGGGGCGTGCCTCTTCGGCGCCGTATCCCTGATGGGCCTCGCGGCCCAGGCGACCGGACTGGACCTTCCGTCACAACTGCTTGCGAGCCTGCCCTATCTCGTCACGATCATCGTGCTCGGCATCATTTCGGCAGACCGCCGCCTGCTGAAGCTCAACGGCGTGGCATCGCTCGGCGAACCATTCGAACGCTAGTCTAGCAACAGCGCGAAGCGGGGCTCACAAAAATTTCGTCGCCTCTAACGGGTCCGAACCATCCTGGACCCGTGCACTTCATCGGGTTTATCCGATTAACTATTGCTTCTTTCTCCGTACGAAGGCCCGCTTTCGAGCCGTTGCCGTTATCAGCCGCAAAGGCTGCTTTGAGCAAAAAAGATCAACTAGCCCGCGTCGCCAAGCGGTATTTTGACGCCAGAAACGCCGCTAGCTCCGCTCGGCAGTCGACGAGCGGACCGACATCTTGGCGTGCCTTTGCAATCGCCATGGCACCGGAATAGGCGGCGATTACCAGCGTTGCGAGGCTGCTTGGATTGAGGTCGCGTACGTGTTTTGATGCCAGGTCCGCCTCAAACTTTGCAGATAGCGCCTCGTGCCAGGCATCGAAGACCCCGCTGAGAACGTCGCGCATTTCCGGGTCATGGCGGGAGACTTCCATAGCCATGTTGTTGAGCGGGCAGCCGGAGACCGAGCCTTTGCGCGTCAGTTCGCTGATGATGTTTGCAAAGATGAGATCGATTGCCATTGGCGCGTCCGCACACGCGTCCAGCGGCTCGATCCATGTTTGCCGAACGGCTTCCGCCACCCGATCGTGGATGACCGCCAGTCCGAGTTCGCGCTTTGCTGGGAAATGATGCGCCATTGCACCGCCGGACACTGACGCCTTTTCGCGCAGCTCCAACATTCCTGTCGCGATGTAACCCTGGCTGACAAAGGCGTCGTATGCCGCGTCGATGATCCGGCGACGCACGCCCTGGGGGTCATTGGTTCTTCTGTTTCCGGTCATGGAACCCGTACGCGATTTGCATCAACAATAGCATCTTGACAAAACAGGTCAATCGTCCTGTGATGAAACAGGACGATTGACCTGTCAGGAGATACCATGAACCCACACACGGTGTTTGAGCTCCGCCGCTACCGGCTTCTCCCTGACGGCAGAGAAGCATTGATCAGCCTGTTTGACAGGGAATTCGTAGAACCGCAGGAGGCGCTGGGTATGCGCATAAAAGGTGAGTTTCGCGACCTTGACGATCCCGATGCCTTTGTCTGGGTTCGCTCCTTCAAGGATATGGAAGCCCGGACGGAAGCGCTCAAATCCTTTTATTCTGGTCCGGTCTGGAAAGAACATGGACCAGCCGCCAACGCGACGATGCTCAACTCGGACAACGTCTTGCTCCTGAGGCCGACGGGGAGCGTGCAACCGTTCGCGCACAATCTGCAAAGGTATCAGGAGGTGGAGCGGCCCGAGACGGAAGGTCTCATTATCGTGAATATCTGCTCGCTGGCGCCCAGAACCGAAGAGGAGTTTGCGAGCTTCTTCAACGACAATGCACTTCCGGCCATGCAAGAAGCCGGCGCGGGTATCGATGCCGTGTTTGTGACGGAGCGAAGCGAAAACGGCTTTCCGAGGCTTCCGGTTCGCGAGGGAGAGACGGTGCTTGTCTGGTTCGAATGCCACAAGGACGAGGAAAGTGCAGTGCGCTATCGAGAGCGACTGCGTCAGAACGTCAATTGGGTGCACGAGGTCTACCCACGAATGGACCGCCAGTGTTGGCGGAAGATTGAGGTGGCACGCTTAACACCGACATCGCGGTCGCTTTGCGCCTGGTGACTCGCTTTGCCCGCTCTTTGGTGAGAAGCATCCTCGACGGCACTTTTGCGCCGAACTTCCGCTCACGGTCCCATTGCAGACCTCTCAGCGTTTTGCGAATTATGACCGACCAAAGGTGGAGGATGCGTGATGCTGATTGTGTTCGGTGGCTTACCTGGAGCGGGCAAAACGACGATCGCGCGAGCGATAGCAGCGCGGCGATCAGCAACTTACCTGCGCATCGACGAGATCGAGCAAGCCATACGATCGGCAGGATTTTTGGCAGACGTCGGGCCAACAGGATATGCCGTGGCCAACGCATTGGCGGCATCCAATCTGAAGAATGGCTGCCTGGTGCTGGCCGATTGCGTCAATCCCGTTCTCGAAAGCCGACAGGGATGGCGCGCGACGGCGGCCGGCGTTCAAAAGCCGCTGCTCGAGGTCGAGGTCATATGCTCTGATCCCACCGAACATCGCCGTCGGGTCGAAGAGCGCCATTCTGACATTGACGGCCTCACGCCCCCGACGTGGCAAGCGGTCCTGGCCCATGACTATTCGCCATGGCCCGAGCCTCATCTGGTGATCGACACTGCCGTCCTTGCGCCGCATGAGGCGATCGAAATGGTCGAAAGGCACATGAACCTCTGAGACCACTTCCGACTCGTTGAGAGATTCGCATCATCAAACGTCGCGGGAGGTCCACTTGACCAAACCACAGTTCTTGGCCTGAAGCCGAATGCATAGAGAGGCAAAAGCTGGAGGGGGATAACCTTTGCCCTCGATCTCGCAACAGTGCTGACATCCGTTCAGCAGTCCACGGTATCCCGACGCAGAACCAGTGCTGACCTCGTGGAAGACCTCGCTCACCGCGTTCGGAGCAGGAATGCGCGCAGTACTGGTTGAGCTTTATACGGGACTGGCCAACCACTTTTTCCGCTCCAGAAACAGTTGGTCGCTAAGGAAAAGGCCATCATGGCTGCGAACCGTAGACCCGCGGCGTGCCTTTCCGTCGGCTTTCATCTGCTTTCCGAAAGCTCCGCATTCACACCCGCACGGCGGCGGAAGCGTTCGGCCGCGAAATCTACGAAGGCGCGCACCCGAGCCGAGACCATGCGCCCTTCCGCGTGCACGACATGTATCGGCACCGGCTCGCGCTCGTAGTCGGAAAGCACGGCCTTAAGCCGGCCGGCCTGTATGTCGGGCGCCACTTGGTAGGACTGGAATCGAGATAATCCCCAACCAGCTACAGCGGCGGCGATGGCCGCATCATTGGTATTGCAGATGAGGCGCGCGCTGACTGGAACGCGAATGCTGCTGTCGCGTCCGAAAAGCCATTCCGAATGGCCGAAAAGGCCCTCGCGTCCGATTATGCGGTGATGAGCAAGGTCCTGCGGGCTCTGGGGCTCGCCAAAGCGGGCGAAATACTCCGGCGAGCCGCAGAGTACCTGCCTGACCCAACCAACGCGGCGGGCAACGAGGCCGGAGGCGGGGAGTGCTGCGATGCGTACCGCGACATCCAAGCCTTCCTCAACCAGATTGGTCACGCGGTCGACGAAGACGGTTTTCACCTGCATGGCAGGGTAGAGATTAAGAAAATCGAGAATGACGGGGAGCACATGGATGCGTCCGAAGAGCGCGGGCGCCGTTACCGTGAGCAACCCCGCCGGATGCGTGAAGCTACCCGCCGCATTGGCTTCCGCCTCGGCAATTTCCGCGAGAATACGCCGGCAATCGGCGACATAGCCTTCGCCCGCCGCAGTCAGCTTCAGCGAACGGGTCGTGCGAACCAGGAGGCGCGTACCGATCTGTTCCTCTAGCTTCGCAATGGCCCGGGTCACCGATGGCGGGCTCATATGCAGTACTTTGGCGGCAGGCGCAAATCCGCCGCTTTCCACCACATGCACGAAAATCCGCATCGCCTGCCAGCGATCCATTGAGTCCCTGCCCCCGCGTCATTATTGCACAGAATGCAATGGTCTAGTGCTTTCTGGAGTGCTTATCAACTCCGCGTCTAATAATCATCTTACGGTCTTCCTTTTCTTCCGTAGGAGACAGACATGAAGCTCTACTATCATCCACTTTCCGGCCATGCGCATCGCGCCCGCCTCTTTCTCTCGCTGCTCGGAATCGAGCATGAACTCGTGCTCGTCGATCTTGCCCGGAAGGAGCACAAGGAGCCGAATTTCCTCAATCTCAATCCGTTCGGCCAGGTTCCAGTGCTCGATGACGGCGGCACGATCATCTGCGATTCCAACGCCATCCTCGTCTATCTCGCGAAAAAGACGGGACGCACCGACTGGCTACCGGAAGATGCCGAGGGCGCGGCGGCCATTCAGCGCTGGCTTTCGGTCGCCGCAGGCCAGATTGCCTATGGTCCGGCACAGGCGCGCCTCATCAACGTGTTCCAGGCGCCCTATCGGCCGGAAGAAGTCATTCCTCGTTCCCATGCGATCCTGACGCTGATCGAGGCCGCCCTCGAGGATAGGGACTGGATTGCCGCCGGCCAGCCGACCGTCGCCGATGTCGCGCTCTACAGCTACGTGGCGCGCGCGCCGGAGGGCGACGTCGATCTTCAGCACTATTCGAACATTCGCACCTGGCTCGACCGCATCGAGGCGCTGCCGGGCTTCGTCGACTTCCAGAAGACCCCGGTGGGTCTGGCGGCCTGAGGAGGCATTGTCATGGAGAACCCCTCCTTGCCCCCTTCCCCCTGGCATGAAGGCGAGATTGCCTTGCAGAGGCGGTTGGGCGTGGACGCACGCATGGACGAGGTCGGGCGCCGGGTCGTGCGCGACCATCTGATCGACCAGCATCGGGAATTCTATCCCCTGCTCCCGATGGTCGTGCTGGGGTCGGTGGACCAGGACGGCGACGTCTGGGCAACGCTGAGAGCGGGACGTCCCGGCTTTCTCCATGCACCGGACTCACACAGACTGACCGTCGAACTCGCCAGAGAGCTGGCGGATCCTGCCGAGGCGGGCATGGATGATGGCGCCTCGCTCGCCCTCCTCGGCATCGATCTCGGCACGCGCCGCCGCAACCGGCTGAACGGCACCTTGCGCCGCCATGCGCAGGGTTTCGATCTCATCGCAGATCAGAGCTTTGGTAACTGTCCGAAATATATCCAGCTCCGGCGGGTCCACTTCGTCCGCGATCCGTCGGAGCCACCGGCGGTGCCTCCCAGACTGAGCTCCGAGCTTGACGACGCCGGGCGCGCTCTTGTGGGGCAAGCGGATACCTTTTTTGTCGCCACCTATGCCGACCTCCATGCTGGGCGGCAGTTGGACGTCTCCCATCGCGGCGGCCGCGCGGGCTTCGTGCATGTCGGCGAAGACGACTGGCTGACGATCCCGGATTTCGTTGGTAACCGCTTCTTCAACACGCTCGGCAATATCGCGCTCAATCCGCGCGCCGGGCTTGTCATCCCGGACTTCGCGACGGGTGGCCTCCTGCAGATGACCGGCGAGGCCGAGCTCTTGTTCGATCAACCCGGTCGCGAGCCTTTCGAAGGGGCCGAACGCTACTGGCGTTTCCGTCCACGCCGCATCGTCTGGCGGGCCGACGCACTACCGATCCGCTACGATTTTGCCGAATGGTCACCCTTCGCACTCGCCACCGGCACCTGGTGGCCGGCCGCTACGACGAGAGGAGCCACGATCGGCGAAGGTGTCCCGACCAGGTCATCGGCAACGGTCACCGGGTCTGTTTGACGCCGGTCTCTGCTCCCGTGATCTCCGCGGTTGGGCTGACGAGGTTCTCTGACCGAAGCCTGAATGCGTAAAGCGCCACGACGAAGATGAACCACAATAGACTGCCGCTGTTGAAGAAAATACTTTCGAGGCCGGCATTGAAGAGCGCGTAGAGCCATATGCGGACGAAGAGCCGCGTCATGTTTGAATGCATGCCGCTTTCATCGCGGCGGTTGAGGTCGCGCAGCGGCAGGAAAAGGACCAGGATTAAGGTGAGGATCAAACCAGGAATGCCGGTGTGCAGCAAGATGTCGAGATAGCCATTGTGGCCGTTATAGGCTTGCACCGCCCATGTCTCAACCGTGCCGCCGCTGTGGACGAGTTCACTGGTCTGCCAGAATCCTTTTAATCCATATCCGGTGATCGGTTTCTCGGAGATCGCGGAAAAAGCGAAGCGCCAAATGTCGGCTCGGTTGGTGAAGGTGGCGTCTATCCCGAGGCTGGATACGAATTCACCAAGCGGCCTGATGACCGACGGACCGACGGCCAAAAGATTGTATGTGGCTACTCCTCCGACGGCAATCGGGATGCGCAGGACGCGGAAACGTTCGAACAGCCAGGCGAGGATCAGGACTGCCGGCAGCATGGCCGAGGCGGATTTCCCGCCAGTATGGATCAGGAAAAAGCAGGAAAGCGCCAAGATCGCCAGCCCGATGCCTCGCGACCAAACCGACATGACGAAGAAGCCAAAGAACGAGGCAATCACCATCGCCCCGGCGGCGACGTTCTTATGCGGGAAATGCCCCCTCCAGAAGCCGGCATTCATCGGTTCGCGTAGTTCCGATGCCTGATGGATCGACACCTCCGGCATCAAGATCACGCCGAAGTAGGCTATGCCGAGCATGATCAGCGTGCCGGTCGCCAGTAGCTTGGCGAACTGCCTTTCCGATGAAGGCAACAGCAGGAAAATGCTCGCATTGATCTGCACGATGATCGCGAGGATCAGCGCCTTGATACCCAGGAAGGGATGGTTCGAAAGAAGCGCCGTGAACAGGAACCATCCGAAGATGGCAGCGTGCAGCCAGCGGGGCCGCAGGATGATCGACCGGAGCGAATGCTGGAGGCCGTTGATCAGCATGCCGCCGAAGATCAGCAACGTGATGATCTGGTTGAGACGGTTCGAGTTCTCAGCGGAAGGATCGAGTATTGCGGCGCCAGTAAGGTCGACATAAGGATCGATCGTAATTAACAAGAACAAGAAGATCGCCATGAACAGTGTGACGCCGAACACGTTTCGGTCCGGTATGACGGGTGCGGTGACTTCTGCTGTCGGGCTTCGCATGGCGCGATCTCTCACGCATACCTGTGCGGATGGGCAAGCCGGCGCGCCTCGCCAAATGCGGCTCCGCCCAGGGCCCAGGCGCTAAGAAGAATGAGCATGCGCGGCGGCCGGCCCTTGGAGCCCCGGGGGACGGCCGGGGAGTTCATGAGAATATTGGTGATTCCAGGCTGTTGGCGCTTGCTGATATGGTGCATAGGGTCGCAGTGGTGACGATGGCCACAAATCCGATCGAGGGAGTAAACGCCACGAGGCGTGCCGCTGCCGGGGAATTCAACCGATCGTTGGCTTTCAAGCTCTTTCGGCCGGTCCATTGACTCCTCCGCCCGTGCCGTCTTTGGCGAGCCTCTGCTTCACCGGGCATTCTTGTGCATACCTATGCGAGCGGTGTGAATATCGGGTTAACCAAGAAAACCGATGGCATCCTGTATAGTTTGCGGCTACTGCGTCGCGCGTTCGTAGACACCGCGATCGATAGTGATGCTGCCAATCAAGCAATTCTTCAGCCCGCATCAAGTGATCAGTCCCCACGGGCAACGCACTCGCATCGACACCTGAAGTACACTGAATCAGGATCGCTTCCCCAGATGTCCCACGCGGCAAGTGCTTCCTGGATTTCGCTGTCCTTGGCTACGTTCTTTCGCACGAGCTCGGGACCCAGAAGACTTCGTTTTGCGTCTGCAACCGTTTCTGCGCGGGCGAGTGCGTCTGCGCTGTGGTTCACATAGCTTGCGCCAGTCCAAATCGGTGTGAACCCATGCGCTCGAAGGATGGACTCCCGGCGGCGATTCATTCTCAACGGATAATCGCCGCGTTTGCCGAACTTGACGTTTGGCACCGGAGTCTTTTAAGAGGGTGTTACTTTATAACATATTAGTGGGGCCCCCATGTTCAAGACTCTTCTGATGGCAACAACGAGCGCGCTCCTGCTCTCCAGTGTATCGCCCACTCTTGCTGCGGACGACGTCGTCGATATCGCCGCTCCCTTCGAAATCACCGGTCTCGATCCAGCGAGATCTGGCGACATCTTCCTGCGAATGAGCATCGTCGAGACGCTCGTGGAGGCGGATGGTGAAGGCAAGCCGATACCAGCTCTTGCACGTGAATGGACCATGTCCGAAGACGGTCTGATCTGGCGTTTTTCCCTTGAGCCTGGTGTGAAATTCCACGACGGCACCGCGCTGGAAGCGGCCGCCGTCGCAAACGTGCTGAACATTGCGCGCGGTAAGCCGGGCCTCTTGAGCAAAGCGCCGATTGAGGCCATTGCCGCAGATGGGGACGATACCGTTGTCATCACGCTGACTAGACCCTTCACGCCGCTTGTCGCTTTCCTTGCGGAAAGTCGCGCCCAGATTCTAGCCCCGGCGGCCTATCAGGGCGCCGACGTGAAGTCGATCATTGGAACCGGGCCTTACAAGCTCACCTCACTCGAGGCACCGCAGAAGCTCGCCGTCGAACGGGTTGCGGACTATTGGGGAGAAGAGCCGGCGATCGAGAAGGCCACCTATCTTTCGGTCGGACGCGCCGAGACCCGTGCGCTCATGGCTGAAAGCGGCGATGCGGACTATGTCTTCAATCTCGATCCGGCCAGCCGGACGCGCCTTTCCAAGAGCGGCAAGGTCGAACTCCTGTCGGTATCCATTCCACGCAGCGTGCTTATCAAGGTCAATGCCGGCCATGACTTCCTCAAAGATGTGAAGGCGCGCCAGGCACTGAGTCTTGCCATAGACCGCGAAGGACTGGCCGCGGCAATCCTGCGCTATCCCGCCTCGGCCACACAGCTCTTCCCGCCGAGCCTCGGTCTGTGGCACGACGCGGATCTGGCGCCGCTCGCCTACGGTCCGGAAGTGGCCACGTCGCTCCTCGCTGAACTCGGCTGGAAGCCCGGCGACGACGGCATACTGGAAAGAGACGGCAAGCGCTTTGCGCTGACGCTCACGACCTATCCCGACCGGCCGGAACTGCCGCTGATCGCCGCCGTGCTGCAGGACCAGTTGAAGGAGATCGGCGTGGAGCTCGCGATCAACTCGACGAATTCCAGCGAAGTGCCCGCCAAGCATCAGGACGGCAGTCTCGAGCTCGCGCTGATGGCCCGCAACTTCGCCCTCGTGCCCGACCCGATCGGCACCATGTTGTCCGACTATGGCCCAAAGGGTGGAGACTGGGGTGCGATGAACTGGTCGAATCCCGATTTCGACGAAGCGCTCGACGAACTGACCCACATCACTGACCCGTCGGCCGGAGAATCGCTGCGGCAGAGGGCCGTGTCCATCATGCAGACCGAGCTGCCGGTGATCCCGGTCGCCTGGTATCAGCAGACCGTCGCCGTTTCGTCCGAACTCGAAGGTGCGACCATCGATCCCTTCGAACGCAGCTTCGGCCTGAAGACCATGCGGTGGGCACAATGATCAAGGCAATCTTCAACCGCCTGCTGCAAGCGGTTCTGGTCGCTCTTTTGGTCGGGCTGCTGACCTTTGTCATGGCGAGATCTCTGCCTGGCGATCTTGCCTATCGCATCGCCGCTGGACGCTATGGCTATGATCTGGTCGGCAGCGCCGCCGCGGCCAAGGTGAGTGCGGAACTCGACCTCGGACAGTCCGCGCTTGCTGCGCTCGGCCGTTGGTTCATGGACCTCGTCCGGCTCGATCTGGGAACATCTCTCGTCACCGGCGCGCCGGTCATCGACGAAATCTCCCATCACCTCGGCCATACGATCAAGTTGTCTGCTGCGGCAATCCTGCTTTCCTTGCTGATCGGTCCTCCACTTGGCATTTTCGCGGGTTTGCGGCCGGGCGGCGTCCTCGACCGAGGTCTCCTGCTGGTCTCGACGGCCCTGAGAGCCTTGCCTCAGTTCGTCGTCGGCCTGATCCTGATCATCGTCTTCGGCCTGATGCTGCAGCTTCTTCCAACGGCCGGTCATGACCGCGGCGGTCACCTGATCCTGCCGGCACTGACGCTAGCGCTCGGCTTGGCTGCGGTATCCAACAGGGTCGCTCGCGACGCCATGCTGTCGGTCTCGCGCTCGCCCTACTATACATTCGGGCGAACCAAGGGCTTGAGCGGATGGCAGGTCTTCCTTCGACATGGGCTGCGCAACGTCGCCGTTCCCATCGTCACCTACCTCGGCATCCAGTTCGTCTATCTGGTCGAAGGCGTTGTGGTGGTCGAAACGCTGTTCGCCTGGCCCGGCATCGGCCACGCACTCGTCCATGCGATCTTCGGGCGCGACGTGCCGGTGATCCAAGGAACGGCTTTGGTCATGGGCCTGATGTTCGTGGCGCTGAATGCGCTCGTGGATGCGCTCTGCCATCTGACCGACCCGAGGCGCGCGGCATGACGGTCCTTGGGTATGTTGCGCCTCGTCCGAAGAAATGGCCGCTGCGCCGGCTTGCCGGTCTGGCCATCCTCGCTGCCCTTCTCGTCTTCGCCCTGCTGCCTCTCGTCATCGGCGGACCCGACCCGCTGAAGCAGACGCTTCGATTGGCGTTGAAGGGGCCGAGCGCAGCCGACTGGTTTGGCTACGATCATCTCGGCCGCTCGATGTATGCGCGGCTGACGGCCGCGTTTCGCCTGTCCCTCGGCCTTGCCGGCGTTGCGGTCGTCACGGCGATCGTCCCCGGCGTCCTGCTCGGCGTTCTCGCTGCCTGGCGCGGCGGGGTTATCGATCGGATCGTCTCGACCGTGTCCGAAGCCTTCCTCGCGCTTCCCGGCCTGTTGCTGGTCCTGATGCTGGCAGCCATAGTCCCAGATCAGCCAATCATGCTGTATGTCGGCATCTCGCTGGTCCTTTGGGTCGAATATTTCCGCATCACGAGGGCTCTCGCCCGCCCACTTCTTGCCTCGCCAGCAATCGAAGCGTCCAGGCTCCTCGGCTTCGGGCCGCTCTACATCATCCGCCGCCATCTCTGGCCCGAGATCGCCCCCATCCTTTTGACCGTCGGTGCCCATGGCGCGGCCACCGCCATCATGGCGGTCGCGGCACTCGGTTTCGTCAGCGTGGGCGTTCGACCGCCCACTCCGGAACTCGGCGCCATGATGACCGAGCTTCTTCCCTATTACGAAGAAGCACCGCATGCCCTTCTGCAGCCGATCGCGGCGACCTTCCTGATGGTTCTCGCCCTGCAGCTGATCGCCGGAAAGGACAAGCCATGACCGGGCTTCTCAAGGTCGAAAACGCTGCCGTTGATGCTGCCACGGGGCGGCTCGTTGAGCTCGTATCGTTTACCCTGACGGCCGGACGGGCCTTCACCATTCTCGGTGAGACCGGCTCGGGCAAAAGCCTGCTTGCGCAAGCAATCATGGGTCTGCTGCACGAAGGGCTGAGGGCCAGTGGATCGGTCGTCATCGATGGCGACGCCATCGATCTGTCCGAACCGTCCAAACATAGAGCGCTCTGGGGCCGGCGGGTCGGGATCTTGCCGCAGGAGCCTTGGCTCGCCCTCGATCCGACCATGCATGCAGTCGGGCAAGTTGCCGAGGGCCATCGTTTTGTCCGCGGCTTGTCGGCTGCCCATGCGAGACAAAAGGCCGAACAGGATCTGGTCGAGCTCGGCTTGGCCGACGCCTTCGGTAAGTTGCCGGGCGAACTCTCCGGCGGGATGGCGCAGCGCGTCGCCTTCGCGGCCGCCCGGGCGGGCGGCGCGAACATCATCATCGCCGATGAACCGACGAAAGGGCTGGATGTTGCCCGTCGCGACGAGGTGATCGCTCTTCTGATGCGGGAGGTGGAGGCCGGCGGCGCCGTACTGACCATCACCCACGACCTTGCCCTCGCACGGCAAATGGGCGGCGATCTCGCGGTCATGCTCGATGGCCGTATCATCGAGTTTGGCGAGGTAGCCCGTGTTCTCAGTGATCCCACTCACGAGTACACCAGACGTCTCATCGCCGCGGATCCTCAAAATTGGCAGCCGCGCCACCGCCAGAACCTGGCCGGCAAGGACATCGTGGTCGAGGTGCGCGGCATCGCCAAAATGCGCGGCGGCCGTCAGCTGTTCTCGGACCTATCATTCGAGGTCAGAAAGGGAGAAATCCTCGGCATCACCGGACCGAGCGGCTCTGGAAAGAGCTCGCTTGGCGACCTGCTGCTCGGACTGTTGAAACCCGATCGTGGCAGCGTGCACCGCACGCATGCCGAAAGTCCTGCCCGCTATCAGAAGATTTACCAGGATCCGCCCTCTGCCTTCCCCCAACGGATCACGATCGGCGCGGCACTCGACGATCTCATTCGCCTTCACAAGCGCGACGCGTCGCGGATCGGCCCGCTGATGGAACGGCTGAGACTGGCAACGGACCTGCTCGGGAGGCTGCCGGGCGAAGTGTCGGGTGGCGAATTGCAGCGATTCGCCCTACTGCGCGTGCTCCTCCTCGATCCGGTCTTTTTGTTCGCGGACGAACCGACATCAAGGCTCGATCTTATCACGCAGCAGGAGACGATCGAGCTTCTGATCGAACTCGCCGGTGAGCGGAACTGCGCGATCCTGATCGTCAGCCATGACGCGGCTCTTATCGACCGCATCAGCCACCGACGAATGGCGGTCGCGGGAGAGCGAGCCCTCACCGATAACGGTCCGCAACCAAGCGCCGAATTTCACCACACCCTGTGAATCGCCGAATGTTGGAGATCATCGACGTCCACTGGACTATGATCGACGCATTGTCACGACGGGACGAATATCATGAAAGCACGCATCAAATGGGTTGAAGACCGGAGCTTCATTGGCGAGTCTGCGAGCGGCCACAAAGTCCTATTTGGGACGGCTTTTGGGCCGGAGGGGCGAACACCGGGTCCAAGCCCCATGGAGTTGGTGTTGCTCGGCACCGGTGGCTGCTCGGCCTTCGACGTCGTTCACATTCTTGAAAAAGCCCGCGAGGCCATCGAGGACTGCGTCGTCGAGATCGACGCGGAACGTGCGGAACAGGACCCAAAAGTCTTTACCCGCATTCATATGCACTTCGTGATCAAGGGGCGGAGCCTGGCAGCGAACAAGGTCGAACGTGCCATCACACTGTCGCTCGAAAAATACTGCTCGGCGTCGGCAATGCTCGCAAAGACTGCCACGATCACCCATGACTTTGTTGTCGTTGATACTGCTGCGACGAGCACGACTTAGTGCCGATAACACTGTAGTCACGTCTACAGCGTCGTACGTCTGAATCGGTTCCGATTCAAGAAACAGGCACTAGTGGCGGCGGCTCTGACTCGTGCAGCAAGCCGGATCTTAGCAAGGGCGCATATCCAGGGCCTTAGTCGCCAGCCTCTGCAATGCGAGAGAAGGCTGCAAGGACCGTCCGCTCCGAACGCGCAAGATAGGCTTCAAGCGAGGCTGCAGCCTCGACAGTCTTCCCCGCCTCGAGCTGCGCGAGAATGGCAGCGTTCAGGTCGACATAGGGAGCGTGCAGGAACTCAGGGTCGTCCAGCAGTCCGAAGCTCAAGCGCAGTTCGGCAGCGATTTGACCATAGAAGGCGTTCAGCCGCGCACTGTCCGCGAGGTCGACGATCGCTGCGTGGAAAGCCATGTTGGCGCTGCCGACACCAACCCAGTCGCTAGCCGCCCGGCATTCGAGAGCCGTCTCGACCGCCCGCCGCATGCGGGGCACCGCCGGATGCTGCGGATAGGCCTGCTCCAGCGCCCGGCACTCGATCAATCGACGAACGCGGTAAATGTCGATGATAGACGCCATGCTCGGCGTCGACACGAATACGCCCCTGTTGGGCTCATGCCGCAACAGGCCTTCCTTGGTCAACAGCCGGAATGCTTCTCGCAGTGAATTGCGCGAGACCTCGAGATCTGAACTGAGGCTCGCCTCGGACAATCGCTGGCCGGGCTTCAATTCTCCTGCGATCAGCTTATTGCGGATCTGCTCCGCCAGTCGCGGCGCCAAAGTAAGTGCTGTATCCTGCTGTGTCATAAGTCCTCTCGGCACGCGTAAGCCCGATGCGCCCTGTGCCTGAACGCACCAATATCGCAGTTAATACCTGTATTAAAACCGGCTGCAATCGCCGCAATGCCGCCGCCACCGACGCAGGAGCATGTTCCTAAAGCCTTTCGCGAAGCGGGCGGAATATCGTCGAAGGGCGCATTGCTAGCAAGCATTCGCCCCGGCTCGGTCGCGAGATTTGCCCAGGATGAAGGCATTTTGTGCTCATCTATGCCGCGAACTGCCCAGTATCTGCACATCTTTGTAGAACGATGCAATAAAATCGTTGAACAATATTGACAGAATTGTGAAACGCGGCGACGCTGCAATGGCGGATCAGCCCAATCGGCTTGGGGTGACGTTCTTGGTCAAGGAGATGTCTCATGGAGCAGCATTCTTTTTCCTCCAGCAGCGCCGCATCGGCCGTTGCCGAAATGCCGCCGGGTCAGGCGATCGTCTCGCCCCTGGATACCATTAGGTCCCGTCGCGCCTCTCTGACAGCGGCCATCTTCCTCATGGCGACCTCGGCCATCGGTCCCGGCTTCATCACCCAGACAGCGACCTTCACGACGAAGCTGGGGGCGGCTTTCGCCTTCGGCATTCTCGCGTCGGTCCTGATCGACTTCGTCGTTCAGCTGAATATCTGGCGTATCGTCACGCTCACCCGAATGCGGGCGTCCGATATTGCCAACGCAGCAATCCCCGGCACCGGTTATCTTCTCGCAGTGCTCGTGATCATCGGCGGGCTGTTCTTCAACGTCGGCAATATCGGCGGCACGGGCCTTGGCCTAAATGCCCTGACCGGTCTTGACCCCAAATGGGGCGGAGCGATCAGTGCACTTGTCTCGATCGGCATCTTCCTGTCCAAGCGCGCAGGGGTGGCAATTGACCGGTTGATCGTCGTTGCCGGCGTGATGATGATCGCGCTCACCCTCTTCGTCGCCTACGTCTCCTCTCCGCCGCTCGGCGAGGCGCTGCGTCAAACCGTGCTTCCCGACATCGTCGACTTCGCCACCATCACCACCATCGTCGGCGGCACCGTCGGCGGCTACATCACCTATTCAGGCGCGCACCGTCTGCTCGACAAGGGAACGGTCGGCATCGAGAACCTGGGCGCGGTCAACCGCGCCGCCCTGACGGGCATCGCCGTTACGGGCGTCATGCGCTATGTGCTCTTCCTCGCCGTTCTCGGCGTGGTGGCGAGCGGCATCGTCATTGACGTTTCCGGCAAAGGCGCAAACCCCGCCGCCCAGGCCTTTCAGTCCGCTGCCGGTGACCTCGGCCTGCGCATCTTCGGCGCCATCCTTTGGGCGGCCGCCATCACGAGTGTGATCGGCGCCGCCTATACTTCGGTGTCGTTCCTGACCGTCTTCAAAAAGAACATTACCGAGCGCGCCCGCAACCTCGCGACGGTCGTCTTCATCGGTATCTCGCTGTTCTTCTACCTGATTATCACCACGCCGCCCGCGACCATGCTCGTCTTCGTCGGCGGCCTGAACGGTCTGATTCTGCCGATCGGCCTCTCAATCTTCATCTATGCTGCCTGGGCACGGTCCGACCTGATGGGCGGCTACCGTTATCCCCGCTGGCTGCTTGTACTCGGCGCACTGGTGTGTGGACTGACGTGGTACATGGGCTACAAGTCGGTCGGCCCAATCTTTGCACTCATCAATCCGTGAAGAGGTAAGGACCATGACGACGATCGATCTCAACAGTGACCTCGGCGAAAGCTACGGCGCCTGGCGCATGGGCGACGACGAGGCGATGCTTTCCATCGTCTCCAGCGCCAACGTCGCCTGCGGCTTTCACGCCGGCGACCCCGCCGGCATCCTGAAGACTGTGAAGGCGGCGGCGCAACGGGGCGTCTCGGTCGGTGCCCATGTCTCCTATCCCGATCGCGTCGGCTTCGGCCGGCGCGACATGGACGTGACGAGCGCCGAGCTCGTCGCAGACGTCATCTACCAGATCGGCGCGCTGCAGGGCATCGCAGCGGCAGCCGGCACGCGCGTCCGTTATGTTAAGCCGCACGGCGCGCTCTACAACCGCATCGCCACCGATCCTAAGCAAGGTGCCGCCGTGGTGGAGGCGATCAAGACCGTCGACCCGTCGCTGGTGCTGATGGGGCTCGCCAACGCTCCGATCCTCGACCTTGCCCGCAGTTCCGGTCTGAACGTGGTCGCCGAGGCCTTCGCCGACCGTGCCTACACGCGGGAAGGCCACCTCGTCTCCCGCCGCGAGGCGGGTGCCGTGCTGCACGACGCCGCGGCCATCGCCCGCCGCATGTTGCGGCTGGCGACGGACGGCACGATCGAGGCGATCGACGGGAGCGTGATCCGCATAGACGCGAAATCCATCTGCGTGCACGGCGACAGTCCCGACGCTGTGGCGATCGCGCGCGAGATCCGCCGGACCTTCGAGGCCGAGGGCATCGCCGTCGAAGCCTTCCTGCCACAGACGGCCGCGCGAGGGAGGACCGAATGAACGCAAGAGAAAGTCTTCGCCGCATTGATGCTGCAGCAGCCGGTACCGCTCGCGCCCGCTATCGTGCGGGCGCGATCGAGCCGACATCCGGCGTTGCGCCCGGCTTCACCCAGGCGAACATGATCGTGCTGCCGCGCGACTGGGCCTATGACTTCCTGCTCTATGCCCAGCGAAATCCGAAGCCCTGTCCGGTGCTCGACGTCACCGACGCGGGTTCTCCGAAGACCATCCTTGCGCCCGGCGCGGACCTGCGCACTGATCTGCCGCTCTACCGTATCTGGCGGAACGGAGAGCTCGTTGAGGAAACGGCTAACGCCACCACCGCTTGGGCCGAACATCCCGACCTCGTCGCCTTCCTGATCGGCTGCAGCTTCACCTTCGAGACGGCCATGGTAGAGGCCGGCATTGAAATCCGTCACATTACCGATGGGAGCAACGTTCCTATGTATCTGACCGACCGGCCCTGTCGCCCTGCCGGCAGGCTGCACGGCAACATCGTCGTCTCCATGCGGCCGATCCCGGCTTCGCGTGTCGCCGATGCCGCGGCCGGCCGCTTCCCTGCCGTGCACGGTGCGCCGGTGCATGTCGGCGAACCGGCACTGCTCGGTATCCGGGATCTGGCGAAGCCGGAGTTCGGCGATCCGGTTCGCGTAGAGCCGGGCGAGATCCCCGTCTTCTGGGCCTGCGGCGTCACGCCCCAGGCGGCGGTCATGGCCTCGGGCGTGCCCTTCGCCATCACCCACGCGCCGGGGCATATGTTCATCACCGACGTTCCCGACTCCGCCTATCACGCCTGAGGTCACGATGCGTTTCCTTCCCGTCAGCCTGACGACGTTTCTCGTGGAGCTTGCCGACCTCGATGAAACGCTGGCGCTCTTCGCCTCGCTTGAAGCCGATCCGCTCTATGGCGTCGAGGAGATGGTGCCGGCCGCGCGCACGCTGATGATCCGCTTTCGGCCCGAACGCGTAACGGCGGAAGAACTGGCGGGCGCCATTGCCGCCCGCGATCTCTCCGCCCGCGCCGCTCCTTCCAAGCGGCTCGTGGAAATTCCTGTGCGCTACAACGGCGAGGACCTGGAAGAGGTTGCCCGGCTGACGGGGCTGAGTGTCGAGGACGTGATCCGGCGCCACACGCAAAGCGAATTTACGGTTGCCTTCTGCGGCTTTGCCCCGGGCTTCGGCTATCTCGTCGGCGGCGACCCGGCCCTTCATGTGCCTCGCCGCCAGACACCGCGCACGCGCATTCCGGCGGGCTCCGTCGCGCTCGCCGGGGCCTTCAGCGGCGTCTATCCGCAGGCGAGCCCTGGCGGTTGGCAGATCATCGGCGTGACACCGCTCAAGATGTGGGATCTGACGCGCGATCCGCCGGCGCTTCTCCAGCCTGGCACCCGTGTCCGTTTTTACGACCTCTCGAAGCGAGCCATGCCGGCGAAATCCGTGTCCGCGCAAGCCCGGAGAGACGCGGGCAAGGGAACGGGAACTGGGAGCGGAACGCGCTTCACGGTGCTCGCCGCCCCCATCCCGGCATTATTCCAGGATCTCGGCCGCTTCGGCCTAACGGGCCAGGGCGTCTCAGCCTCCGGCGCGCTCGACCAGGGGGCGCTAAAGGCGGCCAACCGCACGGTTGGAAACCCGGCCGACTTCGCCTGCCTTGAGATTACACTCGGCGGCTTCTCCTTTGAAAGTTCCGGCCGCGCCGTTATCGCGCTCGCCGGCGCCTCCTGCCCCATCACGGTGCGGGATCGATCCGGGGATAGCTTCGAAGGCGCGATCTGTCGGCCGATTTCGCTCGAAGCGGGCGACGTGGTGATGCTCGGCCAGCCGCCGAAAGGCATGCGCTGCTATCTCGCAGCGCGCGGCGGCTTCGAAGTGCGCACGGTTCTCGGCAGCGCCGCGAGCGACACGCTCGCCGTCGTCGGACCGGAACCGGTGGCGGCGGGCACGGTCCTGCCGATACGGCAGCCAAACGCGCCGATGGAAAGCGTGTCACTTTCGGAAGTGCCTGTCGAAGACTTGCCGGCCGCCGGCGATACGGTGACGCTTGATGTGGTCATGGGCCCGCGCACGGACTGGTTTACCGAGACCGCCATCGCTCGGTTCAGCGAACAGTATTGGCTGGTGACGCCACAGTCGAGCCGCGTCGGCATCCGGCTTCGGGGCGAGGTGCCGCTGGAGCGCATCGACAGGGCGGAATTGCCAAGCGAGGGAACGGCGACCGGCGCAATCCAGGTGCCTCACAATGGGCAGCCCGTGCTCTTTCTCGCCGATCACCCGCTGACGGGCGGTTACCCCGTCATCGGCACGGTCGCCGAATACCATCTCGATCTCGCCGGGCAGATTCCGGTCAATGCAAGAATAAGGTTCCGACCCGTCACACGCTTCGCCGAAATCCGGTCTTCGCAGCGTGACGCAAGCGGCAGGGAATGAGGAGACATCCATGAAGAAAGTGCTGATCGCCAACCGTGGCGAGATCGCCGTGCGCATCATCCGCGCCTGCCGCGACTATGATGTCGCCTCCGTCGCCGTCTATGCGGACCCCGACATGGATGCGCTCTTCGTGCGGCTTGCCGAGGAGGCGTATGGTCTCTCGGGCAACCGCCCGGCCGAGACCTATCTCGACATCGCCAAACTCATCGAGATCGCCCGCCGCTCAGGCGCGGATGCCGTGCATCCGGGCTACGGGTTCCTCTCGGAGAGAGCGGAGTTCGCCCGCGCCGTGATCGAGGCCGGGCTAACTTGGATCGGACCGGATCCGCAGGTGATCGAGGCGCTGGGTGACAAGGTCGAAGCCCGCCGTATCGCCGAGAGCGTCGGCGCGCCGCTGGTGGCTGGCAGCGACGGCCCCGTCGAAAGTGCGGCGGAAGTCGTTGCGTTCGCCGAAAAGCACGGTTTTCCCGTCGCCATCAAGGCCGCCCATGGCGGCGGCGGACGGGGCCTGAAGGTTGCGCGGCGCCTGGAGGAGGTCGCCGAACTCTACGCGTCCGCCGTGCGAGAGGCGACGGTGGCATTCGGCCGGGGCGAATGTTTCGTCGAACGCTTTCTCGACCGGCCCCGCCACATCGAGGCGCAGGTGCTCGCCGACCGCCATGGCAGCGTGCTGGTGCTCGGCACCCGAGATTGCTCGCTGCAAAGGCGCAACCAGAAGCTCGTGGAGGAGGCCCCTGCCCCGTTCGTCACGGATGCCCAGCGCAGCGCCATCCACGATGCGGCCAAGGCGATCTGCGCAGCCGCCGGCTATACCGGCGCCGGAACGGTGGAATTCCTGCTTGGAGCCGACGGCACCATTTCCTTCCTCGAGGTCAATACCCGCCTTCAGGTCGAGCACCCGGTAACCGAGGAGACGACCGGCATCGACCTCGTCGTCGAGCAATTCCGCATTGCCGATGGCTTGGCACTCCCGATGACCGAGACGCCCGCGCCGCGCGGCCATTCGATCGAGTTCCGTATCAATGCCGAAGACCCCGGCCGCGGCTTCCTGCCGACGCCGGGGCGGATCACCGCCTTCGAGCCCCCCTCCGGCCCGGGCGTCCGGCTCGACAGCGGCGTTGTCACGGCATCGGCCGTTCCGGGCGTCTTCGATTCGCTGATGGCGAAGCTGATCGTAACCGGCGCGACGCGCGAGGAGGCGCTGAAGCGTGCTCGGCGGGCGCTCGCGGAGTTCCGCATAGAAGGCGTGGCGACCGTCCTGCCCTTCCACCGCGCCGCCATCGAGGCGGAGGATTTCATTGGGACCAACGGCTTCAGGGTCCATACCCGCTGGATCGAAACCGATTTCGCGGATATGCCGCAGGCCGACGCCCGGCCGGAACGCGTGCCTGACCCTTCGCTGGTGCGCACCCACATCGAGATCGACGGCAGGAGGCACGAACTCGCCATTCCCTTCGGTCTCTTCTCAGGCTTCACCGCATCTGCGCAAGCGGGGGACAGCGCTGTCGCCGTCGGTGCAACATTTGATCCAGCCGATCTGACGGCCCCGATCGCCGGCACGCTGCAGGCCTGGAAAATCGCCGACGGAGACAAGGTCCGACAGGGCGACCTCATCGCAGTGATGGAAGCGATGAAGATGGAGACGCAGATCACCGCACCCCGCGACGGCACCTTCCGCGTCGTCGCTGCGGAGGGCAGCTATCTCCGGGCCGGCGCGGTCCTCGGGCGTTTTGAGCGTTAAGTGTGGGTGACAGAGGGTTCCGGCTTCAGCTCTGGGCAGCGGTTCTTGCACCGTCAGGGGTTTCGCAGGCTGGGGACATCCGAGTGGATCCGCGCGCCGCTAAGTCATAGGCGTCTGGACTGCCGCTACTGCATGTTTCCATAGAAAGCCCCCGCAATAGTCGAGCAGCTAATAGCGATCGAGCACAAATCAGAGTGCAATTTACCACAGCGCCGTGCGTCTTTTCAGACGCGTGGACGCGGCGAGTAGCGCAACCTTTCACGCCGGAGTAGAGCAGACTAGTTGTCCGGAACCAATGGCGGTTGGCTTGGTGGCGCCTCAGCGCCTGGATCTATCGCTAGCAGGCTCATCACGAGAGCAATGAGGATGCAGATAAGCACTATAAAGGCGATGCCAGCTATGTCGGTGCGCCTTGGCATTCCCTATCTGCGGCTTTGAATGTGAGAAATTCGAGGCACCCGCCCCGGCTGTCACCCGGCGTGCGGGTTTTTTGCAGGTCTGGCAAAAAATTCAGTTCCTATGCTTCACGTCCGAGTAGAGCACCTGATAGCTCGCCAGCCTCATAAGCTGTAGGCCGCAGGTTGGCAAAGCCTTCGAGAGATTTGTGCGGCCGAGGGCATGCCGTCCGGGGAAGACGGCGACACCTGGGTGCCCGAGAACAAAGATCAACAAAGAGAGCGCTCGTGCTGAGGTGAAGCGGAAGCTCTGCATGCGAGCTGGCGAGCGCTCTATTGGGGCGGTAGCTTAGGGACCCAGGGAAGCGTTTCGGCCGCGGATGCGGATCTCAATGCGCCGACGAGACTCAACGTTACCGGCCTCTCCCGTGGTCAATCTGTCTCCCGGCAAAACGAGTTGCGCAGCTGACATCGGCAGGATGGTGGCGCCGTTGAGCTTGTGATCGGCCCTCAACACATTGGCGACCGCCATTGCCCTCGCCAGGCCAAGTCCAGCATTATCGGCAGCCGTTATTTCGGCAATCGCTTTCTTTCCGCCGAGGATGTCAATGAAGTCCTGATCGAGATCAGATGCAGCACGCGAAATCGGCTGCTCGTCCGTGTGGCCGATTACTTCGATGATGTCGACCTCATATTTCCGCAAGCTTTGAGCAATCTTGCTTGCAATGGATCCCCGCAGCTTTTCCTCGAATGCTCTTGTCAGCTGCGCGCTGCCTGATCGGAAGAAATATCCTTCAGCTTCGCTCAGATTGATGATCGGAGGCCATTCGTGCGGCTTGGCGTCCGCCTGCTTTCGTTCGACTGCCAAAAGATCCCGTAGCCGCTTTTCCAACGCCGGCGCGTCAGCAGTAGACAATCCACCGTCCTGCAAGACGGCGACAGCTTTTTCGAGTTCCGCCAGCCGCTCCGGCGACAAGCCTTGGTCGCGGAGCCGTTGCACGGTTCCACGCGCCACGACCAGGTCCCGCCATTCCTTTTCGAATTTCTTTCTGTCCGCGGGCGATAGGCTGACCGATCTGAGCTGCATTTCCAAGACCGCAATCTTTGTGTTCAGCTCCTTCGTTATCGCCTGCGTACCGATCGCCTCCTGCCGCAGTTCCGCAATCTGCCTCTGCGCGGCTTGGAGCTTCCTTTGCGCCTGTAGTGCCTTGTTTCGTTCAGCGTTTATGATGGCGGCTGCTACCAGCAAAAGGCAGAAGACGAGCAGCAGCATGGACTCGGCCATGGTTAGGCCAAGTATCAGTCCCCTGTTGTAGCCCCTATGCTCGAGCTTCGTGGCTGGCTCCGAAGTTGCTACCATCGCCTGAACCACCCTCGCCTGGCCTCCGGCTCGGCACTTTCCGTCTCGCCCAATGCTGCGGCATCCGCAGCCCGTCCGGGCGCTTCATCTTGGCTTCCGGTATCCGTCCGCACGTTCTGAGCAGCAAGACGCGATGACATCAGCTCAATACGGCTTGTCTGAGTGGCCGCGGAAGCGGACGGAGAGCCATTAGGGTGGTTTTCAGGCGCGGCGGGATGCAATCCCGGCGGCATAAGCCGACCAGAATCAAGCGACGTGATTTTCTTCTGGAGTTCATCCAATGCCTTGGCGCCGTTTGCCGTGGCATTCGAAGCCCTCTCTAGGTCGTCCGCGACCCTGTCCAATTTCGTCGCTGTCTCGCCCAGGGGCCTAAGCGCCTCCTCCGTTCTCTCCGCCTGTTCACGATCATGGACGGCAAGGTCTTCCATACGTTTGAACTGAAGGTCGCTGAGTTCCTTGATCGAGGCCAATATTGGCTGCAGCTCATGACGAAGGATCTGGTCAGGCAGGCGCATCTCCTCCAGCCTCCTGCCGACAATCTCGACGGCTCTACCGAAGGCATCGATCTTCTCCGATAGCCGGTTCGTCGCCGCATCAAGTCTCGATGATGCGGTTTCCAGTATATCACCGGTCGCTCGAGCTCGTTCCTCAAGAATCCCGTTGTTCGCCTGCGCTATCTCGGCCAAATTTTCCGCGGCATCCCGGACAGGCCTAATTGCTTCCTTGGAAAGCGCCTCGATGGCTTGCCGGATGGCTTCGCCATTCCGCTCTGCCTGTCGCGCGATCTCTTCAAAGCCTTCGGACAGCATCTGATTGCTTGCCCGGCGGTAGCTGGAGAACTCGCGAGCGGATGAATCGAGCTCCGTCCTAACCCGGCGCGTCATTTCCGCGAGCTCGTGGCGGACGCTGCGTTCTATGTCGATCGGATCCCGGCGCATCTGATTGAAGAGAATGCGCAATGTGATTCCGACGATCGTCGATGTGACCGCTACGCCGAAATTGCGGACTATCTCATCGATGGAACCCTCGCCAGCGAACCGATAGAGGGACACCCCTAGGCTGGAGAGGGTGAACAGAAAGCCCATGTAGTAAAGGTTGTCGCCCGCTTGCTCGTTGTGAAGGCGCAGCCCGTTGGAGGCAAACGACAGCGCGAAGTAAACGAGCATCAGGCCGATCGGCACGAAGGTGACGAGGGTCGTATGCCAATCGAGCAGTTTGGCTGTCCAGATGAAGATCATCCCGCAGAAAGTAAGCAAGGCGAAGATGAACAATGGACCCTTGCTCTGGACAAACGTCTGCAGCTCCTCGCGCCTAGCCACTATCGAACCCCCTCTAACCGGGTGAAGCGCTCCATCTGACCGCCATTCGCGCCGATCCACGCAGTCCAGAATTCGGCCAGCTCCACAGTGTCAAACTTTAGGCCCGGCCGCTGAAACCCAAGAATACGAACCGATATACCAGCGAGTGACGTGCGAAATTGATCGCGAGCGCCGCTCCTCTCGAATGTCGCGTAGTCGGCGCCGTCTCTGTAGACGGAAAAGGCAGCGGTGTGCTCGAGCATGTCCGAAGCAATGATCAAGCGCTTGGGAATTTGGCGATACTGCGGTGCACCGAATGCTTCCAGGTTGATTTTCTGAATTCCCGCCATGATCGGCGATTGCTTCGCCTCAGTGCCTTCAGCGATCCTCTGCGAGATCTCGTTCAACGGCTTTTGAAAGCCCCTCTCCCAGCGATCTTGAGCGAGCCGCGGGTTGCTGGTCCATTCATCAACATTTTCACCATTGCCGGGATTACATCCGCTGAAAGTTCGGCCAAGCTCGCCCTCCTGCTCGGTGAGAGCATACACCTGAATCAGGCCGCCGACCGACACGGACGAAACGAGCTCCTGGAACTGGTTTCGCAAGTCGAGAGCTGTCGGTTCTGAAATCGGGTCCGTCACGTCAAGAAGAACGGCCGTGATCTCGTTTGGACCTTCGACGGGGCAGAGCGTTGCCGCATCCAGTTTCGGATTTGAACTTGCCCTTACTTTTAAGAAGACGAACCCGCCAAGGAGGCCCAGCGACATGACGCCAAGTATCACAGACGCTAGTATGAGGGCCGCTGATTCACCGGATTTACGCCGCCTGCGCCTGGCCATTTATACCCTCCGGAAACAGGTTATCGAGTTGATGGTATCGGTCGATCGCAGTCTCGAATTCAGCGCCAATCCTTTTCACCTGGACCGATAGCTCGGCCTGTGCAGTCTGTATCCTTTGTGCAAGCTCCCTGTCGTTCCACTCCTCGAATACATGTTGTGATGGATTCAATCGATCCATCTCGTATGGAGCCGAAAAATACTTGGGTTCGGGCTCCGTTCGAGCCTGGCGGTTCGCCTCCCGGTATATTGTAAGCAACGAGTTCGCTGCGCGCTCCAGCTGGTTTTGATGCTGGATGAACAGCTCGGCGCCTCGCGAGCGATGCGAGATAATCGCCAGCGCCTCCTGACGCCTCATACTGAGGTCGCGAATTATCTGCTCTACTTTTTCATTGTGATCGTCGCGGATATCTCTGAGGTCATCGATAAGGTCCTGCTTGCGATCAATGTACCGTTGGCGAGCGATGTGGAGCCGCTTCTGCACGCCAGCAAATCCGGGATAAGGATCGGTTAGCAGGCAGCCGTCCACGAAAGCGATTGCCGAAAACATGAGGCCGACGCCGAACAACATCCATGAGTTCAGTTCGCTGAGCGTTAGGGGGCTTTCCGATAGCCGCCGCATCACCTCTGTCCCCGCCAGGGATAACGTGGTTGCCGATGCCTCTCGATAATGAGCCAAGGCCAGATTGATCCCAATTGCGATAGCGCAATAGGCAACAAGGCCCAGGAGGCCAAGGAACTTAGGAAAGAAGCCTCTGTGAACGAGATACCGGACGCAGAAGAAAGCGAGCAAAACCGCTGAACCGATGTTGAGGAAGGCGAACGTGAACGCCTCGGTTATCCCTCCTACTAGGCCCTGCTCGCTTCCCCTTGCCAAAAAGTTGCCGTTCAGGGCCGTCTCGAGAAAAAGCAACAGCACCAGAAGCGACACTTTGAAGCCCCAGGCCGCAGAACTCGTAACCTTTGCGGCCCTGTCGAGCGAGTGCTTCTGCTTAAAACTCGAGAGCTCGTCTTCCGCTATCTTCAAATCCCGCCTCAAGCCATGTAGCTCGTCGACGCCGCTTGCGACCTCTGCCTTGAAATCGGACAGGCTTGACGCATTAGCCTGCCGGATTAAGCCAAACTGACCCTCAAAATCCAGATTTCGCAACCGATCGGAGAATGTGTGGAACTGGTCCTCAAGCAGCTGATACGAGGTCTTCTTTTCTTCTTCGACCTTGGCAACTATCCTCTGTTCCACGTCGTCCAGCGCGCGCGCCGACTTGACAGGCCGATTGGCGGCGCCGTTTTCGGTTCCCCGCTCATGCAGTTCCAATGATCGGCTTATTTTTTCAACATCGAGGATCGGAAAGATGTCAGTCGAAGCTCGGAAGTCATGGTTCGACTCCCGAATGGATTCCCACAAGCGATTCAGGGCTTCAAAGCGTGCTGCCATCTGTCAATTCATGATGTGGCGAAGACTATTGACCATATTTTGGTAGCGCATCGCCTGTTTAAGGTCCATCGCTTCGATGACTATCCAGACCTAGAATACCATGAAAGTGACCATGGCTCGCTCCAGTCTGCGCTACGCGGGGCGCGACTTCGTGCTCTGCGCACCCCGCTCCTAACGCCTGACCAAGCCTGTCTCGGTATGGAGCGCCCCATCTGGCTCAAAGGCGAAAAAGGCGAAGGCAAATGTGACGGTATAGGGCACGTCTTTTCCACGACGCTGGACGACCACATTGCCGACATCCGTGCCGCGCGTGATGTCTGCCGTATCGAGCGCCGACACCTGTCCTGGCCGCCAACTTATGTGCAGGTCGCCGGCCTTGATGACGCCCTTCTCGCGTACCAGCGGCAACGTCCAAGCCTGCTTGCCCACGGCCACGACCCGGATCATCGCTGGCACCTTGTCCGGTAGGTCTCCCGTGAACAGGAACGGCCGCGGCGCTTGGTCGTAGCCGACATAGGGATTGCTCCCGTAAGCCCGAAGACGTGGATTGTTCGGCACCAATACCCGTCCTTCGGGAGCGCGCTCGCGAAAGCTTTTGAAGGACTCAAGGCGCGACGGCAGAATCTTAAGCGACCGGCCTGCCAGTTCGCCGACGATGGCCTCGCCCCCATACTGTTGCCACCAGCTTTCGGTCTGACGGTCATACATCACCAGATCGGAATGACGCAGCTTGCCGGTCGTGCCAAAATCGAGAGTCCTACCGTCGAGGCGACGATCGAAGACAATGCCGGTGTTGCACAAAGGGCAATAGGTCACCGTCACGGGTATCCCCGCCACCACGTCATTGACGATCTCATGCCAGATCATCACACGCAGCGGATAGGCGCGCGCATCCTTGCCGAGGATTACCGAGAGAACCGGCTCCTCCGGCGCGAGGCCTCTGATTTTGCCGACAGGCGTGAACTGCGGGTCGTCGATGGACGGGATGCCGTCCTTTGGCGGCCCGCCGGACATGATTTCCGCAAGATCGATCGTGGCGCGGGAGAAGTCCGTGCGCGGCCATTCGCGCCGCAACTGCTGCGGAGTATCGGCCATCGCAAATGAAGTCGACACCACAAAAATAAGCGCTGTCCCGAAGAGGATGAACGGGTTTCGTGAGATGGTCATGGCGTTGCTCCTAGGCGTTTACATGCGTCCGCCCACCGCCGCTCGTCTCGTTGTTCAAGAATGAATTCGCCGGAAAGCTACAAATGTTACGGACAGCCGTTCGAAACGTCATCCGGCGGTTGGTTCGCTCCGTTCGACAGCAAGCTCGAAGGACTGGCGCAGAAGGTGCTGGCCGCGCTGCCGGCGACCCTGCGAGCAGCACTGGCCTAGATTGACTATGGAGAGAAGGGTCGCAATGCGGGACAAAACGCCGGTCGTGATCCAGACCACCACATCGATGCTTCTGCTATCTTCGAATGTGATTGCCGCGAAGTCGCCAAAAGCTGCGAAGCAACGGTCGACCGGCTCGCAATCCGGAACGTCGTAGCCGTGACCCCGCAGGCTTCAGCTGCGCTGGATCCGTCTGTGGTGCCAGGCGCGCCCGAGCAAAGCCCCGAAGACTGCGGCGATTAGCACCCCACCGATCACGGCCGTAATCCTGGCACCAAGCTCCGAAACGGCGATTGCATCGGCACCCGCTTCGATCCCGAAAGACCCGTTGGTCCGGTGCAGCCCCCCGACAGGCGTGAAGAGGTTGTCTCGGCGGTCTGGATTCGCCGGCCGGTCCGTCTGCTGAGCCTCCACCGCCGTTGCTGCTAGAAGCCGGTCCAGCATCGAGGGCGCAACGATGTTGCCGAGAATGATTAGGGACGTGCGATTCCCGAGCCAGTATTCGCGCTTCGGATGGAGCGCCGCACGAACGATAGCATCGGCCGCCACCTCGGGTCGGTAGACCGGTGCCACCGGCCTCGGTTGCGCGTTCATATGCGTGCGTGCCCAATCAAATTGCGGAGTGTCCACCGCAGGCAGATGGACAGCGCTCAGCGCGATCTTGCTCCCCTCGTGAATGAGTTCCGCGCGGAGTGAATCTGTGAAGCCGCGTATGGCATGCTTCGCGCCGCAATAGGCAGCCTGAAGCGGAATGCCGCGATACGCCAGAGAAGAGCCTACCTGGACGATCACTCCCCGATTGCGGGGACGCATGAAGCCGAGGGCAGCCATCGTACCGTGGACATATCCGAGGTAGGTCACTTCCGTAACCCGCCGGACCTCCTCCGGTGTGATCTCCGCGACCGGCGAGAACACCGTGGCCATTGCGTTGTTGACCCACACGTCGATCGGCCCCAGGCGCCGTTCACATTGATCGGCGGCAGCGAAAACTGCGTTGGCATCCGCCACATCTGCGGCAACCGCAATTGCTTCGGCGCCCTCGGACTCAACTTCGGTCTTGGCATCAAGCAGGCCCTGACTTTCCCGGGCAACAAGGCAGACCTTGGCGCCCCTGCGAGCGAACGCAACAGCGGTTGCCCGCCCAACTCCAGCGGATGCTCCCGTTACGACAACCGTCCGCTCAGATAGTTCAGAATAGTCCACGAGCTAATCCAACGTTGCAGTACGAAGTCTTCGTGACGCCAGGCGCGGCTATTCCTCACAACCCTGTACCAAGGATGTGGGTTCCCCCCGCTCTCACCTTTCTTCTCAATCGCAACGAACGCGAGAAGACCTCATAAAATCCTGGCCCACGCGAAGAGACGCAACCAAAACGTTTAAGCTTGACTCCCAAAACGTTTTGGAGAATTCTTTTTCAGCCCGGGAGGAAGATTTGGCCAATCTGAAGCAACTCGCGCAGTCGCTCGGCCTGTCGATTACCACGGTGTCCCGCGCGCTCGACGGGTATGCGGACGTCTCCGCCGCCACCCGCGACCGGGTCCGCGAGGCTGCCGAAAAGGCAGGTTACCGGCCGAATGCATCCGCCCGCAGGCTGCGCAAGCAGCGTGCCGAACTGGTCGCTGTCACACTGCCGAGCGATCCGGGCCATATCGGTCCTCCCCACTTCCTCGACATGCTCTCCGGCTGCGCCGAATATTTGGCCGCCTCCGGCCTGAATCTCGTCATCGCGCCCGTGCCGCGCGGCGAAAGCGAACTTGAGATCTGCCGCCGGTTCGTCGACGGCCGCCGCGTCGATGCGATGCTCCTCGTCCGCACGAGGCGGAAGGACGAGCGTGTCGAATTCCTGCAGTCACGCGGCATTCCGTTCGTCACCAACGGCCGCACCGAAAGCCCGGTGCCGCACCCATTTATCGACGGCGATGGCTTCGCCGGCTTCCGCGCCGCGACGCTTCGTTTTCATGCGGCTGGCCATTGTCGCATCGGCCACATCGCTGGACCGCAGGAATATTACTCCGCCCATGTGCGGCGCCGCGGCTGGCAGGCGGCGATGGAAGAGTGCGGCCTTGCGACCGACCTATGCGCCGAGGGCGCCCCGGTCGAGCAGGGCGGGTATCTCGCAGCCCTTGAACTGCTGCGCCAGCCATCGCCCCCCACCGCACTCGTCTGTGCCACGGACGAAATGGCAATCGGCGCGCTTCGGGCGCTCCGAGAAGTCGAGGGCGGAGATCAGCTCAGCATCGTCGGCCACGACGACCTTCCGACTGGAGCCTTCGCCAGCCCGCCGCTCTCGACCATGCGCATGACCGGCGAAAACCTAGGTGCAAGCTTCGCCTCACTGCTTTTGCGCGCCATCGCCGGAGAGCCGGCCGAGGAACTCCAGGAGCTTCACGCGATCGAGTTCGTTGATCGGGACAGCCACCGCCGCCCACCCAGGGAGGCATAAACAACAGTGCATCTCAGAGAACAAAAATGAAGGAGGAGAAGATGAAGCGTATTGTGTCATTCGGATTTTTGGCCTCGACGGTGCTGGCATTCACCTCGCCGGTGCTTGCCCAGACGGTTTTCGTGTCCACGCAGCTCCGCCCGATCGAAGAGGCGACTGTGGTGCGCGAGGAGCTTCTGCAGGATGTCGGCGAGATCGACTACGTTGTCGAAGAGCCGCCGCAGTTTGCGGTGCGCATGGAGGCCGAACGCCAGGCCGGCAAACACACCGTGAGCCTGGTCGGCGCGCTGCATGGGGAGCTTTCGCCGCTCGCCGACAAGGACGCGCTCGAGCCGCTCGATGACCTCGCCAAGAAGCTCGCCGCCGGCGGCATGCCGCAGTCGCTGCTCGATCTCGGCAGGCTTGGCAAATCCACCCAGCAGTATATCCCGTGGATGCAAGCGACCTACGTCATGGCCGCCAGGAAGGAGGCTCTGCAATACCTGCCGGCCGGCGCCGACGTGAATGCGTTGAACTACGATCAACTGATCGAGTGGGGCAAGAAGATGCAGGAAGCCACCGGCCAGCCGCAGATTGGCTTTCCGGCGGGTCCCAAGGGTCTGATGGCGCGCTACTTCCAGGGTTATTTCTACCCGTCTTTCACGGGAGGCGTCGTGCGCACGTTCCAGAGCGCAGATGCGATCGCCGGCTGGGAGAAGCTCCAGGCGCTCTGGGCTTACGTGACGCCCAATTCCACGAATTACGACTTCATGCAGGAGCCGTTGGCCGCCGGCGAAGTGATGGTTGCGTGGGACCACATCGCACGCTTGAAGAATGCCATTTCGGCCTCGCCGGATGATTATGTCGTCTTCCCCGCTCCGGCGGGCCCGAAGGGCCGCGGCTACATGCCCGTCATCGCCGGCCTTGCGATCCCGAAGGGCGCGCCGGACAAGGCTGGCGCGACCAAGGTCATCGAACATCTCACGACGCCGGACGTGCAGTTGCTCACTGCCTCGCGCGTCGGCTTCTTCCCGACGCTGAACATCAAGCTGCCGGAAGACCTTGATGCAGGCGTCGCGCTGCTCGCCGGCGCGGTCACGAAGACGCAGGCCTCCAAGGACGCGGTGATCTCGCTTCTGCCCGTCGGCCTTGGCGAAAAGGGCGGCGAGTTCAACAAGGTCTACATGGACAGCTTCCAGCGCATCGTGCTGCAGAAGGAGCCGATCGCCGACGTTCTGAAGGCACAGGGCCAGACGATGGCAAAGCTGATGACCGACACCAAGGCTCCCTGCTGGGCTCCGGACGCCAAGAGCGACGGCCCCTGCCCGGTGCAATAAAGCCCCAGGCTGAACGGCGTCCGGGCGAAAATGCCCGGGCGCTCTACGTGAAGACTCTGCTTTCCAAGGCGGGAGCCGATGGCCAACAAGCGATCTTGGATCCCCTATCTGCTGATCCTTCCATCCGTCGCCTTCCTGGCGCTGCTCTTTGTCGTGCCGCTGGTTCAGACGATATGGCTGGCGGTTTCGGAAAACGGCGCGCCTTCGCTGGCGAATGCTCAACGCATGGCGAGCGACATCAACTTCACGCGCTCGGTCAAAAACACCTTCCTGCTGGCCATCGCCGTGGTGCCGGTGCAGATCGCCATCGCACTCGCCATGGGGACGATGGTTTCCAAGGTCGGGCCCGGCCGCGAGACCATCCTGTGGATCTGGACGATCCCGCTCGGCATTTCCGACCTTGCCGCCGGCCTGGTCTGGTTGTCGATCCTGCAGAATACGGGCTACCTCAATTCGGTGCTCTTCGGGCTCGGCATCATCGAGCAACGGACGGGCTGGCTCTCCTACCAGACACCGATCGCTCTCTTCTTTGCCATCGCAGTCGCCGAGATCTGGCGCGGCACGGCGATCGTCATGGTCATCATCGTTTCCGGCCTCAACCAGGTGCCGAAGGAATTCAAGGAAGCCGCTGAAATCTTTGGCGCCGGACCGCGGACGCGCTTCCTGCGCATCACCCTGCCGCTCATCCGCCCTGCCCTGCAATCGGCCCTCATCCTGCGAACCGTGCTCGCCTTCGAGGTTTTCGCGGTCGTCTACGCGCTCGGCGGGCGCAACTTCCCGGTCCTTGTTGGCGAGGCCTACACCTGGCAGAACCAGAACCAGAATTACGGCGTCGCCGCGGTCTACGCGGTCCTGATCATGATGATCTCGCTCGCCGCCACCCTCATCTACCTGAGGGTCATCAAAGTCGATCCGGAGCGCCTGCCATGAGTACGGAGCCTATGAGTACGGAACCAATGAGTGCCGAAGACATGAGCGCGACCGGCAACACCGCAAATACAGCAGGATTCGTATCCTCACGCCGATGGCTTCTCTGGAGCGGCATCGTGGCGCTTTGCGCCTGGGTTCTGGTGCCGATCTATCTCGTGGCGCTGGGTGCGCTTGGCGGCCGCCAAGGCGTCTACCAATGGCCGAAGACCGGTCTGCCGACCGGCATTTCACTCGATCCCTTTATCCTGTTCCTGAAGACGGAAGGCGTTGTCCAGTCGTTCCTAAACTCGCTGGGTGCGGCAGGCATCACGGTGGCGCTTTCGATCCTGCTTGGCGCGCCGGCGGGTTATGCCCTTGCCCGCTACGATTTCTGGGGCAAGGACAGCTACAGGCTGCTGGTACTTTTGACCCGGGCCTTCCCGCTGGCGATCCTGGCGCTCCCGCTCACTGTTTCCTACATCAGGCTCGGCCTCTACGACACGATCATCGGCGTCGGCTTGATCCACACGGTGCTGGCACTGCCGTTTGCGGCGCTCGTCACGCAGGCCATCTTCCTCGGGGTGCCGAAGGAGCTCGAAGAAGCCGCGTGGGTGTTCGGTTGCACGCGAGTCCAGGCCTTCCTCAAGATTGTTGCGCCGCTGGCACTCCCCGGCATCGTCGCCACGGCCGTCTTCGCCTTTGTAATCTCCTGGAACGAGGTGTTTGCCGCCTCGGTGCTCACGGTCCGCAACCGCACGCTAACGGCCTATCTGTTGACGGTGCTGTCGGAAAGCCCGATGCACTACCGCTTCGCCGGTGGCCTCATGCTCATCCTTCCTTCGGTTGTCTTCATCTTCGCGGTCAGGCGCTACCTCTTCGCGATCTGGGGCATTTCCTCCAAGTAACGGGATCATATCCATGGCCAGTATTGTCATCGACCGCATCCGCAAAAGTTTTGGAGCCTTCCAGGCGCTGAAGGAAGTCTCGCTGACGATAAACGACGGCGAGTTCGTCTCCCTGCTCGGGCCGTCCGGCTGCGGCAAGACGACGCTGTTGCGCATCATCGCGGGGCTCGAAACCGCAACCTCCGGCGATGTTCACATCGGCGACAAGTCGGTGATCGGCCTGCCGCCCAAGGATCGCGGCCTTGCGATGGTCTTCCAGAACTACGCGGTCTTCCCGCATATGACGGTCTACGAGAACGTCGCCTTCGGGCTCCGCATGCAGAAGGCCGGCGATGCGCGGGTGAAGGCGCAGGTCGAGAAAGCTGCGGGCCTCCTTCACATAGAGCAATATCTCGATCGCTATCCGAATAAGCTCTCCGGTGGCCAGCGCCAGCGCGTCGCTGTCGCCCGGGCGCTCGCGGTGGAGCCCAAGGTGCTGCTGATGGACGAGCCGCTTTCCAACCTCGACGCGCTGCTCCGCCTTGAAATGCGCACGGAACTCAAGAGCGTGCTGCAATCGGCCGGCACCACGACCATCTACGTCACCCACGACCAGACCGAGGCGATGGGCCTTTCCGACCGCATCGCCGTCATGCACAACGGCGTGGTCGAGCAGGTTGGAAATCCTGTCGAGATCTACAATCATCCGGCGACGCGTTTCGTCGGTGGGTTCATCGGCAATCCGCCGATGAACTTCATCAAGGTGCCGGTGTCGAACGGTCGGGTATCAGCAGGCTCCGAGCAGCTTGCCGCACCGAAGGAAACGGGCAATGAGGTAATCCTGGGCTTGCGTGGCGAGGCCGTCGAACTGGCTCCCTTGCCTCAGGGCTTGGAAATGAAGGTCCGTGTCGCAGAGCCGATGGGTTCGCATCTGCTGCTCACCGGCTCGATCCACGATCAGCCGGCGCGCGTCATCCTTCCAGCGTCCGAAACCGTCAAGAGCGGCGATACGATCGGTCTGAAACTCGACCGCGACCGCATAACCTGGCTTTCGGCGGAAAGCGGCAAATCCTATCGGTCCTCACAGCCTGAGAATCATTTGGAGTACCCAGCATGAACTTGCATATCGATCATGCCAAGCGGATCCTCGTCGCCAATGACCGCGGCGGTTATACCGTGCCGACCGACCGGCTTTATCCCTTCCAGTGGAACTGGGATTCCGCCTTCGTCGCCATGGGTTTCGCGCTCTACGATATCGACCGCGCCTATCGCGAGCTAGAACGGCTGACTGAGGGCCAGTGGGCCGACGGCATGATCCCGCACATCGTCTTCCACCAGCCTAGCGACACCTACTTTCCCGGGCCGGATGTCTGGCGGACGAAGCATACCATCCCCACCTCCGGAATCACCCAGCCGCCGGTCTTCGCAATCGCGCTGCGCAAGGTGCACGAGCGAGCCGGCAAGCATGCTGAAGCCCGCACCCTGCCGCTCTACGAAGCGGCGCTGAAATGGCACCGCTGGTGGTATTCCGCCCGCGATCCGGAAAGAACCGGGTTGGTTGCGCTGCACCACCCGTGGGAAAGCGGCAGCGACAATTCTCCCGCCTGGGATGTCGCACTTGCCCGCGTACCGACAACAACCGTCACACCTGTCATGCGCAAGGACACGGGCCATGTGAACGCCGACATGCGCCCGCGCGATGAGGACTACAAGCGTTTTATCCATCTGCTCGACACCTATGCCGCCTGCGGCTGGAACCCGGCTAAGCAATGGGAAGAGGCGCCGTTCAAGATCGCTGAAATCCAGACCACCGCAATTCTGCTCAAGGCCGGCGAGGACTTGGAACATCTCGCACGGCTGTTCGGCAGGACGGAAGACGCAACGGAGATCGCCGACTTTAACGACCGCAGCCGCAGGGCGATGCTCGCGCAGTGGCGTCCAGCACTCCGCCGCTTCGTCTCCCGCGACCTTATCTCCGGCGAGGACGTGCAAGCCGCGACACAGGCGGGCTTCATCCCCCTCCTTTCGCTCGACCTCGACAAGGATATTGCCGACGCGCTCGTGACCGAGATGAAGACCTGGTCCAAGGGGCTGAAGGTCGCTTTCCCGACGACCAAGCCGGGTGTTGGAAGCTGGGAGCCGAAGCGCTACTGGCGCGGTCCTGCCTGGGCGATCATCAACTGGCTGCTGATCGACGGCCTGCAGCGCAACGGCCATCCGGACGCAGGGGAAGAACTCCGCATGTCGACGATCGCTGCGATCGAGACGGAAGGGTTCGCCGAATATTTCGACCCGGTAACCGGCGAAGGCTGCGGCGGCCTCGGCTTCTCCTGGACGGCCGCCGCCTACATATGGCTGATGAGGGTCTGATAAAATGACCCGCCGCCGAGGATCAGCTGAAGCGCATCGACATCCTCGCGCAGCAAAACGGCACCGCCCATGAGCTTACCGTTCACACCGCCGGCGGGTCATTTCCGCGGGAGAAACGGTAATGCAGTCGTTCCCGTCAATGACAGCCTCGTCATCGAAGCAAAGAACCAGCCAGCCGATATCGATCAATTGCATACGTTATAGAACGTCGCCAAATGCTGAGGCGTCCCTTCCGCCCTCAATCATAAAAGCCATGGCTCCTCCTCGCGCCACGGACAGGTAGTTGCCACAGTTAATAGCCGGTCATCTCCAGATAACCGATACCGGACGCGGATCCGGAT
This sequence comes from Sinorhizobium numidicum, assembly GCF_029892045.1. Classification (NCBI taxonomy): domain Bacteria; kingdom Pseudomonadati; phylum Pseudomonadota; class Alphaproteobacteria; order Hyphomicrobiales; family Rhizobiaceae; genus Sinorhizobium; species Sinorhizobium numidicum. The sequence continues at coordinate 1,608,025 of NZ_CP120367.1, forward strand.
ATTCGGACAGGACCCTCCCAATAGGGAAACTGGCTCGTCACCCAAGCCGCATTGTTGAGAGCTGTTACCGTCACGTCCAGACCCCTGGCCGGGAGCTCGATACGCCAAACGACGGGGATCTCCCTGCCAGCAACCGCGGCGCTTGATCCGGGCGTCACCTTGAGCTCGTTGGGAGAAAACGGCGTAGGTCTGCCACTCGCGAAGATCCAGGTGCCCGATGTAAAACCTCCGCCCTTGTCGTCACGCAGGCGGAAGCCCATCATCTTTTCTCCGTTGTCGAAATGCAGGGAGAACCACTCCCAACCGGTCTGATTGGCCGCCAGCGGCTGGCTCGACCACTCCCGATCCAGCCATGCTTTTCCGGCCACAGTGACTTTCTTGCCGGCGGCCTCAAGTTCGCCAGAAACGGTGAAAAACGGCTGCGAGTAATAGTAACTCGCCTGACCGGCGGCCGATTTTACTGAATAGCCATTGTCACCATGGGAAACGATCGGACCTTTCGCTTGCAGATCGAGCCGATAGCGAAAATCCGTTCCGGAGGCCGACATTTCCAAATGCGAAAGCTGATCGTCGTTTGATGGCGATTGGCTCGCCCTCAGTTGCCACTCGTCAATCCACGCTGAAAAGGGGGCTGCCGAGACACCTGCCTGACCGACACCGCCGCGTGCGAGGCGCTCCGCGGAGAACTGGCGCTCGGGCGTGGTAAGGGCAGCGTTACCCATCCAGACCTGCGGGCTTGACCAGCCCTCTCCCTCACGCGGCGCCGCGGCCGACCGGAACAGGGTCCACTGTGCTCCATAGTCCCTGCCGTCGGAGCCTTTGAGGTTGGCGGTCACGTACCACCATTCAATTCGAAACTCGGGATGCGGGCCGTGATCTTTTGGAAACTCGAACGGCACACCCGGCTTCGGCAGGGCGAACCCCTCCGCGGCCTGGGTGCCGAGCCCCGCGAAGCCCTGCGCGTGTGCCGACCCACCCGCGACAAGGCTCAAGAAAACAGCGAACACTGTAGGCGATCTAACGTTCATTGGCGAAAACCTTGAGAAGCGTCGAGGGCGTCACCTTCGACAGTTGCCGAAGGGGCACGGCGACGGAAACTACAGCAGCCAGGACCGCAAAGCCGCCGAGGCGAAGCCAGTCGGCCGGAAACAAGCGCAGCGGCAACCGCCAACCGAAAGCCTCGACATTCACGACCGCCAGAAGAACCCAGGCGAGCGAGATGCCGACCGGCACCGCCAGCGTGAGCGTGATCGTCACCAGCATCATCGTGCGCCAGAGCTCCAGCTTCACAAGATGCCGTCTGGTCAAACCCATCGCCCAGACCGGGGCAAGCTGCGGCAGTCTCATTCCGGAAAGCGTCGTCATGCTTGCGAAGAGCGCGACGCCCGCTACTCCAAGGGTCAGCACGTTAAGGGCTGCGGTGATCGAGAAGGTCTGCTCGAATATTTCCATGGAACGGCGCTTAAGGCTCGCCTGATCGACAACATTGGCGGACCGCAGCCCGAATTCATCAGTGAGCTCTCGCTTCAACGCCTGCACATTACCAGCTGGGATCCTCACGCCGAACCTTAAACGCGGGACGTTGGGGTAATGTCGTGTGAGAGCATCAAGGCTGACGAGTGCCTGCCCGATCGGGTTGCCGTAGTCGGAATAGATGCCGACGATCCGCACACTCCAGCCGCCCGGCAGCACGACCGTATCGCCCAGTGTGAGCCGGTTGCGACGAACCAGCTGCTCGTTCACGAGCGCGGCCTCGCCGCGGCCAATTTGATCCCACGCATCGGGCGTTGCTTCGAGGAGCGGCCAGTTATCGCGGTACGTCCTGTGGTCGAGGACTCCATAAACCTGTCCAGGCTGCCCTTCGATCTCACCTTCCGTGTTCCAGATGGGAAGGACCGCCGTTGCCCGCGGGCCAAGCCATTCTGCCAATCTTGTTGCCTCGTCTTCCGAGCGTGCCGTGACATAGAGCTCCGATGCGAGCCGCTGATCCAGCCAGCCAGTGAAGGTATATCTGAAGCTCGCGACCATCGTTCCAACCCCGACATTGGCGGAAAGCGCGATCAGCAGCGCCATGAGCGCCAGCGCCAAGCCAGGGATTTGTTGGCGCGTATCCGCCAAGAACCATGTTGGTACGGGACGTACGACGACGCGGGACGCGAGTCCCAGAAGCAGGTCCAGCAAACCAGGCAATAGGAGGGCCGCACCCAGCAATAGAAACGCCAGCACGCTGAAGCCCATGATGAGCCCGCTTCCCCAATTCGCCAGCGCCATCGCCAATAGAAGGAAAACCAACGCCACCGCCGACTGGGCCACGAGGAACCGCTGCGAGGCTCTTGCCCATGCCCGCGGCTGCGCCGGTGCGAGAAGCGGCATGCGCGAGATCTGCCAAAGGCTCTGCGCCGCCGAGAGCAAGGTGCCGCCTGCGGCGATTGCCATTCCGCTTGCAACCCAGCCAGTCCTGAAGGCAAGCGCGCCTTCGACGCTTGCCCCATAGAGGCTACGAAGCGTGGTGGCCACCCCCGGCATGAGGAAAGTGGCGAGAAGATACCCGAGTGCGACCCCGATCAGACCGGAGACCACTGCCAATGTCAGGAGCTCAGTGACGAGCAATGCCATAAGAGTTCCTGCCGGGATACCCAGGGACCGCAGCGTCCTGAACGTCGGCCGCCGCTGTTCGAACGCCAGCCCGATCGTCGAGTAGACGATGAAGAGACCGACGACGAAGGCAAGGAAGCCGAACGCCGTCAAGTTGAGGTGAAAGCTGTCGGTAAGACGGCCGAGGTCTGCTTGCGTATCCGGCTTCTTAAGCACCAGTTCCGGTGCGACCTCCGTGAGATCGGCTCGTCCCATCGGTTGATCCGGTGAGACGATAAGCCGAGAGATCGCCATTGGCTTGCCGAGCAGACCCTGTGCAATCCCTATGTCGGCGACGGCAGTACCGGGGAGGAGATCAGGGCTGGCTCTTAGTGGCGGCGTAGCGGTCACCTTCAGTTCGGCGACCGTCGATGGAGCAGCGTAGACCAACCCGGGCGGGGTGATGAATGCCAGCAGGTCGGCCTCATCTCCCAAGGTTGTGGCTGTCACTCCCTTAGGCAGGGTGACCGGATCCATACCAATGAGGTGGATGCGTCTGGTTCCGACCCTCCACTCGCCCTCGATGACGGGCGATACCTTCCAGCCCGCACGCCTCAATCTGACGAAGACCTCCTGGCTGAGCTCCTCTCCTGTCAGCGGAACCAACTGGTCGTAACGGTCCTGTCCCAGCAGGGCGGCGGCCCGGTCATAGCTCGCACGCGCTTCCGCGTTGATCGCCTGCACGCCCGACCACAGCGCCGTTGCAAGGCAGAGGCCGAGCAGGAGCATAGCCAATTGCAAGGGACGTCTGCGCCAATGCGACAGCAGCGCGCGGAAGCCGGCTGAGATCATGTGACGATCCGCCCTGCTGTCAACTTCACCTGCCGGTCAAGCCGAGCCGCCAGCCGCGTGGAATGAGTCACCATCAGCAGCGCAGCGCCCGTCTCCGCAATGAGCTCAAGCATCAGCGCCATCACGGCGTCGCCGTTGGTCTCGTCGAGATTGCCGGTCGGCTCGTCGGCAAGGATGAGCGATGGTCTCGCCGCCAGCGTTCTTCCGATGGCGACACGCTGCTGCTGCCCGACTGAAAGCTGCTCGGGATAGCGATCAAGCAAGGGAGTCAGCCCGAGCCTTTCGGACAGCTGCTTTTCCCAGGCAGGGTTAGAGCGGCCGGCGAGCGCCGCATGGAAGCCGAGGTTTGACGCGACGTTAAGCGAGGGGATGAGGTTGAATTGCTGAAAGACGATACCGACGACATCACGGCGCAATGCCGCCCTGCCCCGATCGTCAAGCTCGGAAACAACGCGGCCTCCGACCTCAATTCGGCCTTCATCAGGTCTGTCCAGACCCGAGACCAGATGCAGCAACGTACTTTTGCCGCTGCCAGACTCGCCAGTCAGAGCTAGGCTCTCACCGGTGCCCAGGTCCAGATCGATGTTTCTCAGGACGGTTAGGGGCCCTTCTGCTGTTTCGTAGTATTTGCTTACCGACCTTAGCGACAGAACCATCGATCCTCACTTCATTTAGGCATGCGACGAGCCCAAATCCAGCGCCCGTCAGCCGGATAGAATGTTGATGAAAAATCGTATTTGCGGCCAGCTTAAAACACGCGACGATGATCACACAGCTACCGACGACTGTCTTCGTCCGGGACGTATCGTTCGAAACGAGCACCGTACGCCGTGCTGGTGAACGCTGGCCGGCGGCCGCCGCACCTCGATGCGCCCAATCCGGTAGCACGCGTCCGTCGTCCGCACGAAGCTCGATGGAGGCAATCGGCTCACTGTTCTGGCGATCGCAGAGAGCATTGCGGGGCTCGCTCTGGTGCCGATGCGCTCGTTCTTTTGCGGACTCTCGAATACGACGTCGGCTCAGCCTAGAAAGTTAGGTAATGAGGACGAATTAATCAAATTGGCGGATGCCCCTAACCCTATGTGAAGCGCACCGCTACGAACTAGCCGTGCTACACTGAGCGGTATGCTTGATGATCATCAGCGCTGCGCGCGCATGACTTTCGTGCCAGTCGCGGCTGGCCGGAGGATCAGTCATGGATCGTAAGTCCGGGCCGACGTGCAACAGCCCTGCATTCCCCTGTAGGGACGGCCGAACCACGGCAGTTCCGTGGCATCTCACTCGGCAGGGGTCAGCTAGTGCGACCCTCTGCTCCATTCCATTCTGCCTCGTCATGCTGCTTGCATCTCCCGCAATAAGTCAGTCGGCAACGGACGACAGACTTGCCCCGCAAGACGCCGTCGAAATACGCATTTCGGGATGGTACGCCTTGTTTGGCGGCGTAGCCGAGGCGGCGCTGCTTCACGACGTTTTTACGATCGGGACAGCTGGGACGCTCGAAATTCCCGAATTCGGGCGCCTGCCAGCGGCAGGTCTACGTGCGGGGGAACCGGCGAAGTTGATAGCCGACCGCTTGCAAGCCAGAAGCGGCAGCCAGGAACGTCCGGTCACGACTGTCCAACGAGGAACGCCGGCGCCAGAAGAGCAGTCATTGGGCAAGCGTGTCGAGGGGCGCCCGCCAGCGGAGCAACCGCGCATGGTAGAACTTTCGGCGACGGAGCTCTCGCAAGCTCTGGAACGAGAACGGTCCAGGGTGGAAGCTTTGCTTCGTGACCTGACGGCCGCTCGGATGGAGCTCGAAGCAGCTCGTCGAGAAGTGGGTGCGGCGCGTCAGGCCGCTCAAAACGATGTTTTGCGGTACAAACAGGGCCTCGCGGCGGAGCATCAACTGAGCGCCACCTTAACGCAGGAACTCAGTGCTGCGTGGGCCGATCTCAAAGCCATGAGCGTTCAACTCGAGCAGGCAGCGAGTGCGGCGGTGCAAGCGAGGGAGGCTGCGGAAGCCGCGGTCAACGAGGCTGATGAGATGGCCGCGCGCGAACGCGCCAAGAGCGCCGCACTGGAGCAAAAACTCCTCGCGGCGCGCAAGGACGTCGACGCAACCAAGAGCGATGCGCAAATCCTCGGTGGTGAGCGTGAGGAAATTCTGCGCCGGGATCTGGCGGCGGCCAGGAGGGAGCTTGATGCGATGCGGCGCGCCGCCGACGACGCTGGCGCGCAGGCGCGAAGAGTTGCCGATACGACGGCTGAACAAGAACGAGCCCTGGAAAAGCAGCGCCAAAGAGCCGAAGGACTTGCTCGCGATCTGACGTTGGTTCTGCGCGAGATGGAAGATTTGAAGGCCAAAGCCGCTGGAGCAATGCGAGCAAAGGCGGCCGCGCTCAGAGAGCGACACGCTGCGGAGGTGTCGCTGGCCGATGCGAAACGAGCGCTTGATGAGGAGCGGCACAAGCTTGGAGCCTACGACCGCGATCTCGCCGTAGCCCGCCAATCGACCGCTGCCCTGGAGGCGCGCGCCAATCTGGCCGCGGCAGAGCAGGCTGCCGCGGTGCAGGCTCGAAAGGTTGCCGAGGCTGCGGCAATACGGGCTGGCGAAGCGCTCGCATTGGAGCTCGAGAAGGGAAGGTCGCTCGCGCGCGATCTCGACACTGCTCGCCGGGAACGCGACGCGGCAAAAGAGGAATTGACCCGGGTCTTAGCGGTGCAGCGCACGGCGTTGGAGAACGAGCGCGAGCGGGCCAATCGCCGCGACCCTGCGGCGGCGCGTAAGAAAAATGAAAGCCTCAAAGCCCGAACTGAGCGCCGCATGGAGGATACCGAGCATGTACCGAAGGCGCGCGCCGTTAATCGCGCAAGTGAACGTTCAAAGGCCGCTGTACGGACAGGTGCCCGATCGGTCCGTGATTCGGGGTCGCGGGAGATTCGCAGGGTGAAGGTCCGCAAGCCAACGCCGGCCGTTCGATCGGTGACGATTGCGCTCCCCGACGCGCTGCTCCCCAAGCGGTCGCGGGCGCGTGGCCGTTGGTAAGGAAGGTGTAAAGGGAACTTTTTCGAGGTTTGCTTTGTCCAAAGATGAGGGACGGAGGATGCGCACGTATCTAGCTGCCACCACATTGTTGATCGCAGTTGCGATCGGGCCGGCCTCGGCTCTTGGCCTCAGCGTCGGTGCCAAAGTCGGCGGTATTGGGGTCGGTGCTAGTGTGGGGGCTGGCAAGAATGGCGCCTCGGCAGGGATTTCCGCGGGCGTCGGAGGAGTAAGCGGAGCAAAAACTGGAGCCTCCGTCGGCAGGAATGCGGGATCAAGCATTGGCGCCGGGGGCAAAGTCGGCGGTGTCGGGGTCGGTGCTCGTGTGGGGGCCGGCAAGAATGGCGTCTCGGCAGGGATTTCCGCCGGCGTCCGCGGCACAGGCGGAGCAAAAGCTCGAGCCTCGGTCGGCAGGAATGCGGGATCAGGCGTTCGGGCCAGCGGCAACGTCCAGGGTGCGAGGGGCGGCAAATCGGCGGGCTCTCGTTTGGGAGGCATGTCGTCGAGGAGAGCGGGAGCGAACACTAGTTCGGGCGGTGCTTTAGGAGGTTCGGCCGCAGGCTCCGGATCACTAGGAGGTGGCGGTGGTGCCAGCTCGATCGCCGGCATTGCTCCCGCAAAGGGCGCACGACCATCGGTCTTCCTGCCGCGTAACCTTTGGCCGTCAAAAGCCGGGCGCGCCGAAAGCGACAGTCGGGACTACCCCTCGCGCTTGCCGGCGCCAACTGCAGCAATTCCGGGTACCCCACGCGCCGTGGTTCGCGTCTGCCGCCAAGCAATAGCGTCGGCTGCGTCGCCCCTTGGCGCCGTGCGTGTGCGCGCGGCAAGTGCCGGCCCTCTGCACCGGAATCGCCGCGGCGCGCTCACGGCGTCGCTTGCGGTGCGCATAGACTATGCAGGGCAGGGCGGCATCGAGATCCGTCAGGCGCGAATCAGGTGCCACCTCGACTCGTTAGGCAGGGTCATCGCGGTGGTTTAGCCGGTCCATTCGTCCACATGACTGCCGTCCCAAGAACCCGTCCGCTGGCGAGAATGCCGAACGAGAGCAGCCGCCGCTTGGTTCCCCGGCTCCTTGAAACAGTCGTAGACAATTCCATATATGGGCCATCACCCGTATCGAGGATCGTTCTGCGCTGACATATGTCTGGCGACGCTCGCATTCTCCGGGTTGAAAGGGCGCTCCCCGAAAGGGTCGAGCGCCCTTCTGCTTTGCCTTCGGTGCGAACACATGTCCGTCGATTACCTCAGGTTGGAACGGCCAGAAGCACGGCACTCCGCACACGGTCTCGACTTCTCCACCAGGCTGGGAAGATCGCCCGACACGGCCGCCGCAGCGATCAGCTGTGCCAAACGCTACGCAGAAGCCAGCTTCTTTTCCGCCGCAAAGGGGCTCAAGCCGAGCCAGGTCTGCATGCGGCTGGCGATTTGACGATCGCCGGTGAGCACGAGCTTACCGTCGCTCATCGCCTTGCTGACAGTTGTCAGCCCCATCCAGATCGCCGTCATGGTGCGCAGGTCGGTGGTGACGTAAAGGTCGACATCGAAGCCGGGATCGACCGGGCAGAGATCCACCTCAGCGCCGGGCTCGACGAGAAGCCACCACTGCCGGCGAGCGGCCGGCAGTTCGGGGTACAGGAAATGAATCACGCTGCGCCGCGGCGGCAACGGCGTGGGATCGAGATTGCGGCGCATGTCCCACATCAACAGCGATGGATCGAGATGTTGCAGCGAGACATCGGCCTCGAACCAGTGCTGGCCCCATATGCCGATTGCCTCGATCACCGGTTTTAACTCCCGTCCGGCGGGCGTTAGCTGATACTCCAAAATTCCCGGTTCGGTCCGCGAAGCAACACGACGGACGATGCCGGCCTCCTCGAGATCACGTAGCCGCTTGACTAGGAGCGCCGGCGACATGCGCGGCACGCCGCGGCGCAGATCGTTGAAGCGGGTCGAGCCGGCCACCAGTTCGCGCAAGAGCACCACCGTCCAGCGCGTGCACAGCACTTCGGCAGCCATGGCTACCGGACAGAACTGTCCATAGCTGGCTTGTGTCATGATGAACCTCCTCTCTAGGTTCACCTTACTCTACGGCAGGTGGCAGCTCCCGGCCAGTTCAGTTTCTATACCGGGACACTTCAATTCCTGAACTAGAGCCGGCCCTCTCCTTGGTGTCAGATCCCTGAGGGTTGCGCCAACATCGGCGCTCAAGGATAGGAGGATCACGGGAATGGCGGACCAATGGGTATTCAAGAGCGAAACCTACGATAACTGCAATTGCGAGATCAATTGCGGCTGCCAGTTCAATCTGCCGAGCACCCACGGCTATTGTCAGTCGGCCTTCATCGGCCACATCGTCGAAGGCCATTTCAACGAGACGCCGCTTACAGGATTGAACTGGGCGGCGCTGTACAAATGGCCTGGAGAAATCAAAGACGGAAACGGCAAACGTCAGATCGTCATAGATGCACGAGCGGACGAAACACAGGGGAGCGCCCTGGAAACAATAATCTCAGGCAGGGCCTGCGAGCCATTGAGCAATTTGTTCTCTGTTTTCGCGTCGACCTGTTCCGAGTTTTGCGAGACTTTGTTCTTGCCGATCGAGCTGGTGGCCGACCTGGAAAGGCGCACCGCCAGGGTCGAAATACCAAGCATATTGAGAAGTAGGGCGAGCCCGAAGATCAACGAGTTCAATGGTGAACCGTTTCATATTGCGATTGCGCGTCCGAGCGGCAGTTTCGAGTTTACCTACGCGGAACTCGGACTAGGCAGCACATCGGTCACTGGCGATATGGAGATGGCGTTCGAAGGTACTTGGGCGCACTTTTGTATTCACCACTTCAATCAGGATGGCATGGTGCGCGAAAGATCAAGACTCACAGCGTGGCTTGGTCCATGAGTCCGCATTCAGGATGCTTGGACGTGGCTAAAAGCCACGTCCAAGCAAGGTTTTGCCGATTAGACAAGGTCAAATCGATCGGCGTTCATTACTTTGGTCCACGCTGCAACGAAGTCTTTCACAAACTTCTCTTTCGCGTCGAGCGAGGCATAGACTTCCGCCAGGGCTCGAAGCTGCGAGTGTGAACCGAAGATCAGGTCGACGCGGGTACCGGTCCACTTGACTTCGTTCGTCTTGCGGTCGCGCCCCTCGTAAACGCCATCGTTGCCAGCAATGGGAGACCACTGCGTGCCCATGTCGAGCAGGTTGACGAAGAAGTCGTTCGTCAGCACCTCGGGACGGGAAGTGAAGACGCCATGCTCAGGCTCGCCCGCCTTCAGCACACGCAGGCCGCCAACGAGAACGGTCATTTCCGGTCCGGTCAGTGTCAGCAGCTGGGCGCGATCCACCAGAGCCTCTTCCGGCTTCATGAACTGCCGGCCGCCGAGATAGTTGCGGAAACCGTCGGCGCGCGGTTTGAGCGCGGCGAAGGAAGCAGCGTCGGTCTGCTCCTGCGAGGCATCCATGCGGCCTGGCGTGAACGGCACGGTGATGTCCAGGCCGCCAGCCTTTGCCGCTTTCTCGACGCCAGCAGCGCCGCCGAGGACGATCAGGTCGGCCAGCGAGATCTTCTTGCCGCCGGTCTGGGCGGCGTTGAAGTTCTTCTGGATGCCTTCGAGCACGCCCAGCACCTTGGCCAGCTGCGCCGGCTGGTTGACTTCCCAATCCTTCTGCGGCTCGAGGCGGATGCGCGCACCATTGGCGCCGCCGCGCTTGTCGGAGCCGCGGAAGGTCGAGGCCGAAGCCCAGGCGGTCGAGACCAGTTCCTGCACCGAGAGGCCGGAGGCGAGGACCTTGGCCTTGAGGTCGGCGACGTCCTTCTCATCCACCAGCTTGTGGTCGACGGCCGGGATCACGTCCTGCCAGATCAGGTCTTCGGCCGGGACTTCCGGACCGAGATAACGAACCTTCGGACCCATGTCGCGGTGGGTCAACTTGAACCATGCGCGGGCGAAGGCATCGGCGAACTGGTCTGGGTTTTCGAGGAAGCGGCGCGAGATCTTTTCGTAAGCCGGATCGAAGCGGAGCGACAGGTCGGTGGTCAGCATGGTCGGAAGATGCTTCTTCGACGCGTCATAGGCGTCCGGAATGGAAGCGTCGGCATCCTTCGCCTTCCACTGATGCACGCCGGCCGGGCTCTTGGTCAGTTCCCACTCGTAGTTGAACAGGTTCTCGAAGAAATGGTTACTCCACCGGGTCGGCGTCTGCGTCCAGGTCACCTCCGGACCTCCCGTGATGGTGTCCGGGCCGATGCCGGTACCGAACGTGCTCTTCCAGCCAAGACCCTGATCCTCGATCGCGCCGCCTTCCGGCTCCGCGCCGATCAGCGACGGATCGCCGGCGCCATGGGTCTTGCCGAAGGTATGACCGCCGGCGATCAGCGCCACGGTCTCTTCGTCGTTCATCGCCATGCGGGCGAAGGTTTCGCGAATGTCGCGTGCGGCGGCGACGGGATCGGGATTGCCGTTCGGACCTTCCGGATTGACGTAGATAAGACCCATCTGTACGGCGCCGAGCGGCTCTGCCAACTCGCGTTCGCCGCTATAGCGCTCGTCGCCCAACCACGTGCCTTCCGGCCCCCAGAACAGTTCCTCGGGCTCCCACACATCGGCACGGCCGCCGGCGAAACCGAAGGTCTTGAAGCCCATGGATTCCAAGGCGACATTGCCCGTGAGGATCATCAGGTCGGCCCAGGAGATCTTGTTGCCGTATTTCTGCTTGATCGGCCACAGCAGGCGGCGGGCCTTGTCGAGGTTGGCGTTGTCCGGCCAGCTGTTGAGCGGCGCAAAACGCTGCTGGCCGGCGCCGGCGCCGCCGCGGCCATCGGTGATGCGATAGGTGCCGGCGCTGTGCCAGGCCATGCGAATGAACAGGCCGCCGTAGTGACCGAAGTCGGCCGGCCACCATTCCTGCGAATCCGTCATCAGTGCATGAAGATCTTTCTTCAGGGCGTCGAGATCGAGTTTCTTGAACTCCTCGGCGTAGTTGAACGCCTTGCCCATCGGATCGGCGAGACCAGACTGCTGGTGAAGAATCTGGACGTTCAGTTGGTGAGGCCACCAGTCGCGGTTCGATCGGCCGCTTCGGGCCGTATGGGTATGTGCGACGGGACATTTGCTCGCGCTGTCAGTTTCCTTGTCCATAATCTTCTCCTTGTTGCTTCATATGTCTGCCATTCAAAACGGAGCATTGTCTGGGACCGCTTGGTTCAGTTGCGCTATTTCAGAGTGTGGCCTCCTGCCTTGTTGAGCCAGAGACAAAGGTCGACGCGCATCCTCCCCTACATTCCTTCATACCGGAAGCACTTCATAAATTTAAGTTGGATTTACTGATCGCTGCGATAAGCTGAAATTATGAAAAATCTCACACTGAAACAGCTTCGTTATTTCGAGGCTTTGGCACGACATGGTCGCTTCCGGCTCGCAGCTGACGCCTGTGCGATCTCTCAACCAGCATTATCAATGCAAATCAAAGAACTCGAAGAAGAATTGGGCAACGACCTCTTTGAACGTAGCGCGCGTGAAGTGAAACTGACCGTCTTCGGTCAGACGTTCGCGCTACGCGTCCGCGACATCCTTCGTGCTGTGGATGAACTGGGAGACGTGGCCCGTGCTTCCCGAAATCCGTTCCTGACGCGTCTGCGCATCGGTATCATTCCAACGATTGCGCCCTACCTGCTACCAGCCATCATAAACGATTTGAACAGAACGTTTGAGGGTATTCAAATACAGGTGCGTGAGACGCAAACTGCAAAGTTGATTCAAGAACTAGCGGAGGGCGATTTAGATATGGCAATTGTTGCGTTGCCTGTATCGGAACCCTCTTTGACCGAGCTCAAGTTATTTGAGGAGGAATTCGTGCTGGTCCGACGACGCGACGACGCGTGCGAGCCGGTACCCGAACGCGAGGCCCTTCGCGAAATGCGATTGCTTCTGCTCGAGGAAGGGCACTGTTTTCGCGATCAAGCTTTGTCGTTCTGCAGAATCGGTTCGAGGCGACCCCGGGAAGTCATGGAAGGTAGCTCTCTATCCACGTTGGTCCAGATGGTAAGTGCCGGTATCGGTATAACGTTGATCCCGGAGATGGCGGTGGCCGTCGAAACGCGCTCAGCGCAGGTTTCGATCTCTCGATTTCAGCCTCCCCAGCCCTCGCGTACAATAGGAATGATTTGGCGCAATTCGACGCCGTTGCTCAAACAACTCCTGCAGATTTCTGAGGTGGTTCGCCGGTCGGCCGACGCCATGCGCGAACATATGTCGTCCGTGGACAGGCCATAGACGGACGATGTCAACATAATTGGCTGCCGTGAGTTTTTCCTTCTGCCAAAGCTAGTCTCCTTCCACCTCCTACACGGTGCACGAAAGCTGCGCACTCGGCCGGAGGTTTACTCGGCCAGGAACCGTGGAGCTCCCGGTCTCAATCAGCGATCTCCAGTGCCTTCTGCTCGATCGACCGGCGCGAGATGCTGTGCCGGTCGAGCAACTCCTCCTTCTTGCCGGATCGCGGCAGTTTCACGATCCCCAATCGATGCACCGCTGCAGCCGAGCCGACCGCCGCCGAAACCGCGTCGGCAAGGCCGCCATCGACTGCGTGATCCTCGACGACGAGAACTCGTGCGGTCTCACGCGCCGCCGCAGTTAGGGTCTCTTTATCGATAGGCTTGACCGAGTAGGCATCGATGATGCGGGTTCTGATCCCCTTCCGCTCGAGGCTATCGTGCGCCGCAAGCGCCTCATGCAGGGTAATTCCTGCCGCGACGATCGTCAGTCGGTCCTCGTTCGATGAATGCAGCGTTTTGCTGCCGCCGATGGGGAAGTCTTCATCGTTGGGATAGATCACGGCTGTCTTCGGCCGTGTGGTCCGGATATAGACTATACCCTCGGCATGCGCCGCGGCTTCCGTCAAGCGCTCGGCGCTGACCGCATCGGACGGATAGAGAACGATACTGTCGATCAGCGCGCGAAACATCGCTATGTCCTCGAGCCCCATCTGCGAAGGGCCGTCCTCGCCAATGGAAACCCCGGCATGGCTGCCGCACAGTACGAGATGGCGCGGCCGGCTGTATTGCGCCATCCGGATGAAGTCGTACGCGCGGGTGAGGAAACAGGCGAACGTCGCGGCATAGGGGACCTTGCCCGAAGCCGCTAGTCCGAGTGCGGTTCCGACCATGTTCTGCTCGGCGATAAAGGATTGGAAGAACCGCTCCGGAAACTTCTTGGCAAAGCCCTCGGCCCCGGTTGAGTTCACGACGTCGCCGTCGAGGGCGACGATGTCAGGCATCAGGGCGCCGAGCTTCTCCAGCGCCTTTCCATACGCCTGTCGTGTCGCGACCTGTTCGCCGGGGCGATACTGGACTTTGATCCGTCGCGACGTCGCCGGAGCCTGCGCCGGGGAATATTGCCCGGACCGGCGGGATTCCACCCGCAGGCCGATCCCTGTGTCGCCCAGTTCGGCGAGCGCGGCCTGCATGTGCTCAAAATCAAGTGGCTTGCCATGCCAGCCACTCGCCCCCTCCAGGACCGACACGCCCTTGCCTTTCACCGTGCGCGCGATGATCGCAGTAGGGCCTCCCTCGCGGGCGGAATGGAGCGCGCCGACGATCGATGCCATATTGTGGCCATCAACCTCGAGCGTGCGCCAGCCAAATGCCGCGAAACGTCGTGCCAACACACCGGTGTCGTGGTGGTAGGGCGCCGGCCCGCTCTGGCCCAGACCATTAACATCGACGATGGCCACCAGATTCGACAACCCGTTGAGGGCGGCAAACTGCGCCGCTTCCCATACTGAGCCTTCCGAGCACTCGCCGTCGCCGAGCAGGCAATAGATCCTGGCATCGATCTTATCCAGGCGATTGGCCGCTGCCATTCCATTGGCCGCCGAGAGCCCCTGCCCGAGCGATCCGGTTGCGACCTGGACCCAGGGATTGAGCGGCGTCGGATGCCCTTCGAGGGTGCTGTCGATCCGGCGCAGCGACATTGGATCTTCGGCGATCGCTCCGGCCTCGTATAGGGCGGCCCAGAGAATCGGCGCGGCATGTCCCTTGGACAGCACGAATTTGTCCACGTTTGGCGCCGTGGGGTCGCTCGGATCCCAGCGCATCTCGTGGAAGAACAGGGCCGCCAGAAGATCGGCGCAGGACATGCATGACGTCGGATGTCCCGATCCAGCCTCGGTCGTCATCCGGATCACCAGATGGCGCAGCTTGCGAGCCATATCCTCCAGGGATTGAAGATCCACGGGCTCGAGATGTTGGTCGCGCTTCGCCGCGAGCTGCCGCATCAGCGAATCGAAGGGTCTGATGAACTTTTCGACGCCCTCATTCTCGAGCTGCGCCGTTACCTGATCGAACTTCACGCCGGCACGCTCGAGATCGGCCATCACCTCTTTGGCCTCGTCGATCCCGTGCTCCACGGTCTCCTTGATCATGCCGTGGTCGAGCAAGGCCGCGATCGTCTTTTTCGGCATGGTGTTGACGGTGAATGGGCCGATCAGCGGCTCGACATACATGAGATCGTGGTAGACGGGATTCTTTGTGCTCGTGCTGGCCCACAGCATCCGCTGCACGCGCGCTCCCTTGTCTGCGAGCGCTTTCCACCGGTCGCTCGCAAGGGTGCGTTTGAACCGCTGATAGGCGAGCTTGGCGTTGGCGTTCGCCGCCCTGCCGAGGAGCTGCTCCGGATTAAACCCGTCCCCGGCGCCTGCATCGGGCACCGTCCGATGCTGAAGCAGCTCATCGACGAGAACGTCGATGCGGCTCAGGAAGAAGCTGGCGACCGAGGCAACGCTGGCAATCGGCTGACCGGCATCCAGGCGGCGCTCGAGCGCCCGCATGTAGGCGTCTGCGACGGCCTCGTAGCCCGCAATCGAGAACAGGAGCGTGATGTTGATATTGATGCCCTCGAAAAGTAGTTGCTCGATCGCGGGAACACCGGCGGCGGTACCGGGAATCTTGATGAACAGGTTCGGACGATCGACGAGCGCCCACAGCCGTCGGGCTTCGTCGATGGATGCCTGCGTGGCGTGCGCCAGATGCGGCGAAACCTCGAGACTGACGAAACCGTCAGCTCCAACCGACTGGTCGTAGACGGGCCGCAAGATGTCGCAGGCGTTTCGCACATCCGTGGTGATCAGGTCTTCATAGATTTCCTGGGTGGAGTGTCCTGCCGCCGCCGCCCGCGCAATGTCGCTGTCGTAGTCGGTGCCCTCGGCCATCGCCTTCTCGAAGATGGCGGGATTGGATGTAATTCCGCGCAGGCCTTGTTCGACCCGCTGCGCAAGTTCGCCGCTTGTAATCATGCGCCGGGTCAGGTCGTCCATCCAACAGCTCTGGCCGTGAGCGCTAAGCTCGGTCATCCGGTTCATGCCAGATCTCCTTTCGAAGTTCGCCCTCCCTCGCCTCGACTCATACAAACTCACGCCGCCGCGGTCTGATCCGCGCGTCACCCAAATATGATCTTGCGTCATGATAGCCGAACCGACCCTCAACACCGAGTACTGGCGTGGCGGGCGGCGCGGCAAAAGTCTCGTGAACCGCACTACCGCTTAGCGGATGTGAACCGAAGACCGCGTGTCGCTGAAAGCTCTCGTGCGCTGTCTCGTCGGGCGGTTAGAACTCGCCGGGCTCAGGCGCCTGCAATTCCTCGATCGAATCCACCCGATCCGGATAGAACGCCATGTGGTCCTTGATTTCACGTACCGCCGCATGCGGGTTTTCATAGGTCCAGATGGCGTTCTTCGAGCGCTCGCCACCGTGTGTGATGCTGTAATAGGAAGCATCGCCCTTGTAGGGGCAATGCGTCGCATGATCGGTGCGGGCAAGCAGCGACATGTCGACGTCCTTGCGGGGAATATATTGTACCGGCGGGTAGGACGCCTCGCGCAATGTGAGCGCGTCGCGCGTGTCGGCAACGACGCGGCCGCCGAGCTTGACGACGACGCGCGCTGGATTGTGATCGATGGTGATCGGATGATCGGGCCCAGGAATTTTGATCGGCTTGTCTGACATGAGCGATCGCCTTCGGAAGATTGCACCGTCCTTACATAGGGTCATGCCTCCCGCTTCCAAGGGGCGGCAGTTGGTCACGCACGCCGCACCTGACCTGCGAGTTAATGATCTGCTGGACGATGCTCAGATTGCGTAAAGCTCGATCGGCTTCTCAAAGCCCTTCAGGTGGTATTCCCGGCCCTTGCTTTCGGCGGTTTGGCTCTGCGCCCGCTCGCAAACGGCACTGGTGACGAGAATCCGCCCCGCCTCAGCAACGGACTGGGCGCGAGCGGCAGTATTCACAACCGTTCCAATGGCAGTCAGGTCGCGATGCGATCGGCCGAACTCTCCGAAACTGGCCTCGCCGGAGTCGATGCCGATACCCACGCCGAGTTCACTTCCATCCAGGCCGGCACCTTCAGCCACGTGAAGTTCACGACGCAATTGGCAGCGGCGCTGGATCTCCCGCGCAGCGAGCACAGCCCGTTCGGCATGGTCCTGATGGGGGATCGGAAAGTTGAATATTGCCATGATCGCGTCCCCCACCGTCTTGTTAAGAAGGCCGTCGAATTCCCAAATGGCTGTGGCACATTCATCGTAGAAATCATCCAGCAGCGACGAGACAGTGTCGGCCGAAAGCGACTGCGAAAGCGTCGTATAGCCCCTCAGATCTGCAAAAAGCACAGACACGTCAACGGTGATCTTGCGGGCTTTCATCACGCGTGTGAACATGAGTTCGCAAATCGTGCAGGTGTTCGGATTCATCCGGCTCGGGCGGATGCCAAAGGCGCGGAAGGGAATGGAAGCCGGTCCGCGCAGAGGCACTGGGAGACGCATCTGCTCCCAGCAGCCCTTGCAAATCCTGGATTGAGAAAACGACATGTTGCCGCCGCCCTGTTTGCGTGTCGCTCCGCGATTTTCGCACATCTGGGCCAGAAAATCTCTCGAAAAGCCTGCAGTTGCTTTGCAACTGGAACCGCGTCGTCAGAACATTCCACTCCACGTTGTCGGCTGCAACCGGCCGGTTCCGGCTGCAGAGCCAATGTCCGCTCCGCGGAGGCGCCGCCACCGGCCCCTTGGCTGATGAACCGTATCCATCGGCGAAGCGTGATCATCGGCTCCCGGTCATCGGCATGGCGTGCGGCATTGCCGCCGTCACAGCTCGGTTGGACCTGCTGGTCGCCCTTCGAATGGTTCAGGGCTTCTCCGGCGGCACCCTGCTGGTTGGGGCCCAGCCGATCATTTTTCTCGCCTATCCGCGATCCCATCAGCCAATCCTTCAAGCTCTGTTTGCGATGGGGTCCGTTGTCGCTCCCGCGACGATCGCCCCGGCCCTTCAGGGGTGGTTGCTTGATAGCCAGTCCTGGACATGGATCGTCTTCAGCATTGTTCCGGTGGCCTCGGCGGCTGCCGGACTTCTGCTCCTTCGAAAGACGATGGCGCTCCAGGACTTGATCGATTGGTGCGTCGCCGCGTGCGTAGACTTCGGACGCAATGGTTTCGACATTTCGTGACAGTCCGTACACCCCGACCAGATGCGCATGTGACGCTGAGCAAGGCTGGCCGCCTGTCTGCCCAGCTTCTCCCCAACAGGAGAGGCGTCGAGGAATACCGCGATGCCCCTTCCACGCATCCGGCAACGACATCTCCGGAAGGCCGTCATTTAATCAGTTTCTCTCCGCTTGTGATTGCCTCCCCGACCAAAACGACGCGCATGTTGCAGCCACTCTGAAGACAATTCAGTCGGAGAATGCTGATTTAGAGGCTGCATCGCGCGCGCTCGGTCTATTGGCTCGACGGCGCCAGGAGCGGGCATGCTGACGCTGCTGAAGGCCAGCGGTTAGCCAGCCGTCACATTTATGGGCCGGATGCAAATTGTGGTTAGGCTATGTCCCAGAGATGACTCCATCCGGTATCGTTCCTATGATATGTTTGCGGCTTGTGCTTCCTCCCGGAGGGACACCAAAATGGAAGCTCTTACCGCCTTGGCGCGAAACGGCGTTTTCGCAGCTCTAACCGGTTGCATGCTCCTCTTGTCTCCGGCGGCGGCTGAAGAAGCCGCTGACGTAGCGACCGGGACGCGGCTCGCCGAATTGCTCAGAGCCGCCCGAAGCGTCCTTTCGAATTATCAGTCGCTGATCAACGATCCAGCAGTCGGAGACAAGCACCTCGATGGCGAGCGTTTCACGGCGGAGGCGATTGCCCTCTATGCGAAGCGTACTGGCGGTGACTTGATCTCCAACGATCTGGCGGCGCGCGACCACAAACTGCTTCAGGCACAGGTCGACGCCATGCGTGAGGTCGTCGACGAGCGGCAGGACGACATAAACCGCCCGGGCATTGGGTTTAAGGGCTTTGTCCCGGCCGTTTTCGCGCGTCTGATGAACGAGAAATTCGCCGCCAAAGCGGGAAACGAGGCGCTCGTCCGCGTGACTGCGCCGGAGGTCCTGGTGCGTAACCGCAAGTCGCTGCCCGATACCTGGGAGACACGGGTCATCAATGAAGTCTTCTCGGATCCGCAGAGGCCGAAGGATGACGCCTACACGGAAGTGACGCAGGTGAACGGCCGCCCTGCTTTCCGGATGCTGCTGCCGGAATATTACACGGAGTCGTGTCTTTCCTGTCACGGCGAACCGAAGGGCGAAATCGACGTCACCGGCTATCCGAAAGAGGGGGGCAAAGCGGGCGATCTGGGCGGTGCCATCAGCATCGTCTTGTTCAAATGAGCGCGCTCGGGCAGCAGCAGCGGGCATTCGAGGCGGCCCAGGCGCCGGCCGCGAAGCGCGCCAGCCGGCTCGCCAATCTGCCGATCTCTGCCCGTGTTGCTGCACTGACCGCCGCCGGCCTGATCAGCCTTATCCTGTCGTCGGCCTTTCTCACTCAGGCGCTCTATCGCAGCGCCGAGCGGATGGCCGAAACCAGAGAGCTATTCGACCGCGCAGCATCAGCGGCCGCGGCGCATGTCGCCTTCGGCGATCTGCGATATTGGCTGACCGATCTCTCCGTCAGCCTGCTGATGAATTCGCAGCGCAATGCCGATGAGGCCCGCGAACGCCTGCAGGTCCAGTTAGAACGGCTTGCGAAGGACGAGCCCGAAGCGGTTGAGGAAATCCGCGCAGAGGTCGATGCCTATGTCAAAACGGCGCTGCAGGCAACGGACAGCTATACACAGGACAACCGCATCGTCGGCAACGCCCTGCTGGCAAGGGCACGCACCCACAGCGGCAACGTTGATGCCGATCTCAACAAACTCGTCGAACAGGTAAAGGCCGACGCGGAGGCCGCCCGGAACGAGGTCGTGAAGCAAACGGAGAAGACCGCCACAGCCGCTGCCATCCTGGTGGGCGTCCTGGTCCTGTTGGGCTCTTTTCTCACGCTTCTCGTCTTGCGCTCGATCGTCGGTCCGCTACGGCGTCTCAATCGCGTGATCGGAGATCTGACGGAAGGACGCTACGACGTCGAGATCCCTGACGAGAGCGGCGACGAATTCGGAGCAATGGCGAAGACCCTCTCGCTCTTCCAGCAAAGCGCGATCGAAAAGAAAAGGCTCGAAGACGAGGCAGAGCGGCAGAGGCGGACGATCGCCGCGGCGCTCGAGGCGATTTCGGATGGGTTTGTCCTTTATGATCCGGACGACAGAATCCTGGTCGCCAACAGCAAATATTGCGAAATTTTCCCCAACCACAAGCCAAACGAGCTTCGCGGCAAGAGCTTCCGCGAAATCTTGGAGCACAACCTGGCAAAGGGACAAGTGGACCTCGAAGGCAAATCGCCGGAAGAATGGATCGAGGACCGCCTGCGCCTTCACAGGGATCCTGCGGGCCTGGTCGACGAGAAACGGTTCGGCGACAAGTGGGTCCGCATCACCAAGCGCAAGATTCCCGATGGCGGAACGGTCGCCGTCTACACGGACATCACCGAACTCAAAGAGAGGCAAGTCGAGCTCGAGGGGGCCAAGAGCAACGCGGAGTCGGCAAGCGAGGCCAAGAGTCGTTTTCTCGCTTCGATGAGCCACGAATTGCGCACGCCACTGAACGCGATCATCGGCTACAGCGAGATGCTCATAGAGGAGGCGCGCGACCATGACGGCGAGCTCGTCCCGGACCTTGAAAAAATAGCGTCTGCCGGCCGGCATCTGCTGTCGCTCATCAACGACATCCTCGACCTTTCAAAGATCGAAGCGAACAAGATGGAGATCTTCCTCGAAACCTTCGACGTCGCCGACTTGCTCCGCGACGTGAGCGCTACTGTCGCACCGCTGATGGCGAAGAACCGGAACGAGTTCATTGAGGACATCCAGGGCGATCTTGGCGAGATGCACTCCGACCAGACCAAGCTGCGCCAGAATCTCTTTAACCTGCTCAGCAACGCGGCCAAGTTCACCAATGGCGGCCGGGTAATTCTTTCGGTTCGGCGTGAAAGGCGAGCGGACAGCGATTGGCTTGTGTTCAAGGTATCCGACACCGGGATCGGCATGACGGCAGAACAGCAGGAACGGCTTTTCAATGCCTTCACACAGGCCGACGCTTCCACCACCCGGAACTACGGCGGTACGGGATTGGGCTTGAGCATCACCCGCAGCTTCAGCCGCATGATAGGCGGTGTCGTCAGCGTCGAAAGCCAGGTCGGAAAAGGCTCGGTCTTCACGATGGAAGTGCCGGCACAATGCAGGCGAGAGACCGAAGAACCTCGAACAGCCGAGCCGTCGCCGATCATTCAGCCGGGTCGCACCGCACTCATCATCGACGACGAGCCGGCTGCCCGGAACTTGATCGCAAAAGCCCTCGCGGAAGCGGGACTTGCCTCGATAGAGGCAGCAAGCGGGGCAGAAGGAATAGCCGCCGCTCGGGAGCACCGGCCCGCCGCAATCATTCTCGACATCATCATGCCGCATCAGGACGGCTGGTCGGTGCTGCGCACGTTGAAGAGCGATCCTGAACTGTGCACGATTCCTGTGATCCTTGCGACGATCCTGGCGGATCGCGAACTCGGCCTCTCGCTCGGCGCAGTCGAATATCTGACCAAGCCCATCGACACCGACAAGCTGATCCAGACGATAGAGGCTTGCGGCGGGGGCAACCGCGACGTCCTGGTCATCGACGACGATCAGGCTTCGCGCGAATTCCTCAGGCGCATTCTGGTGAAGAGGAATTGGACGGTCCACGAGGCAGCCGACGGCATTCGCGGTCTCGAACTGATGATGCGGCTTCTGCCGCGCCTCGTCTTGCTCGATCTTCTCATGCCGGAAATGGACGGCTTCCAGACGCTGAGCGAGATGCAGAGGATTCCGGAGCTGCAGAACATTCCGGTCGTGGTGGTCACTTCGAAGGACCTTTCCGCAAACGAATTGAATTGGCTGCGCGACCGGGCGGTCGCCGTCGTAAACAAGGGCGCAAACAGCAGGTCCCAATTGGTCGAGGCCCTCGAGCGCCAGATAGGATCGCGCGAAACGGCCGGTGAGGCCGTCGTCAACAGCTGAAACGCATGACAGGAGGAGAACCGGAAATGACGAGAATCCTTCTGGTGGAAGACAATGAAATGAACCGCGACATGCTTTCGCGGCGGTTGTCTCGGCGCGGCTTCGATGTGCTCATTGCGGAAAATGGCAAGGCCGGGGTCGAGCTCGCCGCTTCGGAAAAGCCGGATCTGATCCTAATGGACATGAGCCTGCCGGTGATGGACGGCTGGGAAGCGACCAGACTGATCAAGGCCAATCCCGTCACATCCAGTATTCCCGTCATCGCGCTGACCGCGCACGCAATGGCGAGCGATCGCGAAATGGCCATCGAGGCCGGCTGCGACGACTATGACAGCAAACCGGTCGACTTGCCGCAGCTTGTCCGAAAAATCGAGCAACTGCTTACGACACGTCACTAAGCGGCCGATGCAAAATGAGTACCGGGAACGAATTTCAGCGCCAGGCCATCGCCGCCCACGTGAAGCAGCGACTGGCCGGCCCGGCACGAGCGATCCTGGGTTTTCAGGAGCTGCTGCTCGAGCAGGCGCGGGATTTCGGTTTGACCTATATGCAGTCCGACCTGGAGCGGATCGGCGCCGCAGCCAGGCAACTGAACGGCCTCATCGATCGGCTGGTCGAGGGCGAGGCCTGTTCTCAGGAAGGGGGGGAAGCCGACGCGGAGGCAAGACTCCGCCACGATCTGCGCACGCCGCTCAACGCTATCATTGGCTATTCGGAAATGATCCTCGAAGATGCAGGGGACTTGCACCAGCACACGCTCAAGGAGGATCTCGGTGTTATGCTTGCGGCGGCCGCCGAGCTTCTGAAGCAGGTCGACGCG
Source organism: Sinorhizobium numidicum (assembly GCF_029892045.1). NCBI lineage: Bacteria > Pseudomonadati > Pseudomonadota > Alphaproteobacteria > Hyphomicrobiales > Rhizobiaceae > Sinorhizobium > Sinorhizobium numidicum. Next base: position 1,630,755 of record NZ_CP120367.1, read on the forward strand.
ATTGCCGGTCTGTCGCGAAGACAAGCCATCGAGACGCTTCAGCCAAAGGATCAAACCGGGATCGACGCAGCGGAGCTTGAACGGCTCCTGTTCAAGGCCGAGAATCACGTATGGTCCAATCAGGGCGGCAAGATTCTCGTCGTGGACGATGTCGCCAGCAATCGTGACCTTCTCTCCCGCCGCCTGCGGCGTGAGGGCCATCACGTCGTCACCGCCGATTCCGGCCTGTCCGCCCTTAAGAGACTGAACGAGGATGAATTCGATCTCATCCTGCTCGACATATTGATGCCGGACATGAACGGCATCGAGATTCTCTCGCGGCTAAAGGCGGATAACCGGTGGCGGCACGTCCCGGTGATCATGATATCGGGTTTAAGCGAAGTCGCGGCGGTGGCCCGGTGCATCGAGGCGGGAGCTGATGACTATCTAACGAAGCCGTTCAATCCGATTCTGCTGCGCGCGCGCATCAACTCCACCCTCGAGAAGAAGCGCTGGCTTGACCGCGAGCACCGCTATCTGCAGCAGATAGAAACAGAGAAGCGGCGTGCCGATTCACTCATTCACGCCATCCTGCCAGACCAGATCGTTGCCCGATTACAGGGCGGCGAAGAGATCATTGCCGATCGCTTCGAAGAGGTTTCCATCCTGTTTGCAGATATCGTCGGCTTCTCGCCGATTGCGGCAAAGCTGCCGCCGTCCGATCTGGTCAGGCGGCTCGATGGGATGTTCAGCAGGTTCGATCTCCTGACTGAGCAGCATCGTGTGGAGAAGATCAAGACTATCGGAGACGCCTATATGGCGGCCTGCGGGATTCCGGAGCCTGCAGCGGATCACGCCGACAGGATCGTGGCGCTCGGGAAGTCCATGTTGCAATCGTTGCGGGATGCGCCCCCCGACCACGACCGCTTTCGGGTCCGCATCGGGATCCATTCAGGGCCGGTCGTTGCCGGGCTGATCGGCCGGCTTCGTTTCGTTTACGACGTGTGGGGAGAAACCGTGAACATTGCGAGCCGCCTGGAATCTCAGGGCGTTGCCGATCGCATACAGATCTCGGAGGCGACAAGACGCGCGCTTCACCGACAGTGGACGCTCGAGCCACGGTGCGCGCTGGATCTGCGGGGCATCGGCACGATCGAGACCTATCTTGTTCGATAGAGCAGGCCGCGCGCTCTTCCCGAGGCGCAACGGCGGCTTTTTTGGTCCAAGGCGGGCCCCTCGCGCATCAGTTGACGTTCTCATTCTGTGCTCAAAAGATCGCCTAATGTCTCGTCTGGCAGTGGCGCTTCCGGGTGCGGTCCTTGACCGCTATCGACCCGGAGCCGTCCTCTGTGATGAATGCGATCAACGTCTTGATTTGGGCCAAAAGCGGAAAAAATGCTGTTTTCAGAGGCGTTGTGTCATCCGCCATTGCGCCACTTTGACGATCCCGCCGGCCGGGTCGGCGCTGCCCTGCGACTGCCTTCCTCGATGCATCAAAATTCCACTTGACATTTTTTATGATGGCCATCATGGATAAATTTACATGATGAGTGTCATCAAAAACAGACGCTGAGGGGCTGAAGTCGACTTCTCTATCTGAAGATTTCCGACCCAAGCGGCACAATGGAGCACTTAATGACAAGTCCTCTCCGCAACGCCGGATCGGTTGCGCGCCATATCGATGCGCCCAATTTCTCCATCAAGGTCGGGGGAACTGCTTTTGCCTATCGAGACCTTGGTCCCCTGGGTGGCGTGCCAGTCATTCTCCTCAACCACTGGGGGGCGGTGCTGGACAATTTCGATCCAAGGATTGTTGATGGCCTCGCCAGCAAACATCGTGTGGTCGCGACCAACTATCGCGGTATTGGCGCGTCGGGCGGAACGGCGCCCGTGACCATCGACGAAATGGCGCGCGACGCGATTGCCCTGATCCGGGCGCTGGGTTTCGAGAAGGTCGATCTGCTCGGCTTTTCCCTCGGGGGCTTTGTGGCGCAGGATGTTGCCCTCAAAGCACCGCACCTCGTGCGAAAACTCATCCTTGCCGGCACTGGTCCGGCGGGCGGCACGGGCATCGACAAGGTGGGGGCGGTGTCCTGGCCCCTTATTGTCAAAGGTCTACTGACACTCCGCGACCCGAAAACCTATCTGTTTTTCACCTCCACGGCCAATGGTCGCCGGGCCGCGAAAGCCTTTCTGAGTCGGCTGAAGGAACGCAAAACGGGTAGAGACAAGGGGCCGACTTCTCGTGCTTTCCTGCGACAGCTCAAGGCGATCACCGCATGGGGACGGCAGGCGCCCCAAGATCTCGGAAGCATCCGGATCCCGGTGCTGATTGCGAATGGTGATCAGGACAAGATGGTTCCGAGCAGCAATACCTACGACCTCGCCCGGCGCATCCCGGGCTCGCAACTCGTGATCTACGAAGACGCCGGGCATGGCGGGATATTCCAGAACCACGCCGATTTCGTGCGGAAATCTCTGTTGTTCCTCGGCGCCTGACGTCGCCACAAAATTTCATATTGGAGAGAACCGATGAAGGCATTCGTTGTCGATAAATACAAAAAGAAAGGCGCCTTGCGCTTGACCAACATGCCGGAGCCGGAGTTGCGGGACAACGACGTCCTGGTTCGCGTTCGTGCGACGGGTGTGAATCTGCTGGACTCCAAGGTAAGAGACGGAGAATTCAAGCTCATTCTGCCCTATCGGCCGCCCTTCGTCCTGGGTCACGACGTGGCCGGAAGCGTCGTCCGGGTGGGTTCGAAAGTCCGGCGATTCAAGACGGGCGACGAGGTCTATGCGCGGCCGCGCGACCACCGGGTCGGGACATTCGCAGAGTTCATTGCGATGAATGAAGCCGACGTGGCGCTGAAACCTAAAAACCTAAACATGGAAGAGGCCGCCTCCATTCCGCTGGTAGGTCTGACCGCATGGCAAGCGCTGGTCGAGATGGGCAAGGTGAAGCCCGGCCAGAAGGTCTTCATTCAGGCCGGCTCCGGTGGAGTGGGGACTTTTGCCATCCAGCTCGCCAAGCATCTCGGCGCGGAAGTTGCGACGACGACGAGCGAGAAGAATGTCGAGCTGGTCAAAAGCCTCGGCGCAGACCTGGTCATCGACTACAAAACGCAGGATTTCGAAAAAGCTCTCTCGGGCTACGATCTCGTCCTGAACAGCCAGGACACCAAGATGCTCGAAAAATCTCTTCGTGTCTTGAAGCCGGGTGGCCGGCTCGTTTCGATCTCGGGTCCGCCAGACCCGGAGTTCGCCAAGGACCTGAGATTGAATCTGTTTCTGAAATTCGTGATACGCCTGCTGAGCCGAGGGGTCCGAAAAAGAGCCAAGAGCCTTGGCATCGGTTACTCGTTCCTATTCATGCGTGCGCAGGGTGAGCACTTGACTGAGATCACGTCGCTGATCGAATCTGGCGTAATCCGTCCAGTGGTCGACAGGATTTTCCCATTTGAGAAGACCGGGGACGCCCTGGCCTATGTGGAGACCGGGCGTGCGAAGGGCAAGGTTGTCATCACAGTGGGGGAATAGATTCCATAATGACCTTACCAGACGTGCGATGCCATATCGCGGCATCGCGGCCTATTGCTGCTTTGGGAACAAGGAGGTCGGAGCGAAGGGGCGGTTCAGAGGCACACCCCTTATGCTGTTTCCGAGATCGCGGCAGTGGATCGGTTCAGCCCGTCATCAATCCATGCTCGGGTCTCCTTTAGTATTTCGTCCGAAAAGTCGGGATCCGTGGTCGCTCGGGCGAGGATCGTCGCTCCGACCATTGCAGCCCAGCTTGCGATGGCCTGGCGGCGTCGGTCGGCCGCATGCGGCCCAGGGAGTTGCTTACTCATCCAATCTAGCTGTGCTCGCACGCCCTCCGTTACCGCCGCGCGGGCCGCTGGTGTCTGGCGAAGGGTGTCGGCGGCAAGCCCTGAAATGGGACAGCCACCAGCCCAATTGTCACGGTGTCGCGGCGACAGATACTCGTCCATGTACGCGCGAAGAGGAAGCGTCGCGCCATTGCGTTTCCCAATGGCGTGACCGAACGCATGGACGATCAAGTCGTCCTTCGAGCTGAAATGACCGTAAAAGCCGCCATGCGTCAGCCCTGCGGCCTTCATAACCTCCGCCACGCCGACTGCCTCGAAACCCTTCTCGCGAAACAACCGGCTCGCGGCTTCCAGGATCCGTTGACGGTTCTCAGCCATCTGTTCTCGGGTGACTTTCATTTTCAAAATTTCTCCACGGGTACCATTGACTTTTTCATGATAGCGATCATCTTAAAGATGCAATCATTATCGTCATCATGAATATAACACTCATTCGAAAGAGAGCAAGCCAATGGCTGAAAATCCTACCGTCCTCATCACCGGCGCATCCTCGGGTATTGGCGCGGCTTATGCAGAACGTTTTGCCCGACGCGGACATGACCTGGTACTGGTCGCACGGAATAAGGCAAGGCTGGAGGCTCTCTCTACACGACTCCGCGACGAAGCTAGCGTGGCGGTCGACATTCTGCAGGCCGATGTCACCAATCTCGACGATCTTGCCGCGGTGGAAACGCGTCTGCGCGACGATCATCGGATCGGGATCCTTGTCAACAATGCCGGCGCCAGCCTGGGAGGAACATTTGTCGATCAGGCAACCAATGATGTCGCTCAACTTATTGCTCTGAACGCGACGGCGGTCGCTCGGCTCGCAAGCGCCGTGGCGCCACGATTCATCGAGTCGGGATCTGGCGCCATCATCAACGTTTCGTCGGTCGTAGGGCTGGCCCCTGAATTTGGAATGTCAGTCTACGGCGCGACCAAGGCGTTCGTGACGTTTCTCTCCCAAGGCCTCAGCCTCGAGCTCGGCCCTAAGGGCGTCTATGTTCAAGCGGTTTTGCCTGCGGCGACGCGAACTGAGCTCTGGGAGCTTGCCGGCATCGACGTCGACACGCTCCCGGCGGTGATGGAAGTGGACGAACTCGTGGATGCTGCGTTGGCCGGCTTCGACAGGCGCGAAACCGTCACTATCCCACCGCTGCACGATGCTGCCCAGTGGGAAGCCTATCACGCTGCGCGGCAAACGATGATCCCTGGGTTTGCGCAGGTCCGTGCAGCCGAACGCTATCGCACCGCCGTTTGACGTCTCCTGCAGGAAGCGTCGTTGGGCACCAACATCTGGCCGTGCCGCAAACACGTCGGCCGGTCCGTGCCCAACTATCGGCGCGAAACTCGAGGCGTAACTGAAATTCAAGAACTTCAGACGAAAGAATCGCTATGACTGACAACGCACTCTTTGAACCCTATGTCCTCGGCGCCCTCACCCTGTCGAACCGTATTGTCATGGCGCCCTTGACCCGCAACAGAGCTGACGCCGGCTTCGTGCCTAGTGATCTCGCCGCAGAATACTACGCGCAGCGCGCAACAGCGGGCCTGATCATATCCGAGGGGTCGCAGATCTCGCAGCAGGGCCAAGGCTACCAGGATACGCCACGCAGGCTCAAATCGACGGGTGGCGGAAGGTGACCGAAGCAGTGCATTCCAAAGGCGGACACATCTTTTTGCAGCTCTGGCATGTGGGGCGTGTTTCGCATGTTGATCTCCAGCCGAACGCGCAAGCCCCGGTCGCGCCCTCCGCGATCAGGGCTGAAACCAAGGTCTTCGTGAACAATGCTTTTGCCGATGTGTCCGAACCTCGCGCGCTCGAACTGGATGAGATCCCTGGCCTGATCGAAGATTTTCGTCGCGCTGCCGCCAATGCAATTGCTGCCGGCTTCGATGGTGTCGAAGTCCATGGCGCCAACGGGTATCTGCTGGAACAGTTTGCCAAGGATGGCTCCAACACGCGCACCGACGCCTATGGTGGCTCAGTCGAAAATCGCGCGCGGATGATACTGGAGGTCACCGCCGCCGTTGCTGCGGAGGTTGGTGCGCAGCGAACGGGGGTCCGAATCTCGCCGGTCAACGGGGTCACCTCGACTGATCCGCAGGCCCAGTTCAACTATATCGCCGAGAAACTCGACCAGATGGGCATTGCGTACCTTCATGTCGTTGAAAATGCGAGAGGCGGGCCGCGCGACGTTGCACACTTCGATTATGCAGCTCTCAGGGCTAAATTCACGAACACGTACATTGCGAACAACGGCTACAATCTCGAACTCGCAACGTCGCGATTGACGACGGGAAGGGCCGACCTCTTTTCTTTCGGACGGCCGTTCATCGCCAATCCTGATCTCGTGGAGAGGCTGAAAACCGCCGCTGCGCTGGCGAATGTCAACGCGGCCACCATTTATGGGGGCGGCGCCGAAGGATATACCGACTATCCCTCCATCGCCGCCTCGAGCCGCGCCTGACACAGCGGGGCCGTGCTGCTGCGCGGCGCGGTGTCAACATGTTGAATGGGAGGGAGGCGGCGGCCTGAGAACGCCCTTGCCTCAGATTTCCGATGGAGGAAAGTCCGCGGGGCGTCGCCTGAACGCTGCGTCTGCAGCGCCACTTGCCGAAAAGGGATCATCATGAGCACACTCGACATCATCCTCGCCCATCCCGTCCGGACTGCGATCGGCGCTTTCAACGGCACGTTGAAAACCATTCCGGCAGCCGAACTTGGAGCAATTGCAGTGCGAGAGACCCTGCGCCGCACCGGTATCGAGGCGGACTTGGTCGGCACTGTGGTCATGGGCAATGTCATCCAAGCGGGAAATCGGATGAACCCGGCGCGGCAGGCTGCGATCGGTGGCGGGCTTCCAGTCGAGGTGCCGGCAATGGCCGTCAATCGGGTCTGCGGCTCGGGCGCGCAGGCGATCCTGAGCGCCGCGCACGAGATCGCGGCGGGTGACAGTAGTGTGGCCATCGCCGGTGGGATGGAGAATATGGACCGCGCGCCCTATCTCATGGACGGCGGGCGCTGGGGTTATCGGATGGGACCAGCCCAGATCCTCGACAGCATGCTGAGCGATGGGCTTAACGACGCTTTCTCCGGCCAGCATTCGGGATGGCACACCGAAGATCTCGTCGAAAAGATGCAGATCACGCGTGCCGATCAGGACGTCTTCGCGGCGCGGTCACAGCAGAGCTTTGCGGCCGCGCGAGATGCCGGTCATTTTGACGCTGAAATGGTCGCGGTCGAGGTAAAAGGCCGTAATGGGACGGAAAGCTTTGTCACCGACGAAGCACCGCGGCCCGATACGACGGTCGAGGCGCTCGCCCGTTTACGCCCAGCCTTTCGGCCCCACGGTACGATCACCGCCGGCAACGCGCCGGGGCTGAACAGCGCGGCAGCAGCGATGGTCGTCGCCGAGCGCGGCTTTGCCGAGGCAAGGGGCATCGCGCCGATGGGCAGGCTTGCCGGTTATGGTGTCGCCGCAGTGGAGCCGGGCATGTTCGGGCTCGGCCCCGTTCCCGCCGTGCGCAAGGCGCTGGCAAGGGCCGGCTGGAGCCTTTCCGACATCGAGCGTATCGAGATCAACGAGGCCTTCGCGGCCGTGCCCATCGCGGTCACCCGCCAACTCGGTCTGCCCGAAGACATCGTCAATGTAGAGGGCGGCGCAATCGCGCATGGCCACCCGATCGGCGCGACAGGCGCCATCCTGACCACGCGGCTCCTGCATGCGATGAAGCGTGAGGGATTGCGCCGCGGGATCGTGACACTCTGCATCGGCGGAGGACAGGGCATTGCACTAGCGCTGGAGGCGCTATAGCCTCGCAAAGCTATGTTTTTTCGAGGCATTGCCGTCTGGCGATCTCGGCCGGCGCGGAGGGGGCCCTGCAATACTAGCCGCGGTCAGGTCAACCGGCGAAGGTGCTCCGGCCTCAGGCGTCGCGGCTAAGGCCAAACACGGCATGATCAGTGGATGTCCTGCTTGTGGCGCAAACTATTCGTTCCGTTAAGGGAGACGAACGACGGCCTTCCACCCTCTTGCGACCCTCAGAGGAACGTGAAAGATCGACCCGAAGCGGTCGCCGGTGCCAGGCAAGGCAACGTCCAGATTTGGCCCAAAGCTGCCCACTTGCACCCTCTTCTTCAGTGTAGGATGAATGAATGCGGTGACTGGCTTAGTCGGTGAACTCGACGGTTGCCCCCGGTTTGACCATCGCCGCCAGTTCCCCTGCGTCCCAATTCGTCAGGCGAACGCATCCGTGTGACTCGGACTTTCCGATAAGGGACGGCTCCGGCGCGCCGTGAATCCCGTAGGTCGGCTTTGACAGATCGATCCAGACGCTTCCCACCGGGTTATTAGGGCCGCCGGGCAGCGTTAAACGCTCTCTGTTGTCACCCTGCTGGAAGTTCACATCCGGGTTGTAGATGTAGGGGGGCATTCGAGCGACCCCTTTGACCTTGTGCGTGCCAGAGGGCGAAGGCGACTCTTCGCTGCCGATCGTGGCGGGATATATGGAAAGCAATGAGCCGTCTTCAGTGAACGCCAGGACCTGCCCCGTTTGCTTGCGCGCCTCGATCCGTTCAGCAGTGCCCAGCTTCGGGGCGCCGGGCATCGCGACCCACACCGTCTCTCCGACGGCAAATGCCGAATCCGGATTGAGGTCCTTGAAAAGATCGATGTCCATATGAAACCGCTCGGACAGCCTCTCGGCGACGCTCGTATATCCGAGGTGCTCCATCTTGGCTTGCTCGGAGTAGTCTTCGGGAATGCTGTCGACGAGACCCTTGGCGTCTGCTTCGGAGATGACATAAGGCTGGATGGCGGCCACATCGTCTGAAAGTCGACCGATAACCTCAGGGTCTAGCTTTCCATCGGCGGAAAGACCTTGCATGGCCTCAAATCCGGCAACCGCTTTGGTGACATTCTCGCCGTAGTGGCCGTCGATCACCCCAGGAGATGAGCCCGCGCGGTCCAGAAGAACCTGGAGACGAACGATGGCGGGCTCTGGTCGAGGCGAGGCGTTGGACGGTCGTTCTGACGGGATGGAGGCGAGCGAAGCATTGTTGATGGCTTCTGCCTGAAGCTCCTGAGCACTGACGGTGCCACAGAGGCCAAATGCCAGTGATGCTGCGAAAAAAGTCATGTTCTTCATGATCATCAAAATCTACAGCGACCAGACTTTGTTCCACCCGCTGGGTTCGGATCGCGTTCCGGAAAGCAGCCGAGCCGGCGGAAGGACGCAGGAGCATCGCCGCGCGACGAGACAGGACATTCCGCCATTACCCGCAACAAGAGGGCGGCGAGATCACGCCGTTGACGGGCCAAAGCACGGCCCCTCAAAAGGCCATCCGGTTGGGCTTAGCCGTCGCGGTGCAAGCATCATTCAGGTCACGTCCGACCCGTGCTTTGCGCCCGGCCATTTTCGACCAGCACAAATCCGCCGTCTTGCGGGTGCATCTGCCGCGAAAGAGCGAAAAAATAAGGTTCCCGATAACCTCGAATCTCCATGAGACCGATTGTCGTGGAATGATTGATCCGGCGAAAGTAATCGATGATCGGTTGACGATCATAGGTCATCGCCGCGCTCTTGACGCCATTGTAGCTCAGTTCTTTCAGCTCTGCTGTGGGGCCGCGGGCCAATAAGAACTGCTGCATGTAAGAGAACACGTTATGCGCGAAAGTCGCGCGCCCGAAACAGGCAAACCGGAGCGCAAGCTTCAGCGGAATTCGCGCCGGATCAACCGCGACAAGCCTTTGGCCACCGGCCCTGAACAGGAGAGGATCGACGCGCCCGTTGCTATGAAATAGCTTGCCATACCAGCCGAGATTCTCCAGTACGCCGTCAAGTGGGTGACCGCTGCGCAAACTCCATCCCTGCCATAAGCCGGGCATTTCCGCGACAGGCAGCGGCAACTGCTGCGCAAATATGCGTCTGCCATAGGCCTCGTCGCGGGATGTTTTTAGCCATTCCGACAACCAAGCCGGCCATTCCGGCCGTCGCTGGCGACCGTCGTCACTCATGTACTCTCCAACCGCGGAAGGCGACCATTGTTTCGGGGCAGGCATGACGCCGTACGTTCGCGACAGCGCTGCTCCCGGCCTTCTGCATGATCACGCCCAATGAGGCGGAATGCCATAGTAGTTATAGACGCGACGGCCGCTCTCAGGACTCCAGCCCAAGTCTCGGCCTGCAGGATGTCTTGGAGCTCCTTCAACCTCTTCCTTCGTGACGCTCATCCCGAAAGCCGCCAGACATCGATAGTGATAATGTGGACGTATTCCACAAAACAGCGTTTATAAACGAGAGACATACATTATTATACTACATAGACGTCGGATTCTTGCTGTTCTGCGGCCTACAAGATCCTTCCTCAACGCCTTAATCTAGCCGAAGCTCGCCACACCTGCCCGAAGAGCTTGACCCATTGCATCCCCGTGTCATCCTGCTGTTATGATCAGCGGTGTGCTCTTGGATCTTGCCGGTGTCATCTATGACGGCGAAGAAGCTGTGCCAGGCGCAACGGAAGCAGTTGCGCGCCTGCACGATGCGGGTCTTCCCGTCCGCTTTGTGAGCAACACGACACGCTCCGACAAGCAGACCATTCTTGAACGCCTCTCCAGGCTCGGCGTCTCAGTTGCGAGCGACGAACTGTTCACTCCGGCCGAGGCGGCTCGCAACTGGCTTCTAGAGCACGACCGATCGCCACACCTTTTGGTTCATCCTGGCCTGTTAACTGAATTTGATGGCCTTGACGGCAGCCGCCGAAAGGCTGTCGTCGTTGGTGATGCAGGCGACGTATTTAACTATGAAACGCTGAATGCGGCGTTCCGGCAGCTCCTCGGGGGTGCTGAACTACTGGCACTCGCCCCGAACCGGACTTTCAAGGATACGGACGGAAAACTCAGCCTCGATGCGGGAGCATTCGTCGCGGCGCTGGAATTCGCGGGTCAGAAAGACGCAATCGTTCTTGGAAAGCCGGCGCCGGAATTCTTCTGTGCCACGCTCGCTACAATCAATTGCGCAGCAAGAGAGGCCGTGATGGTCGGGGACGATGCGGAAACGGACGTCGCGGGAGCTTTGAGGGCCGGCCTTGGCCATGCACTGCTCGTGCGCACGGGAAAGTATCGCGAAGGCGACGAAAACCGTTTCGAACCGGCACCAACGGCGACGGTGGGCGATATCTCAGCCGCTGTTGGCTGGATTCTTGCAAGGCGCAGCGACGCACGATGAAACTGCCGCCCACCTGAAGGGGGTGATGGCGCCGAAGCTTGGCCGGCGCCATCAGTGGGAGGATTTTTAAGCTACCTTGGCGACTTTCGTCGGAACGGTCGAGATCGTCTTCAGGATCTGAGAAGCGATCTGGTAGGGGTCGCCCTGAGAGTTCGGGCGGCGATCTTCGAGGTAACCGCGGTAACCATTATTGACGAAGCTGTGCGGTACGCGGATCGACGCGCCGCGGTCGGCAACGCCATAGCTAAACTTGTTCCACGGCGCAGTCTCATGCTTGCCCGTCAGGCGCATGTGGTTGTCCGGGCCGTAGACGTTGATGTGGTCGTGCAGGTTCTTCTCGAAGGCAGCCATCAGCTCTTCGAAATACTCCTTGCCGCCGACTTCGCGCAGATAGGCGGTCGAGAAGTTGGCGTGCATGCCCGAGCCGTTCCAGTCGGTGTCGCCGAGCGGCTTGCAGTGGAACTCGATATCGATGCCGTACTTCTCGGTCAGGCGCTGCAGTAGGTAACGAGCCATCCAGACCTCGTCGGCCGCCTTCTTGGAGCCCTTACCGAAAACCTGGAACTCCCACTGACCCTTGGCCACTTCGGCGTTGATGCCCTCGTGGTTGATGCCGGCGGCGAGGCAGATATCGAGGTGCTCTTCGACGATCTGGCGGGCGACAGCGCCGACGTTCTTATAGCCAACGCCGGTGTAGTACGGACCCTGCGGTGCCGGGTAACCTGATTCCGGGAAGCCGAGCGGACGCCCATCTTTGTAGAAGAAATATTCCTGCTCGAAGCCGAACCAGGCGCCTTCGTCGTCGAGGATCGTTGCGCGGGTGTTCGACGGGTGCGGCGTTTTGCCGTCCGGCATCATCACTTCGCACATGACCAGGACGCCGTTCGTGCGGGCCGGGTCCGGATAAACCGCAACGGGCTTCAACACGCAGTCGGAGCTGCGGCCTTCTGCCTGCATCGTCGAGCTTCCGTCAAAGCCCCAGAGCGGCAGTTGTTCGAGCGTCGGAAAAGCATCGAATTCCTTGATCTGCGTTTTTCCGCGGAGATTTGGGGTCGGCGTGTAGCCATCGAGCCAAATGTACTCGAGCTTATACTTTGTCATTCGCGAATCTCTCTAACGTGGTGCTGCGAGGTTTGAGCAAATCCTGAAGCGGCTTTGACGCGAAAACGCGCTCGACCACCAGGGATCGAACCTTTCAAGCATCAAGCGTGCCAATTCGCTGGCTGGCAGGACTCTTTTTCGAACGCGGGGAGTATGCGGTCCGGTTCTCTTCGTCGCCGAAACCGGTGGACGTGCTCAAAAACTTCGCCCGTCCGAACCGCACTGGTGGTTCAGGCCTTCGACACGGCGTTGATTTTGCTATGCATCCCGCTCCGCCCTCCTGCCAAGGCGAGCTCACCGGCAGCCACGAAACAGGTCGAAGATGGTGATTGCCTAAAAATTTGCACCGAGGCACTCACTGCGGAGCAAAAAGAGGGTGAATGCTCGCGATTCCGGCATTCATTTGATCGTATTTTCGGCATTTCGCGTAAATGATGTGCAAAATCGCGCGCGCTGCACTATCTTTCCGGGTAGAACTCACGGGAGACCACAGATGGCCACGAGTTTTTACCGCAAGTCGGCTGAGATCTATCAGTTCCCCGCACGGCCTGCGAGGAAGGTCGAGGAACGTCGCGGCGAAGCCTCCGCAAAAGCAGATCTCACTACGTCAGATGTGTGCGAGGCTGCTGACGGCTGCTGGTATCACGAAGAAGCAGTTCGAGCGGAAACGAGCACAACCCACTGAATCCGTAGCGAGCCACTCCCTGGACGTTCTCGTGTAGGCGTGCGACAGCCTCCTTGCGCCATCCCCTCATCGGCGGCCGCCGACCTCGTCGATGTGGTTGAGCATGTCGGCCGGATCCTCGTAAATTCGAAACGCGCCTGCCTGCCGCAACTCTTCAAGCCCATAGCCGCCGCTTAGAAGGCCTACTCCAAGCGCCCGGCAGCGCACCGCAGCCAGCATGTCCCAGATACTGTCGCCGACGACCACCGCCGTTTCGATTGGAGCGCCGAGCTGCTTGGCAGCGGCGACGAAGAGGTCCGGATCTGGCTTGGCATATTTCACCAGATCCCGCGTGACGACAGGGATTACCGCCGGATCGACGTTAAGTGCCGCAAGATTGACCGCGGCGGTTTCCATTCGCCCGCTTGTGGCGATCGCCCAGGAAATCTTGGCGTCAGTGAGCCACGACAAGAGCTCGCGCGCGCCTGGCAGCGGCCTGATGCGGTCGGCCTGACGCCGATAGGCGGCGGCATGACATTGGCGCAGACGATCCACGCGCTCGGCACTGATGTCCACCCCCGTCTCACGTAACAACTGGTTGGTAAAAAGGCCGCCGCTCATGCCGATCTTGCGATGGATGCGCCAGACCGACAGATCGATGCCCTCCTCGTCCAGCGCTTCCTTCCAGGCAAGGACATGCTGGTAGACACTGTCGACGAGAGTGCCATCCAGATCGAACAGGAAAACTGGTTCAATGCGCATGCTGTTTCTCCTGCTTTTCAGTGGTGCGGTTCGTTGCAGATATGGGGCGGTGTTCCGACAAGAACAGGGCGACCGGCCACGCCATCAGTCCGCGAGCCTATTCACGCCTTAGAAAATGCAGGTTGCCGGAAAGGTCGGAAACGACGAGCTGTTCACCGTTCCAGACAAGGACAGATACCGGCCGCGTCAGGCCGTCGAGGATGATCCGGCGCCGGCCCGTCATTGCCTCGAACTTGAGCAAGCGGCCGGTCGCCTTGCGGAAACCTTGGCTCTGATCGTAGGTCCCGTGTTCGAGGACGAGCATCTCCCCGTCACTATCGAAGGCGATGGCAACGGGCGCATTCAGGTCTTGCACGTCGGCTCGCGGCTCTGATGCGCCGCCCGCCTCGGAGATCGACACGATCTTTCCGGCACCGCGGAGGAAAGGAAAGCCTCCGAAAAGCGCGATGTAGAGGCGGCCGTTTCGAAGAGCAATACCGGTCGGTACGGCGTCAATGTCAACGCTGCCGCCTTCCTTGAACTCGGTTGGCGAGAGGCGCCGCATCGCTTCAGGCGCCTGCTCAATTCGGCGGAAGGTCAGGATCGTTTTCTTCCGCCCATCCGCCTGCACGTGCTCGATCGTGTTTCGCGCCGAGTCGACCACGTAGAAGCCTCCACCGGTCGCGACGAAATCGAACGGGTTCCAGAAATCGTCGCTAATGACACGGCTGTCAGCGCCGTCGATCACAACCAGCGCGTGGTCCAGCGGGCTTTCGTCGGAATTGACGGGCGTCCAGCCCTGAGCCGCAACGAGCATGCCGTCGACGCGCACGACACGATAGGGGCCCGTCGGATCGCCGATCACGTCACGGCCATGGGGAAAGATCGGGCCGAAGGCGATGAGCCTGCCCTCTGCGCCGCGTCGGTAGAGACGCCCGCTTGCGAGATCGGTGACAAGCAGGGTGTCGCCGTCGCGCGAAAGCCCCGCGAAGGCAGCGCCCGGCAAGCTGATGGTCTCGAGCTTGTAACCAGAGGAGACCACCGGCTCGGCGCGGGCGAGCGACGAAGCCATGAAGATGAGCGCTACGGTCAGGGCGCGGAACGGACGCATCGGAACCCGCCATTGGCTGCAAAACGGAATTCAGGATCATAGGCGAGACGATAGGTCGTCCTAAGATGGCCCGGGTCACTGTTCCAGGAGCCGCCGCGAAGCACACGATACGGACCAACACTGTTTGTTGCCGCGCTGCCGTAGGGCGCATAGAGGTCGCTCGTCCATTCCCAGACATTGCCGAGGAGGTTGAGAACGCCCTCCTTGCTTGCGCCGTCCGCGAAGGAGTCCGCCGGCGCCGTCATCGGGTACCCGTCGCGCGAATCTCCAGAGCAACAAATGTCTGCTCCGGAATTCGCCGGTACGCGCGCTCCCGACGCGTTGCCCCATGGAAACGCGTGCCCCCGCGTCCCTCGCGCCGCCCTTTCATATTGCTGCTCGGACGGTAGAGCGAGGCCATAGTGACGGCAGAAGGCATCGGCATCTCCCCAGCTGACACCGACGACCGGCCGATCATCCAACCCGAAGATCGGATGATTAGCGTAGAAAGCCGGCCGATGACCGGCTGCCTCTACGAAGCGAGCATATTGCCCGTTGGTGATCTCGGTGCGGTTGATCGCAAATGCCCTACCCTGCAGCAGACGGCGTGGACGCTCGTTTTCCGGGCCGTCGTCACGACCGAAAACGAACGGCCCGGCCGGGATTTCGATAAGCGGATTGCCGGCGATCGGGCCATTATCGGCGGCGGCAGCCGAAGTTGTCCCGGCCAACACGACTACCGCCGCCCAAACGTCAGAAATCCACACGACGCTCGCTCTCCGCATCGAACAGGAACACGCGGTCGCTCGCGATCTTGACGCCGACCCGCTGGTCAATCTGGCCAGTGAAATTCTTGTCGGCACGCAAGGTCATAAGCTGGCCGCCCAACTGCAGGCTCACCAGCGTGTTCTCGCCGGTGAGTTCCACCGAATAGATTGGCGCGACGAGATTGACGTCGGGGTCGTCAGAGCCCGCTACATGGACGTCTTCCGCGCGCACGCCAAGCATGGCGCGCGAGAGATCCGTGCGGCCGAGGCCGCCTATCCTGAGGCCGGAGCTAGCAAAGATGCCGTTCTTCACGTCTCCCGGAATGAGGTTCATCGGCGGCGAACCGATAAATCCGGCAACGAAGAGCGTGCGCGGATCGTTGTAGATTTCCCGTGGTGTTCCGAGTTGCTCGATAACACCCTTGTTCATCACTGCGACCCGGTGGGCGAGCGTCATCGCCTCGATCTGGTCGTGCGTCACGTAGATCGTCGTGACCTGCAATTCGTGTTGAAGGTGCTTCAATTCCGCGCGCATTTGCGTGCGCAGCTTGGCGTCGAGATTGGAGAGCGGCTCGTCCATCAGAAAAACACGGGGTGTGCGGACGATGGCACGGGCAAGCGCTACGCGTTGGCGCTGGCCGCCCGAGAGTTCCTTCGGCAAGCGCGACAGGAGGCCATCAAGCTCGACGCGCCGGGCGACCTCAGTGATCCGACGCTTGTATTCGTCAGGCGGCACTTTGCGGATCTTCAGCGGATAACCGATATTGTCCTCGACCGTCAGGTGCGGATAGAGCGCGTAGGACTGGAAGACCATGGCAACGTCGCGATATTTCGGCAGCACGCCGTTGATGCGGTCGTCGTTGATGTAGATGTCGCCCGAGGTTGCCTCCTCCAGGCCTGCCACCATGCGCATGGTCGTCGTCTTGCCGCAACCCGACGGGCCGAGCAGGACGAGAAATTCCTTGTCGCGAACATCGAGGTTGAAATTGGCGACTGCGACAAATTCGCCGAACTTCTTCGAGACATTGCTGAAGGTCACCGACGCCATCGCCTCACCCCTTGACGGCACCGAGGGACAGGCCCCGGACGAGATGCTTCTGGACCATGAAGGCGAAGATGACGATCGGCACGCAGGCCATGAAACCCGCAGCGCTGATTTCACCCCAATAGGTGCTGTATTGTGTCACTCGCCCGGCAATGCCGATCGGCAGCGTCTGTGACTGTTCGGTAAGCGTGATGATGAGGGACAGCAGGAACTCGTTCCAGGAGATGATCAGGCAGAAGATCGCCGTTGCCGCAAGCCCCGGCCGGGCAAGCGGCAGCGCTACATGCAGGAAAGCGCCCCAGCGCGTATCGCCGTCGACGATCGCCGCCTCTTCCAGTTCGACCGGCAGGTCCTGGAAATAGCTCTTCATCATCCAGGTCGCGAACGGCAGGTTGAAGGCCGTGTAGGCGATGATCAGCGCCGACTTGGTGTTGAGCATGTCGAAGTAATTGAAGAACAGGTAGAGCGGTATGATGCTGACGATCGGCGGCATCATCCGCGTCGAAAGAATCCAGAACGAAATTTGCTTGCGCCATTGCCAGGGATAGCTGAACCGCGCCAGCGCATAGCCGGCCATTGTTCCGAAGATCACGGAGATGGTCGTCGTCCCGACCGCAACCAGGAAGCTGTTCAACGCATAGCGCAGGAACGGCCGCTGGATGAACGCTTCGTCATAGTGCTTCAGCGTTGGATTTCGCGGCACCCATTCGGGCGGCACCGCGAAGATGTCTATATCGAACTTGAACGAGTTCGCCGCAATCCAATAGACAGGGAATAGCGTTAGGACCAGCGCGACGAAGATCGTCAGATAAGCGGACAGGCGGAGAACCGTCTCCCTTGTGCGGCTGCGTGTTACTATGGTCGTTGCCATCGGCATATCACTCCGCCAGCCGCATGCGTTTCATGAACCAGGTGCTGAGAACGATCGTCACGAAGAGCACGAACAGCGAAATCGCCGCCGCGTAGCCGGGATCGGCGAAGCGATAGGCAACCTGATAGATGTAAAGACTCAAGACCTTGGTCCGGTCTGCCGGGCCGCCTCCTGTCAGAATGAAGACGAGATCGAAGAGCCGCAGTGCATCCATGACGCGCAGCAGCAGGGCAATGGCGATGACCGGCTTCAGAAAGGGGATCGTCAGATCCCAGAATTGCCGCCAGGAAGAGGCGCCGTCGAGCGCCGCTGCCTCGTAGGGCTCCACCGGTAGGCTCGCGAGCCCGGCCAGCATCAACAGGAATATGAACGGCGTCCACTGCCAGACATCGGCGACGATGATCGAAAACATGGCAAGGTTCACGTCGCCCGCCCATGCCTGCAAGGGAAGACCGAGGCGGAACATGATCTCGTTCAGGACGCCGAACTGCGGCTCGTAGATGAGCTTCCAGGTGATCGCGACCGCAATCGGCGGCAACATCATCGGAATCATCAGCACCGTCTTCAAGAAGGTGAGGCGGCGAATGTACTTGTCGAGCAGCATCGCCAGCCCGAGGCCGAGAAGGAATTCGATCGTTACCGCGACTATCGTGAAGATTGCCGTGTTGCGAAGGGCGACCTGAAATTGCCCGTCGGAAAGAAGGCGGGCGAAATTGCCTATGCCGATGAACTCCCAGGGCAGGTCGGGATTGGGACTGATCCTGTGAACCGCCGCATAGAACATGTAGATGCTGGGGAAGATCGTCAGCGCCAAAAGGATGAGCACCGTCGGCGCGAGCATGAGGTAACGTAAATGACGCTCCGCCCAACGCTCCAGGCCGGAACCCAGCCGGAGCGGTGCGGCAGATGTGCCTTTGTCGGACTTCAACATCGGGTCCTCCCGCGGCCCACGTGTCCGCACACCCTTGTTCCGGTCCCCGTATCGAGCGGGTGGCATGCCCCGCTCGATACGGGCAGCGACCTATTTAAGACCGGTTATCTGTTCGACCGCCGCCTGCGCGTTCTTCAGCGCTTCTTCCGGCGTGATCGTACCCGCGACAGCTTTGGAAAGCTCGATGCCGAAGGCATTTTCGATTTCCGGCCATTTCGGATGGCGGGGGCGCGGCGTCGAGGCCTGGATTGCCTCCATCAACACCGGATAGTGCCGGAATTTCTCCTGCTTGGTCAGTTCCTGATCGGTGAAGACCGAGGCCCTGACGGGCGGATTGCCGCGCTCGGCGGAAATCTTGATCTGCTCGGGCGAGGTCGCCCAAATCATGAAGTCGAAGGCTTCCTGCTTGTTCTTCGATGCCGACATGATGCCCATGGTCCAGTGGCCGATCTCGGAGCTTCCGGGCTTGGTGCCGGCCGGAATCGGGCTGTAGGAGATCTTGCCGACCATTTTCGATTGGCTCGGATCCTCGAAGGTCGCAACCCAGTTCGGCCAGTTGATCGACGAGGCCGCGGTACCTGCGGCAAGCGCGGTGCCGACCTCGTTGGCGTTATAGCTTTCGACCCCCTTCGGAGAAACGTCGCGTAGAGCCATGAATGTCTTCATGGCGGCGGCGCCTTCCGGCGTGTCGATCGTTACCTTCGTGCGGTCGGCGTTGAACATGTCAGCGCCGTAGGACCAGAAGATCGGCATGAAATCGGCAACGACGGGATTACCCTGGCCGCCGCGGAAGACATAGCCGAAATAGCGGCCCCCGCCCTGTTCGGTCAGCGCCTTCGCGGCTTTCAGCACGTCATCCCAGGTCTTCGGGGACTCGACGCCCGTCTCTTTGAACTTGGCCGCGTCGTAGAAGAACATCTGGGCATTTCCGACATAGGGCAGGCAGACATAGGGCCCGGTATTATAAGGATTGCGGCAGATCGCCAGCGACTTCGAAAGGAAATCGTTATCCGGCCCCTCCAGGCCGGCGTTCTTGAAGTAGGGCGTGAGATCCTCAAGATGCCCATTCTCGGCAAAGAAAGGAATCCATGGATCGTCCATTAAAATGATATCGAAGACACCGGACTTGGTGGCCCCCGCATTGGCGCCCTGTTCGAACACGTTGGCATAGGGCGCCTGGACGGCCTCCACCTTCGTGCCTTTGATCTTCGCATAGTCGGCGGCTGCGGCCCTAAGGCCGTCACCTTCGCTCCCCGATGGCACGAGGATCGTGATGTCGGCCCAGGCGGCCGAACTGATCGCAAGCGCCGAGGCTGCGATTGCCAAGGTGAGACACAGTTTACGAACCATTGTACACCTCCCGTTTCGAGCTGATGGCCAGGGCCGTTTCACAAAGGGCCCTATCCTGTCGCCTGGCGGAGGCTGCCGCAACGTCCATACGTACCGAAGTGCGAAAGGGCGGAAGGAAACGGCGCCTCCAAAGCCGACGCTGCTCCCGCCCTCAATCTATCACATCGAATACTTTTTAGAGAGGTTGTATTAGCATTTGCTACGATTGCATCTCCATGCCGGCGACGGAGTGTCCGGCCGGACGGCAAATGGTAACGGCTGCGCTGCTGAACGCGGCCGGGAGCGCCGAAAGGGCGGTCCGTCAACCCATGACGTAGCGGATCGTTTTTGACACCCGCGCAAGGAAAGCGGGCCGAGAGGAGGCGACGAGCTTCCAGGAAAGGATTGCTTTTGCCATGCGTTGGGGAAGAAGGCCGACGGACAGGAACCAGGCAGCGAGCATCGCTCTGCGGCGCAAAGATATGTTCATCTCCATGCTGGCAACCGCGCCGGCTGCGGCGAGCGAGAGCCTCGAATCGTCGGCGACCGGATGATGTTGGCGGTCTACACATAAGGAAGCCAGACGTTCCTCCAGATGGATCGGGTCTCGCAGATTGGCATCCGCCGGCACCGTGAGGCCGACATCGGCCGCCTGTTCCGACAAAGCTTCGAGCCGATGGAAATCATGCTCCACCCGCCAGCGGGCCCTTTGACCGAGCTTCTCGGCAAAAATGGAATGGTTATTTCCGTGCATACGGTAAGCGCCAAGGCACGTATCGATCGACGCCACGTTCCCGTAAAGAGGTGCCAAGGTAACCAGATAGCCGTCTGCGCCCTGCCGGAAATCCTCCGGCGGTATGGGCATGATGGCGTCCAACGCCGATCGGCTGAAGGCCAGTCCGCTCGTCACCGTCGTCTGATACCGCGCGCGGCGAAGCAATTGCGGCGTGACGTCACCGGAATCAAACGGAACCTCCGGCGGCGGGAAGACGTCCTGCACCTCTTTGCTTTCGTCGACGATGTGCAATCTGAACTGCAGCTGGGCGGTATTCTCATTCCACGCATCGACTATTTCGGAGACCGCGTTCGGATAAAGGTAATCGTCGGCGTCAAGAAAAAGGACGATCTCGCCCCGGCTCGCAGCAAAACCGGTATTGAAGGCTGCGGCATGGCCGCCGTTTTCCTCTCTCACGCGTGCCTTCACCCGAGATCCGTATGAGGCGATGACCTCGGCGGAATTGTCGGTCGATGCGTCATCGACGACAATCACCTCGACCTTGTCGTAGCTTTGGCAAAGGGCGCTTTCGATGCTGCACTTCAGAAAGCGCGCATAATTATAGTTCGCTATGATGATCGAGACTGGAAGACGGTCTTTGGTGAAATGCATCGCATTGAACCTCGCAGTTTATGCTTTGGTCGCGGCGAACCTTCTCATTCGGGTCCTTGGATGATGCCCGTTGCGGGCGCGCTGCCCTTTAGGCGGCGACAACGTTCCGTGCCGCTCTCACTGGGCGAGCGGACAGGGATCATGCTTGATCTATTTTCGTGGCGGCGAGCGTGGCGAGCTTTATGGCATTTGAATGACCGGTTATGAAAGCGCGCGGCTCATCGGCGCGGCATTTGAGCCGAAAAAACGGCGCTCTCCCGCAAAAATTGCAGGTCAGGTCGGCGGTGCACCGAGGGCGTGGAGAATGCCTCGAAGTTCCGCAAGACCACGCAGACGACCGATCGCCGGATAGCCCGGCGTCACGGTCTTTTTCAGATCGTCCAGCATGCGATGGCCATGGTCCGGGCGAAACACGATCGTCTCGCCAGCGCTGCGCTTCTTGTCCTCGGCAACAAGTTCCTTCAGGACGTCCACCATGTTGACGTCGCCTTCCAGATGCGCGCTCTCATGGAAGCTGCGACCATCTCCCTCGCGCGTGGTTGCACGCAGATGAGCGAAATGGATGCGCGAGGCGAAACGGCCCGCGATCTCGGGCAGATCGTTGTCTGCGCGCACGCCAAGGCTGCCGGTGCAATAGCACATGCCATTTGCCGGCGACGGCACCGCATCAAAGAGCTGAGCGTAGTCCTCGGCTGTCGAGGCGATGCGCGGCAAGCCGAAAAGCGGCCGCGGCGGATCATCCGGGTGCAGGGTGAGCTTGACGCCCCGCGCTTCGGCCACGGGCGTGACCGCTTCCAGGAATTCGATCAGATGCTGTCGAAACCGGCGCGAATCCACACCACGATAGGATTCAAGACGTTCCCGGAAAGCTGCAATGGTCAACGGCTCCGTAGTCGAACCAGGCAGAGCCGAAGTGATGATGCGCGTGATCTCTGCGACCTCCTCCTTCGTCATGCCATCGAACACCGCCCGCGCCCGCTCCATGTCTTGCGGTGAATAGTCTGCCTCGGCTCCGGGGCGCTCCAGAACGAAAAGATCGAAAGCGGCAAAACGCTCGTGATCGAATCGCATCGCGGTCGCTCCGGTCGGCGTGATGAAGTCCAGCTCCGTCCGGGTCCAGTCGACGACCGGCATGAAATTATAGCAGATGATCCGAATGCCGCAGGCGGCGACCGCCTCGAGGCTGGCGATCCAGGCCTCGATCTCAGCCTTTGCCTTTTTCCCGGTGCGCTTGACCGCATCCGGGATCGGAATGCTCTCGACGACGGACCAGGTGAGCGGAACGCGACCCGCCGGCGTCGTTTCAATGAGCGCCTGGCGTTCGCGCACGTCCCGTTCGCTCCAGGCCTCACCGATCGGCACCTGATGGAGCGCCGAAACGATATTTGTTGCCCCCGCCTGACGGACGTCATCGAGCGTCACGGGCGCATCCGGCCCAAACCATCTCCAACCCTGCCGCATCGCTACCTGTCCTTCCCCGCAAGTTCCTCGGATATTTGGATGATCACATGAATGGTTGCCACCGAGATCGCCTCAGCTGAAATAGCCCGGATAGAGCAGCCGCAGTTCATCGATGTCAGGAATGACGGCGCTCAAGTGATGCATCATGGCAGCGTGCGCGCGCTCTCTATCATGGGCGGCGATCGCATCGCGTATCGTCATATGCTCCTCGATGACGCTGTTCATCCGGCCAAGCACCGGCAGGGTCAAACGGCGAGCACGGTCGATCTGCAGCTTTACAGTCCTCAGGATCGTCCAGACCCCCGGATAACCGGCAATCGCCGAAATCGATTCATGGAAGGCCTCATCCTGCTCGTGGAAGAGCGACGTCTCGTTCAAGCCGGCATGGACGCGCTGACGGGCGATGATGGCATCCAGCCGCGCGATATCTCCGGCGCTCGCCACTTCCGCGGCGTGTTTTACCGTAGTGCCCTCCAGCGATTTGCGGATGACGACCGCTTCTGGAATGGCGGCGACGGGAATTCGCGACACGAAGGTCCCCGACTGCGGAAAGATCTCGACAAGACCGGCTTCGGCGAGTCTCAGCAGCGCCTCGCGCACCGGCGTACGGCTGACGCCGAACTCCTCCGAAATGCGCTTTTCCTGCAGCGCCATGCCCGGCTTCATCTGCAACGAAACGATCGCGGCATGGAGTTGATCGTAGATCGCCGACGATGTCGTCACCCGCCGAAGTTTCACGCCGCCCGACGATCGAAGTGAGGGCGACGATACGGCCCGGCGCTGGCGTTGCGACATGAAGGATTCCGTCGGTTGACTCGATTTTGGATACTAGTATATCAATTCATTCATGTTGCCAATATGGGCGCGGGAGGGGCGGAACAAATGGCATTGCATCCCGATCGGTTGTTTCCGGTTGAACCCGAAGCGCGGGCGATTGCCCGACGGCTTTTCGAGTCGGTCGCCGACCTGAAGATCATCTCTCCGCACGGCCACACCGAGCCCGCCTGGTATGCCGAGGACCAGGCCTTCCCCGACCCTGCCGCACTCTTCATCACCCCGGACCACTACGCGACGCGCATGCTCTATTCGCAAGGCGTCAGGCTGGAGGATCTCGGCGTCAGACGTCGCGACGGAAAAGGCGCAGCTGTCGAGGGGCGCGCGATCTGGCGGCTCTTCGCCAGCCATTTCCATCTATTTGCCGGAACGCCGACGCGCCTCTGGCTCGAACATTCCCTCGAAACCATCTTCGGTATCACGGAGAGGCTTCAACCGGCCAATGCCGACGCGCTCTACGACCGCATCGCCGAGGCGATCGCAACACCTGCCTTGCGCCCCCGGGCGCTCTACGACAAATTTGGCATAGAGGTGATCGCCACGACCGATGGAGCGCTCGATGATCTCGCCCATCATGATGCCATTCGCCGCTCGGGATGGCACGGCCGAGTTGTGCCCACCTATCGGCCGGATGCGGTGGTCGATCCGGAAGCCCGCGGTTTTCTGGAAAATGTCGAGAAACTGCTGGCGATGACCGGCGAGCCGGCGACCTGGACCGGCTATCTGAATGCCCATCGTGCGCGGCGCGCCTTCTTCAAGGCACACGGTGCAACCGCGACCGATCATGGCCACCCGAGCGCCCACACGGAAAACCTTTCAGCCGCGGATGCGGCGCGCCTTTTCGACGAGGCTCTCTCCGGAACGGCCGGTCCGGCGCAAGCCTATGCGTTCCGTGGCCAGATGCTGACGGAGCTGGCCCGCATGAGCACCGAGGACGGCCTCGTGATGCAGATCCATCCCGGCTCCTACCGCAATCACAACCCGTCGCTGTTTGCCGATTTCGGGCCCGACAAGGGTGCCGACATTCCGAAGGCGACGGACTACGTGCACGATCTGAAACCGCTGCTCGACGCCGTTGGAAACGATGCGTCGCTGACGGTGATCCTCTTCACCCTCGACGAGACGGCCTATTCGCGCGAACTCGCACCTCTGGCCGGCCACTATCCCGCGCTCAGACTTGGGCCCGCCTGGTGGTTCTTCGACAGTCCAGAAGGCATGCGTCGCTTCCGCGAGACAACCACGGAGACCTGCGGCTTCTACAACACCGTCGGCTTCAACGACGATACCCGCGCCTACCTGTCAATTCCAGCGCGGCACGATATGGCGCGGCGGGTGGACTGCGCGTACCTTGCCCGTCTGGTTGCCGATCACCGTCTTGACGAGGAGGAGGCACACGATCTCGCACGAGAGCTTGCCTACGGGCTCGCCAAGCGAGGCTATCGCTTGTGAGCCGCTACTGCCTGTATCCTTAGATCGGAGCCGACTTAAGGATAAAAACATGCAGCAATTCAAAGTGCTACAGCGACCTTCGTGCATCTGAAAAGACGCACGGCGCTGTAGGGGCCGGCCGCATGGGAGGCGTCCGGCATAACAAGGAGGAGAACGAAAATGCAGATCACACGCAGAACCTTTGTCGGCGGTGTCGCCGGCATGGCGGGACTTGGCCTGATCCCCAGCCGCGGCTGGTCGCAGGCAAAAGCCCCGGCAAGCCCCGTCACGATCACCGTCGTTGATGTCGCTGGCAATCTTGCCCTGACGCAGGGCATGTTCGAGAACTATGCGGCAGCGAAGCCTGAATGGGTCTCGAACTTCGCCTTCACCAAGGCGCCGGCTCCGGAGCTACCGTCAAAGATCAAGGCGCAACAGGCGGCAGGCAAGGTCGACATCGATCTCGTGCTGACCGGCACCGACGCTCTTGCTGCGGGGCTCGACCAGGGATTATGGATCGATCTCACCCCGCACAAGGCGGCCCTGCCCGATCTTCAGAGCATCCTTTTGCCGCAGGCCTTTAAGATGCAAGGGCTTGCGAAGGATCAGGGCGTCGTCATCACCTATTATCCCTCAGGTCCGCTGATCGAATATATTCCGGAGCGCGTTCCCGCGCCCCCGAAAACGGCGGCCGAACTTCTGGAATGGACCAAGGCCAACAAGAACCGCTTCATGTACGCCCGGCCCGCCAATTCCGGTCCCGGCCGTACCTTCCTGATGGGGCTTCCCTATATTCTCGGAGACAGCGATCCGCGGGACCCGGTCAATGGCTGGAGCAAGACCTGGGAGTACCTGAAGGCCCTCGGGGAGAACATCGAGTATTACGGCACCGGCACGACGCAGGTGATGAAGGAACTCGGCGAAGGCACCCGCGACATGGTCGTTACGACCACCGGCTGGGACATCAACCCGCGCGTCCTCGGTATCGTTCCGGCCGAGGCGAAGGTCGGCACGCTCGAAGGCTTCCACTGGGTGACCGATGCGCATTACGCGGTGATCCCGAAGGGCGTTTCGGACGAGAAGGTCGGCGTGCTTCTCGACGTCATCAACTTCATCCTTCAGCCGCAGCAGCAGGCGATCGCCTACGACGAGGGCTATTTCTATCCCGGTCCCGCGGTAAAAGGCGTCACGCTCGATATGGCGCCGAAGGAGAGCCAGGACGCCATCGCCGAGTTCGGCCGGCCGGAATATGAAGACTGGATTGCCAACAATCCGCTCGAGGTTCCACTCGAACCGGCCAAGATCGTCGAGGCTTTCCGCATCTGGGACGAGCAGATCGGCGCATCCAAGGGCTAAGCCAGCGATCGATCGGGCGCAGGTGGACGGCCGCCCGCGCCCGATCGAATACGCAGGTGACCCGATGCGCATGATGAATGGGAGACGATGAACTTGACTCTGCCGGTGCAAAACGCAAGACAGGCGCCCCTCGTTAAGCAAGGCGAGCGCCTGGAGCTTGCTGGCCTCAGCCGCTCGTTCGGCGCCTACAACGCCCTCGACGGGATTGATCTCACTATCGAACCGGGCGAATTCATCGCTCTTCTCGGCCCATCGGGCTGCGGCAAGTCGACCGCTCTCAACTGCGTCGCCGGCCTCCTGCCGCTCTCGGGCGGCGAGATCCGTCTTGGGGGGCGACGCATCGACCAGCTCGAACCGGAAAAGCGCGGCTTCGGCATGGTGTTCCAAAGCTATGCCCTCTTCCCGCACATGACCGTGCGCCGCAATGTCGGCTTCGGGCT
Source organism: Sinorhizobium numidicum (assembly GCF_029892045.1). Taxonomy (NCBI): domain Bacteria; kingdom Pseudomonadati; phylum Pseudomonadota; class Alphaproteobacteria; order Hyphomicrobiales; family Rhizobiaceae; genus Sinorhizobium; species Sinorhizobium numidicum. The sequence goes on from NZ_CP120367.1 coordinate 1,657,275, forward strand.
TGCGATGCAGGGTGTTCGCGGCGCCGAGGCGGAAAAGCGTATCGACGACGCCCTCAACCTCGTTCGCCTCGGCTCGCAGCGCGACAAGCTGCCTGGCCAATTATCGGGCGGCCAACAGCAGCGGGTCGCCATCGCCCGCGCCGTGGTCATTCGCCCTCCCATCGTGTTGATGGACGAACCGCTTTCCAACCTCGACGCGAAGCTCAGACTTGAGATGCGCGCGGAAATCCGCGGCATCCACGACCAGATCGGCTCGACCACCATCTATGTGACCCATGATCAGGACGAAGCGCTCTCGCTCGCCGACCGCATCGTCGTGATGAGCCAGGGCCGGATCATGCAGATCGGAACGCCGGAAGACCTCTACCAGCGCCCCGCCCATGTCGAGGTGGCGGACTTCATGGGTTTTCGCACGCGGCTTGCCGGGCGGGTGCTTTCCGTTTCCGGCAGCGAAGCGCAAATCGAAGCGGCTGGCGCACGTCTGACGGGAACCCCGCGCGAGCCGCTTCGGCCCGGAGACGCCGCGATCCTCTCGGTGCGGCCGGAAGATCTGGTGGCGGTCGAGGGCGGCGACGGCATCGCGGTGACGGTCAACAATATGGAATATCGCGGCCGCGCCTTTTTTGGCATGGCCCATGCCGGCGACGGATCGGAACTCTATTTCCGCGCCGACAATGCGCTGCCGCGCGGGGCTGCCGCGACGCTGCGGCCGGTTGACGGCAGAGCCCTCGTCTTCAAGGGGCACGGGGAATGAACAGGCCCTCCCTTCGCTTGAGGCTGGCCGCCCACGGCTTCGATGCAACAACGCTGCTCGTACTGCCCGGGCTTCTCGTCATGTTGGCACTGTTCGTCTACCCGTTTTTCTACGGCATCGTCGATTCGCTTACGCCGCGCGAAGGTGCCTGGTATTCGAACTACACCCGGTTCTTCACCGATCGCTTCCAGTATGCAACGATCGCCGCAACGCTCTGGCTTGCGCTACCCGTGACGATCGTCAATCTGGCGCTAGCGCTGCCGATCGCCTTTCGGGTTCGATTGATGCGCCGCCAGCGGCTCTTGACCACGATCCTCGTGCTCCCCATCACCCTCGGCACGGTGTTCGTGGCCGATGGCCTTTTGACCTTTCTCGGCCCTCAAGGCTGGTTCAACCGCACATTGATCCTCATCGGTCTCCTTGAAGGGCCGGTGAAGCTTACCAATAACTATTGGGGCGTCTTCGCGTCGCTGCTGATCACCGGCTTTCCCTTCGCCTTCCTTCTGACGCTTTCCTACGTGACCGGCATCGACCCGGCGATCGAACAGGCGGCAGCAACGCTCGGGGCCGGACCGCGCCAGCGCTTTACGCGGATCTTCCTGCCGCTTCTCGTGCCTGGTCTTGCGGTCACCTTTTGTCTTGCCTTTGTGCAAGCCTTCGCCGTCTTTCCTTCGGCCGTCCTCCTTGGTGCGCCTGCGGGCCCGACGCGGGTGATCTCAATCGCTGCCTACCAGGCTGCCTTCGAGCAATACGACCATTCCATGGGCTCAGCGATCGCCATGATCATGGGCATCGTCGAACTTGTCGTCGTCGTGGCGGTACTGGGCCTGCGTTCGCTCTTCTATCGGGGACCGGCGGGCGGTACGAAAGGATGATGCGATGCAACGCGACCACGCAACGACAATGCTTTTCGGGGAAGTGACGCCATGATCCGAGACCAGGGTCCCGCCTCCAAACTATGGCGCTTCGCCGTCTGGGCCCTTGCCGGCCTATTCGTGCTCAATCTCCTCGGCGTCATCGCCGCCGTCATCATGAACTCCTTTGCGAGGCGCTGGCTCGGCACTTGGCTTCCGGCCGGCTGGACGACGCGCTGGTATTTCGATGCATGGAGCGAATTTCAACTCTCGAGCGTCGTCCTCGTCACCTTCGAGATCGTATTCACCGTCGTCCTCATTTCCGGCCTGATCGGGGTCGTCACGGCCTATGCGCTGGCGCGACGGGATTTTCCGGGCAAGCGTGCGATCATCCTTCTCTTTCTGCTGCCGCTGCTCATTCCGCCGCTCACCTACGGCATTCCGCTTGCCACCGTCCTCTATCGGCTCGGACTTGGCGGCACCTTCTGGGGCGTCGTGCTGATCAACGTCGTTCCCTCGCTGCCCTTCGTCATCCTCGTGATGATCCCGTTCATCGAACAGATCGATCCCCGTATAGAGGCGGCTGCGCGCGTCTTTGGCGCCGGCACGACCAGCCTTTTCCTGCGCATTCTCCTGCCGCTGCTCTTGCCGGGCATGCTGGCGGCACTGCTCCTCGTCCTTGTGCGCACGATCGCCATGTTCGAGCTCACCTTCCTGATCGCCGGACCGACGACGCAGACCCTGGTCGTCTCGCTCTACTATGCCGTCTTCGCCTCGGGCGTTCGCGCTTCACAGTCGATCGACGCCATGGCGGTTGTCTACATGATCACCACCTTAATTTGGCTGGTAATCGCACTGCAATTCGTAAGCCCGACGCAGATCGTCGCGCGCGCGAAAGCGGGATAGGAAGAATGTGCACGTTTTTCCGCCCGCATTCCGCTCTCTTTCATCAAAAACGATCGCTTTCATGATTTTGGGTGATTGAACCAAAACCATCGCGATCTGAGAAACAGCAGGTCTCCTGATGCGCCTTTCACGACAGACCCTCGACCGCCTGCCGGCAACAGTCATAAAGCCGGATTACGATCCCGCCAGCATTGCCATTGGCATTGTCCATCTCGGCATCGGCGCGTTTCACCGGGCGCATCAGGCCGTTTTCACCGATGCGGTGCTTGCGCGTGATCCGTCCTGGGGCATTTGCGGCGTCTCGCTCCGAAGCCCGGAGACGCGGGATGCACTGGCTCCCCAGGATGGGCTCTATACGCTGAAGGTACAGGACGGCAGTGGAGAGGAACTGCAGGTGATCGGCAGTGTCGTCGAACTCCTCTGTGCGCCGGAAAATCCGCAAGCCGTTCTCGACCGGATGGCTAGCCCGGCCACGCGGATCGTGTCGCTGACGATCACGGAGAAAGGCTATTGCCATAATCCGGCAACCGGCATGCTGGACGAGAACCACCCGGATGTCGCCCACGACCTACGCAACCATGCACGACCGAAATCGGCTGTCGGCTTCATCGTCGAAGCACTCGCACGAAGAGCAAGCGCCGGCGTTCCCCCCTTCACGCTGCTTTCCTGCGACAACCTCCCCTCCAACGGCCACGTGCTGAAACGCGTCGTCACACGCTTCGCGGAGCTTCGTGACCCGGCACTCGGAGATTTTGTAAGCCGCGTTGCCTCGCCGTCGACCATGGTGGACCGGATCGTGCCGGCAACGACCGACACTGATCGAGCCCAAATCGCTGCGGCGCTTGGGGCCTCCGATGCCTGGCCGGTCGTCACCGAACCGTTCCGGCAATGGGTCATCGAGGATGAATTTCCGCTTGGCCGACCCGACTGGGAAAAGGTCGGAGCAACCTTCGTCGATGACGTTTCCGCCTTCGAGATGATGAAGCTTCGGCTACTGAACGGTAGCCATTCGACGCTTGCCTATCTCGGCTATCTGGCGGGCGCCGAAACGGTAGCCGACGCAATGAGCCTTCCTGGCATGGAGCCTCTCATCGAAGGTCTTATGCGTGAAGAGGTCACGCCAACCCTGCCGCCCTTGCCGGGCTTCGACCTTCCCGCCTATCGGGCGGAACTTTTGAAGCGCTTCCGCAATCCGGCACTTCGCCACCGAACATGGCAGATCGCCATGGATGGATCGCAGAAATTGCCACAGCGCCTTCTGGCAACGATCCGCGACCGCCTGACGCAAGGCGCAAGCTATGATCGCCTCGCGCTCGGCGTTGCCGCCTGGATGCGCTATGCGCGCGGAGTGGATGAATCCGGCAAACCGATCGACGTCAGAGACCCGCACGCGGCCCGCATCGCTGAGCTTATCCGGGGAATTGATGAGCCGGAACGGATGGTCGACGCGTTTCTCGGCATGATGGATGTCTTCGGTAGCGATCTTTCGACGAGCGGCCCGTTCCGGGCGACGCTTGTCAAAGCTTTGACCAGGCTCTTCGAAGAAGGATCGGCGGCAACGCTTCGCTTCTACGCGCGGTAGGGCGCGCTGCCGCGCGAGGTAAGCTCATTACGGGCGTGCGATCGGAAGGACAGTTTTCCGCTCGATCTCGTTTGCAACCGAGAAGATCAGAAACTCCGTCGCCTGGCCGATGCGCTCACCGTCGAGCAGCCGTACCATGTCATCGACGCCGAGAATGGGAGTTCCGCCGATTGCGAGTACGAAGTCGCCTTCTTTGAGACCCGCCTGATCGGCTGGACCGCCCGGCTCGACGCGGCGCAATCTGACTGAGGTTTCGCCGCTGACGCCTGCGCGCAACGCCACCCGTCGCGGCAAGGCGATCGTATCGACCGAGACGCCGATGAAGGCGCGGCGCACGCGGCCAAACCGAAGGATCTCCGAAATGACGAAGTTTGCCGTATTCGAGGCAACCGCAAAAGCTATGCCCTGCGCACCCTGAATGACGGCCGTGTTGACGCCCACGACCTCCCCGGCCGAAGACACCAGCGGACCGCCGGAGTTTCCCGGATTGAGCGCAGCATCGGTCTGAACCACGTCGTCGATGAGGCGGCCGTTGGCGGCCCGCACGGAACGTCCAAGTGCCGACACCACACCGGCGGTCACCGTCCACTCGAAGCCGAGAGGGTTACCGATGGCGATCGCGATCTGACCTCGCTTCAGGTTTTTTGAATCGCCGAGCGGCGCCCAGGCGCTGAGGGTCGAATCGGCCCTGATTAGGGCAAGATCTGTATCGGGATCCCGGCCGAGGATGCGGCCCTCGCCACTGTAGCCGTCCGGCATCTTGAGACGAATGCCGCGCGCGTTCTCGACCACATGATTGTTGGTGACGATCAATCCGTCGGGAGAAATGACGAACCCGGAGCCCTGGCCGCCATAGCCACCGATCCTTTCGATCCGGCTGACGGCAGGGCCGACGCGATCGACGACATCGGTCACCGTCCGTGAATAGGCGTCCAACAGCTCGGCATCCGCTGCGGCGTGAATTTCCTTGTCGATATAGCCCATGACCTGTTCCTCTGGCCTCAACACCAAGTGGAAGGGTGTGTGATCTCTTCGAGCGTCCGGAGGTGTGACGGTCACCGGCGTGCGCAGGCTTTGTTCAAGATGGCCGGCCATTCGAAACCCGGCCGGCGCCACCGTCTTCCAGAAAGGAGATATGATTGCCTGCGGGTACGTTCAAGCCGCCGCTGCAATGTCAAAAGGCGCGAGCTCCCTTCGAACTGGGGGAGAGATCCAACGGGACCAGCGCTCCTTGAAAGGTCAATCGGCAACAGGGCGGATCTTTCTTGCCTCATCGGCGGTAAGCGCGTTTTCGAGTGTGCCGGAAACGATAATCTCCAGGACCTCGTGTTCGTCGGTATTCTTGATGTAGCGGTCGCCGACATACTCGCCGCGTTTAAGCACCATGACGCGGTCGCCGACGGCAAAAATGTCAACAAGCCGGTGCGAGATGATGATCTGGGCCACGCCCTGTCGCTTCAGCTCGAGCATGGTCTCGAGCAAACGCTCGGTCGCCATTACCGAGAGATTGGCGGTCGGCTCGTCAAGGATGACGACACGCGGCTCGAACGAGATCGCCCGCGCAATCGCGACCGATTGCTGGCGCCCGCCCGACAGGCTCTCGACCTTTTGATAGACGGAATTCACGTCCACTTTCAGCCGCTTCAGCACGCTATCGGCTTCCGTATACATCTTGCGCCGATCGACAAAGGGACCCTTGAGCGGCCAGCGGCCAAGGAAGATGTTCTGGCCGACGTCCATGTTGCCGCAAAGCGCGAAGTCCTGGTAGATCATCTCTATCCCGGCATCACGGCTCTCATGCGGGCTCTTGAAATGAACCGCTTGTCCGGCAACCAGGATCTCGCCGGCGTCGCGCTGATAGGCCCCCGTGAGGATTTTCATGAGCGTCGATTTGCCGGCCGAGTTGTCGCCGACGAGACCGAGTATCTCGCCGGGATAAAGTGCGAGATCGACCTTGCGGAGCGCCTGCACGGCACCGAAGGCCTTTTCGATACCCCGCATCTCCACAATAGGCTCGGGTAATGTCGCATCAGCCATGCGTGCTCTCCCGTGTTTGCGAGCGCCTTGTTCGTGAGCCGCTCATGAGCCAGGCTCTGAGGCGCCCGAGAATGTTCGCCTGGCGCAGCCATATGTCGATCAGAACGGCTACGATCAGGATGACGCCGATGAAGACATTGATCCAGTGCTGGGGCATGCTGAAGCCCTGAACATTGAGCTGGAGGAGCGCGCGCACCAGCGTGATGACGGCCGCACCCGCAAGCGAGCCGATCATCGTGCCATGGCCGCCGAAGATCGATCCGCCACCGATGATGACCGAGGCAATCGCGTCGAGCTCGCGGAACTGTCCGGCAACCGGATTGAAGCTGCGGAAGTAGGCGATGTTGATGAGCCCGGCCATGGTTGCGCAGAACGCCGACAACATAAGCGAGACGAAACGCACGCGATCGGTGTTGATGCCGGCATAGGCGGCCGCGCGGATGTTACCGCCCGTGGCACGGACCTTCAGCCCAAAAGGCATGTAAGCAAGGACGACGCCGGCGATGGCGGCGACGGCGAACATCCAAAGCGTCTGGACGCTGACGACCTCGGTGATCGTGCGAATGATCCCCGGCGGCAAGGAAAGACCGAAATGGAGCAAGACATCGTTGAGCTTGCGTCCGATGAGATTGTAGGCCTCGCTCCAGCCGGTCAGTTGCCGACCCGCGACGAACCAGGCGGCGAGCCCGCGGGCGATATAAAACATGCCAAGCGTGGCGATAAAGGACGGCAGCTTGAAGCCGATCGTGATGAGGGCGTTGACGAGGCCGGCCGTCATCCCTGCAAGCAGTCCCATCGTGACGGCAGTAAGCGGGTCGGCGCCAAGGACCTTGAGGAAATAGGCCGCCGTGCTGCCAGCAAGCGCAAGCACCGCTCCGACCGACAGGTCGATGTCCCCGGCCGCGATCACATAGGTCAGTCCGATCGTGATAAGTGCCAGCTCGGTATAGTTGAGCAGGATGGCGAACGTGTTCGAGAGGCTCCACCAGTAGTCGGGGCGAAGTGTCAAGCCGATCAGCCAGAGCACGGCTGCTAGGATGATGGCAAGTGCATCGCGGCGGGCGAGAAATCTGCCGATCGTCGTGGCCGAGAGGAGCATATCTGCCTCGATGGCCGCCTTGGTCTGGGCAGCTTCAAGGGCGACACCGCCGATCTCCTGGGCGGGAGGTGGCGGCCGACCGCGAAGCCAGGCCCAGAAGCGGGCGGCGAGCTGGCGGCGAATAAGGTGCGGCTCGATGAGAACCGCGCTGACGAGAAGGAGGCCGAGGAAAACCAGCACCGCTCCTGCCGGGAGCGTGTACCTGGCGCTGACCGCGATGCTCTCGCCATCTATGACAACGGTACGCGTGATCGGCCATCCTTCACGCAGCACCTTGTCGATCAGGACGACAAGCACCGCGCCAAGGCATGAGCCGATCACCCGGCCGCGCCCGCCTAGGATCGATGCGCCACCGATGATGACCGATGCGATAACCGTGAGTTCCCAGCTAACACCATAGAGCGGGGTCACACCCTTGTCCTGCGCAGCCGACAGGAGGGCTGCAAGGGTCGCCGACAGCGACGAGATGAGGTAGGCGCGCACACGCACCCAGTTCGTGGCAATGCCTGCATAGACCGCAGCCTGCTCGTTGCCGCCGGTGGCGAAGGTCTCGTAGCCCCAGCGGGTCTTGGCGAGCACGAAAGCGCAGATTACTGCGACGACGATGAAAATCACGATCTGGTTATTGAAGCCGAGGATATTCGTCTCACCCAGGCGGAAAAAGAGCGGGTATTCTCTCGCCTTGTCTGAATAATAGATCGCCTGGCCATGGGTCAGCGCGAGGACGAACCCGCGCCCGATGAAGAGCATCGTCAGCGTCGCAATGAATGCCGGCACCCTCAGCACAGTGACGAGCAAGCCGTTGAGGAGGCCGATAGCCGTTCCGAGGAGAACGCAAAGGATGACCGACGCGGCGACGCCGAGATCGAGTGAGCTCGAGGCAAAAAGCCTGGCGAAGACAACAGCGATAAGGCCGTAGATAGAACCGACGGAAAGATCGAGATCCTTGTTAGCGATGACGAAGGTCATCCCAACCGCGATGATCCCGACGCGCGACGTATCGCGCAGCACCGCATGGAAGGCCTCCGTCGAGCCGAAGAAGGCCGGGTTGACGGCCGCTCCGCCAAGATAGAGAAGCACAAGAAAGACCAGGAGCCCGGCCTCCCAGCCGCCGGCCAGTTGGGGTGGCGCGCGGCCGAGCGACGTCGTCGTAGGCAGCCCGATGAATTTCCCTCGCTGTCTCCTCGCCGTCACGATACGGGCCAAATACGCGCCTCCGCCCCTGTCACGCTGAACGCGATTGAAACGAATCCGAACTCGTCATCATCAACTGCAGAAGGTGGAGCGGGACTACAGCGCCGTGCGTCTTTTCAGACGCACGAGGGTCGCTGTAGCACTTTGAATTGCTGCATGTTTTTTTCCTTAAATCGGCTTCGATTTAAGGAAAAATGCAGTAGGCGGACGTCGCCTAGCACTTTTCCTGGTCCCGCTCTTTTTTTGCAGGCGTTTCGAACAGAATCAGTTCTCGAAACGCTTGCCCACCTTTTCCACCGTCTCCTTCGTCACGAGCTGAGCGCGCGTGTCGAGGTTGGCTGCCGAAATGCCGCGGTCGATCTCCAGATAGAGCTGCATGACGGGCCAGAAGCCCTGCAGGAATGGCTGTTGGCCCAGCGAGCCGGTAAGGCTCCCTGCGGCAATGCCTTCCTGCTGCGCAGGACCAAGATCGAACCCGAAAGCACAGAACTTGTTCGTCCAGCCCATCTGCTCGACCGCCTTGACGAGCGGCGGCGTGAAGACGTTGTTGGCGGTGAAGGCACCGACCACGTCGCCACGCGACTCGAAAAGCGACACGAGCGCATTCACCGGGTCATTAGGGTTCGTATCGATGCCGACGTTCTCCGGGCCGGCATCAACCTTGAAAGCCTCGAGCTTGCCCGCATCCTTCAATGTTTTGACGATGGCGTTGAAGGCGGCGGTCACGCGGTTGTTTACCTCGATATTACCCATCGCCGTCGATGAGGGCAGCACGATCGAACCGCTGGTCTTTCCGCTCTCCAGGACACATTTGGCCAACGCCTCACCGCCAATCGCGGCAGCCGACGCGTCCTGACCGGTGTGGCTGATGCCGCTGCGATCAAGCAGCGTAGGGTCGAAGGAATTGGTCGTGGCGACCGGGATTCCGGCACTCTGGGCGGCCTTGACGATATCGTTATACGCGCCGGCCTGCGGTGTCGTCATGATAATGCCGTCGATGGTCGGATCCTGGACGATCTGGTTCAGGATTTCGATCTCGCGAGCGGGATCATCCACCGGCGATTCCGAGCCGAGCAGAAGGATCCTGGCGCCGATCATGTTGCCGGCGACCTTCGCCCCGACATAGACAGGATCGAAGAAACCGTTGCCTGCCGTGTGCGTCACGATCGCAAAGGTCAGGTGACCATCGGCCGAATGGAAGTCCTTTGTGCCCGGAGCCTCCTTGGCGGCTTCGTCGAAATCATAGCCGCCGACCGCCTTTTCGACGCTGCCCGATTGCGCGAATGCGCAGGAGACGCCGAGTGACAACGCCGCGGCCGAGACCGTGTGGAACAAAATTCGCCTCATAGTTGCTCCTCCCATTGGATCACCAGGATTTTGGGCGCAAACGACCCAAAACGATGAACGTGATCGACTCTGATAAGTTGGAGCGGGATGCGGGCGCAAAAAAACGCACACACTTTCCTCTTCCCGCTCTAAAACCAACGGGCGAAAGCCTGTCGAGCGCAGCCGTCGAGAGGGGCGCCGACGGCTTCCTCCCATTTCCGTGATTTTCTGCGCAATCCTGGTGCAAGTAAATGCCGAATTCGCCCTGTTTGCCGGGCTCGATCGCCTTTAATGCGTCAAATGCCGTTCCCAAGCCGTTTCCGCGTGTCGGCCGTCAGCCTCTGCTTACGCTAGCCGAGAACAGTTGCGTCGAAAGCTCTTTGCCGGCTGCCACGCTTCTTAACACTACGCCATGTTGTGCTGACCACATCTTGCAAGTATCAATTGGTCATGACGAACCTCGCAGATATTCTCAACCCTTTCGCGTTGACCGGCCGTCTGCTCGCCCGCTTCTGGCCGCAGCTCCTCCTTATCGGCGCCGCCGGCTATATCCTGCGTGATCTCCTTCTTCAGGCAGCCGTCGGCACGGGGTTGCGCCATCCGCTCGGCGGCATGGTTATCCTGTCACTCGTCGTCCTCTCCAGGCTCGTTGTCGTGGTGATGATGTTCGTAGCGCTGCGACCGGGATTGCCGGCGCTCGACGCATTACGTCAGAAACCGACTGTTCCCGGCCCATCGAACGCGAGAAGAGCCGTCAACGACCACATGCTCGCCATCACCGCGGCCGCTATCCTTCCCTTCTTTGCCTATTACGCCGCGTGGGGCTTCCTCGGCGACACGGTGCGCGAATACTCCAGAATGGCGCTGAGCAACGTTGCCTTCGGCGAGAAGGCTCATTTCCTCGACCTGTCGAGTTCGCAGGGCCTCCTGCTTTCGATTGCGGCCTGCTGGCTGGTACGCTGGTTGGCCAAGCACATGAACAAGCGCGCCCGTTCACCCTATTGGCGGCTCTTAATCGTCGCTGCGGATGCGAGCTGGATCTTCATCGGCCTTTACGGGCTCAGCGTCTGGAAGGACGCTTTCATTTCCTGGCTCGGAGCCGGTCCGCTTCTTGGTGAACTGAGCATTAGTATGGGATCGCTGCTCATCTCTGCCGCGCAGGCGGCAGAGACTTTCACACCCGTTGAGTTGCAAAGACCGGACTTGACGACGCAGGCGCAGAACCTCTTCTTTTATGCGCTGCTGCCGATCGTCTGGCTCGTCATGGCCGCGATCATCAATGGATACGAGCTCTCCAGTGCAAACCAGCCGGTCGCGCCGATGAATTCGCGTGCGAAGACATGGCGCAAATGGATCGGCGACTTCGTCAACCATTTCATCAGCGATTATCGCTCACGCTATGGTCCCGTGTGGACCTGTCTGAAGCTGACGCTTGGTTCTGGCGTTGCGAGCTTGCTTGTTTTCATCGTCGCCTATCGCACGATCGGCTGGATGGGAGCCTGGCTCTGGTTCGGCGCAACGCGCTTGCTCAACGCGCCGGACCTCGATACATGGCAAGTTGCTTTTCGATATCGTCAGCGTCTTCATCGGCAGCCCTAGCGATCTGGACGGCGGCATCCTGCTCGATGCCGTGCGGATCGCCCTTCTAGCGGCCATGCTGGAGCACGCCGTCAGGACACAGACGGCGAAGGCCGTTCCTGCTACGTCCACTTGAGCAGCAGGGACTTCGGCCGGGCGCCCACAATGGTAATCACGAGCGCCAGATCTTTTGCGCCGGCCGGGACTATGAAGTTCTCGGCCATTCTGACCATGGCTCCCTTGCCCGCGCCGGCAGATGCCGTCGCACTGCAACGCGGCCGTTCGGCCGCTTCCGGATACATCTTGCGGACGATTGCCTCCGTCATGCGCACCGGTTCCCATTGGCGCCCCGCTGCATCCGTCAGCCGCACCTGGCAGGGGCTTTCGGAGAGGACTGCCGGATCATCGAGATGGGCCTCGAATTCGACGAGGATCACCCTGGCATCATCGGACGGTCCAGGCAGGCGCTTCAGATTGACCAGGCGCCATTGCGCGCCGGCATAAGCGCCTGCCTGGCCGGTCTCGGCAATTGCCGGCGTACCGCCGTGACGGGCCCGCCACTCTTTGAGGCTGCTCCAGGAGTGCACGGCGATTGCAGTCGGCAGCACGATCGCGAGGGCGGCAAGGCTCCTCCAGTAACGGCCGCTCTCACTGGCAGTCATCGCTCCCTCCTCATTCAGCCGTTAGCGTCCAGGCAAGGCCGTCTTGATTGCGCGCCAGCATGACAGTGGAGTGGCTGTTCGTCGGGCGCTCATCATCAATACTGATCCGAAGTTCCTCGCCAAGCGGCATCAAGTCGGAGCGGGCAAGAAGAAGCGTCCCGCCTCGCAGCTCGGATTGCGGCACCTCGAAGGCGAGCAGCACGGGTTTGGGCAGACCGGGCTCGAGGCGTTCGGTGATGAGATAGCCCGGCAAAGTCGAGAAGCGCTCACTGATCGCGTAGCGAATTCCGCTTGAGCCCAGCCATTCGGCCGAAGTCAGCGTAAGACTTTGCCTGTTTGCGACCGCAGCTCCTTCGATCAGCACCCAGACGCCTGACGTCGTGTAGTCACGAACCCGACCGAAGCTCTCCGTCTTGACGGTTCGAGCGAGATGCACATTCGCGATACCGACGGCAAAGTCCCGGCCCTCCACACGCGTCCCGGCTTTGCCGTGAATCGTGACAGGTGAGGTAATCTCGCTGTAGCCCGGCGTACTTTGCTGCAAACCATAAAGCGCGAGCGCTGCAATAATGAGCATGACCACAGGCTTTAAATTTCTCACCATCAAGACGCCTCCGCAGTGTCGCGGTCGACGGGAAGCCTCACGACAGCCGCCGGGTCACGATCGAACCAGCCTGATGCGCCGTAAAGATTGTCACGTCGTTTATAGATCTGGCTGCCGATCGCCAGGCGTAGTTCAGAAGGGACCGGCTTGGCCTCCGGCCACTCCCAGACCGCGATCAAGCGTTCGGGCATGTTCGGGTTGATGGCGCTGGCGATCCATTTGTCTCGCGCGAGGTAAAATGTCGGTTCGGGGACGCCATCCGAAGAAGGCTCTTCGATCGAAAGCAATCCCCGAAAGGCATTGCTGGTCGCAGCCGAGCGATTGTTGAGATCGAACTCGATCATGAGGAACCGCTTCGGCTCAAAGGGTTTCGTGCCGGTTGGTGGAACGGGGCCGAGCTCCGCTTTCTGTATCGTGACGATCCAGCGGCCGGTATCGACCGGCTCGCCAGCGGCAACGACCGGCACCGGATCCGGGTTTGCCGCCTCATAGACTGCAATTGCGAACGAGACGGCCGCCGCTGCCGTACCTCCGAGGCCAGCCACGGCAAGTGCGAACAGGCGCTTCTTAACGCGCGATTGTTGCACGATCGACATTGCCCCTCCATCCGTGCTTTCGGGAATCTTGAACTAAGGTTTCCCTCAAATGCCAGGCGCAACATAATCGGCCGTGTTCGGAAAATCAAAATGCATCAACCAACAGGCGAGGACGCTTGCCGGACCACCCCGGCGAGCGGGCGCGGCGGAACGGCTGCTTCCCGATCCCGCTCTAAGCCGCGGATTTGTCTGACATCGGAAAATCGCTGGTAAACGCGAACACATCGATCGGCTCGCCAACACCCCTTACCGGAAAGGCGCCAAGGTTCTCCAACTCGGTTTCGCATCCCGCCATTTCCACGAAGGCTCCGGAGAGCAGCACGGGACGCTTGATCTCCTTCGTCAGCCCCTCGAGACGAGAAGCAATATTGACGGCTGGGCCGATCACCGTGAAGTCGAGCCGCCTGCGCGAGCCGATATTACCGTACATGACATCGCCGACATGGACACCGATGCCGTAGCCGAGCGGCTCGCGTCCCTTGCCGAGGTTCTCCTCGTTCAGTTTCGCCAAGGCCGCCTCTGCCTCGCCGATGGCGCGAAGCAGGTTGGTGCACGCCATCGGGTTGGTGAGCGGAAAGATCGCCAGAAGCCCATCTCCCATGAACTTCAGAATCTCACCGCCATGCCTCTCGATCGGTTCCGACATGGCGTCGAAATAGCCGTTCAAAAGCTCGATGACGTCGTCGCGCGGCCACAGGCCCGACAAATGGGTGAAGTCGCGGAGATCGCAGATCAGGATCGCGGCGCCGACGGTGACGCCACTGCCGCGCGTCGTCGCACCGGCAAGAATCTGTTCGCTCGCATGCGGCCCGACATAGGTCTCCAAAAGTGTTCGCGCCAGACGGTTCTTCAGCCTGATCTCGCTGACAAGCGCCAGCGCCGGCAGCAAATCCTGAAAGAAAGCGATATCGTCCTTGTCAAAGCCACCGGGTCTATCGCTCGCGAAAGTAACGACGTGCCGCTTGCCGAGCGTATGCTCGAGCGGCCAAGCTATATATTCGGTGAGACCGTCAGCTTTAAGCTCATCGTAGAGCGAGTATTGCGGGCCATCCACGGTTGGGTCGTCGAGGCGCCGCCGCACCTCGTCTGCTCCGCTGTTGATCTCGTAGAGAGGACTGTTCAGATACAGTGCCGTATCTTCGACGCCGTATTCGAAGGTGTCTATCTCCGCCTCCGACAGCCCTTTTCGCCATAGGATCCGGGCACCGATCCATTGCGGATGGTGAATCCTGAAATGCAGCGTTGCGCGAGCGACCGGCACGCCTGCTTCCGACAATCTCCTGCACATCTCCACGAAGATATTGTCGATGAAACGTTCGTCGCGCGTCTCGATCACCAACCAGTCGAGAATTTTGCGCCGCCGAATTGGCCAGGTCCCCTCGCCTTCAGAAAGCGAACCGGAACTTGCCCTCGATAAAGAATGCATAACAATTCTCCGTCATGACCTGCCGCGTAACCAAGTGTTAGCGCGAGCGTCCTCAATCCGAAAGGAAAGGCGGCGGCCCCTCGGGTGCGCCAAGTGCCCGGCCCGCCAGCCTTCGTTAAAGTCCGAGCGATTGCTGCGCCGGTTCCGGCGGCCCGACACGGATGCCTTCGAGTTCAAGCATACGGATCTTGGCGGACGAGCCGCCCGGCGCTGAAAACCCACCGACCTTGCCGCCAGCGGCCAAAACCCGGTGGCATGGGATGATCAGGGCGACAGGATTTTTCGCCATCGCCTGGCCGACGTCGCGCGCCACCTCCGGCCCGGCGCCGAGTTCCTTCGCCAGCGCGCCATAGGTGGTCGTATGGCCCCATGGGATCTTCCGCGCAGCCGCGTAGATCTGCTTGAAAAAGGCGTCCTGGCCTTCAAGATCCAGTTCGAAACCGGAAAAATCAGTCTCCTTGCCATCGAAATAGCCCTTCACGGCGGCGACTGCCGCTTCTACCGGCGGCGGAGGCGCGCCCGGCTCGGCCCGTTCCAGACGGCGCAGCAAAAGCCGCTCGGTCGCCTCGGCGCTTCGCGTCGGCAATTGAAAACGGGTGATGCCGTGGTCGCTCCAGGCGATCCCGCAAAACCCGGCGGCGGTTTCGAAGATGAGGTAATGGTGCACGGTCGAACCTGCTATGTAATCTTCGGTTTCCTTTGCATCAAAATCGTGCGGCCGGACTTGGAATTCAACCCGTTTTCCGCCCCGGCCCGAATTATAGCAGGTTGAGGAGTTTTGCTGATGTCTATCCAAGCGCCTGGCTTGCCAAGGCATAGACAATCGGCCTGCCGCCATCTCGGTCTCCCTTCAGCCAGGGGCGCCTGAGCGACATGCTGGTGACGGTATCGTGGACCGGCAGACCCGACAGCGCCAGAAATTCCGGGAATGCACCCGCCTTCTGCCGCGTGTCGATGCGCAGGAAACTGCCGAGGTGGTCGGCGACATGCGGCCGCGTAACGGCAACGACGTCCTCGTCGCTGGCAGCAATGACGGGGCCGAACAACGGCTCCGGCGGGGAGCCGAAGGAAAACGTCCCGACGATCTTCAGCCTCGCGGTTTACGGCCTCGGCAAGTACCAAAGCTCAGGCATTTTATGCCTGGCGATCGTCGGCGGCGCATTTTCACTGTCCAGGGTGGTCTTGCCGACACGATCGGCATTCACCTCGCCTTCCTGATGCCCGTCGCCTGCCAATTGAGCATACAACCGCACTTCGCCGCAGAGCACCCTCCGCGCTTCTGCAAGCGCATAACGCTCTTGCGGCGAAGTTTCCCCCGCTGCGAGGTCATTTCCGTTTGGTCGTCGAAGCTATTTGCCGGCACGCGAGCAACCCAGGAGTGCCGCGGCCGGGACGCTCATGCACGTCCCGCCGCGGCTCGCCTCCTCAGGCCGCCGCTGTAACAACGATCCTGCAAAACGTCGCCTGCTTTTAGCCGACGAACAGCTGCCGCAACCGAGCAAACAGTGTTGGCTGTTTCTCGACAAGCATCCCGCGGATGTGCCGGGCGGCCGTCGATGCGCTCACCGTAGCGCCGAAATGGCAGTAGCAGATGACCTTATGCAATTGCTCGTCGCTCAGTTCGAAGAACCGCTTCGCTTCGCCGTAGCTGTCATTTTCCAGCCCGGCCGCCCGGAAAACCGGATCCTCGAAGGCGACGGAGATCGGCGAGCCGTCACCGCGCATCGCCGCGCGTACTCTTGCCGGCTGATACTCGGTTTCGTGCAGCGTCGAAAGCCGCCTGTGAGGATCTCGCTCCAGGAGCTCCGCCCAACGTTGAAGGCGCTCAGTGCGCGACAAAGTCCGGCGCGGAAAATCCGGGTTGACCTCGGCGACGATCTGCAGTTCGTCGATTGCATGGTGCTTCATTGTGACCTCCTACTCAGACGATAGTTGGTCCCCCATTTCCACCTCATACGCCAAGCAAGCGTGACTCCAACTCGCCGCGAAGTCCAATCACGAAAATGCCTCAGAACGATTTAACGTGCGAGAACATACAGGATTTGCCTCGCACGGCTGCTCCGCGCGACGGCGTCCGCCGTATCAAGCCCAAGCTGGCGTGGTCGTGCGCACGGCCGGCCTCAGCCGTTGACGGCACCGACGTCAATTCCCGCCACCATCTTGCGCTGGAGAATGAGCACGAGAACGAGCAGGGGCAATGTGACAGTTACAGACGCAGCCATGAGCTGGCCGAAGCCCACAGCGCTGCCGCTAACGGGGGCGCATCTACCTACAACTATAGATCGGCGCCACCGCCGCATAATCCAAAAAATTGTCTGTTCCCGTGGAAACACGGATTGTCTGTCGAGTCGTCGATATATGCCGACGAGAACGACAGGGACCGTTCTCTCCCTCATGCAAGTCGCATGAGAGAAATAGGGGTCGAGGGGTCAATCCATGAAGCGTAACGGCATCTGATTCAATCGGCGCCTGTCTCTCGCGACAGCGAGCGATACTCTCCTTATGGGCGCCTCTTCAAAGACCGCAACAATCCACTCTCCACGCCGAAGCGTCTGTTTCGGCGAGAAGCAACGCATGTCCCGATGCAACCTGTAAACAAGGAAACTGATATGGGAAATATCTTCGGAACGGCCGGCAACGACGTTTTGACCGGCAGCGATCTGGAAAATGATTTCATCATGGCGCTCGCGGGCGACGACACGCTCAACGGCGGCATGGGCAGCGACATGATGAATGGCGATGAGGGTAATGACCTTCTCAACGGTTCATTCCAGAACGACAATCTCATGGGCGGCGATGGCAACGACACACTGAACGGCAACAGCGGAAGCGATGTGCTGCAGGGTGGCCTGGGTCAGGACCAGCTCAACGGCGGCAGCGGCCGCGACATGATCATGGCATTCGAGCTCGAGGAGATTTCCGGCGACGTTGCCGACGGCGGCTCCGGCACCGACATGGCGATGATCGATTATTCGAGCCACGGGGCGAAACTCAATATCGCCATCAAGGACTGGATTGCGCCGCAGACGCTGACCGGCGGCATCCAACTGAAAAATGTCGAAGCCTTCAGCATCACCGGAACGGACTTCGACGATGCCATAACCGGTGGCAATTATTCCGACATGCTGATGGGCGGGCTTGGCCACGACAGGCTTTCGGGCGGGCGCGGCCATGACATTCTGCAAGGTGGGGACGGGAACGACACACTCACCGGCGGATACGGCTTCGACTTTCTAAATGGCGACGCCGGCAATGACATCGTCTCCGGCGAAGCGGGTGCCGACCAGCTCAATGGCGGGATCGGCGACGACAAGGTTTATGGAGGCGACGGGGCGGACTGGCTCACGGGCGATGCCGGCAATGATCTGCTTTCCGGCGGGAACGACAATGACGTCCTTACCGGCGGAGCCGGCACGGACAACCTTGCGGGCGACGTCGGCAACGACTCGCTCGATGGCGGCATCGGTGACGACAGGCTCGAAGGAGGGGCTGGCGACGACACGCTCAGCTATACCTACGGCGAAGGGAAGGACACCATCACCGACGCCAGCGGCAGCGACCGGCTGGTCGTCCGCAATTTCACCGGCAATTTCGCGGCGAAGCTGGCGACCGAGACCAACTCGCTTGCCGGTGGAACCACGTTCACGGGCATCGAGCATTATTCCATTTATGCGACGGGCTCCGGCATCAATAAGATCGTCACCGGCGCAGGTAACGATTATGTCGATGCCGCCGGCGGCGACGATATAGTCGACGGTGGCGCCGGCAACGACACGCTCCACGGCGGAATCGGCCGGGACAGCATCCTTGGCGGGACCGGCAATGATTATGTCAACCTGGGTGACGGCGGAGCCGACAAGGGGGATGGCGGCACCGGTACCGATACGGTCGCGGTTGATCGCCGCTCATTGACGACAGCGCAGACCTTCTCGGCGACGGGCAGCACCGCCACCCTGTCCGACGGCACCAGTCTGAAAAACTTCGAACATTATCGAGTGTCGTTCGGCTCCGGCAGCGACGTCGTGAAGTCCGTTGGCTCCGCGTCGAGCGTTAGCTTCTACGGCTATGGCGGCAACGACACGCTGATCGGAACCGCTGGCGCTGATACGCTCGATGGCGGCGAAGGCAACGACACGCTGAACTCCGGCGCCGGTAACGACGTGATCCGTGACTTTGGCGGCAAAAACATCATCACGGCCGGCGACGGCAATGATGTGGTCAATGTTGGCGACGGCGCGACCGGCGCGGCGAACAACACCGTCAATCTCGGAACCGGCAACGACAGCTTCACCCGCACCGCCTCGACCGGAACACTCGCCGTCGAAGGCGGCACCGGAACCGACTCGGTCGCGATCAACTTCAGCAAATACACGCAAGGCATCACCTTCAAACTCGCGCCGACGGTAACCGTCACCAACGCGCCCGTCACGGTGAAGAATGTCGAGCGGGTCGCGCTCGTCGGCGGCACCGGAAACGATCTCTTCGTCGGCGGTAGCCTCAATGATGATCTGCGTGGTGGCGCCGGCAACGACAATCTCAGCGCCGGTGCGGGCAACGATTTCCTCTCCGGCGACGCCGGCAACGATACCCTGCACGGTGGAGCGGGCAACGACACCATCTATGGTGACACCGCCACAACCAGCGGCGGCAGGGACGCGATCTATGCCGAAGACGGCAACGACAAGGTCTTTGCCGGCATCGGCGACAGATCCGATGGTGGTACCGGCACCGACGTTCTCAATCTCAATGTCTCCGAGCAGACGAAAGACATCGCCTTCAACTTCTCGACCGGCACGGTGAACGTCGACACGGCGACCTCATTCAACGCCTTTGAAGCACTCGAATATGCGGGCAGCAAGGGCAAGGACACGGTTACCGGCGGCACGCTCAACGATTTCCTTGATGGCAGGGCCGGCAACGATGTTCTCAGAGGCGGTAACGGCAACGACACGCTGCGTGACGGGGCCGGCGACGACCAGCTCTTCGGGGATGCCGGAAACGATCTTCTCACCCGCACGGTTCACTCCGGCAAGGACGCCTTCGACGGTGGGCTCGGTGTCGATACGCTGAGCTTCCAGGAAGGCGAGACCTCGGTCGTTCTTGACCTCCAGAACCAGGCCAAGAACAAGGGGCTGGCTCTGGGCCTCACGGTCAAGAATTTCGAGACGATTATCGGCAGCATGTCCGATGACGAAATCCACGGCGATGCCAACGGCAATACGCTCTACGGCAAGGGCGCCGACGATATCCTTGATGGGCGCGACGGAAACGACACGCTTTACGGCGGGGCAGGCGACGACTGGCTCACCGGCGGGGCCGGACGGGACAGGTTCGTTTTCGACCGGGACGGCAGGGACGGTGAAGGTGATGTCATCACTGACTTCGTCCGCGGCCAGGACTCGCTCGTCATTGATCGCGGTGCCTTCAACATCGCTGCTGCGGACACGACCGTAACGCTGGTAACCGGCACCGATCCGGTCGCGACCAGCACCAAGGGCACCTTCCTGTTCGAAACCGATAACGGGCGCCTCTGGTACGACGCCGACGGCAAGGGCGGCACCGCCGACCTGGAACTCGTTGCTATTCTGCAGAACGTCAAGGCTCTGGCGACGAGCGACTTCTCCTTCCTCTGAGGAAACGCCATCGCGAGAAGGCGCCCGTCCCGCGAGAGCGGGGCGGGCGTTTTGGCTTACAGCGCCGTGCGTCTTTTCAGACGCGATTGACGAACCATGCGGTATGCCGAAGAGACCGCGGCCGGGCATTTCTGTAACGGCTCGTGGCTAAAAACAGACGATCGACGACGCGTGCTCCTATAAGCGAATACCGAGCCTCGTCTCCTCCCTGCACCATGATCTCTCATTGGCGAGAGCAGAAGCCTTCGCCGATCCTCCGCCCACGGTCGCGCGAGCAGGAGTCGCAACAAGGCTCCTATGGCAGGCCGTTACTCCGCCTATTGCAATCAGAAGCGATTGTCGCCTCACATTGGCGTTTGGAAGGGGCATGGCCCTTCCAAGGTCAGCGTGATTCCCGCCGCCGAGGATCGTAGCGCGTCGCGATACGACAACGCCATCGGGGCAAGCCGTCCGATATCAGGCGCCGGGGGGCATGCCTACTGCATGAGAACACGTGGGCACAGAAAGCATCATGACCTTGGATTGAGCCAATCCAAGGTCATGATGTGATCGATTTTTAGGTGGGACGCGAGCGGCGGACGGAACGTCTTTTCACACCGCCCGCGCTCTGGCGGCGGGGTGGGCCGCCCGTTCGGCTCAGTCCTCGCGGAACGCGTGCCGCATCTGGTCGGTCAGCGGCTTGGTCAGATAGGAGATGACCGTGCGGTCGGCGATCTTGATGAACACCTCCGCGGGCATCCCCGGATAGAGAGAAAGCCCCTTGAGCTTGGCGAGACTCTCCGGCTTCGGACGGATGCGCAACGGATAGTAGCTCACACCGGTACGCTCGTCGGTGACGAGGTCCGGCGCAACTGTCACGACTTCCGCCTCGACCTCGGGCGTGGTGCGCTGGTTGAAGGCGCTGAAGCGGACGTCGACCGGCTGGCCGATGCGGATCTGGTCGATTTCATGCGTGGCGACCCTCGCCTCGACGGTCAGGTCGTCAGCCTCGGGGACGACCAGCATCAGCGTCTCGCCCGCATTGACCACGCCATTGATCGTGTGGATCGCGAGCCTGTAGACGCGCCCCGAAAGCGGAGCGGTTATGTCGAGCCGACGCAACTGGTCGGTCGCGGCAGTGCGGCGCTCCTCATATTCGGCGACCTTGGCCTCGACGTCCGTCAGCTCCTTGGAGATCTCGGTGCGCCGATCCTCGTCGAGCTGCAGGATCTGCAGATCGATCTCGCTCGATTTACCGCGGGCCTGGGCACGGGCGGCGATATGCCGTCCGCGGTCACCCTCCAGCTCCGCGCGCTGCCGCTTCAGCGTCGTCACGCGCTGCATCGGCACCAGACCCTGGCCATAAAGGGAATCCACACCCGCAAGTTCCTCCGCGATCAGTTTCAGCGCGTCCTCGATCGCCTTCAACTGAACGGTCAGCCCTTCGATCTCGTCCGCCAATTGCGCCTTTCTCGACGCAAGCTGACCTTTCATACCGATCAATGCCGCGCGGCGGCTCGCAAAGAGCTTCTGTTCGCCGTCGACGAGCTTAGCAGCCGCCGCACCGGAGATGAATTCGGCAAGGTCCTCATCGATTTCAAAGGACGGCGCACCGATCCGCTCGGCCAGGAGCCGGGCTCGGCGGGCGTAGAGCTGCGCCAGCGTGCTTTCGACGATGGCCAGATTGGCCCGTACGGTGGTGCCGTCGAGGCGGACCAGGACCTGCCCGGCATCGACGCGGTCGCCCTCTCTGACCAAAAGTTCGCCGACGATACCGCCTGTCAGATGCTGAACTTTCTTGACGTTGTCGTTGACCACCACCACGCCCCCGGCGACGATCGCACTCGACAACTCCGTCGTCGCAGCCCAGCCGCCGACACCGACGACGAGGGCAAGCGCGAGGATCGAGACCCCCATCATGTGGCGACCAAGCGAGCGGCGTGCGCTCGTCATCTGTTGCTTGCTGCCGCTCATTTCGCTGCCTCCTGGCCTTCGGCGACGATCTTCAGCGGCTTCGGTCGCTCCGCCTGCGGCGGGCGAAGCACCTTGCCCAACACTTCTTCCTTAGGGCCGAAAGCCTGCACGCGCCCCTCGTTCATCATCAACACGAGATCCGTGCTTGCCAGCGCACTCGGCCGATGGGCGATAACGACGGCGATGCCGCCGCGGGCGCGCACATTCAAGATCGCCGCGCTCAAAGCCTGCTCGCCCTCCGCGTCGAGGTTGGAATTCGGCTCGTCGAGGACGACGAGGAAGGGGTCGCCATAAAGCGCTCTCGCAAGCGCCACCCGCTGGCGCTGGCCGGCTGAGAGGGACGTGCCGCCCTCCCCGATCTCGGTATCGTAGCCGTTCGGAAGCCGAAGGATCAGCTCGTTGACGCGTGCCGCCTTGGCTGCCGCGACGATCGCCTCGGATGTCGCATCCTCAGCGAAGCGGCAGATATTCTCAGCCACGGTGCCTGCGAAGAGTTCGACATCCTGCGGCAGATAGCCGATATGCTTGCCGAGCGCGTCACTGTCCCATTGGTCGAGAGCCGCACCATCGAGGCGGACCGCGCCGCGATAGGCAGGCCAGATTCCGAGGATAGCGCGCGCCAGCGATGATTTGCCCGACGCGCTCGGGCCGATGACGCCAAGTGCGCTGCCGGCGCGCACGACGAAGTTCACATCCGTAACGATCAGGCGTTGTGCCGCCGGCGGGCCGCTTGCCAGTCCTTCGACGCTAAGGCGCTCGTGCGGAGCCGGCAGCGCCAGAGGCGTATCTGCTTCCGGTAGCGCATTAAGCAATTCCTTCAGCCGTTGCCAGCTTTGGCGCGCCGACACAAGGCCGCGCCAGTTGCCGATCGCGAGTTCGACGGGGGCGAGCGCCCGGGCAGTGAGGATCGAGCCGGCAATGATGATGCCGGGCGAGGCCTCGCCGTTGATGACGAGAACCGCACCGGCCGCGAGCACGCCCGATTGTAGCGCCATTCGGAAGACCTTCGACAAGGCGCCGTAGCCATTGCCGATATCGGACGTGCGCCTGTTCTCCTCACGGTAATCGGCATTACGGCGCTCCCAGAGGTTCGCCAGCCGCCCGGCCATCCCCATCGCCTGAACCACCTCGGCATTGCGCTGAGAGGCCTGGGCAAAGGCGTTGCGGAGACCCCCTGCCTCCGCTGCCTTCTTGGCCGGTGCCTGGGTGCCGCGATTGGTGAGATAGGTGAGGATTGTCAGGATCAATCCGCCGCCGATCGTCATCAGGCCGATGACCGGGTGGAACAGGAAGCATATGGCGATGTAGAAGGGCAGCCACGGCAGGTCGAAGAGCGCAGCCGGTCCGGCCCCCGAGAGGAACGATCGAACCTGATCGAAATCGCGCAGAGCCTGAAGACCATCGCCCTGCATCCTGAGCTTCAAGGGCGCCCTGACAAGCGCGCGGTAGATGCGCCCGCTCATGGTCTCGTCAAGCGCGCCCGCGATGCGCACGAGCATCCGCCCGCGGATCAGCTCGAAAGCTCCCTGGAAGCCGTACAGCAGCAGAGCGAGAAGGCAGAGCGCGACGAGCGACGGAATGCTGCGGCTCGGCAGAACCCGGTCGTAGACTTCGAGCATGAAGAACGACCCGGTGAGATAGAGAATGTTGACAAGCGCACTGGCGATTCCGACGCCGACAAAGGCGGTGCGGCAATTGCGCAAAGCCGAGGCGGGATCGGCGTTCGGGCTCGTCGATGTTGCTGCGAATCTAGACACTGGCTGGAGTCTCCGCGCCGGCGGATCTAACCGCTCTAGCCAAGGTCTCGCCCTGACCACAGTACGTCGAAGGATAAAAAGGATGTTCGGTCATGTTCCCGTCCCCTGCTCGAAATATGCCTATGTTTTTCAAAGCTCGCAATGAAGAGTTGTTCCCTGGGAAACAGTGATCTACTCCAAAGCTTGCCCGTGACGACCAGTCGATGTCGGGCCTCCGCCTGAACGCGTCGCGACCATCATCTCTGCACAGCTTCTGCATGCGCCGCTCCAAGGTTATGACGGCCACGCCGAATGCAAGATCAACCCGACCCAAGACTTTTCCCGATGTTAATGGGATGATGTTAATCTGTTGACATCATCTTTTTTCGCGAGCCCATAACCTGCTTACCCCGGCGAAGCATGAAGCAATATCTTAAGAACCTGACGGGGAAGACACGAAGCGAGACAACGGACCGGCATCTCGCTTCTGTCTGACTTTCGTCGCGGGCGGCGAATGCCGGTGGAATCGTACTGACATCGACACTGACAGGGCGCCGATCCGTGCGGACCGAAACAAGCTGCGGCTTCTTCTGTCGCTGATCGGCCTCTTCCTTGTCGGCGGAGTTTGCGGCGCATTTCTGTTCCACGGCCTGGGGGCCGCCGCGGCGATCTTCCTCGCCGCACCGGTGATGACGATTGCCGCGTTGCCCGTAATCGAGGACGTTCGGACCGCACTGGGTCTATAGGCGAATGACGGCTCGCCGGACCTCGCTCGCCCGTCAACCCATCAAGACTCGAGCGTCCAGCGACGGGTCCGCGTCCCTCGCTGGTTCGATGCCGGCATATCGCCCTTCAATACTGCCTCCCCTGCCCCACGTAGAGGCAAGGCTCATCAGCTCCTCCATCTCTTTTCTGAGCTGGTGCCAAGCGAGAATGTCCTCAGCATGGGGTGCATTCGCACGTGGGTCGTAGAACCGGCTGATCTCCTCGCCGCTATCGTTGCGGACAGCTTCCAACCGCCTCTTCAAGGCGTTCACCTCGTCCTTCACGACGAAGTAGCGGCGCATTACCGCAATGAGCGCAAGATCGTTCGGGCTGGCAGTCAAGGCTCTGCTCCACGTCGTTTCATCGCTTGAGACCGGTCGAAAGAGCGAACATCGCCGGTCGAGGGGAAGCCCATCCCATCGCCCGAAACTTTGACCCTTTTCCGGCGGGAATAAGAAAAGCGCCCGCATTAGGAGACTGCAGGCCAAGAAATGAAGGAGCAGCGTTGAAGCAGCGCCGAACCTTTCGCGCTGAGAGTCTTGTTATTTCTTTCGGTAGATCAGCACCGGGATCGCCGAATGCGTCAGTACCTTGGCGGCGACACTGCCGATGATCAAAGCGCCGACGCCACCGCGGCCGTGCGAAGCCATGACGATGAGATCGGCACCGATTTCCTCCGCCTTCCCGATGATCGCGCGGTACACCTCATGGCTGCGAACCTGATCGGTTTCGCACGGAACGCCGGCGCGTTCGCACTTGATCTGGGCGGCGGCAAGCGTCTCGGCCGTATGCTGACGGGAGAGGGCTTCGTACTCTTCCCTGGTGCTGCCGAGTTGCTCCACATCGGCCGAAAAGAAATGGAACGGTTCCATGACCGAAAACAAAGTGACTTTCGCGCCCACTTCCTTGGCGAAGGTGATCCCGGCATCCACGGCAAGCGTGGCAAGTGGTGAGCCGTCGGTGGGGATGAGAATGTTGCGGAACATGGAGGCCTCCCGATTTAGGTCGAAGTCCAGGCTGGTCACAGCCGCATTGATCCACGCCCATTAATTTAGCTTTACCTTAATTATATCAGAAGCAAGCGAAATGAAAAAACGGCCCGGCGGTAATCCGCCGGGCCGTTTCGTCATCGTGATGTCTTCGTTTCAGACTTCCACGTGCCGCCGGTTCATGCCTTCCTCGGCGCTCTCGCCTAGCCGTTGCCGTCTGTTATGCCGGATCGAAGACCAGAGCGAGAGACCAATAAGGCTGGCGCCGCCAAGGCCGGTGATGACTTCCGGAATGTGGACCAGTGTCTGGAAATACATCACCACCGAAAGGATCAGGATCGCGTAGAAGGCACCATGCTCCAGGTAGCGGTATTCACTGAGCGTACCCTTTTCCACCAGCATGACCGTCATGGAGCGGACATACATGGCACCGATGCCGAGACCGATCGCGATGACGAAAAGGTTCTGCGTCAGTGCGAAGGCGCCGATGACTCCGTCGAATGAGAAACTGGCGTCGAGCACTTCCAGATACAGGAACGCGCCGAATCCGCCCTTGGCCGCCGCACTCATCGTCCTCTGGGAAGCGTCCAGCAACCCACCCACGACCTCGACAACGAGAAAAGTGAGCAGACCATAGACGCAGGCATGGACGAAGACGATTGCCTCTTGCCTTTCAAGCAAGGTCGAAAAAGCAAGGATGAGGCTGAGCACAAAGGCGATCTCGATGCCCTTGATGCTCGCAAAGCGCGCCATCCTGCGTTCAAGCCATGCGACCCAGTGCACATCCTTCTCGTGGTCGAAGAAGTAGTTGAGACCCACCATCATCAGGAAGGTTCCGCCGAAAGCGGCAATTGGCAGATGCGCCTCGTTCATGATGCGGGCGTACTCTTCGGGCCGCGCTGCGGCAAGGATCACCGCCTCTATGGGACCGATGTGCGCCGCGATGACGACGATCAAAAGCGGAAAGACAATGCGCATGCCGAAGACGGCGATGATGATGCCCCAGGTCAGGAACCGCTGCTGCCAGACAGGCGTCATGTCCTTGAGCTTGTTGGCGTTGACGATCGCGTTGTCGAAGGAGAGCGAAATTTCGAGAACAGCAAGCACCGTGCAAATGAAGAAGACGGTCGCCGTGCCGCTGAAGGTACCGGTTGATTGCCAACCGAGCCAGGCGCCGAGCAGGAGGCCCAGCGCCGTGGTGATGAAGGCCCATTTGAAGTAACTGAGGGCTGTCGCTTGCGAACGGGGCTGTGTCATGGGCGAACCTCCCCTACGCGCCCCGTCAGCGCGCTGGCAAGCGGGAGATTTCTTACAACAAAAAAGTGCACAGCCCTACAGGCACATGCGTGAGGCATGAGATCAGTTTTCATGATAGCTAAATCCGCCGGCTTGATTTGCTGGCGGTACCGACATCACGAGAGCGCCGTAAAACTCTCGCCAGAGGGGCCCGGCACCAGTGTGTTCCTCCCGCGATCCGATGTCTGAAGGCGGGAGCGCCCTTTTAATTAGCAATGCCGCGCCGGGCGTCAAGGGGCGAAGCAGGCGGCGCGCGGGCACTGTGCCGTCTCTGCGGCTTGTGCGCAGGAGCGAAAAAAGACACTATTCGCGGTTCGCCTCTCACGGGAACCAAAGTTCGCTCTGCCAGTTTTCCATGAGCGATAACAACCTGTGAGGCAAAGCGCCATGCACTGCTTCTGGTGGGATAAGAGCGTCGAGCTGGAACTCGGAGACGGAGGCAAATATCGCGACGTGAAGAGCACGCGCGAGGCGGTAGAATGCCTGCTGGTGCGCTGGCCGCGCCAGAATGGACGCGCTCTCGCGGCCGCCAAGCGGACGTGCCTCCAGGCGTTGGAGGGCAAGGTCAAGAGTGAGAAAGCTCGGAGGGCATTCATCAAGGCGGCCGAGGAGGCGCACATCTTCATCCGGAATCAATAGCGATACGAAATCCGGATCTGATGCTCGTGCAATCTTGCCGCCGCAAAGCGCCGAAAGCAGGAACCTGCTGCGGATTGAAATCCCGGAGCGTCCCTGGCGTTCACTTCGGCGCAAGGCGCCCTAGATCAAGGTAGTCGACTCCCGGGCTTGGGGTGCGGCACGCCTGGCGCGTGGGTGCCCGGCTTCGCTTCGCCGGCCCCGATTTCGGGATGAGGAAGCAAAACGATGTACGAGATGCCATGGAGCAAACCGGTCAATGTCAACATGCTGGACGGCAGATGCCGAACAGTTATCGGCCCGCTCGACGCGATGAAGTGTCTTAAGAGCGAATGGCCCGTGCGCAATGGGGCCTATTACGGTTGCGCGATCCGCGCCTGCGAGGCGGCGCTCAAGCATAAGAAGAGACCCGAGGAAGCACGGGCAGCTTTCATCGCCGCCTCCCGGGAAGCCTTCTTAACGATCGTGGCCGCGGCGAGGCAGGAGGAGAAAGCCGATGGACACCGGCCCTTGGAATGAATGCGTGCCGGTCCGGCTCCCGAATGAAACGGCCGTGCATATGGTATCGAACACACGTCAGGCCGCGGAGCTGCTGGCGAAAAGCTGGCCGGTCAGCCACGGGAAAGCCTATGAGAACGCAATCGAGGTCTGCCTTGCGGTGCTCGAGCGCGACTACCCTTCTTATATCGCGCGTGCAGCCTTCGTGGCGGCGGCGAAGGAGGCGCAAGTATATCTGCTGAATTGAGATCGTTGCGACCCGCCGGCCATTTACTTGCTCGCAACGAGCCTGCGCATGTGGCGCGTGTTTGAGAGCCACCGGTCCATCCGTTCTTCTGCTTCCGGCAAGAGCGGAACTCTTTTTCATTCCAGGGGTTTAGAGGCGAACGAACGGGAAGGGTCTCGGCCGCACGTCGGTCGATTTTTTGGAGCCGGTCGCGTCCGTCGTCTGGACAACCATGCAAGGTCATAGTGGCACAAAGGGCGGGTCGGGTGCTTGAATGTCTTGGACAACAAATCGGTTCGGCAAATTCTCGACGACGGTGGCGGAATATACCGGCAGGCCGGTCACGTTCGTGCTCGCTGTTGCCGTGATCGTTCTCTGGGGCCTCACGGGCCCGTGGTTCGGCTTTTCTGAGACGTGGCAGCTGGTTGTGAATACCGGCACGACGATCATAACGTTTCTGATGGTCTTCGTTCTCCAGAATTCGCAAAATCGCGACGGTACGGCGCTGCAAGCCAAGCTTGACGAGCTGATCCTGACGAGTTCGGCCGAAAACAAATTCATAGGCATTGAGAAACTGGACGAGAAGGAGCTCAAACGCCTCAGCGAAATTCTGAGGGAGCATGCACAAAGCGAGGACGATCAGGCGCTTCACAAGAAGATAACCGAAGTAACCGGCCGACGCGCGAAGGCGGCCAGTCTCGAGTAACCGCAATTTCGGGCGTCGGCGAAGAGATCCTGGCGGCAAGGCAAGTGGAACCAAAAATGGCCCGCAGCCGTTTGCCTGACGACCGAAAACGGGATCTAAGAAAGCGAAAAGACTCTAACCCGCATCTCACGCGTCGGAAAACGATCGCGATCCGATTTCATCGTGATCCAAGCTTTTAGAGCGCAATCGAGGAGGACGAGGATATGCATGTGGTAGGCACACAGGTCATTCCCGAACAGGGCGGAAGGGCCGGCTTCACCGTCGAATTCGTCGGCGAAGGAGGCGAGGTCGTTTCTGTTTCGATGCGCAACGATGAGTCGCGCAGCCTGAACCGGCTGAACGCGGTCGAACGGGCGAAAGCCGTCATGCTGGAGCTCGCGAATGCAGACATCAGCACTCCCGAGGAGGGCACCAAGAGCGAAGTGAAGTCGCACCGGAGCGCGAGGATGACTGGAGACAAGGACGAGATGGAAAGACAGCTCGACGAGGGGCTTGAGGACAGCTTTCCGGCCAGCGATCCGGTCTCTGTCACGGCTTCGACCATTCCTACCGACCGCGCGAAGAAACATTAGCGATGACACGCCGATCATCCGTCGCCCTCGTTACCGGTGCAGGATCCGGCATCGGCAGAGCCACGGCACTTACGCTCGCTTCTGAGGGCGTGAGGGTGGGGGTTTTAGGGCGTACACGCTCCGAGGTCGAAAAGGTGGCCTCCGAAATCAGCGCCGCCGGCGGTCAAGCCCTTGCCCTTGAAGCGGACGTATCGGACGAGTTGCAGATGCGCAACGCGGTGACGGAACTCCTTTCCGAGTTCGAACACCTGGAAATCGTCGTCGCCAATGCCGGCATCAACGGTGTTTGGGCGCCGATCGACGATCTGAAGCCTTTCGAATGGGATGAGACTATCGCGGTGAACCTACGCGGCACTTACCTGACACTTCACACCACGATACCCCATCTGAAGAAGAACGGCGGAGGTGCTATTGTCGTCGTCTCGTCGATCAACGGCACCCGAACGTTTACCACGCCCGGGGCGACAGCCTATACCGCTACCAAGGCAGCACAGGTCGCAATGGTTCAGCAACTGGCTCTGGAGCTCGCAAAACACCGCATTCGGGTGAATGCCGTCTGTCCGGGGGAAATCAAGACGAGCATCGATGAAAACACCAGTTTGCGCCACGAAGAGGAAACCGCCATTCCGGTCGAGTGGCCGGAGGGCCAGGTTCCGATTACCGGCGGCAAACCGGGTCGCAGCGAGGACGTCGCGGAGGTTATTCGATTCCTCGTGTCCGATGCCGCGAGGCATATCACCGGAAGCCCTATTTGGGTCGACGGCGGGCAAGGACTACTGAGATAGAGCGGCCGGTCAACGGAAGCCGCTGCGTCATGCCAGCCTATTTTCCCTTTGTCTTACCGGCGTCTCTAAGCTTGCCGCGATGCGGGTCCTTCAGATTCTCACCGACCGCGTCCCGGTCTCGTTCAGGATCATCCTTGGCGGGGAGATAGCCTCGCGGCCGCGTCTCCTCTGGACCTTCCCATCTCGGTGATTGCTCCGTCGTGCCGGCGGGTCCCGTTTTTGGCGTTTTCATCTCAGTCTCCAAGAACGAATATCTTTCATTGCAAACGGCGGCGACTGCAAATCGTTCCGGTGCACTCTGCTCGCCTTGCCGCGCGCTTAAGACCAAACTCGCCTCTATCCGAGTTTTTGAGCTGGCCTCTAGCGCGGGATGACGAAAAGTATGCGCGGCTTCCGTCTGCATCCACTCTAAATTACTACAATCGGTCACGTTCATGAGTTTGGATTCGACCCCTCAAGAAAAGGGCCCCACCGGCGTGGTGGAGCCCACTACATGCACCAGTAATATGAGACCGCGCGGATCCGTAGGGGCTTGCGGAGAGGGAACTGTTTCCACGCGATCCGACAATTAAACTTGGAGGAAGACGCTTTGTTCCAGACGGTAGCGTGGAAATCTTGTCGATACCTCGATTTTTACCAGAACCGCTGCATTCGCGCCGGAGGAGAAGACGTTCCGAGTAGATAGCCAGCAGCGAAGGCAAGGGTTGCGACGAGCAGCAACGTGCTGCCGACGGCTGTCGGATGCTCGCGAGCCGTCCCGGCGACCACCGCCGCCTCGTCGCGCATGTACCGCGCCGCCTCCTGCGTCCTGGTTTTCACGTTCCCGGTATCGGTCGGTTTGCCGGTAAAGCCGGCCTTGAGAGTTTTCGGTGTTGCTGCCATCGTCCTGTTCCTCAATCCTGATCCTTCATACCGGGTAACGGATAGCGCTGATCGTCATCCTCCAGGTCGGACTTCACGATGTAATCGTCCTTCTTCGACCGCATTGCTTCGCGCAACGCCCGATGGCTCGGAAGATCGTCCGCCTCAATCGGTGGTTTTTTTGCGTCCGGATGCAGGTCACTGTCGCTCTTGATCGGCCCACCCTTGTCAGCGGCGCCCGTCGTCACGCCCATCGGTTGCTTTTTGCCCTTTTCCATGTCGGCCTCCTCAACGTTCGTCATGGGTCAACGTCGAGCGGAAGGCGAAGTTCCATCGCCCCAGCGCTACCACGTGCAGCGACATGAGCCCCCCGCCGAAGCGACGGTTCAGTCGACGGTTGCAGGAAGGCGTGTACCGCTTTGTTCTCTCGGCACCTGGTCGGCAGCGTTATAGATCAACAGCGCAAGAGCCGCCGCCGTCAGGATAACGATACCAGCAAGAATGGTGCGCGGTTTCATTCGCAATCGTCCAGGCCGACAAAACTCCGGCAGTGCAGTTTTGGTTCCGCCGGCCATCGGCTATTCCAATGCCCGGGAACAAAGGGGGTGGGCCTGAGTTAGGCCCGCGAGTTTGCGAGCGCGACGATGCAAGATCATGCGGCGTGCAGCTTGCCGAGGAGTTCTTGACCGATGGAAAACTACCCCCGCCCTCCGTTTCAACCTCAGTCCCAAGAGATACCCGGAACCACCGATCGCATGCAGCCGCTACCGGACCACGGGGAGAATTCCTACAAGGGATCTGGTCGTCTGCAAGGCAAGAGAGCCATCATCACCGGCGGCGACAGCGGCATCGGGAGGGCTGTGGCGATTGCTTATGCCCGAGAGGGCGCGGACGTCCTCATCTCCTATCTCAGCGAGCATGAGGATGCCAAAGCAACCCAGGCCCTTGTCCAGGAAGCGGGCCGCAAGGCCGTGCTCGTCGCCGGCGACATTCAGTCTTCCGCTCATTGCAGGCGAATTGTCGATACGGCCGTAAAGGAGCTTGGCGGCATCGATATTCTCGTGAACAACGCCGCCCACCAATCGTCTTTCAAGACCATCGAAGATATCCCCGACGACGAATGGGAGCTAACTTTCAAGGTGAACGTACACGCGACCTTCTACCTGACGAAGGCGGCGGTACCGCATATGAAGAGTGGCAGCGCCATCATCAATACCATCTCCATCAATGCCGACAGTCCCAATCCCAGCCTTTTGGCCTATGCGGCCACGAAAGGGGCACTTCAGAATTTCACGGCGGGTCTGTCGCAAATATTGGCTGAAAAAGGCATACGCGCGAATGCCGTGGCGCCGGGCCCGATCTGGACGCCGCTGATCCCCTCCACGCTTCCCGAGGATTCGGTCATCAACTTCGGCAAGCAGGTTCCGATGAAGAGGCCCGGGCAACCGGCGGAACTCGCCTCGACCTTCGTGATGCTTGCCGATCCGATCTCAAGCTACGTTTCGGGCGCGACGATCGCCGTCACCGGCGGGAAGCCGATCCTATAGACGTTCGACCGCGACGGTTCATGTCGAGACCGCTGCTACTTGCGCGCCAGGCTGAAAGAGAAATGGCTGCCGCGGTGATAGTCGATGGCGTAGATCACCGGCATGCCGGTCGTGTCATAGCAGGTTTCACGGATCAGCAACGCCGGACCGAAATCCTTGAGATCATTGCGCGCGATCACGTCTTCCGGCAGCATGACCGCCGATACGGTTGCAGCCGACATTCGCGGCCGGTGCTTATATCTCTCAAGCAGAGCGAGGAGAGAACCGCTCCAGTCGATATCGTAAAGGCGCGCCGGCACAATGCTGCGCGGCACGTAGTCGACGCAGTACATGATCGGTTCGTCCTGCTCCAGACGCAACCGCTCGATGCGGATCACGCGCTCGCCGGCGCCAAGCTTCAGTCTTTCGGCGGTCGTCTCATCCGGCGCCTCTTCCGAAATGGACAGAACCTTGTTCACGGTCGTGTATCCGTAATGGCGCGCCATATCGGTGACGCTCTCGAACACGGTAATCGGTCGCTCCACCTGGACCGCCGCGGTCGGAGAGACGAAGCGGCCCCGTCCATGCTCGACATAGATCATATCGTCCTGCTCCAGGAGCTTCAGAGCCTCGCGCAGCGCTGGACGTGATATCTTGAAGCGTTGCGTGAGCTGCGATTCCGTCGGCAGTTTATCGCCGGGCCTCAGCCCCTCGTCCCGGATGAGATCGGCAATGCGGTCGCGAAGCTGGATCACCAGCGTGCGCGTGTCGCGGAGGGGCTCGTCCAATTCTTTCACCTCGCGGCATTCTTCTCAGCGTCAGACGTTCTTGTCTGACAAATTTCGCAAGGTCAAGCGTGCGGCGAATTTCCCGGTGAGACCGGCGTGAAAGGCCGCTGCTGCGACATCACCTGATACACCATACTCATGAAACGCAGCTTGACACATCCACATTATGATGTCAGTTGTCTTACAACATCTCCAGGAACGGCGACGCGGCCGCGACAGCACCCAAGCGAGAAACGAGCATGCTAAATTTCGACGAACAGAGATTCCTGCGCATCCAATCCGGCGCCGTAGCGCTGTCGAAACGCCTGGACGAAGTCGTTTCCTCCTGCCTTTCAGCCGGCGCTGAAAACATCTTTTTTCTGGGGACCGGCGGCGCCGCGATCCTGATGCAGCCGGCAGCCCAGCTCTTGCAGCGCAGATCGCGTTTTCCGACGTTCATCGACATGCCTGCCGAGTTGGTCGTCACCGGGTCGGCTCACCTCACCGCAAAATCGATCGTTGTCATCCCCTCCCTCTCGGGAATGACCAAAGAAAGCGTTGCCCTTCTCGCCGGGCTGAAAGAAATCGGCGCCACTGTTCTGACCTTGGTCGGCCACGAGGAAACGCCGCTCGGCAAGGGTGGCGATCATGTCTTCGTCAACTTCGCCGAGGACGACACGTCCTGTGAGTCCTTCTATCTGCAATCGCTCCTCATCGCCCTTTCGGTGATGAAGCACCGCGGCGAGCTCAGCAATTACGATCAGCTTGTCGCGGAACTCTCAAATCTTCCGGAAATGCTGCTCCAGGCGAAGCGCGCTTTTGAGGACAGAGCGGATGGCTTTGCGAGGATTCTTGCCGGCTCCGACTACCACATTATCACCGGCGCCGGGAACGTCTGGCCCGAGGCCTTCTATTATGGGATGTGCATTCTCGAGGAGATGCAATGGATCCGCACCCGCCCAGTGCACGCCTCCGACTTCTTCCATGGCACACTCGAACTGGTCGAAAAGGAAGTTAGCGTCATTCTCTTCAAGGGCGAGGACGCACTGCGACCGCTTGCGGAGCGCGTTGAGAATTTCGCGCCCAACTACACCGACAAGCTGACGGTCCTCGACACGGCCGATTTCGAGCTTCCCGGCATCTCGGCGGAGGTGCGCGCGCTCGTCTCGCCGATCCTGCTCTCTACCGTACTGGAGCGCATCAGCGCGCATCTGGAAGTCATGCGCAACCACCCGCTGACGACGCGCCGCTACTATAAGCGCGTTGCCTATTGAGCGGCAGCTCGGGCAAGGATAGGCGAGGTTCCGAATGCGTCCGACGGCATTCGCGGGCTAACCGTCACGTTAGATGAGAGGCCCATGACGCATTTCCGCTTCGCAGCCGTCGGCGACAATTGCATCGATCGGTTCCGCCCACCCGTCGGCCAGTCGCTTGTCGGCGGGAATGCGGTCAACGTCGCGGTGCAGCTTGCCCGCCTTGGGCATCGCTCCTACTACTTCGGCGCCGTCGGTCGCGATGCGGACGGCGCACGAACGCGCCTGCTTCTTGAGGAAAATGGCGTACGAACAGAGCATCTTCAGGTTTGTCCGGGTGTCACCGCCCATACGGATATCGACGTTCTGGCGTCGGGCGATCGGGTCTTCGTTTTCGAGGATTTCGGTGTCTGCGCCGGCTACCAGCCGAGCGAGGGCGAAATAGCGATCCTGACAACGATGGACCATGTGCACATCGGCTGGATGGACGATGGCGGCGCACTCAGACGGACCCTCGCGGCCGCCGACGTCAGCGTTTCGC
The DNA here is from genome assembly GCF_029892045.1 of Sinorhizobium numidicum. NCBI lineage: Bacteria > Pseudomonadati > Pseudomonadota > Alphaproteobacteria > Hyphomicrobiales > Rhizobiaceae > Sinorhizobium > Sinorhizobium numidicum. The sequence continues at coordinate 1,692,636 of NZ_CP120367.1, forward strand.
AGGACATTTCGGTCAATGCCGATCCCGCCAATCTTGGCGTCGAGGGTTTGGGCATTGCCTTCGGCTCAGCGGGCGATGATGAAGCTGCTGCGCATCGTCTGGCGGAGGACCTCCTCGGGCGCGGCGCACGGCTTGCCGTCGTCACTCGGGGCGCACGCGGCTCGTTTGCAAGCAACGGCAAGATCACGGCAAGTAAGGGGATTCGTTCGGTCGAGGTCGTCGACACCACCGGTGCGGGCGACAGCTTCATTGCAGGCTTCCTCGCTGCCCATCTCCAGGGCCTGCCGCTTGCCGACTGTTTGGCAGCCGGCCGCGACCTCGCAGCGTTTACCTGTGGCCATGTCGGCGGTTTCCCGCAACAACCCCAGCCGCTTTGACGACCGGGAAAATTGCGTCGTTCGCTTCACCGCTCGCCTCGACCTTTGTCTCAACTCCGACCGCTGGTGCCATCATTCGGCGATCGCTCGTCGAATGAATCGTTAACCATCTTGCCGATAGACGAGGTGATAGCCGAGCGCGGGGTGATTCGATGGACGCTGAATTGAACGAACGGACAAGGGTGGTCAAAAGCGGTGCTATTGTCGCCTTTCCTCTTGCGGCACGCGCCAGAGAGATCGATCGCTGCGCACGAGAACTCGATCGAATCCACGGAAGCGCTGCCGTCGATTACTGGAAGGCGGAATGCCGCAAGCTAGCGCAACAACTTTCGGCGCTCGGATTGCTGGAAGACGAGGTGCGCCATGAGATCATGGAGTTTCAGACGGAAGTTCAGATCGCAATAGCCTGCCGCTACCAGCCGCAATCAATCGCCAAGGGCCGATCGGAAAGCCTGACATAAAGCAAGTAGCCGCTTCTCGCGCGGGTCTCCGTGGCCGATGTAGTTGCGGCTGCGGTTTCGAACCTAGCCAATGCACCACGAAGCGTGTCAGCGGATGTTATAGCGGCCGAAACGCTCCTCGATGCGAGCCTGCAGAAATTCGAGCCCGATCGAAAGAATCCAGTAGATCATCGACGCGGTGATGAGCATCTCGATATGGCGAAACTCGGTCTGACCCTGGGTCCGAGCGAGATACATGATCTCCCAGACCCCGACGACGGAGACCAGCGAGGAATCCTTCAGCATCGCGATGAACTGGTTTCCAGTCGGGGGAATGATCACCCGCATCGCCTGTGGCAGGATGACGAGCGCCATCGTCTGGTTGGGGCTGAGGCCGAGTGCGGTCGCCCCTTCGGTCTGCCCGCGCGGAATGCTTTCGATGCCGGCGCGGAAGATTTCGGTCATATAGGCGCCATAGCAGAGCGAGAGCGCCAGAATGCCCGCCGGAACGGCGCTGATCACATACCCCACCTGCGGCAGCCCGAGATAGATGATGTAGATCTGCATCAGCAGCGGCAGCCCGCGAAAGAGCGAAGTGTAGAAAGTGGCGAAACCGTAGATGACGCCATTCTTCGACAGCTTCGCGATCGCCCCGGCAAGGGCGATGATGGTCGCGATGACGATCGAAATCGCCGAGATGTAGAGCGTGGTCACGACGCCTTGCGAGATCAGGAAGCCGATCTTCTTGGCGATGAAAGCGAAGGAAAGATCGAAGGAATAGAAGAATAGCATCAGCAGCGCGAAAAGCTCGAGCCAGACGCCCGCGATCTGCTGGCGGCGCGGCAATTGGCGAAGCGCCTTCCAATTGGCCGCAGCGATCAGAGGGATCATGACGGCGGCAACGAACCGCCCCATCGCCGGGTTGGCGGTCAGCCATCCGGAGGTTGCCGGCAGCAAGTGTCCTATCCAGGCGGAGCTGATCCCCATCCCGTAGAGCGATAGTGTCATCAAGCCTAGAACCAGGAAAATCCCGGTGCGCCGCGCGGCGTCGGGGTTGCTCAGTATCCAACGACCGATCATGTTCGCTCTCTCTCCGACGGTGTCATGCGGCGCGTTCGCGCCACCAGTCCTGGGCCTGCAGTTTCCAATAGGTCAGTTGCGCGACCGCAAGACCGGCAAGTCCACCGGCCCAAACCAGGCCAAAAGGCTGAAGCAGTCGGTAGCGGTCGGATTCGCCGAGAATGCCCTCCGCCACCAGCTTTCCGCCGATCGCGGTCGTGTTGAGGCCGTGGCCGCCGAAGGCGGTGCAATGCCAGACACCCGGCTGCATCTCGCCGATCTGGGGCATCAAGTGGCGCGCATAGGACATGAGACCGGACCAGGCGAGCTCGGTCCTGAGGCCGGAGAGCTGCGGATAGGTGCCGGTCATCTCGCGGCGCAGTTCTCTGGCAAGTGCTGCCGGTGACGCGGCGCGCGTCGTGATGCGACCGCCCCAAAGCAACCGCTTGCCGCTGTCAACAAGGCGATAATAGTCACCCGCGCGGCGGTTGTCGCCGATCGCATCCGTCGTCGCGATCGCCTCACGGATGAGGTCCGGCGCCTCTTCGCTCAGCATCACATAGGTAGCGATCGGCAGGAAGGCACGCTTCAATCGGCTGTTCAGCGAGCCCGTGTAGCCGCCTGTGGTGAATACGACGTGGCGCGCCCGCACCTGACCTTCAGCCGTTCGGACGATCTTTTCGGCACCTGCAAGTGCGCTCGCCGTCGCGGCGGATCGTTCATAGATCCTGCCACCCGACCGCTCGATCTCGGCAGCGACCCCGCGCAGGTAGTTCAGCGGATGCATGTGAAAAGCGCTTGGGTCGCGCAGCCCCTGGAAATAACGCTCCGACTTGAGGACGGAGCGCACCTGCTCGCGCCCCAGGTATTCGAGCTCATATCCGTAAGCCAGCGCCATGTGCTCCACATGCGCCTTCAGGCTCTCGCCGTCATCGTAACGCAGGACGCTCATCAGTCCCGGCTGTGGCCGGGCCTCCTTGATCGCAAGGTCGCGAATGGTATCGCGGACGAAGTCGACTCCCTCGATCGACAGAAGATGTATCTTACGCGCCGCCTCAGCGCCGGCGACGCGTGCGATCTGGTCGCTGCCGATGGCAAATCCTGGGCTGACGAACCCGCCGTTGCGGCCGGACGCCCCAAAGCCGATGCTTTCCGCCTCCAGCACAACGACGGCGTGTCCGGCGCGTGTAAGCTGCAGTGCAGTCGTCAGACCGGCAAGGCCTCCGCCGATGATGACGGCGTCGCATTCGGCCGTTCCGGTTAGAACTGGTCTGACCTTATCCTCTGCTAGCGTGCGTTTGTAGTAGGTATCGGGATAGGACATGATGTGCTCATGGGCTCGACGGCGTCGGAGACGAACCGGCGGCTATACCGCCTATCTCCTCAAATGCGCAAAGATCGCTGCAATGCTTTTTCTCTTCCGCGTGATTGCCCAGCCGGCATCGATCGGGGCAATCATGCGAAGCGTCACCTGCAGATACGGATCAGTCGGCGCTGTAATCCTTCCCGTACCATTTCGTGGTGAGGCTCGTGAGTGTGCCGTCCTTCTTCATCTCTTCGATGATGCCGCCGACCTTGGCAGTCCACTCGGGGTCGGCTTTCTCAGCAATCACGACGAGCGGCTCCTTGAAAGCATATTCGCCTTCAAGCACGCGCAGCGGGTATCCGTTCTTGATCGCGTTTTGAGCAGTCTGCTCCGGCGCGATTACCGCATCGAGGCGCACGCCGTTGCCAAGACGCAGGTCATCGAAGGGCAGCATGGAATCGGCAAAGGTACGGATTTCTCCCGGCTCGAGCTTATATTCGATCGGCGGCAGGTCCGGCGCATCGATTTCAAGCTGGCGTCGAACGAAATCCTCTGAGGTCGTTGCGGTCTCGACACCGATTACCTTGCCGTTGAGATCCGCGACGGATTTCGCCGGGCTGTCCTTGTGCAGGACGTATACGTATGGGCTGTAATAATAAACGCCGACGAAATCGATCACCTGGGCGCGCGGCTTCGTCGGAGTGACGGAGCCGACACCGAGATCGTAGCGTCCCTGCCAATGGCCGCCGGTAAGCGTCGCCCAATCCGGCGTTTCGAAGCTTACCTCAACGCCGAGCCGCTTGGCGATTTCACGCGACACGTCGATATCGAAGCCGACCAGTTCGTTGCTGTCATCGAGATAACTCTGGGGCGGCCAGCCGCTGTTGGTCGCGACGACCATTGCCTTCTTCTCCGCAACCCGGTCAAGGGTCTCTCCGGCCTCGGCCGTCGTATTGGATGCCAGCGCCGCGACGCCGAGCGCCAGATATGCAAACAGCTTCTTCACGCAATCCTCCTGTTCGATTGTCAGCCCTACATGTTCCCTCGTGTAAGATGTCTGACAACGTCATGTAGCGATAAGGAGGGGCCCAGAGTCAAGCTCAAGAGCCGTCATGATCGATGAAACAAGTTGATGACACCATGCGGATTGGTGATGACGTCGCGCTCGACGAGGCGCGGCAAGCGCATGCTTGAAAATGGAGCGCGGTCGCGAGGCGTAAGTGTTAGCGCCTCGCAAGCCCCCATCAGCACTGCGCACTGCAGCGCCGTGAGTCTTTTTCAGACGCACAAAGGATAAATGCAATAGGCGCGTCAGAAGGCGTTAATCTCAAGGAGTTGTTCGAACTTCGCTTTCCAATCAACTCACTGTCGCAGTCATTGTTGGCCCGTCCAACTGTGAACGCGGAACTGGGCCTCCTCAGCCGCCTTGATGAAGGCGGCACGTGCGACATCCGGTTCGTCAAACCCGTCGATCACGCGGTCGCATGCGGCGAGCGCGTCGCCTTTTGCTTTTCCGTCCGTCATCGGCCAATGATTTTTGAGGCAGAGGAAGGCATCCCTCGTGCTTTGCACCCTTAGCACGCGATCAGCCGCCTCCAGTATAACCGCTTCACTCCACAGACGATCCTGGGTCAGGCTTGGCATGACGACATTCCTTCGACCTGCGACGTTTCCGGGGCCCGGCTCCTCATGCCGTCAAGCACGAGACCGCCGAGCTCAGGGCTCACCCGGGTAATATCCGCCAGCGAAATGATCCCGGCTGCGTGGCGCTTCTCGTCGACGACCACAAGGCGGCGAATTTGGTGGTCGTGCATCTTCTGCGCTGCCAAGAGGATGCTATCGCCTTCCTCGCAGGATTCGGCCGCAACTGTCATGAATTCGAAAACCTGCGTTGATGTTGATAGCTGTTCGGCAACGACGGACGTTAGAATGTCGCGATCCGTGACGATGCCGAGAATCGTTCCCACACCAGGAGCCTCGACGGGCAAGGCACCCACGCCGGTCTCCTCCATCAGTCGCGCCACCGATTGCGCCGTGTCGGTTGGGGAAACCGTGAAGACCTGACGCGACATCACGTCCCGAACGCGGATCGATTTGTCCTCATTGCCGGCCATTGGCGAGACTCCTCCCACTGATCGATGCCGGCACTGCAACTTCTTCTTCCGTCGACTTCTTGAGGGGGAGATCGACCCGATGGGGCACGATGACCTGTGGCTGCCAGGAATTCCGCCGCTCTTTCTCCGCGTTCGGATTTTCAGGGGGCCGGAGGAATTTCGGGCGGTTTTGCTTCAGTCGATGTCGCACAATGCGGTCCCTTCTTTTCGCGTGATGCTGCGCGGCAAAAGCCACAGCTCTATCGGTAACGCGCCAACAGGGGAGCGGTTCCAGGATTTCTCCGACGTGTCTCTCGACCCCTGGGCTCAGTTCGGCCTCAGGTCGCCTCCCCGACGGCGGGATCTCTTTCCGCCCGCGCCATTGCGTCCTCCAAAATGGAGCTGATTTCCGCGGTCATGGCATTCTGCCTGGCGAATGCCTCGGAGGGCACCACGCCCGGGTCCTCCTCATGATCCTGAACGATCTGAGCGTCCTCGAGGACCCTGTTGATTTCCGTCCAGACGTCGTCGTGCCGTGCAAGGGCGGAAAGGAGGGCTACCAGGATTTCCCTATGGGCAGCCAAGCGAAACTCGAGATTTTCCATGTTTCGCCTCTTGAATCTCGCTGCGAGCGGGCGGCCCACGCATCGCTTCAGCAAATCGCTCGCGACGCCTCCGCGCCTTCAGCCTCCCTCCCGCTTTGAGCATATGAAGCCAAATAGTCCTGCAGTACTACTGCAGGACCTCCACCACCGTATGGGTCTTCGGATTAACAATGACCCGCTTGTTGTTCACGATGGCATAGGCAAAGTCGGGTTGGTCGGGAATTGGGTGAACCTCTACCACTTCAGGCAGCGGTGATCCGACGACGATCTCGCCTTCATAGGTAACGGAAGGTGTATTCTGTTCCAACACATAGGTCCTGACTTCGCCCGGCAGCACGACCGTTGTCTGCGCAATCGCCGACGAGCCGATCGAGACAAGCAGCGCGGCACCTATCACGGTAAACTTCTTCATAGTTTCCTCCTTTCTTGAAACCTCCCAAACCGACAGCAATGCCTTTGGTTCCGGCCGGATCGATTTGCGGAGATCGGCTATGAGGCTGCACAGTTTCGCGGCTTTCGTAGCCGCCGCTCCAGAAACCCGCCGACCGGAGCTCCGATACATCGGCTGAGCACCGTGACGGCCGCCGATATGCGCCGCGCGCTGCGAGTGAGCCTGGCATACCTTTTGGAAATATCGCCCGATCAGGAACCAAACGGTCGGACAGGCATTTTCTAACGTCACTTATATTCTTCTCTCCGGGCAGAAGGGCGATAGTCGACATGCCTGTCACCGGCGGACACGCATTGCATTCATCACCACAGATTGAAGAGCAGGTCGTCGATCTGATACCTGCATTACGGGCCTTTGCGCGAACATTCACATCGGCCTCCTTCGAGGCGGACGACCTCGTCCAGGAGACGTTGTTTCGCGCGCTGCGCAGCATCGATCAATTCGAACCGGGCACGAGCCTCAAATCGTGGCTGTTCACGATCATGCGCAATGCCTTCCGCACGCAATACAAGATCAGAACACGCGAAAGCCCCGGAAATACCAATTGTGCTGAACTGCCGATCCCGATGGCACCGTCGCAGGAATGGTCGGTCCTCAATGACGAGCTACGCACCGCGTTGGGGTGTCTGTCACCCGAACATCGGGAAGTTCTCGTTCTCGTTGCCGGCTTCGGGATGAGCTACAAGGAAGCAGCAGACATTTGCGATTGCGCGATCGGCACCATCAAGAGCCGACTCAGTCGCGCGCGCGACGAATTGACTGTGCAGATGCATGGAAATCCCCTGAACTGAGGGAGGAAAATTCGGGTATGCCTCTCACCTCTTTCGCGCGTTGAGTGCACCTTGCAGCTCTCGCGCGAGCTCAAGAAGACGTCGCGGCACTGCCTCCTTCTGAATTTCCCTCAGCAAGGATGCGATTCGCTCGTCCAGGGCCTTGTCCGCGCCCGCATCTGCCGAAGGCTTGGTTTCGCTCATTCGCTCATCCTTACTCACTCACAAGGACGTAGAATATTGTCCCCGGTTTCCAGTGTAAATCACCAAACGAACGCGCCAGTGATAGCATAGCACTTTGAATCCAGAGCGTTTTTCCACCTTCAAATGCTGCAGTTCCTTAAAAAGATGCTCCTGCCCCGGTGCCATTAACTCAGGTCGGCAAGGCGCGCGATAGGAAACGGCGTCAGGAAAGTTCCAATCGGTCCTCCACGCGGCTTTCCCCTGCTGCCTCGTGAACTTGACCACGAGGCAGCAACTTCTGCGCGTCCTAGAGGACGCGGCACTATCGGACCGGCGGCCTGGACTAGCGGCCACCTTGCGATCAGCCTTCGCCGATTGCAAAGCCTAACCGCAAGGATCGCTCAGGACTTCGAAACGTGTTCCTTTTTGCCCTTGCGCTTGGTCGAAGCCATTTCCTTGAGTTCTTTCTCAGTCATGGATTCCACCATGCTCTTGGAGGGGCCCTTGAGTTCACTCTTCTTCTTTTCGCCTCGCTTCGCGGCAAGCGCGGCACCGGCGGCCATTTGCTGCGCCTTCGATTTCGCAGGCATCTCTCTTCCTCCATTCGCGCGGCCCTGGAGCTCTGAGCAACATCCGGCGTTTCTGCCGCGCTCTGGCTCCGACGTCGCAGATTCAACACTCCTCGGAACCGGCGACATTCGATTATGTTCCGCGACAGAGTGCACGCCAGCGCATCGTTCAAGGACAAGGAAAACCGTTGCCGCGACTAGGCCGGTCGGCCCACCCGCGCCGTGACTGACAAGATCACTAGATCACGATGATTTTAGGTCGGATCGACCTGAAATCATGAACGTGATCGATTCTAATAAGTTGGCGCGGGATGCGGGCGGAAAACCGCGCACACTTTTCCTCATCCCGCGCTAGAAGCGCAGCTTTGCCGGGAAGTGTCTCCGCCCCACAGCGGTGCTCTGTGGCATGGCTGATTTGGCGGGGCTCCGTCGCGGCTTACTCCGAGCGAGCAATGCTCTTTGCCAGAATCTTGTCTATTCGCCTCCCGTCCATGTCGACGATTTCAAACCGCCAGCCATCGAATTCGAAGCTCTCGCCAATGTCGGGCAGGTGCCCAAGCACATGCAGGGCAAAGCCGGCGATCGTGTGATAGCCGCCGTCCTGCGGCCTCTCATCGAGCCTCAGCCTGTCGAAGGCGTCGTGCGCCGACATCATACCGTCGATCAGCAGCGAACCGTCGTCGCGTTCGATCACGGTTGGCTCTTCCGTTTCAATATCCGGCAAATCTCCGGCGATGGCTTCCAACAGATCAGTCTGGGTAACGATGCCCTCGAGACTTCCGTACTCGTCGACGATGATCGCAAGCCGGACCGGGGCGGATTTGAAGCGTTCAAGCACGCGGAAAACAGGCGTCGCCTCGTGCAAAATGAGCGGTTCCCGCACGACGCTGAGCGGATCGAGTTGCCTGTTATCAAGCAGTTGGTCGAGGAGATCTTTCTTCAGCACCATGCCGAGAGGTTCATCGATATTGCCCCTGCCGATGAGCAACTGCTCGTGCCGACATTCGCGGATTGATTTGAGCATGTCGGCCGGCCGGTCGTCCGCGTCGATCCAGTCAATGTCGACGCGAGGCGTCATGAAATCGGAAATTCTTCGGTCGCCCATGCTGAAAATCCGTTGGACGAGTTCTTGCTGTGCGACATCGAGGAGGCCTGCTTCGTGGCTCTCGGCGACGAGCAGCTTGAGTTCCGCAGGCGAATGCAGCGATGCCTCGCCCGTGCCTGAACGCAAGCCTACCAGACGCAGAACGATGTTGCCGAGACCGTTGAGAATTAGAATGGCAGGGCGCAGGAGAAACAGGAATATGCCGAGCGGCCGGACAACGGCGAGTGCCGTCCCCTCGCTCTGCTGAAGCGCCAAACTCTTGGGCGCCAATTCGCCGAGAACAATGTGCAATGCCGTGATGACCACAAAGGCAACCGCGACGGCAATGGCGTGCGAGCCGACCGAGGCCCAGGCCTGCGGCAGCACCGTCAAGAATGGCTCGATCAGATGAGCCAGGGCAGGCTCGCCGATCCAGCCGAGAGCCAGAGATGAGATCGTAATGCCGAGTTGCGTCGCCGCCAGATTGGCATCGAGATTGTCGATAGCGCGCTGGAGCGCCGTCGCATTCATTCTTCTTTGCGTCACCAGTTCCGCCACACGGCTGCGCCGAACCGACACCAGCGAAAATTCTGCCGCGACAAAAAAGCCGTTTGCGCCGACCAATAAGAACACGGCGGCGATTCCAAGGAAATCAACCAGGCTACTGTCAGGATTAGGCATGTTCTCCCTTCGGGCCGCCTGCGGGACCCAGCAGTTGCAACGAAACGCGAGTGTAACACGGCGACTTCAAGCGAGCATGTGATCCGCGCAACTCGTCACGTCGAGTCCTGTGCCCCCGTCGCCCTTCTGCCGGCAAGCGAACGCCTTTGCGGACTGCGTCGAATCAGACAACTCCCGGCACTCTACGGTCTCGAAGCAGATCTGCGGAACATTTAGACGCCTGCGTGGTTCACCGCCCGGAACGACTTCACAATGATACAGGCGTATCACCGCTCGTGCGTGACTCGCCGCCTTGCAGAAGAAAGTCGCCGACAATGCCAGACCTCTCCCGGGTTCGCGACCGTATGATCGACCTCCACCTCGCCCGCCGAGGGATCAGCAATCCCGACGTCATCGAAGCCATGCGGATCGTACCGCGCGAAGCTTTCGTCGACCCCGGTTACGAGGAGTTCGCCTATGAGGATTCTCCGCTGTCGATCGGTCACGGCCAGACGATTTCGCAGCCCTATATCGTTGCGTTGATGGCCGAAAAGGCTGAACTCGAGCCGGGCGACATCGTCCTGGAGATCGGTACCGGTTCGGGCTACGCGGCCGCCGTCATGAGCCGCATCGCCGCGCATGTCTATTCGATCGAACGACACGCACCATTGGCCAAGGCGGCGCGAAAGCGATTTGCCGAGCTTGGATACGACAATATCGACGTGCGCGTCGGCGACGGGACGAACGGCTGGGCGGAAGTCGGACCGTTCGATGCCATAGTCGTAGCGGCCGCCGGACCGGAGGTCCCCCGTGCCTTGAAGGAGCAACTCGATCTCGGCGGCCACATGATCATCCCGGTGGGCCAACAGGACGAACAGCGGCTCTTGAAGATAACCCGAGTGAACGCCACCACCTTCGAAGAGCAGGATCTTGGGGGCGTAAGATTCGTGCCGCTCATCGGCGACCAAGGCTGGAGGGAGGAACGGACCGAACCGGCTGGACGGCGCGTGCCTGCGCCTAGTCTTGCGGAATTGATCGCCGAAGCGGCGGAGCCTTTGCCCGACTTCAGCGATCCGGCCTTCGGGCGCCTGTTCGATCGATTTGGCGATCGGCGTGTGGTGCTGCTCGGTGAAGCCAGCCACGGTACCTCCGAGTTTTATCGCGCTCGCGCGGCAGTTACGCGCCGGCTGATCGAAGCGCATGGGTTTACGATCGTTGCCGTCGAAGGGGACTGGCCCGATGCAGCGGCGGTTGATCGATATGTTCGCCATCGCGCTTCCCGAAGCCCGGCGGATGCTCCATTCCAACGCTTTCCCACCTGGATGTGGCGCAATCGCGAGGTGATGGATTTCGTCGATTGGATGCGCAGTTACAACGCCGATAAGCCTGCGACTTACCGAACCGGTTTCTATGGCCTCGATATCTATAACATGCGCGGATCCATCGCCGCCGTCCTTGCCTACCTCGACAAGGTCGATCCGCAGGCCGCAGCCATTGCCCGGGAACGTTACGGATGCCTGACGCCCTGGCAGAACGAGCCGTCGACCTATGGCCGCGCCGCGCTGACACGAGGTTTCCGCAAATGCGAGGAGGCGGTGATAAGGCAATGCCGCGAACTCCTCGAACGACAACTTCGATCAGGCGAGGAGGATGGCGACGATCTTCTCGACGCCGCACAGAACGCTCGCCTGATCGCCTCGGCCGAACGATATTATCGCATCATGTATTATGGTGGTGCCGAGTCTTGGAACTTGCGCGATACGCACATGTTCGAGACGCTCGAACATGTGCTTGAGGGGCGGGGGGCCGATTCCAAAGCGGTCGTCTGGGCGCATAATTCCCATATCGGCGATGCGCGCCAGACGGACATGGGAACGGTTCGCGACGAACTCAACATCGGCCAGCTTTGCCGCGAACGGTTCGCCGACCAGGCGGCATTGATCGGTTTCGGCACGCATAGCGGAGAGGTAGCGGCAGCGAGCGATTGGGACGGCCAGATGGAGGTAAAGACGATCCGGCCTTCACATGAGGACAGCTACGAGCGGCTCTGCCATGACTCGCAGGTTGACCGGTTCCTGCTCGATTTTTCCCGCGACGACGCCCTTCGCCGGCGCCTTCTGGAGCCGAGGCTGGAGCGATTTATCGGAGTGATCTACAGGCCGGAGACGGAACGCCTGAGCCACTACGCCTATGCCTCCCTGCCGCAGCAGTTCGACGCTTTCGTCTGGTTCGACAGGACGACACCGGTAACGCCGCTCCCACCTGAGCATGTCAGAGAGGGCGTGCCCGATACATTCCCGTTCGGCCTGTAGATGACGGCCGATGGCCGTGCCTCGTCGCGGGACACCAAGAGTCAAGCTCAGGCAGAAGGGCTTTCGCTAATCGTTGCTGATCTCGAGTGTCTTGCTGAAGATCAGGGCGATAATCGTGCTTAGAGCGCCGGAAAGCAGGTAATATCCGGCAAAAGCCAATCCGAAGCGGCTGGTCAGGCCAAGAGCCACCAGCGGGGCAAAGCCCGCGCCGATCAGCCATGACAGATCGGACGTCAGTGCAGCGCCCGTATAGCGGTAGGCCTTGCCAAAACGCGAGGCAAGGGCCCCCGCCGCCTGGCCGAAGGACAGGCCCAAGAGGCTGAAGCCAATGATCACGAAGGCGTCTCTGCCAGCGCTTCCCGCCTGAAGCAGCATCGGTGCAATGAAGCTGAAGATCGCGATCAGCACCGCGCAGACACCGAGATGATTGCGGCGACCGATCCGGTCGGCGATGAGCCCGGAAGCGACAATCGCCCCGATGCCGCAGATCGCCCCGAGGAACTGCACCATTAGGAAAGAGCTTGCGCCGTGATCGGTGTAGATCGTGACCCAACCGAGCGGAAACACCGTGACGAGATGAAAGAGCGCAAAGCTTGCCAGCGGAACGAAGGCGCCGATCAGCACATTGCGACCATGCAATCTCAGCGTCTCGATCACAGGCCTGGCTTCGAGCTCGTGCAGTTCCAGCAGAGTGCCGAATTCCTTCGTCATCACGAGGCGCAGGCGCGTGAACAGCGCAACGACGTTGATTGCGAACGCGACGAAGAAGGGGTAGCGCCATCCCCAAGTGAGGAAGTCCGCCTCGGAAAGAGATACGAGGAAATAGGCAAAAAGCGCACTGGCGAGCATGAAGCCGATCGGAGCTCCAAGCTGCGGGATCATCGCATACCAGCCGCGGTGGTGTTGCGGGGCGTTCAAGGCGAGTAGCGAGGCAAGCCCGTCCCAGGCGCCGCCGAGTGCGAAGCCCTGACCAAGACGGAAGATCGCCAGCAGACAGATCGACCAGGCGCCGAGCGTCTCATAACCCGGCAGGAAGGCGATAGAAGCCGTCGAACCGCCCAGGATGAAAAGCGCAATCGTCAGTTTCACGCCGCGGCCGTAGGTCCTGTCTATCGCCATGAAAACGAGTGATCCGATCGGTCTGGCGACAAAGGCAAGCGCGAAAATGGCGAATGAATAGAGCGTTGCGGTCAGCCGATCCGGAGCAAAGGGAAAGAAAAGCTGCGGAAAGACGACGACCGAGGCGATGCCAAAAACGAAGAAATCGAAAAACTCGGCAGCGCGCCCAATGACGACGCCGATGGCGATATTGCCGGGAGCAACGGATCTGTCGTCGTGAATGCGCCGCGCGTCGCGTTCCATCGAAGAAGACGATGGCCTTAAAGACTGCTGCATTGCATTGCTCATAAAGCGCCTCCCGGTTCGAGAGCGTCTTCACAAGCCGCCCTCAAAAGGGGATGTTGATCAATCAACCGATCATATCAAGTGCCGAACGCCGAAATAGTGCGTTTGCCGTCTCGAAATCTCCAAAGACTCGGCCAAAACTTGCGAAGCGGAAGCCGCCCGACCGACAGCGATTTATGCGCTGCAATGCACAAGATTGCTGCGGTGCGACCATACACCTCATACCGTTTGCACTGCTCCTACTTTAGTCGCAGAAGCGTCGAAACAAAAAGAGCTCAGAGACGTGCCAGAACTGTTGAAGTTTTCCCGCCGCCTAGCCGTTTTGCCGCCGTTTTTCCTGCTGGCGGGCTGCGACATGGTGGTCATGGCCCCATCCGGAGACATTGCCGCGCAGCAACGCGACCTGATCGTGATCTCGACGATTCTCATGCTGTTGATCATCGTACCGGTTGTTTTCCTGACGCTTCTCTTCGCTTGGCGCTATCGCCGGTCGAACGCAGCCGCGACCTATGATCCGGAATGGCATCATTCGACACCTTTGGAAGTGGTGATCTGGTCCGCTCCGCTTGCGATCATCATCGCGCTTGGAGCGGTCACCTGGATCAGCACACACAAGCTCGACCCCTACCGCCCGCTCGATCGGCTGGACTCTGAGCGAACGGTCCCGGCGGATGCGAAGCCGCTGACCGTCGAAGTCGTCGCCCTCGACTGGAAATGGCTCTTCTTCTATCCCGACCAGGGAATTGCGACCGTCAACGAGCTGGCGGCGCCGGTGGATGTCCCGATTAACTTCAAGATCACCGCATCCTCGGTCATGAACTCCTTCTATATTCCGGCACTTGCCGGCCAGATCTATGCGATGCCCGGCATGCAGACGAGGCTTCACGCCGTTATCAACAAGCCCGGCGAATACGAAGGCTTTTCTGCGAACTACAGCGGCGACGGCTTCTCACATATGCGGTTCAAGTTCCACGGAGTGGATCAGCAGGTCTTCGACAGTTGGGTCGCACGTGTGAAATCGCAGGGGACCGCGCTCAACCGCGATGCCTACCTCAAGCTTGAGAAGCCGAGCGAGCGGGAGCCGGTACGTTATTTCGCCTCGGTCGAGGAGGGACTGTACGAGGCGGTGCTCAATCTGTGCGCCACGCCCGGCAAGATGTGCATGCAAGACATGATGCACATCGACAGGATGGGTGGTGGCGGCAAGGAAAGCGCCGAGAACCGCCAAAAACTCGAATACGACAATCGACATGCCCCGGGAGCGGGGGCGCCGACCTTCCCGGCGACGGGCACGCCCGCACGCAGCGGGGAGGAACCGCAAGGCACGACTGGCAGCGGCAGGGAACCGATGCAAGACAACATGCCAGGCACGGGAGGGCATGAGGGGCATTCGATGCCGGGCATGAACGAGGGCAGCGATCCGGCACCGGCGCAGCTTAACGACTGAACCTGGCGCTTTGCGCCGACAAGACATCGATGAATGGGTTTCCCATGTTCTCCAATCCTGATCTTCTGAAGTTCATCTTCGGCCGCTTGACGTTTGACGCGATCCCCTACCACGAGCCCATCCTCGTCGCGACCTTCCTGGCGGTAGCGATCGGCGGCATCGCTCTCATCGGCCTGATCACCTATTTCAGGTTTTGGGGAACGCTCTGGCGCGACTGGCTGACGAGCGTCGACCATAAGAAGATCGGCATCATGTATGTCATCCTGGCGCTGGTGATGCTCTTACGCGGATTCGCCGACGCAATCATGATGCGCCTGCAGCAGGCAATGGCCTTCAACGGCTCCGAGGGCTATCTGCCGCCGCATCACTACGACCAGATCTTTACGGCGCACGGCGTCATCATGATCTTCTTCATGGCGATGCCATTCGTGACCGGGCTCATGAACCTCGTCGTGCCGCTGCAGATCGGCGCCCGCGACGTCTCCTTTCCCTTCCTCAACAACTTCAGCTTCTGGATGACGACCGCGGGTGCGATCATCATCATGCTTTCGCTCTTCGTCGGCGAATTTGCTCGTACCGGATGGCTGGCCTATCCGCCGCTTTCCGGGGCGGACTACAGTCCCGGCGTCGGCGTCGATTACTACATATGGGGCCTTCAGGTTGCCGGCATCGGAACAACGCTATCCGGGATCAATCTGATCGCCACCATCGTGAAGATGCGGGCGCCCGGCATGACGATGATGAAGATGCCGGTCTTCACATGGACGTCGCTCTGCACCAACGTGCTGATCGTTGCGACCTTCCCGGTCCTGACCGCGACGCTGGCCCTGCTTTCGCTCGACCGTTACGTCGGAACGAACTTCTTTACCAACGATCTCGGTGGCAATCCGATGATGTATGTGAACCTCATCTGGATCTGGGGTCACCCGGAGGTATACATTCTGATCCTTCCGGCCTTCGGCATCTTCTCCGAAGTCGTCGCGACCTTCTGCGGCAAAAGGCTCTTCGGTTACGCCTCGATGGTCTATGCGACCGTCGTCATCACCATCCTCTCCTATATCGTGTGGCTGCATCACTTCTTCACGATGGGTTCCGGCGCCAGCGTCAACGCCTTCTTCGGCATCACGACGATGATCATCTCGATCCCGACCGGGGCGAAGATGTTCAATTGGCTCTTCACGATGTATCGCGGCCGCATCCGCTACGAGGTGCCGATGCTATGGACGGTCGGCTTCATGGTGACTTTCGTCATCGGCGGCATGACCGGCGTGCTGCTTGCCGTTCCGCCGGCCGATTTCGTGTTGCATAATTCGCTGTTCCTGATCGCCCACTTCCACAACGTCATCATCGGCGGCGTCGTCTTCGGTCTGATGGCAGGCGTCGTCTACTGGTTTCCGAAAGCCTTTGGCTTCAGGCTCGATCCGTTTTGGGGCAAGATGTCGTTCTGGTTCTGGCTGACCGGCTTTTACTTTGCCTTCATGCCGCTATACGTACTCGGTTTGATGGGCGTCACACGCCGCGTCAACCAGTTCGAGGATCCGTCCCTGCAGATCTGGTTCGTGATCGCCGCGTTCGGTGCTTTCTTGATCGCGCTGGGCATCCTGTCGTTGCTCATCCAATTGGTTGTCAGCTTCATCAGGCGTGAGCAACTGCGCGATACGACCGGCGACCCCTGGGATGGTCGGACGCTCGAATGGTCGACATCTTCGCCTCCACCCGAATACAACTTTGCCTTCACGCCCGTCGTCCATGACCACGATTCCTGGTGGGACATGAAAAAGCGCGGCCATAGCCGTCCCCTCGCCGGTTTCAAGCCGATCCACATGCCGAAGAATACCGGCACCGGCGTCATTCTCGGCGCGATCAGCGTCGCTTTTGCCTTCGGCATGATTTGGTACATCTGGTGGCTGGCGATCCTTTCGTTCTTCGCCATCATCGCGGTCGCGATCGGCCACACCTTCAACTACAAGCGCGACTTCTACATCACCGCCGAACTCGTCGCCGAAACGGAAGGCAAGCGTACGGAACTGCTTGCAGGTGAGGTGTAAACCCATGACACACACGACCGAACCCGCTGAGCAAGGCCAAACGCCCACCTTCTACCTAGAGGAAGAGCATCATCCCGAAGGGAGCACGATGCTCGGCTTCTGGCTCTATCTGATGAGCGACTGCCTGATCTTTGCGGTCCTTTTCGCGACACACGGGGTGCTCGGCCGCAATTATGCGGCCGGACCCTCGCCGGCCGATCTCTTCGATCTTCCGCTCGTCGCGGTGAACACGTCGATGCTGCTGTTTTCGTCCATTACCTATGGCTTCGCCATGCTGGAAATGGAGAAGTACAACAAGACGACGACCTTGCTCTGGATGGCGGTCACCGCCCTCTTCGGCGCCGCCTTCGTCGGGCTCGAGCTCTACGAGTTCGCACACATGATAAACGAGGGTGCCGGTCCGCAGCGCAGCGCCTTCCTGTCGTCGTTCTTTACGCTCGTCGGTACGCACGGCCTGCACGTGACGTCGGGCATCGTATGGATGATCACCCTGATGGTTCAGGTGGCGAAGTACGGGCTGATCGTCGAGAACAAGCGCCGGCTGATGTGCCTGTCGATGTTCTGGCACTTCCTCGACGTCGTCTGGATCGGCGTCTTTTCCTTCGTCTATTTGATGGGAGTTCTCGGATGAGTTCGCAAGCGCCTTCGCACGAGGATGCATTTGAAGCCCATCATGGCCATAGTCACGGCCATGAGGCCGGTCACGGCACGCTGACGAGCTATGTTACCGGCTTTGTTCTCTCCGTGATCCTGACGGCCGTCCCATTCTGGCTGGTCATGGCTGATGTGTTCGACAGCGCGCTTCTGACCGCCTTCTTCATCATGATGCTCGGCGCCGTGCAGATCGTGGTTCACATGATCTTTTTCCTGCACATGAACACGAGGTCGGAAGGCGGCTGGACGATGATGGCGCTGATCTTCACCGTCCTGCTTGTTGCCATCGCCCTTTCCGGCTCGCTCTGGGTCATGCATCATCTGAACACCAACATGATGCCGATGAGTCCCGAAATGATGAAGAACATGCCCTGACGATGTGGAGCGGCGGGATCCCGCCGCTCCACGGTCTGCATTCACTGGTCCCCGATGAGCGATCCCGATAACGAAGCCGCATCTCGCCCCCGCTCACGGCTTTCGCTTGCAGTTCTGAGCGCCATCGGGATCTTCCTGATCGCCGTTCTGCTGGCGCTCGGTACATGGCAGGTCAAACGGCTCTTCTGGAAGGTCGATCTCATTGCGAGGGTCGAGGCCCGCGTCCACGCCGAACCGGTAACCGTTCCGGCTCGAGCCGAATGGCCGAACATCAATGCGGACACCGATGAATACCGCCGCGTACGGGTCCGTGGCCACTATCTGAACGACAAGGAGACCCTGGTCTACGCGGCAACCGAGCTCGGGGCCGGTTACTGGGTCACGACGCCGCTCGCGCTCGGCGACGGCACGATCGTCCTCGTCAATCGCGGCTTCGTGCCGACCGAAAAGCGAGATGCCACAACGCGATTGCAGGGGCAAATATCAGGCGACACCGAAGTCACCGGGCTGATGCGCATGACCGAGCCGAAGGGCGCGTTTCTGCGCTCGAACAAGCCCTCCGAGAACCGCTGGTATTCACGCGACGTAAGTGCGATCGCTGCGACGGGCGCTTTGCCGAATGTCGCACCCTATTTCATTGATGCCGACGCCACTCCCAATCCCGGCGGTCTTCCCGTCGGCGGCCTGACACGCATCGTCTTTCCCAACAATCATCTCGTCTACGCGATCACCTGGTACTGCCTGGCCGCCATGATTGCCGGAATGCTGATCGTTCTCTGGAGATCCGCGGCAAGCTCCATTCACGAAACGCCCGGCGCGAGGGGTGGAGAAGCATGAGTCCCTTTCCACCCGCACGCTGCCTTCAGAATTGCGCGGCGAGCGATGTTGTGACGCTATTCAGTTCACCGAGTTGAGCGTCATCGAGGTGCCGGCAGCAGCGACGTTGAGGCCGAGCTGACCGGTGACGCTGACCGTCTGGAGATGGATCGAACCGGAGGTGCCGCCGACGAGCACATTGGCCCCGATACCGGCGCCGACCGTCGCCTCGGCGCTCGCGCCCTTGTAGAGGCCACTCAGCGATCCGTGATGATAGCCGGCCGTCGGCGCGAACACGGCCCAGATGAGCCGGCTGCGCATCGTAAAGCCGATATCAACACCTAGCTTGCGGATCTCGCCGGTATAGCGATCCTCAATTTCCTCGCCGCTTATGGAGCGGAAAATGCATTCGACTTCCTTGGCCGAGCCCAGAACGTAGCCGGTACCGCCGGCGATATCGCATTCGAGATAACCTATCTTAACGCCGTTTTGCGCGTCCTGCACCGGGGGCGGAGCCGGCTCCCGGTATGTCGTAACATCGGCGGCATGGGCGGCCATGCCCGAAAGAGACAGCGACGCTGCGGAAAACGCGACGGCAAGATTATTCTTCATGCATACTCTCCTTCTCGGACTTGCGAACAACGCTCGTCCGACAAACACATTCAGCAATCGGTGGCCCGCATTATCGTAGAAGTCGCGACGACCATGCAGGGTGTAGAACCACCGTAGAGTTCAACTCTATTGAGACAATTCAGAGGCACCCTCCCGAGCGGCAACAGCTCTTGCGATTCGGGTGTGACCTGATCCGCTGCGGCGGCGAGGAAAGAATCTGCATCGCATCGCGAGGCCAGGCGCGCGTCTACCGCCCGTTCACCAATTTCAGGATGAGCTGATGGATATTGCCGCCATCACTGAGTTCCGCTCGGTCGAAATCCCGGCTTTGCTGCCGCTGCGCGTTCGAAAGCTTAGCAAGCCGCCTCGTCAATTCTGTCTTGATCTTGCGGCATTGCGGGTCTGCGGAAACGGTGAGGCCGACGGTGGCGGCCTCGATCTTCTGCACCATGTCCTTTATGAAATCTCCATGCACGCGTTCGTGCTTGTGCACACCGGCGATGAAAGCCTGCCAATGCTCCCGGGTGGAGGCCGGCAATTGCTTGGCCGGTTGCGGCAGCGTGTAGGTAATCGCAAGCTTCGGCAGCGCCGACACCAGGACGCAGGCGTCGCCCTGCGCCTCGTATTTCCGCGACCAGGTGAGCTTGAAGCTTGTATGCGCGATGGCGCGAGCGAGGCCTCCGACCTTCGGCCCCCGCTCCCCGATCGATGTATAGAGTTCCGGACCGGACTTACCAGCAATCGAATAGGTCTGCACCTTCTCGACCGCGTGCCATTCGGCTTCGGCAGCCGCCGGCAGTAACGCGAAACAGGCGAACAGCAAAGAAAATCGAAGGCCTGTTCTCAAACGAATCCTCGCGGGCTGGCATCTTGTCGCGCCGAGATTAAAGGGCACGACCCGCGCTTTCAATCACCATGAACGTCATCGGTCGCGGCCTACTGCTGTCGCAATCGCAACAACGCCTTCCGCGCCTCGACAGTCAAAGGGTGACCCGGGTGACGGCGGATGAAGCGTTCGTAATCCTCGGTCGTATTCTTCGCCTTTACGCGCTCGAATTCTGAGCGCACGGCGAGCTCATGATCTGGAGGCTCCTGCATTTCTGCCCCGCTTTTCTTCGTTGCGCTGTGCGAAGGAGCCGAGAAGCTCACTGCCAAGAGCACCAACCCGAGCAATTTCAGTACCCTGCGAACCAGCAAAATCGCTCCAATCTTATTGAGTTATTTACGGGAATCATAGTTATTGGGCGGCTACCGTCCCGAAATCAGTCTGCATCCGTTATCGAGAATTTTGCATGAGCGGCACCGGAAAATCCACCCAGTTTCTCGCGGCGACGGGCAACAGCCTGATCGACGGCGTGCTGTCGGGTTCGGCTTGGAACGGCACGATCTATTACGCCTTTCCGACCTTGGGCAGCAGTTATAGCTACAGCGGCGAGAAAAACAGCGGCTTTACTGACATATCGACAGCGCAGAAAAACACCGCGCTTTTCGCCATGGAGCAGTCCTTCGGTTCGGCCGCCAATGACGGCTTTTCCGTCGAGGGCTTCACCAATGCCAGCTTCGCTTTGGGAAGCGCGACCAGTGCAACGATCCGGTTTGCGCAGTCGAAAGTGCCGAAGACGGCCTACGCCTATATGCCGGGCACCTATGCTCAGGCCGGCGACATCTGGTTCGGCACGGCCTATGCCGGCACGGTAGATGACTATCGCAAGCCCGTGGCCGGGAACTACGCATGGCACACGCTGCTGCACGAGCTCGGCCACGCGCTCGGCCTGAAGCACGGTCACGAGGCAGAAGGCGCCTTCGGCCCTCTGCCCACGCAATACGACTCGATCGAATATTCGATCATGACCTACCGAGGTTTCGTCGGCGCCGGGGACGATGGCGGTTACGGGTATGAACAGTATGGCGCGCCGCAGACCTTCATGATGGCCGATATCGCCGGACTACAGGAAATGTACGGTGCCGACTTCACGACCAACAGCGGCAACACGGTCTATAAATGGACGCCCGCCAGCGGCGCGACACTGGTGAACGGCGAGACTGCCATCTCTCCGGGTGCCAACCGCATCTTCGCCACCATATGGGATGGGGGCGGCAACGATACCTACGATCTCACTGCCTACAAGACTGGCCTCAAGATCGATCTGCGGCCCGGCAAAGCCTCGACCTTCAGCGCCGACCAGCTCGCTTATCTCGGCGGCGGTCCGAATGACGGCTACGCGCGCGGCAATATTTTCAACGCGTTGCTTTATCACAGCGACACGCGCTCTCTGATCGAGAACGTCAAGGGAGGTTCGGCCGCCGACACGATCATCGGCAACCAGGTGGCCAATAGTCTGCTCAGTTATGCCGGCAACGACACTCTGTACGGCGACAGCGGTAATGACTGGCTTTACGGCGGCATCGGAGCCGACACCCTCAATGGCGGCAATGGCAATGATCGTCTGCTGGGGGAGACAGGAGCGGACCGGCTGACGGGCGGCACAGGAGCCGACAGCTTCAGGTTCAGGGCATTGGCGGAGAGCACCGTTGCCTCCACCGGCCGCGACACGATCTACGACTTCGTAGCCTCGCAATCCGACAGGATCGATCTCTCGGCGATCGATGCCAACTCTACTGTCACAGGCAACCAGAGTTTTCTCTTCGTCGGGACGGCCGCCTTCGCCGGCCGGAAAGGAGAGCTGCGCTACGATCGCGCCGCCTCCGACACCTACATCTATGGCGATGTAAACGGCGACAGGAAGGCGGATTTCGCCATCCACCTGGACGACGCCTTGACCCTTCAGAAGGGCTATTTTGTTCTATAGGAAGGCCTAGGTTCCTTAGGAAGGCTGGCGTCGCGTCGGATGATGCTCAGCCGGCGCTCAAGCGGCGCCGATGACGGCCTCGTCCGCGCCTAGCGAGTAACGACAGGCGATCGCCTGATCGTCAGTGCCGGCCGGGTGGCGCTGCCGGAGTCATGCCCTTCGCAAACCAGCTGCAGGTCTCGCCTGCATTTCTAAGGCCGCACGGAGCCCGTTCCTGGTCTCGCCCGGGAGGGCCGGTCGCGCCTCACGCAGGCCGTCCTTCCCTGGGTGTCACCAGTGAAACATCCGGGATCAAGCCTCAGTGTCAAGCTCAAGCAGCCGTAAAGGATAAAAGCCGGCGCCTCGGCACGATGTATCTCATCTGGGATCGCAGTGTTCTTTCGATCGTTAAGCACATTGGAAAGCCTACTCCCTGGGTTGACAGATTTGGACTACCGGATTAAGACTGACGAAATTCGAAAAACGTCACTCGTAACACGACATGGCAAAAATGAACGATCTCGCAGACAGCAGCGTCGATGCCAGACAGGAAAACGTGACGCGGATTCTTAATTCCGCCGAGCGGCTGTTCAGGCATTATGGCTATGCCAAGACGAATGTCGCCGACATTGCCCGCGATCTCGAAATGTCGCCGGCCAACATCTATCGCTTCTTCGCGTCGAAGCAGGAGATCCACCAGGCAATCTGTGGCCGCATGCTAGCTGCGAGCTATCAGCAGGCCTACGACATTTCCCGTCTTCCTCTCAGCGCTTCCGAGCGGTTGCGCCGCTATGTCCACGGTCAGCACAAGATGACAGTGGAGACCATGCTCGACGAGCAGAAGGTGCACGAGATGGTCGTCGTGGCGATCGAGCGGGACTGGCACGTCATCGAAAAGCACATCGACCGCATAGATCAGCTTCTTGCCGAGATCATTCGCGACGGCATTCGGGCCGGCGAATTCGCAGAACAGGATCCGGAAGTCGCCGCCAGATGTTTTGGAGCCGCCGTAGTGACGCTCTGTCACCCGCAGATCGTAGCTCAGTGTCTTGCGAAGCAGAACCGCGCAACACCCGATGAGCTGATCGAATACGCAATCGAGGCGCTGAAGAAGTAGACCGCAACAAAACCTGAGGGTCAGGAGTACGAACGATGTTTTCGCCGAGAGTTTTCCGTAAACCGTTCGTTGCCGGTCTCCTGGCCGTCGCCGCTGGCGTCGCCCTATCCGGCTGCTCGGAGGAGAAGACCGAAACGAAAGAGATCGTCCGTCCTGTCAAGGTCGTGGAGATCGTCAAGACAGGTGAGGCGCGCGAGCTCGACTATTCGGGCTCGGTGAAAGCCCGCACGGAAATGAACCTCGGCTTTCGCGTCGCCGGTAAAATCACCGAGCGGCTCGTCAATATTGGCGATCGGGTGAAGCCGGGCGACCTTCTTGCCCGTATCGACCCGACCGACTACCAGCTTGCGGTCAAGAGCGCCGAGGCAAGCCTGATCGCGGCTGAAAAACAGGTGCAAACGACGGCGCTGACGAAAGTCCGGGCCGAACAGCTCTTCACCAGGGAATTCTCTTCCAAGGCTCAGCTCGACCAAGCGACCTTGCTCTACGATCAGGCAGTCTCCACGCGCGACGCCGCCGCCTCATCGCTCGATCAGGCCAAGAACCAGGTGACCTATACGGATCTGAAGTCCGACCAGAACGGCATCGTGACGGCGGTCAATGCGGATGTCGGCCAAGTCGTCGGCGCGGGCACGCCTGTTGTCACCGTCGCAGTCGACGGCGAGAAGGAAGTGCAGATTGCGGTGCCCGAAATCTACATTTCCGAGTTCAAGCCAGGCAAAAAAGTCAAGGCGCGTTTCTGGTCGGATGAGGCGCTCGTGCTTGACGGCAATGTGCGCGAGGTCTCCGGCAGCGCCGACCAGCAATCTCGGACCTTCTCCGTACGCGTCAGTTTGCCGAACGACGAGCGCGTTCTGCTCGGGATGACGGCGACCATCGAGGCCGCCGCCAGCAATTCGTACGCGCCCCTTTCGATCCCCTTGAGCGCTCTTTCTAAGAAGGACGGCAAAGATATCGTCTGGGTGGTCGACCGCAATGCGTCGGCCGTTCACGCCCGGCCCGTCAAGCTCGCCGACTTTGCCGATGACGGGGTGCGCGTCGCCGAGGGTATCGAACCAGGTGACCTCGTCGTCGCCGCCGGCACGCAGTTCATGGCCGAAAACCTTAAAGTGAAGCTACCGGCGGCCGAACAGCAATCCGCCCTCGCCGAAACAGGCGAAATCGTCCGCTAGCCCAATTCCCGACAGAACGGAACGACGCCCATGCACGCCTCCACTGAGGACAAGAAACCGTTCAATCTTTCGCGTTGGGCGATCGGCCATCCAAGTATTGCGCGCTTCCTCTTCGCGCTGATCATCATTACCGGCGCTCTCGGCCTCGTTCGGATGGGGCAGCGCGAGGATCCGGAATTCACATTCCGCGTCATGGTGGTGCAGGCCGTCTGGCCCGGCGCATCCATTCAGGAGATGGAAGACCAGGTCGTCAACAAGATCGAGCGCAAGCTGCAGGAAACGCCGCATCTCGATTTCGTCCGCTCCTATACGCGCGCCGGCAGCGCCATCATCACGCTGCAGATCGAGGGCGACACCAACGCGGACGAGGTTGCCGACGCCTTTTATCAGGTGCGCAAGAAGGTCGCCGACATTGCCAACGAACTGCCCGAAGGCTTGCTCGGCCCCTACTTCAACGATGAGTTCGGCGATACCTTCATCACGCTGCACTCGATCAGCGGCGAAGGCTACAGTTATCCTGAACTGAAGAGGTTCGCGATCGAAGGCCGCGATATGCTGCTGACGACGCCGGGCGTCGAGAAGGTGGTCATTCTCGGCGATCAGCCGGAGAAAATCTATATCGACATTTCCTCCAAGGTCCTCGCCGAGCGCGGGCTGACGCTCAACGATCTGCGCAACGCCATTAGCGGCCAGAACGATGTCGACCTTGCCGGTTCCGTCGATACCGGTCAGCGCTCGGTGCGCATTTCCGTCGAAGGCGGCGTCACAAAAATCGATGATATCCGCGAACTGAGATTGCGCGCGGGCAGCCAGACAATCCGGCTCGGCGACATCGCGAGCGTCACGTCCGGCCTCGAAGACCCCTATTCGCGCAAGTTTCGTTTCAACGGACATGATAGCGTTCAGATCGGCGTCGTCATGGCCAAGGGCTTCAAGGTCACCGATGTCGGCAAAGCTGTCGAAGCGACCTATGAACGTTTCGAATCCGCGCTCCCCTACGGCATGACGGTCGACCAGGTCTCCAATCAGCCGGAGGTCGTGACCGAGGCGATCAGCGAATTCATGCATGCGCTCGGCGAAGCGCTGATCATCGTGCTCGTGGTCTCCTTCCTGTCGATCGGCTGGCGCTCCGGTCTCGTGATTGCCATTGCCATACCGCTCGTGCTCGCAGCCACCTTCGCGATCATGTACGAACTCGGCATCGACCTGCAGCGCATCTCACTTGGGGCCCTCATCATCGCTCTCGGCTTGCTCGTCGACGACGCGATGATCGTCGTCGAAATGATGGAGCGCAAACTCGAGGAAGGCCTGGTCAAGATCGAGGCGGCGAGCTTTGCCTATTCCTCGACCGCCTTTCCGATGCTGACCGGCACACTGATCACCACCGCCGGCTTCATCCCGGTCGGTTTTGCCGCATCGACTGCCGGCGAGTATGTCCGCTCGCTCTTCTACGTCGTCGGCATCGCGCTGGTGGTATCGTGGTTCGTGGCAGTCTATTTCACGCCCTGGCTCGGCTACATGATCCTAAAGCAGCGCCACCACGCGGGCAGCCATCACGACGCCTTCGATACGCGCTTCTACCGGCGCCTGAGGGCAACCGTCGGATGGGCGGTGCGCCACCGCGTCATCGTTCTCGTCATGACCCTTGTTACCTTCGCGGCAAGTCTCTGGGCCTTCCAGTTCATTCCGAAGAATTTCTTTCCGCAGTCGTCGCGGCCCGAAATCCTTGTCGATCTCTGGCTCCCGGAAGGAACCAGCATCAAGGAAGTCGAAAAGCAGGCCAAGGCTCTTGAAGCGCGAATGATGGACGATGAGGACAAGCGCTTCATCGCCACCTATATCGGCGAGGGCGCGCCACGCTTCTTCCTGCCGCTCGACCAGCAGCTTCGCAATCCGAATTTCGCGCAGCTTCTCGTCATGGCGAAGGACGAGGCGGCCCGCGAACGGCTGATCGTCAAATTGCGTACGGTTCTTGCCGAAGATTTCCCCTCTGTTCGCGCCAAGGTCGACCGCCTGTTCCTCGGCCCCCCGACGGGCTGGCCGGTGCAGTTGCGTGTAATGGGGCCGGACCGCCAGGAAGTGCGCCGTATCGCCGATCAGGTGAAGGCGAAGTTCGCCGAAAACCCACTGCTTGGCGCCGT
Organism: Sinorhizobium numidicum; assembly: GCF_029892045.1. Classification (NCBI taxonomy): domain Bacteria; kingdom Pseudomonadati; phylum Pseudomonadota; class Alphaproteobacteria; order Hyphomicrobiales; family Rhizobiaceae; genus Sinorhizobium; species Sinorhizobium numidicum. The sequence continues at coordinate 1,719,120 of NZ_CP120367.1, forward strand.
TCATGACGACTGGCTGGAGCCGGTGCCGGCGATGAAACTGGTGATCGATCAGGATCGCGCCCGCGCGCTAGGCGTCACATCGCAACGCATCCGCCAGATGCTGCAGGCAACGATGTCCGGCGTGCCGCTCGACGATTTCCGCGACGGCGAGGAAACGGTTTCTATCGTCGCGCGAGAACCGGACGGCAACCGGCACCTGCTCTCGGCCGTCAATTCCGTCTACGTGCCCACCGATTTCGGCGGTTTCGTTCCGGTCTCGCAGGTGGCCAAAGTCGTACCGGTGATCGAGCAGGGTGTCGAGTGGCGGCGCGATCGCCTGCCGACCATTACCGTCCGCGCCACTCTGCCGGACGGCGTCCAGTCAAACGACGTGACGATGAAGCTCTATGACGAGCTGCAGGGTCTGAGAGACGGCCTCGCCCCCGGCTACAAGGTCGAGATCCAGGGCGGAGCGGAAGACAGCGCCGAGAGCCAGGCCTCGATCGCTGCCAAGGCGCCGATCATGCTGGTCGTCATCGTCGTGCTGCTGATGGTGCAACTCCAGCATTTCGGCAAGTCGATGCTGGTACTGGCGACTGGGCCGCTCGGCATCATCGGGGCGGCCGCGGCCTTGCTGATCAGCGGCGCTCCCTTCGGCTTCGTCGCCATTCTGGGCGTCATCGCGCTGCTCGGTATCATCATCCGCAACTCGATCATCCTTGTCGATCAGATCGACCAGGATATCGCCGCGGGCATGGAACGATCCGAGGCGATCATCGGCGCCGCGGTTCGCCGCTTCAGGCCGATCACGTTGACGGCGCTGACCGCGGTGCTGGCTCTGATCCCGATCTCACGCGGCGTATTCTGGGGGCCGCTTGCCTACGCGATGATGGGCGGCATTCTGGTTGCGACGGTGCTGACGATCCTTGTTCTGCCGGCCGGTTACGCGCTGTTCTTCGGCAAGGAGCCGAAGGCCCGCGAGGCGGAGCCGGAGGAGGCGCCGTCGGCGGTGGACGAGGAAGAGGAAGGCAGGATGTATCCTGTACCCTTGGCGGCGGAGTGAGGCTAGGCGGGGCCCCACGCGCTGGCCGGAGAGCAGCGGCAGTTTGCCGCCGCTTCGCTGCCCTGCTTTCGAAAATGCCCGCGTAAACGGCGCCAGCGCGGAGACAAGAAAGCCGGCAGCATTGAGCCTGAAAGCCTGGCACAGGATGGGCGCCAAGCGCTGCAATGGCTGAATGCTGCTTCAAACGGCGCGTCAGTGCAGTTCTTGGCTCGGCCATTCTGACTGATGGCAACGCCAAAACGTTCGAAGGACCAATAGCTTACGGCTCTACACCCGCTCACGCCGAAACTCGTGCGCTCTCTTGCGATGGTCGTTCGTCGGGAAGAACACGTCAGTCCTCGCCTCCGGAAAACCATGCGGCAAATTCGCGTAAATAGTCCATGAAAACCGTATGTTGCGGGATTTCTTGAATCGGCTTCAATTTGAGGGTAAAATCACTTAGCAATTCAAAGCGTTACAGCGACCGTGCGGACTGAAACGACCGGAGCTGAAACGTGCGGTGCACGCGAGTGGTGACGCTTTGGTCAAGCTTCATACGTGGAGGTTGTCATGGCTAACACTCTAATGGCAGGAAGAAGAGCCCAGGACTGGGTGAATCTGGTCTTGGCAGTGTGCCTGTTCCTTTCTCCCTGGGTCATCGGTTTCTCGGCTGACGTCGTACCGACCTGGAACGCATGGATTTCCGGCATTGTGCTCGGCATCCTTGCGGTTGCAGCCCTCTCGGCCTTCGCCGAGTGGGAGGAATGGGCAAATATGGTGGTCGGCCTGTGGGTGATCGTTTCTCCCTGGCTACTCGGCTTTATGGCAAATACGAACGCAATGTGGACCCACGTCATTCTGGGTCTGCTTGTCGCCGCCATTGCGGCCTGGGCTGTCTGGGACTATCGCCACCCGCACTCCGCCTAGATCACGATGATTTTGGGTCGAATCGACCCAAAATCATAAACGTGGTCGATTCTAGTAAGCTAGATCAACGATTTTGGATTGATCCCATCCAAGATCGTGAAGGCGGCCGGTCCAGAAACCACTTGAGCGGAACGCCGCGAAAATCGCTTCGCACCTTCCGCTCAGAAAAAGTGCGCGCTCACGTGAACGCGCACTTTTTTATTCTGTTGGCGTAACCGCCTGAGAGCGGGTCTGTCGCTTGCGCTATGCTCCCACGACCGCCCGCTCGTCCGCAATCGGAACCACCTCCGCGACACCGAGTTCGCGGCGCTCGCGTTCGGTTTCAATGGCGAGATCGAGAACCTTCTGCAGGTCGGCCGCATGGCGGAAGCCGGGCTCGACGCTGCGGCCGGCCCTGACCGCCTCGGCGAAACGCTGATAGTTGGTCGCGACGCTGCCGGCGTCGACGGCGCGCCACACCGCCTTCTCCACATCCGCCCCGAGGCAGGCGCGCAAGCTCGAACCGTCCGGCGTATGGATCACCTCTAGCGCGCCCTTGTCGCCATGCAGCCGCAGCCTCAGCTCGTTCAGATGCCCGGTCGCCCAGCGGCTGGCGTGAATCACCCCCATCGCGCCGTTGGCGAACTCCGCCGTCATCGCAAAACTGTCATTGGCGTCGAGATCATATTCGCCGATGCGGTTGCCCGGCACCTTGTCGAAGGCTTTCAGCCGCGCGAACACGCGTTCGACCGCGCTGCCGGCGCCATAACCGGCGAAGTCGAGGATATGGATCCCGACGTCGCCGAGCACGCCGTTTGAGCCATGTCTCGTAGACAGGCGCCACAGCCATTTCGATTCGCTCGCCCAGTCGCCCCAGGCTTTCGACACCAGCCAGCTCTGCAGATAGGAGGCTTCGATATGCCGCACCTGGCCGATCTCGCCGGCCAGCACCAGCTCGCGCGCCTTCTGAAGCGGCGCGACATTGCGGTAGGTGAGGTTGACCATCGTGACGAGGCCGGAGCGCTCCGCCGCGGCCGCCATCTCCGCGGCCTTTTCGTAATTCTCCGCCAGCGGTTTTTCGCACAATACATGCTTGCCGGCAGTAATCAGCGCCATCGTCGTCGGATGGTGGGCCTTATCCGGCGTCACGTTTGCTACCGCGTCGAACTGGCCCCAGGAGATCGCCTCATCGAGCGAGTTGAAGGTTTCAGGGATGCCGTGCGTGGCGGCGAAGGCCTTGGCGCGGGCCGGGTCGACATCGAGGGCGCCGACCATTTCGACACCCTCGATCTTGGCAAAGGCGTTTGCGTGGCTGTTCGCCATGCCGCCGGTTCCGAGTATGAGCAGACGCATTGCCAACCTCCTCACCTGTAGCCGGCTTCGCCGGCCCTATGCAGCTTTGGACCGCGCTCGACGATCGGCTCCAGTGCCTTCTCCACCGGTACGTTCGGCGCCTCATGGATCGCCTTATAGGTGCCTTGCGGGTTGTGGGCCCACTTCACGGCGTTGCGCAGCACCTTGTGGACCGTTGCGTCGTGGTAGGTCGGATAGGTCTCGTGGCCGGGGCGGAAATAGAAGATGTTGCCCGCGCCGCGCCGCCAGGTCAGCCCCGAACGGAATACCTCGCCGCCGGCAAACCAGGAGATGAAGACCGTCTCCAGCGGCTCCGGCACCGAAAACTGCTCGCCATACATCTCCTCATTCTCGATGACGAAGTTCTCCCCGAGGCCTTCGGCGATCGGATGTCGCGGATTGATCACCCAGACGCGCTCGCGCTCGCCCGCTTCGCGCCATTTGAGGGCGCAGGGCGTCCCCATCAGCCGTTTGAAGACCTTTGAGAAATGGCCGGAATGGAGCACGATCAGCCCCATGCCTTCCCATACCCGCTTGGCAACTCGCTCGACGATCTCGTCGGCGACGGCGCCATGGTCCTTGTGGCCCCACCACAAAAGCACGTCGGTCGAAGCCAGCCGCGCCTCGCTCAGTCCATGCTCCGGCTCCTGCAGCGTAGCCGTCGTCGCTTCGATCGCCGGATCGGCATTCAGCGCCGCGGCGATCGTGTTGTGCATGCCGTTCGGATAGATCTCCCGAACCACCGCATTCGTCTGTTCGTGGATGTTCTCACCCCACACGATCGTGTTGATAGCCAAGGTCGTTCTCCTACTCGTTAGGCATCCTTTTTGCTCGGTGCCCGCTGTCCATGATTTGAGTTCGTCGATGCGGAGTCGGGGTCGGGATAGCGCCCTTTCCGGTCTAACGTCTGGGGTTTGGAAATGATCCGAAATCCGTCCGGATTTAGGCCGCACCTCGTATTTCCAGGCGCCCGGTCGCCCGTCCCGCCGCATCGAAGCGGTGAATATGCCCGGCGGCAGGCGAAATCCGCACGGTCTGCCCCGGTTGGTGTCTGGAGGTGCCGCTCTCTCTGACGATCACCGGTTCGCCGGCGCCGATGTCGAGATAGATGTAGCTGTCGGACCCGAGCATCTCCGAATGGATGACGGTTCCGGTCCATTGCCCGCCCTCGCCGTCGATCTCCAGGTGTTCCGCACGGATGCCGATCGTCTTGGCATCGTAGGTGTCGGCGAAGGGGCCGGAGAGGAAATTCATCTTCGGCGACCCGATGAAGCCCGCGACGAAAACCGAATTCGGCTTCTCATAGAGCTCGAGCGGCGTGCCGATTTGCTCGACTACCCCGTCCCTCAGCACGCAGATGCGGTCAGCGAGTGTCATCGCCTCGACCTGATCGTGAGTCACGTAGATCATCGTCGTGTTGTGCATGCTGCGATGCAGCTTGGCGATCTCGATACGGGTCGCGACGCGCAGTGCCGCATCGAGATTGGAAAGCGGCTCGTCGAACAGGAACACCTTGGGGTCGCGCACGATAGCGCGGCCGATCGCCACCCGCTGCCGCTGGCCGCCGGAGAGCTGACGCGGTAGCCTCTGCAGATAAGGTGTGAGCTGCAGCATTTCCGCCGCCGCCTCTACTCTTTTCCTGCATTGCTGCTTGTCCTTGCCGGCGAGCTGCATGCCGAAAGACATGTTCTCGAAGACAGTCATATGCGGATAAAGCGCATAGGATTGGAAAACCATGGCAATGCCGCGCTTCGACGGCACAAGATGGTTGACGATCTGGCCGTCGAAGGCGAGCGTGCCGGAGGTGATTTCCTCCAGCCCGGCGATCAGCCTGAGCAGCGTGGATTTGCCGCAGCCGGAAGGGCCTACAAAGACCATGAACTCGCCCGGCTTGATATCCATGCTCACGCCCTTGATCACCTCGAAGGCGCCGAAGGACTTGCGAATGTCTCTGAGTTGAAGCTCTGCCATTTTCTCCTCCTAGAGCAACAGGTTAGAGCGGAATGCAGGCGGAAAACCGCCCACACTTTTCCTCATCCCGCTCATCCTTTGACGCCGCCGGCGGTGAGGCCGGAAATGATCCGCCGCTGAAAAATCAGGACGAGGATCACGAGGGGCACCGTGACTATGACCGAGGCCGCCATGATGCTGCCCCAGGGAATTTCAAACTGACTGCTGCCGGACAACAGCGCGATCGCGACCGGCACGGTGCGCTGCGTATTCGAAGACGTGAATGTCAGCGCGAACAGGAACTCGTTCCATGCAGCGATGAAGGCAAGCAATCCTGTCGTCACCAACGCGGGCCACATCAGCGGCATGAAGACCCTGGTAATGATGACCCAGGGAGAAGCGCCATCGACGATTGCCGCCTCCTCGATCTCGACCGGCAGGTCCCGCATGAAGGTGGTGAGCACCCAGACCGTGAAGGGCAAGGTGAAGATCATGTAGGAGAAGATCAACGCCAGGGGCGTATTAAAGATGCCGATCGACCGGATGAGCTCGAACAGGCCTGCCAGAACCGCAATCTGCGGAAACATCGATACCGACAGAATGGTGAGCAGGAGCAATGATCGTCCGCGGAAGCGTACGCGTCCGAGCGCATAGGCCGCCGTGATCGCGAACAACAGGGAAATGCCGACGACCAGCGTTGCGACGAGCAGCGAGTTTCCGAGATTCCTGAGAAAGCTGCCCTGCGACACGACGCTGGCGTAATTAGCCAGCGAGAGTTCCGTCGGCCAATAATCCACCCGGAACAGGGCCGTGCCGGATTTTAGGCTCGTCAGAATGGCGTAATAGAAGGGAAAGACCGCTATCACGATGATTGTCATGACGAGCGCGTAGAAGGCGGTGCGCTTTGCGAGTGTGGCGATCATCAGCGTTCCCCTCCTTCGAAATTGACTCGGCCGAACCACATGTAGAGGACGGTGATCGAGGCGATGATGAGAAACAGCATGGTCGAGGCGGCTGCACCGTAGGCGAACTTGTCGAAGTCGAAGAGGTTCTCCCGTGCCAGCACCGACATGGTTTTCGTCTGAGCGTTATTCGGCGTCAGCACGTAGATGAGGTCGAAGATGCGGAGCGCGTCGAGCATGCGGAAGATTACTGCGACCATGAGTGCCGGCCGGATGAGCGGCAATGTCAGCCGCCAGAACACCCGCAAGGGATGAACGCCGTCGACCTTGGCGGCCTCGTAGATATCGCCCGGAACCATCTGCAGGCCCGCGAGGATCAGCAGCGCCATGAAAGGCGTCGTCTTCCAGACATCGACGATCAGCACGGCGACCATCGCCGTGTCGGGGTTTGCGGTCCAGGCGATCTTTGTGCTGATCAGGCCGAGACCCATCAGTATGTCGTTCAGGATGCCGAACTGGTCGTTGAGCATCCACGCCCACATCTTGGCGGAAACGATCGTCGGGATTGCCCAGGGGATCAGAATGGCCGCGCGCACGATCCCGCGGCCCGGGAATTGGGCATTCAGCACCAACGCCACGATGAGGCCCAGCATCGTCTCGATGCTGACGGAAAGGGCGGTGAATTTCAGCGTGTTCCGCACCGCATTCCACCAGGCGGGATCCGCAAGCAGGCCCTTGTAAATGGTGCGGCCGCTCTTCAGCGTGATCCAGGAAAGATAGTTCTTGAAGCCGATGAATTCGGCGCCCGCCAGATTTGTCAGCGATGCATTGGTGAAGCTGAAATAAATGGTCCTCACGAGAGGCCAGCCGGCGACGAGAGCCAACACCAGCAGGGTCGGCGCCAGAAACACCCAGGCTGAACGGACACGCTGGGTCCTGAGGTCTGAACTGATGTGGTTTTGGCGCGCGAGCGCGGCCGGCGTATCCGCGACGGTAAGATCGGTCATGATGTTGGCTCACCCATTGCCGTTCGGCTTTCGCCGCAAGGTTCGACACGGAGGAGGATGGCGGCCCAGGGTGGCCGCCATCCTCGGCGACTGCTGCGAAGCGGGAAAGACAAAGGCTGTGTCCAGTTCTTCCCCACCCGGGGAGGATTACCAGCTGTCGCCCTTGAGCTCTGTCAGCTCCACTTCGAGAAGTTCGAGATTTTCGGCAGCGGTGCCATCGCCGGAGAGCGTGTTGTGAACGGCGCTCCAGAACTTCGACGAGACCTCGTTGTACTTGACCTTGGTGACGGCGGAGGGGCGCGGCACGGCGCTCTGGAAAATCGGCTTCCAGCTCGGCATGAACGGCTGGGCCGCGGCGATTTCCGCGTCGTCATAGAGGGCGGCGATCGTCGGCAGTTGCGAAAGCTGCAGCGCGCGCTGTTTCTGCACGCCCTTTGAAGTCAGGAATTTCACCAAGGCGATCGCCGCTTCCTGCTCGTCCGAATATTTCGACACCGAAAGGTTCCAGCCGCCTAAGGTCGAGGACGGCTCTTCGCCCCCGGTTGCGGTCGGAAGCGGCATGACCTCGAACTTGCCCTTGACGGCACTGTCATCTCCGTTTCCGAGCGCATAGGCGTACGGCCAATTGCGCATGAAAACGGCATTGCCCGTCTGCCAGACGCCGCGCGATTCTTCCTCCTGATAGGCAAGCACGCCCTGAGGCGAAATCGCGCCGATCCATTCTTTGATCCGTTCGACGGCCGCAGCCGCCTTTTCATTGTTGACCGAGATCGTGCCATCGGGCTCGACAATCTGCCCGCCGCCCGAAGACTTGATCCATTCCAGTGCGTTGCAGGTAAGCCCCTCATAGGCATTGCCTTGGAAGACGTAGCCCCAAATATCCGCTTGTCCGGCAGCACGCTCCTTCTCCTGAATTTCCTTTGCGGTCGCCGCCAGCTCGTCCCAGGTCTTGGGCGGCGCCTTGCCGTATTTCTCCAGGAGGTCCTTGCGGTAGTAGAGAGCGGGCGCATCGGTAAACATCGGCATTGCAACCAGCCGACCATTGACCGTCTGCGATGCGATGATCGTGGGGAAGTAGTCGCCGACCACGTCTTTCGTAGCTTCAGTGAGATCGACGAACTGATCAGCAAGTTGCGGGGCCCAAATGACATCGGTCTGGTAGACATCGACGTCCGTGTTGCCGGCAGCCAGCCACAAACGATACTGGCTGAACTGTTCGCTGCTCGACGGCGGCATGGTGACGAGACTGACCCTGTGGCCCGTTTCCTTTTCGAAGATGTCGAGCTGTTCGCGAATGAAATTCACATTTTTGCCGGTCGTATTGGCCGCAAGCGAGAGTTCTGCAGCGACGGCAAAATCGGCAGCGCCGATGGCGGCGCAAAGAGTCAACGTTCTCAGAAACAGTGTCATGTTCGGCTCCTCCAAAAATCCCCCACGATCCGAATGCTCCTCAGCAATTCGAAAACGGTTTGGTTGGCAAAAGCTGTCAGAAGGTCTCAACGATGTCAATATGCCAGCAATTGGCTATTTCCACAAACCCTGAAAAGCATCTTTTCTCTCGCCAATTCAACAATTTACGTGCTACACAACCCTCCTTTGAACAGCCCGGACTGTAGTCATGCTACGTGTGCCCACAAGCATAATTTAAAACGATTTGGTCTGCCAAAGCATCCGCAGCGAAGGTGCCTCGCACCGCGGGCCGCGACCGAGAACCAATTGTTACTGACAAGAAAGGCGTATATTCCTGCCCGGATACGGGGCTAAGGGAATAGATAAGCCGCATGAAGCTCAAGGAGTTCGCCCGCCAATTGGGCCTTTCGCCAACCACGGTCAGCCGGGCGCTAAGCGGCTATCCGGAGGTCAGCGAAAAGACCCGCAAACGCGTGGCAGAGGAAGCCGTGCGGCTCGGCTATCGCCCAAACATCAATGCGGTGCGCTTGGTCACCGGGCGAGCAGGCGCCATTGGCGTCGTCATGGGTCGCACCGCGGAATTTCACTTCGCCGAATTCATGAGCGGAATGGCCGAGCGGCTGGATGGAGAAGACATCGACATCCTCGTCAGCCCGACGGCGGATCGAGACTCCACGGACGACGTTCCGCTTTATAGCAGGCTTGTCACCAGCGGCCGTGTCGATGCGGTCATCGTCCATTCGCCCAAGCCGAACGATGAGCGCATCGCACTGCTTCATAGGCTCGGCTTTCCGTTCCTCGTGCACGGCCGCTCCGAAACCGACGTGCCGCATGCCTGGCTCGACATCGACAATGAAGGCGCCGTCAGGCGCGCCACCTCCCATTTGCTTGACCTCGGCCACAAGCGCATCGCGATGATCAACGGTCGCCCCGGACGCACCTTCTCCCTCCACCGCGACAAGGGCTATCGCGATGCGCTGTCGGAGCGGGGCATCCCCTTCGATGCTCGCCTGGTCGCCCACGGCAACTTCACTGATGAGCTCGGTTTTCGCTTTGCCCGATCCTTTCTTGAGCAATCACCGCGTCCGACAGCCTTCGTCGCAGGCTCTATGATGACGGCGCTCGGCATCTATCGCGCCGTGCGCTCGCGCGGCCTCGTCGTCGGACGCGATGTCTCAGTGATAGCCCATGACGACGTATTTCCATATCTGACGGCCGAAAACATGGGCCCCTCGCTTTCGGCAACCCGCTCCTCGATGCGGGCAGCGGGCGCGCGATCGGCGGATCTCGTGCTGCAACTTCTCTCCGGAAGACCGGCAACCGAAATCCACGAACTCTGGCCGGTCGAACTCATCCTGCGCGAGTCCACGGGCCCGGCGCCACCGGAAGCACAGTCCTGAGCACGCAGGGACGCCTCGAAGAACCGGATAACGGGCAGATGGACAGAAGAGAAATTGCTATCATCGGCGGCGGGCCTGCCGGTCTTATGGCGGCGGATATCCTGTCACGCGGCGGCCATTCGGTTACGATCTACGAGGCGATGCCGACGGCTGCCCGTAAGTTCCTGCTGGCCGGGAAATCCGGCCTCAACATCACGCATGCGGAGGACTACACCGTTTTTGTGAAGCGCTTCGGCAGTGCTTCCGATCGGCTGCGCCCGGCCCTTGATGCCTTTGGCCCAAGCGACGTGCAAGCCTGGGCGGCAGAGCTCGGGGTGGAGACCTTCATCGGTTCCTCGAACCGCGTCTTTCCAACGGCAATGAAAGCCTCGCCGCTTCTGCGCGCCTGGCTCCGCAGGCTGGAGGCACAGAATGTCCGCCTCCTCACGCGTCATCGCTGGGTGGGCTTTGCCGAGAACGGTTATATTTTCGAAACGTCAGTGGGACGAAAGGTCGTCCGTTGCGAAGCGGCTCTGATCGCCCTTGGCGGCGCGAGTTGGCCGCGACTCGGCTCTGACGCCACTTGGACACCGTTGCTGCGCGACAGGGGTGTGAAGGTCAATGCTTTCCGGCCCGCCAATTGCGGTTTCGACGTCGCCTGGAGCGAGACGTTCCGAGAGCGCTTTGCCGGCGAGCCGGTAAAATCCGTCATCGCTTCATCCGCGGCAGGCGTATTTTCGGGAGAATTCGTGGTGAGCCGCGAGGGCATAGAGGGCAGTCTCGTTTACGCCCATGCCGCCAGCTTGCGCGACCTGCTGGAACGCGATGGCAAAGCGGCTCTTCTGCTTGATCTCGCGCCCGGCCGATCGGCTGAACGCCTGGCACGCGATCTGACCCGGCAGAATGATAAGGCAAGTTTTTCCAATCGCCTGCGCAAGAGGGCGGGACTAGACGGGGTCAAGGCGGCGCTGTTGCGGGAGATCGCCCCGGCGGTGCTCACGGCCGACCCGAAGAGCCTCGCCGCGTTGATCAAGGCTTTGCCTCTTGCGGTTTTGCGGCCACGTCCGATCGAGGAGGCGATCTCTTCGGCGGGCGGCGTTTGTCTCAGCGGCATCGACGAGCATTACATGCTGAAAGCGCTTCCAGGCGCTTTCACCGCCGGCGAGATGCTCGACTGGGAAGCGCCGACGGGAGGCTATCTGCTGACCGCATGCCTTGCGACGGGACGCGCCGCGGCAAGGGGCATCGAGACATGGCTGCGGCAGCAAAGATAGATCAGGCCGGCTGCGAAGAGCGCTGCGGCAAATCCGCCGCTGCCTCGCCTTCCTGGCGATCGGCATAGGCCCTGAGGAAGGTTCGGACGGCAGCGCGCGCCGCCTTTTCGAGTTCCTCCTCCGCTGGCGCGCCGCCAAAGAGATTGGTCATCTGCAGTTCGGCACTGATAAGGGCGAGGAACTGTTTGGCGGCGAGATCGAAGTCATCGATCTTCAGCGGCGCGACATGGGCGAGCCGCGCCAGGAGTGCCGAAAGCGCAGTTGCGATCTTGCCGGGTCCTTGCTTGCGCCAGATCTCGAAAAGATGCGGGTAGCGCTCCCCTTCCATCTGCACCAATCTACGAATGAATTTTCCATCGTGATTGCAAATGCAGTTCTTGTTGAGACGAACGGCAAAGGCCGTCAGATCGTCCTCGAGGTTGTCGCCATTTTCCGGGAACGTCGCCAATATCGAAAATAGCGTGGCGTTAGCGCGATCCATGATCGCCTGAACCACTGCCATGAACAGCGTCTCTTTCTCGCCGTAGTGATTATAGACCGTCTGGCGCGAAACACAGGCTTCCGCGGCGATCTCATCAATGCTCCCGCCGGAAAAGCCTTCGCGGCAAAAGACCTCGGCGGCGGCGTCCAGGATAGACACGCGTTTTGCGCACTGGCCCCTTTGGGTATGGCCACCAGCCGTTGATACCGGAGCATTCCTTTTTTTCATGTGCTGAAAATAGGACGTGTTGACGAGTTAGACAATGGTGTCTAGTTTTACACCTGTGTCCAAGTTATTTGACACGGGTAGTCTCGTGGATGCGATCCTCCCAAGCCCCGCGTCCAAGCGATCAGCGACTGCCTCTCCGTTTCAACCTTTAGCGACAGTGAAGGGCCGAAGGGTGCCTCCGGCCTGTCTCCGCGGTTCCTGAAAGAGATCATCATGACGGCTCCATTTCTACGCACTGCGATCATTCTCGGTTTATTATCGGCCATCGGGCCATTTGCGATTGACATGTATCTCCCTGCCCTGCCCTCGATCGGCGACGATCTCGGCGCGCAAAACAATGTCGTGCAATTGAGCCTTTTGTCCTTCTTCATCTCCTTTGCCGTTTTTCAGCTTGTTTACGGGCCCCTGTCGGATATCTGGGGCCGGAAGGCGCCGCTCTACCTCGGCATCGGCCTTTTTGCCGTGGCGAGCATCGGCTGCGCGGTGGCAAGCGATATTGAAACGCTCATTGCCTTTCGCTTCCTTCAGGGTATCGGCGGCGCGGCCGGCATGGTTATTCCTCGCGCCATTGTCCGTGACATGCACACTGGCGTCCAGGCTGCGCGCCTGATGTCGCTTCTTATGCTGGTTTTCAGCATTTCTCCGATCCTGGCACCGCTGACGGGCAGCGCCGTCATCGAATTCTATGGCTGGCGCGGCGTGTTCTATGCGGTGATGATCGCCGCCTTCATCGGCCTGATCCTGCTTGCGACGCAATTGCAGGAGACCCGGCCGAAGAAAGAGCGGTTGGAAAGCAACTTCGGCAGCGCCATGGCGGCTTACCGGCTGCTTCTTGGCGACCGCAACTTCCTGACGCTGACCTTTATCGGCGGCCTCGGCATATCGAGCTTCCTGGTCTATCTGGCGAACTCGCCCTTCGTCCTGATTGAATATTACGGCCTCACGCCAACACAATATAGCTTCGCCTTCTCCATCAACGCCGTGTCTTTCTTCACCGTATCGCAAGCGACCGGGTGGCTCGGCGAGCGTTTCGGCCTTGTGCGCGTCATGCGAATGGCGGTGACGGCTTTCGCCTTCACGATGGCCAGCATGTTCGTCGTCATGAGCTTCGGCATGAACCAACTGCCGGTCATGGCGGGCTTCCTTTTCGTCGGCTACGGCTTTCTCGGTCTCGTCATCCCCACCTCCGCCGTGCTCGCGCTCGAGGACCACGGTGAGATTGCGGGTACCGCCTCGGCGCTGATGGGAACGTTGCATTTCGTTACGGCTGCGGTGGCGATGATCGTGGCCAGTGTCTTTTTCGACGGCACCGCTCTGCCCATGGCCGCCGGCATCGCGATCTGCGCGCTTGGGGCATTCTTCCTGACACAGGCGACGATCGGCCGCCGCCGGGTCGTTGCCGCGGAATAGCAACCGCCCGGAACACGAAGCAAACGCCCCGTCGCCTGCGTCACGGGGCGTTTTGCGAACAGGACTTGCTGTGTACGTCCGCCAGATTCGACCAAGCCGCATGGCCGCTCGCCGAGGCTCGCGCCCGGGCTCGAATGAATACAACGACGCGAAGCGACGGAACTTCCGGGCGACATTCTTGTTAGGACCCGTCGGGAGGGTCGCATGCCGCCACCAAAAGAGATGGACTCCGTATTGGCCAATCTTCCCTTGAGGATAGGGGCCTACGTTCCGGACGATCTCCTGGAAGACTGGTTCGCTCCGGGCACAGGAATGAACCCGCCATCGGAAGCGGCGCTGACTGCTGCTGTTTCCTACAGCCGGCGGTTCGAGTGCGAATTCAAGCATTATCCCGAGCGCAAGGAAGGCGTTTTCTGGAAATGGGTACCAGCCATCTGAAAGAGGGCAACCTCGAGGCTAAAGCCATCGCGGCCGTCGTCGAAGAACTCGAACGACAGGCAGCGGAAAATCCGTCGAAACTGCGTGTGAGCAGAACTGGAGACAAGCTCACCGTCAATGGCGAGATCGACGTCGACGCGGTGGTGATGGTGGTCGTCGGGTCGATGGCCGGCGGTCCGTAAGTCCACTTGTCCACATCAACAAGCCGCTCATCGTCACGCCGAGCACGAGCGACTTGCTTCTTTGAATATCGCGCGGCAAGGCGATATCCGACGCGAGGCACGCGCTATCCGATTACTGCTGTAAATACAGGTAGCTAGCTGTGAGCTTTCAGTAGGTTGTCCATCCGGCCCAGACCGGGAAAGCTGAGGTTGTCGAAGCTTCAGTGATTCTCGGAGGACCGGATGAACATCCACAAGAATGCGCGGCTGACGCCGCGCGGTCGAGAGCGAATTGTAAGGCAGGTCGAGAGCGGGCAGACGCCGGAGGCCGTGGCCAAAGCCGCAGGCGTCTGCCTGCGGACCATTCGGAAGTGGATAGACCGATATCGCCGCGAAGGATTGACAGGATTGCATGATCGCTCCTCCCGGCCCCATCGACTGCGCCGGCCGACGCCTGCGGCGATAATCGAAACGATCGAACGGCTGCGCCGCCAGCGCTGGACGGGCAAACAGATCGCCGCTGAGGCCGGCGTCTCGCCAGCGACGGTGAGCCGTATTCTGCGCCGGTTGGGCTTGAATAAGCTGAGCGCGTTGGAGCCGGAGCCCGTGCGCCGCTATGAACGGGAGCATCCCGGCGAACTCATCCATCTTGATATCAAGAAGCTCGGCCGGATCGGCTCTGTCGGACACCGCATCACCGGACGACAAACTGGCATGATCAACCGTCACACCGGCATCGGCTGGGAGTGCGTCCATGTCTGCATCGACGATGCCTCGCGCGTCGCTTTCGTCCAAGTTATGCCCGATCAGCGCAAGAACAGCGCTGTCGCCTTCCTTGAGGCCGCCGTTGCTTATTACGCCAGTCTCGGCGTCAAAGTGCAGCGCGTGATGACCGACAACGGTTCCTGCTACCGGTCAAAGACTTTCCGGGCAGCCTGCAAGCGTCTCGGCCTGCGCCAGATCTTCACCAAGCCCTATACTCCCAGGACCAACGGGAAAGCCGAGCGCTTCATTCAGACAAGCTTGCGCGAATGGGCCTATGCTCGCGCCTACAACACCTCAGACGAACGCACCGCCGAACTGCCGCGATGGCTTCACCGCTACAATTGGCATAGACCGCATGGCAGTATCGGCTCAAAACCACCCATCAGCCGACTCGGTCTGACCGGGAACAACCTGTTGAGGCTCCACAGCTAGCACTCTCGATGGGAGAGTGCTAAAATTTTTCCGCGGACCTCTTGAAAGACGACAAATCGCAAACCAGATCGATTTGCGCGCGACGCCGAAAGGGGAGCGCGACCGCGCCGGATGCGCTTTTGGATGCGGCGCGGGGGAACCTATCAATGCCTGTTTGTCCCTAAGGAGAACGAAATGACGTTCCGTCCCTTGCATGACCGTATCCTGGTCCGCCGCATCGAAGCCGAGGAAAAGACGGCGGGCGGCATCATCATTCCCGACACCGCAAAAGAGAAACCGCAGGAGGGCGAGGTCATCGCCGCCGGCGCCGGCGCGCGCGACGACACCGGACAATTGCAACCGCTCGATGTGAAGGTCGGTGACCGTATCCTGTTCGGCAAATGGTCCGGCACGGAGATCAGGCTCAACGGCGAGGACTTCCTGATCATGAAGGAATCCGACGTCATGGGCGTGATCGAGGCCGAAGTGAAAGCCAAGACCGCCGCGTAAGCGGGCGATGACAAAGACCAGTCAAGAGTGCTGCCTATCGAAGGAGTAGGAAAATGGCTGCGAAGGAAGTGAGATTTCATTCCGACGCCCGCGAAAAGATGTTGCGCGGCGTCGATATCCTTGCCAACGCCGTGAAGGTCACCCTCGGCCCTAAAGGCCGCAATGTGGTGCTCGATAAATCGTTCGGTGCCCCGCGGATCACCAAGGACGGGGTAACCGTCGCCAAGGAGATCGAGCTCGAGGACAAGTTCGAGAACATGGGTGCGCAAATGGTGCGCGAAGTGGCCTCGAAAACCAGTGATGTAGCCGGCGACGGCACCACAACTGCCACGGTTCTGGCTCAAGCCATCGTCAAGGAGGGCGCGAAAGCTGTCGCCTCCGGCATGAATCCGATGGACCTCAAGCGGGGCATCGACAAGGCGGTCGATGCCGTTGTTGAAGAGTTAAAGAAGAACGCCCGCACGATCACCAAAAACGACGAGATCGCGCAGGTTGGCACTATTTCGGCCAACGGCGATGTCGAGATTGGCCGCTTCCTCGCCCAGGCGATGGAAAGGGTCGGCAACGAAGGCGTCATCACCGTCGAGGAGGCCAAGACCGCAGAGACCGAACTCGAGGTGGTCGAAGGCATGCAATTCGACCGCGGTTATCTCTCGCCCTATTTCATCACCAATCAGGAGAAGATGCGCGTCGAGCTGGAGGAGCCTTACGTGCTCATCCATGAGAAGAAGCTATCCAACCTGCAGGCGATGCTTCCAGTACTCGAAGCCGTCGTGCAGTCCGGCAAGCCGCTTCTGATTATTGCCGAGGACGTTGAGGGCGAGGCGCTCGCCACCTTGGTCGTCAACAAACTGCGCGGCGGGCTCAAGGTCGCAGCGGTCAAGGCGCCCGGTTTCGGCGATCGCCGCAAGGCCATGCTGGAGGATATCGCCGTCCTGACCGGCGGCAGCACGATCTCCGAGGATCTCGGCATCAAGCTCGAAAACGTCACGCTCGACATGCTCGGTCGCGCCAAGAAGATTGTCGTGGAAAAGGAAAACACGACCATTGTGGATGGCGCCGGCTCCAAGGAGGAGATCCAGGGACGGATTGCCCAGATCAAGGCGCAGATAGAGGAGACGACCTCCGACTATGACCGCGAGAAGCTGCAGGAGCGACTTGCAAAGCTGGCCGGCGGCGTCGCCGTCATTCGTGTCGGCGGCTCGACCGAGGTCGAGGTGAAGGAACGCAAGGACCGCGTCGACGATGCGATGCACGCAACCCGAGCTGCGGTCGAGGAAGGCGTCCTGCCCGGCGGCGGCGTTGCCTTGCTGAGAGCCGTCAAGGCACTGGACAGGGTGCAGACCGACAATGTCGACCAGAGGCACGGCGTCGAAATGGTTCGCCGCGCGCTCGAAGCTCCGGTGCGTCAAATCGCCGAGAATGCGGGCGCCGAAGGCTCGATCATCGTCGGCAAGCTGCGCGAGGCAGCCGATTTTGGCTATGGCTGGAATGCACAGACCAACGAATTCGGCGACCTCTACACGCAGGGGGTCATCGACCCCGTGAAGGTTGTGCGCACGGCACTCCAGGACGCCGCGTCGGTTGCTGGTCTGCTCGTGACCACGGAGGCTATGGTGGCCGAGAAGCCGAAGAAGGAAGCGCCCGCTCCGGCGATGCCGCCGGGCGGCATGGACTTCTGACGACAGCGGCGGTGGCCGCACCGAACACGGCGCCGTGCGTCCCTAGACGCACGGCGCTGTGTCGTCTTTCGACTCCAGGAGGTCAGGGCATCACCCGGGAGACGAACGACGGAAATTCGAAGTGCACAGAAAGCCTGGTCTTCCGGGTGAGTGGCCGTCGTCGAAGCGGAACACAGCCCACGCGATTGCCCTCAATGCCTGCAGGGCAGCTCTTGTCGGCGAGATCGATGCTGAGACCGCTCGCGGACGATTCAACGCGTTCGTCACAAAGGTCGATCTCCTCATAGAAAACGCAGACGCCGTTGTCGGCCCCCGCCCGCGAGAAATGCGCGCATTCGGCATGCCTTCAACAAGCAGAGCGCTGACGTGATGAGGCTCAATGTAGAAGGTAACGATGCGCGATCTCCGACCAGTTGAGAGCCGAAATCCTCGGAGCATCCCCTTCTCTCGTTGCGTTGACAAAAATAGTCTCCAGGACATACGCCAACAAATCCGCCATCATCATATCCTCACATGACATGTCTCAAGTTTATGTAACGTGAGCAGATCACTTATATTTAAACAAGGAACAATAGCCTGAGCGGCGCATTTTGTCTTCATTACAAATAAACGCAAAGGAGAACGGTATGAATGCGAAGCTTCTTGTACTTTCCGCAGCATTACTTGGTTCGATGACCGTTGCCGCCACGGCGCAAGACACCTCTAGAAGGAGTGCCGTAACAGGCGCAGCCGGCGGAGCGGTCACCGGGGCGATTATCGGTGGACCTGTCGGCGCGGCAGTCGGTGGCGTCGCAGGCGCGATTGCGGGCACAGCAATCGATCCTCCTCCCGCGCCGGTGATTGCTTACGTGCAGGCACAGCCTGCCCCTCCGCAGCCGGTCGTCATTCAGGAGCAGGTGGTGGTCGGAAAACGGCTGCCACAAACGGTTGTCCTCAATCCGATACCGGAAGACACTCGATACGCCTATGCGGTCGTCAACCAGCAGCGGGTCATTGTTGATCCGCAGACACGCACGGTCGTTCAGATCGTGCAATAGATCGAGCGGAAACCCGGCGAGCCAAGTTCGCCGGGTTTCTTACAAGCAAACATTATGGCGCCGTGATCGAGGCAGACATTTCAGTATTCGTTCAGTTCGCGCGCTTCGACAGCGGCAAAGCCGCGTGAGCCAGAACGTCCAAGCGATAGCCCAGGAGCTGATTGATGGAAGAGGTCCCCTGGTTCGCAGGCGCGGTTATCTATGGCATCGACGTCAAGCGCTTCGCCGACGGAAACGGCGATGGGATAGGCGATTTTACGGGTCTCACCTCGCGCGTGACCTACCTCCATGATCTCGGAATCAATTGCATCTGGCTCTCGCCTTTCTTCAAGTCACCTTTCGCAGATAACGGTTATGACATCAGCGACTATTATTCCGTCGATCCTCGCGTCGGCACTCTCGAGGATTTCTTAGGATTTCTTCATGCTGCCGGTGAGCAAGGCATTCGCGTGATCATCGATCTCGCCGTCAATCACACATCGACGAAACATCCCTGGTTTGAGGCGGCCAAGCGTGATCCGAAATGCCGTTTCCGGGATTATTACGTCTGGTCCGAACACCCGCCTCCGGTCGAGGCGGACAACGAAACGGCATTTCCGGGCGAGGAAAACAGCGTCTGGACCTATGACGAAATCGCCCAGGCGTATTATTTTCACAAGTTCCGCCATTTTCAGCCCGACCTGAACACCGCGAATCCTGCCGTGCTCCAAGAGATTCTGGCCGTTGTCGACTATTGGCTTGCGCTCAATGTGGACGGCTTTCGGGTGGATGCCGCACCTTTCGTCATAGGGGAAACCGGCATCGAGCATGCAAATCCCCGCGACCCGCATGGTTTTCTTCGAGAGATCCGCGAGCTGCTCAACGCCAGGCGGCCTGACGCGCTCCTGCTCGGCGAAGTCGACCTCGCGCCCGATGCCTTGCGGGATTACTTTGGCGAAAGCAAGCTTGATCTGCTGCTCAATTTCATCCTGAGCGGCGCTCTTTTCGGCGCCCTTGCACAGCGGGAGGCGAATGTCATCCACGAGGCTCTTGCTCTTCTGCCCGAGCCACCACCGCGCTGCGGGTGGGCAAATTTCCTCCGAAACCTCGACGAGCTCAACCTCGCCCGCCTGCCCGCCGATATTCAGGAAAGAATCTATGCCGAGTTCGCACCAAAAGAGAGCATGCGAATTTATGGCAGGGGAATAAGGCGGCGGCTTGCCCCTCTGTTGGAAGGCGACCAGAAAAGGATCGCGCTTGCCCTCAGCCTCTTGCTGTCGGCGCCCGGCGTACCGCTCCTTCTTTACGGCGACGAGATCGGCATTGGCGACGACCTTTCGCTTCCCGGCCGCGAGGCAGTGAGGGTTCTCATGCAATGGAACGAGGGCAAGAACGGCGGCTTTTCGAATGCCGCAAGCAACGAGCTGCTTCAGCGCCCGATCTCCACAGGCGCCTTCTCCTTCAAGCGCGTAAACGTCGCCGATCAGCTTAAGGACCCGACGTCTCTTTTGAACCACGCCAGGCAATTGATCTTCGCCCGTCGAAGACACGACATCTTCTATAAGGGCCGGCTCCTGCCCCTTCGTGCCGATCATCCGGCGCTCTTCGCCTCGGCCTATTCCCGCGGCACGGAATTACTCGTCGCCGTGCACAACCTCGCGGACGAAGCAATCGAAGCCAGTCTCGACTTGCCCGGAAGGTTCGATAGCGATTTTGCCTGCATTGTCGGGGAGTGCGGGGTCGTTGTTTGCGACAGGCAGCTCGCCGTCACGCTCGGCCCTTATGGGCACGCCTGGCTCTATACCGCGCTGGAGTCCTGAATGGCAAAAATCACGCGTCTCACGAACAATTTACGCCTCGCGACCTCCTAAGCTGGGTGGCGGCAGCGGAGCGGGCGGGCTTCGATTGCGTCATGTCGTCGGATCACCTGGCGCCCTGGAACGAGCGCCAGGGCCAGTCCCGGTTTTGCCTGGGCGTGGCTCGGCGCAGTGCTTCAGGCGACGAGCCTGTCCTTCGGTCTGGCAACCGTTCCGTGCGGCTGGCGATGCCATCCCATAAATTTTCCGCCAAGCCGGCGCGACCTCGCGCAGATCTTCCCGGAGCGCCTCGCCTGGCTGGCGCTCGGCAGCGGCGAACCCTCAGTCGAAAACGGTCCCCTTGGCGCCCTCATATTCTCGTGCGAGGGTCTCGATCGCCGCCGACGCCTCCTCGAATGTCCATCCTGCCTTCTCTGCACGATGGGCGAGCGCGAGCAGATCGTCGGTCAGCTCTCCGCCAATTGCCGCAACGATGCTTTCTTGAGATGTTGTCGCCAGATCGGCTACAGCCGGCCTGAGGGCTGCGACGCAATCGGCTTGCCTGCCCGGATAATCGGAGGCCTGACGGGGTCCGGAAATCGCGTGCGAATGCTCCATTTTCGTTCTCCATTGCTGTGACTTCGCAGGCCTGTGCCCAACTCGCCTTCCAGGGTCAAATGAACGTCGCGGGCAGTTGTTCCTCGTCGCCAAGGGTGAGCGAGGCAGCGCAGACCTATCGAACCGATGGCTTGCCAGCATGTTCCAAGGCTATCCGGTTTCGCCCCGCCGCAATTCAATCCTACTAATACAAGAAGATGCCAGTTCCCTTGGTTGAAGTAGCCGCGTGCCTGCGGCCGCTCCGCCCCTCGGAACCTTGGCGGTCCACAGGAGTTTACTTGCGTCGCCCGTCACATACCGAGCGACGAAGTCTTCCATGGAGCAGTGCCCGCAGTGCGGCGGGCACTGCTCATGATGGAGTATCTCGCCGAAGTCCTGGTGCCAGCGCCTATCGGAACATTTCAATTCAAGTTCGGATCGTCCCGGGAGGTGGTGTAGGTCGCGGCTGATGGCCGTGCTTTCCGACATAGAGCCGGAGGGATATCAGCGGGCCACAGCGGGCAGACTGATTTGCGGATCATCGCTCATTTGCGCCATGGTCTCAAGTGTCAGGTACCGGGCGCGTTGGACGGCCCATTCGTCATTCTGTTCGAGCAGCAGTGCGCCGACGAGACGGACGATGGCTTCGTCGTTCGGAAAGATGCCGACGACCTCGGTGCGTCGCTTGATTTCGCCGTTGAGACGCTCGATTGGATTCGTCGAATGCAGCTTTGCCCGGTGCTCTTTCGGGAAGGTCATGTAGGCGAGCACATCCTCTTCAGCGTTGTCCATGATGGTGGCGAGCTTTGGAACTTTCGGCCGGATCTGATCGGCGACGCTGCGCCATTGAGCGCTGGCTGCCTCCGGGGTCTCCTGGGCAAAGGCCGTTGCGATGAAGGCGGAGACGACCCGCCGGCCGCTCTTGCCGGCATGCGCCAGAACGTTTCTCATGAAGTGGACCCGGCATCTTTGCCAGGTGGCGCTGAGAACCTTGGTGACGGCGGCCTTGAGGCCTTCATGCGCATCGGAGACGACGAGCTTCACACCGCGCAGACCTCGGCGGGTCAGCCGGCGCAGGAACTCCGTCCAGATCGGCTCGGCTTCGGACGTGCCGACTTCCATGCCCAGAACCTCACGCCGGCCGTCGCTGTTGACGCCGACGGCGATGATGACGGCAACGGAAACGATGCGCCCACCGCGGCGGACCTTCAGATAGGTGGCATCGATCCAGAGATAGGGCCAATCGCCCTCAATCGGCCTGTCGAGGAAGGCCTTCACCTTGACGTCGATCTCCTCGCATAGCCGCGACACCTGGCTCTTGGAGATACCGCTCATGCCCATGGCCTTGACCAGATCATCAACCGAGCGCGTCGAGATGCCTTGAATGTAGGCTTCCTGAATGACGGCCGTCAGAGCTTTCTCTGCCATTCGACGCGGCTCTAGAAAGCTTGGGAAATAGCTACCCTTGCGCAACTTGGGAATGCGCAGTTCGACGGTTCCGGCGCGCGTCTCCCAATCGCGGTCACGGTAGCCGTTGCGCTGGGCGAGCCGCATCGGGCTCTTCTCACCGAAACCAGCACCGGTGGCGCCGCCAACCTCCAGCTCCATCAACCGCTCGGCCGCAAAGCCAATCATCTCGCGCAACAAATCCGCATCGGCGCTCTTCTCAACAAGCGAGCGCACGGTCATCATGTCATTGGTCATCGGTGATCTTTCCATCAGGTTGGTCTTGAACAACCCGACCCTAAATGGAAAACACTGATGGCCGCCTAAACCTCAGGACCTACACCACCTCCCGGGACACGATCCAAGTTCGGTCGCGACCGAACAGGAAAGGACATGTCATGCGTACCGCGACAGAACATTTGCAGACCTGGCTCAAGGACGCGCATGCAATGGAAGAGCAGGCGATCACCATGCTCAGCAATCAGTCCAGGCGGCTGAAAAACTATCCGCAGCTCAAAGCCAGGATAGACAAGCATTTGGAGGAAACGCGCGACCAGGTGGCGATGATTGAACACTGCCTCGAGCGGGTCGACGGCGGAGCTTCGACCCTTAAGGACCTCGGCGGCAAGATCGTGGCCTTCGGACAGGGCTTGAGCGGCCATTTCGTCAGCGACGAGGTCGTGAAAGGATCGCTCACCGGCTATACGTTCGAGCACATGGAAATCGCAACCTACAAGATCCTGATTGCCGCGGCCGAATATGCTGGCGACCGGGAAACAAAACGCGTCTGCGAAACCATTCTCCAGCAGGAGATGGCGATGGCCGATTGGCTTAGTCAGCATTCCACTGCGATCACCCGGGCATTCTTGGGCCGAGTCGATCACAATCTCACCGCAAAACATTAAACCAGGCGGACTTGGGGCCACCGACACGGGAGCCGTCGCGGATTCGCTACTTCTAGGGAGTCGCCACTACCTCGATCGAGAGTACACTCTTCAAGTACCGGGCAGATTTACCCGGGCGCCACGGACATGTGTCCGAAATCGCCCCTTGAGAGGAGATCGAGCCATGTATCCATCTAGTAAATTCCACCCCAGCCCTATTCTTCCGAACGAGCTCTCGATGCTGCAGAACGTGCTCGACAAAGCGTTGGAGGACAGAAAGCTGTCAGCGGATAGCAGCGAGGCCGATGAACTCGCAAGGAGCATTATCCATCTTTATCAGTCAGGCGTCAGAAGAGCGGCGGACCTGCATGAAATGATAAAAGCCATCTGAGAGACGGTGCGATAGGAACAACCCAGAGCCCGTCATCCGGTCACGGGCTCCTCAATGATGAACGAACTTTTCACCGGTGCGGAACGGCTGCCCCCGGTCAGGAGCCCATTGGAGGTGTACCTGCTTTTCCCGCCCTCGAGCCGAATCATCGTATGAACAGGGCTGAGCGGTGATCGCCACGATCATTTCGCTTCGTCTCAACTTCGTCCGCCGCTTCATTTTTCCGGCCTTGGCTGCGCTGGAGCGGATTGGTCTGGTTGTCGCCCGGTTCGACAGCGGGGTGACGAGTATGCCGGAAACAACCGGATCCCACCTGCCGAAGGCCCGACGAAACCTGCCTATCGACGTGTTGCAAAGAGCTGGCTTGTCCCGAAGCGTTTTCTCACCTCGCCATGAATGCCTTAGGCGAGCCGTGATCGAGCGGCCAGACCGGCGTTGAGCGGCGGAAGTTGAAGCGGGAAATTGTAATAATCGAAGTCATTGATCATCGCCGAAGGCAGACGGCGAACTGCAGTTCTGCTTCCGCACATTCGTGAATTTCATTCACAAGCGCTGCGACCGGACAGGCGCTTATCAGTACGGTCGGGCCGCCTCATATTGCACCGCGAAAGATCAATCGCTCCCAATGTTCCTATTCAAGTCCCGGTTCACGTTGTGAACGGCGGGCGGAAACGGATTTGCCATGCCTCTAGCCATTTTTGCATTGACCATCGCGGCCTATGCGATCGGAACCACCGAATTCGTGATCGTCGGCCTTTTGCCCACCGTCGCCAGCGACCTCAACATCACGCTGCCGCTCGCCGGCCTCATCGTCAGCGTTTATGCGCTCGGGGTTACCTTCGGCGCGCCGATCCTGACGGCGCTTACCGGCAGGATCGAGCGCAGGCCGCTGCTGCTCGGTCTGATGGCGCTGTTCATTCTCGGCAATACGGTAGCGGCCCTCTCGCCAAATTATGAAGTGCTCCTGGTCGCTCGCGTACTTGCCGCCTTCGCTCACGGGGTATTCTTCTCCGTCGGCTCGACGATCGCCGCCGACCTGGTGCCGGAAAACCGCCGCGCCTCAGCCATCGCCATGATGTTCATGGGGCTCACCGTCGCGATCGTCACGGGCGTGCCGATCGGCACCCATATTGGCCAGATGTTCGGCTGGCGCGCGACTTTCTGGGCTGTTACCGCCCTCGGCGTCTTGGCCTTTGCCGGCATCGCCGCACTGCTTCCGAGCACGCTTTCGAAAGCCGCTCCGGCAAGTCTTCTCGACCAGGTCCGCGTGCTCGGTTCCGGCCGCCTGCTCATCGTCTTCGCCATGACCGGTCTCGGCTATGGCGGCACCTTCGTCACCTTCACCTTCCTGGCGCCGATCCTGCAAGAGATCACCGGCTTTTCCGAGCAGAGCGTCAGCCTGATTCTGGTGCTTTACGGCCTCGCCATAGCCATCGGCAACATCGCGGGCGGCAAGATCGCCAATAAAGACCCGATCAGGGCGCTGATCGGGCTTTTCATCCTCCAGAGTCTGGTGCTCGTAGCCTTCTCATTCACCGCCGTCTCGCCGATCTTGACGCTGGTGACGCTTGCCGCGCTCGGATTTCTGTCCTTCGCCAATGTTCCCGGCCTGCAGCTCTACGTCGTGCAGCTTGCCGAGGAACACCGTCCCGGTGCCGTCGACGTCGCCTCGGCACTCAACATCGCTGCCTTCAACCTCGGCATCGCGCTTGGTGCCTGGCTCGGTGGCATAGTGGTCGACTCCGCTCTCGGCCTCGGCGCAACGCCGTGGGTGGGTGCCATCCTCGTGGCCGGCGCGCTGCTTCTGACAATCTGGAGCGGCGCCCTCGACCGGCGCTCCGTTCCGGCCTTACAGACTGCCTGATACTCCTAAGTCCTGGCGCTCAAGTGCCAGGCTAGCCTTCGGCTATATCGCGGCGAATGACGGCTTCCCCTGCGCGTCCTCGACGACATGGTTCAGTGCCGACGAAACGACTGCGTGGTTCCTAAATCGGAGCCGATTTAAGGACCACGCAGCAATTCAAACCACTGCCGCGCCTTTGTGCGCCTGAAAAGACGCGCGGCGCTATGCGCCAACGGCAATGAATACCGTCCTTGCGCGTTACTCTTCGATGCGGAATCCGACTTTCATCACGACCTGATAGTGCGCCACTGCACCATTGACGATTTGTCCGCGAATTTGATCGACTTCAAACCAGTCGAGGTTACGCGTGGTCTTGGAGGCTCGTGATATCGCCGTTTCGATGGCCTCGTTAATCGAGTTCGGCGAACTTCCGATCAGCTCGATTTTCTTGTAGACGTGCCCGCTCACCATATCCTCCTGAAAGGTTCTGATTGATCTTGGGTCTAAAAATCGCCTCGCTTGGATGGCGATAACTGTCGCAGTTCAACAGCGATGACTTCGCACCATCGCCGTCAGGCGATCATGCGCCCCTTCGTTTGGAACCGCCAGCCGAGGCATGCGAAATCGCTGTGATGCCGACAAAACGCGTCGAAGAATCGAAAATGCAATTCACGGCGACGCCGGCGAAAGCTATAGCGCTTCCTATTCGATGAGCAGCATTGGACCCTCTCATGACCGACACTGTTACCGACCGCTTCCTTCGTTACGTCGTCATCGACACCCAATCGGATCCCAGATCATCAACACAGCCCTCCACCGAGAAGCAGAAGAACCTAGGCCGCATGCTCGTCCAGGAGTTGCTTGCAATCGGTTTGTCTGATGCCCATCTCGACGAGCACGGCTACGTCTATGCGACCATTCCGTCCAATGTCGACAAGCCGGTACCGGTCATTTGCTTTTGCTCGCACATGGATACCGCACCCGACTTCACCGGAACGGACGTCAAGCCAAAGGTGGTGCGGAACTACGGCGGCGGCGACATCAGGCTTTCGGGCGATCCGCAACAGATCATTCGCGTCAGGGACAATCCGGCACTCCGTGACCAAATCGGCAACGACATCATCACGACCGACGGTACGACGCTGCTTGGCGCCGACGACAAGGCCGGCATTGCCGAAATCATCACGGCGGCGCAGATCCTGATCGCCAATCCGGACATCAAGCATGGGACAATCAGGCTCCTGTTTACCACGGACGAGGAAATCGGGCGTGGAGTCGACAAGGTCGACCTGGCAAAGCTCGGGGCGCAGTTCGCCTATACCGTCGATGGCGAAACGGCCGGTCATATCGAGGATGAGACATTCTCGGCCGACAGCGTCGAGATCTCCCTTCAAGGCGTCGCGATCCATCCCGGCTTTGCCAAGGGAAAAATGGAGAACGCCATCAAGATCGCCGGCGAGATCATCGCCCGTTTGCCAAAGGACATGGCGCCGGAGACGACAGAAGGAAGAGACGGATTCGTTCATCCGACCGGCGTGACCGGGTCGATGGAGAAGGCGATCCTCAGTTTTATCGTCCGAGACTTCAGCGATGACGGGCTTGCCGCGAAGGAAGCACTGCTTGAATCTATCGTGAAGGCTGTCATGACCGACTATTCTGGCTCCACCTTTACATTCGAGGTCAAGGAGCAGTATCGCAACATGAAGACCGTGCTCGACCGTTATCCGGATATCGTCGACAATGCCATCGAGGCAGTCCGACGCGCCGGCATGCTGCCGGTACGCGGCAGCATCCGGGGCGGCACCGACGGATCGCGGCTTTCGTTCATGGGCCTGCCCTGTGCCAATATCTTCGCCGGCGGACATGCGTTCCATTCGCCGCTCGAATGGATCAGCCGGCAGGATATGGAGAAGGCCGTGACCACGCTCGTCGAACTGGCAAAAATTTGGCAGGAGCGCGCTTAGGCGAAACGCGCTCGGGACGCTTTTCAGCGCGGCGCGGCAGGAGGGAACAAATTGCCGGCATGGGCTTTCCTCACATAGCAAAGAGGAAAGGGACAATGGCAAAGAGCAAGCTAAAAGAACTCAGCCGCAGATCGCCGGACCCGGCCGGCGAAGACATCGTCGCATCTGCGGAGAATGTGCCCGATAGCGATGATCCGAAGCCCGTGGATCAAGGCCGCGTGCCGCCAGTCCGCAGCAGAGATGAGGCGAACATCGATAGCGACGAAGCCCTTCCAAATGATCGGGAGGAGAGATCCATCGCCGATGATCCGTCACGCGAAGAGACACGCTTTGGCGAAGTGAAGCCGCCGAAACCGTGATGCGGAAACCGCTCACCAGGAGCAGATCCCTTACCGAAAGCGGGTTTCCGCCTCTGGTCACGCCGGCTTCGCTATTGGTCGCCGACGTCCGCGCTGCTTCTTTTACCCAAGCCGTCGCCAAACGGCGTCACTTGAGGGCCTCATCGATTACGTCAGCACTCACGCACTTAAACGGTATCGCAGCGCTCATTGCTCGTTGGCATGGGCGCCATGCGCATGAATGATGGTCTGCGCTTCCTTGCCGTAGAGTTCCTCGAAATGATCGAAAGTCTTGGAAAAATAGCCAATCCCTTGCGTTGCGGATCTGAGCGTCCGCGCCAGATCATCCAGCACGCTACCGGGGAGGAGCGCGCGGAAGATGTCCCATCCCTTCGCAGCCTCATCCCGGTCGAAGCCGAGTACCTGGCCCTTAAGGGTCGATACGATTGGCACAAGGCTGCCGGAATAAATCGACGGAACATGGATCTCGACACGGAAGATGGGTTGCATCAAAACCGAGGAGGCCTGCGAAAGAGCCTGTCGCACGCCGAGTTTCCCAGCCGTTCGAAAGGCGTATTCGGAACTGTCGACGGAATGATGCTGGCCATCGGTCAGCGTCACGCCGACATCGATAACCTGAAATCCCAAGGGACCCTTTTGCATCGCCTCGCGGGCACCGGTTTCGACGGCCGGTATGAAATTCCGCGGAACCGCGCCGCCTTTGACCGTTTCGGCGAACGAGAAGCCTTCGCCCCGCCCGTTCGGGTGGACCGTCAGTTTGACGTCCGCGAACTGACCCGCGCCGCCCGTCTGCTTGCGATGGCGATAGTGAACGTCCGACGATTTCGATATGGTCTCTCGGTAGACAGGGCTCGGTGGTCGCTCGGTGACCTCAACGTGGAAGACCTCAAACAGTGTCTTGCAAAGATCGCGCAAGTGCACCGGACCCTGGGCGCAGACAAGCTGCGCGCCAGTTCCCTCCTCCTGCATGACCTTCAGACCGCGATCCGTTTCGGATAGTTTCGCGAGTGTTTCGGAGAGCTTCGTCTCGTCGCGCTCGCTTTCCGGCACGAGGATCCGCTCAAGCATCGGCGTCGGCGGCGTGATCCACGCGG
Organism: Sinorhizobium numidicum; assembly: GCF_029892045.1. Classification (NCBI taxonomy): domain Bacteria; kingdom Pseudomonadati; phylum Pseudomonadota; class Alphaproteobacteria; order Hyphomicrobiales; family Rhizobiaceae; genus Sinorhizobium; species Sinorhizobium numidicum. Next base: position 1,747,798 of record NZ_CP120367.1, read on the forward strand.
GCGGCGCGACCGCGGCATTGGCCGTCAGGAGAGACGGGACCGCGAGATGATCGGATTTGACTGCCGCAACGACCTGCCCCGGCACCGGTGCACCTGTTGCCGGACGCCCGGTAGCAGCATCCTGGAGCGACCCCAGGTTGGCGCCAGCCAACGTAGCCCCCTGCTTTACGCCGTTCTGTAGGGCGCGAAGCAGAACCGTCTTACCGATATTCTGGCGATAATGAGCATGAAAACTGACGGCCGCCAGCGAGGCGTCATCGATACCGGCGGCCGCGGCAAGGCGTTTTCGGAGCGCATCGACGCGCGGTGCGTCATGGCGAAGGGCCTTCATCAATCTTAAAATGCCGTTGCTGTGGCTTGCTGCACCGAAAAGCACCGGGATGATCTTGTTTTCGTTCAAGACCCGCGTCGAGATCTTGTAGATGGCATCGCTGGTCGGTTCGCGGTCCTCGATGAGCTCCTCCAATAGCCAGTCGTCGAACTCCGAAAGATGCTCCAAGAGTTCCGTGCGCGCCTCGTGCTCGCGCTCCATCGCGCTCGCCGGGATTTCGAATAACGCGGATGTCTGACCCTCCCGATAGCGCCAGGCGCGCTCCGAGATCAGGTCGCAACTGCCGATGATCTTGTCGCCTTCCCGGATCGGAATCTGCCGGATGACCAGTGGACGGGTTGAATAGTCCTGAAGGGCGGCCACGACGTCCCTTAGCCGCCCTCGTGGCTCGTCTATGCGGTTTACGAACAGGATGCAGGGCGTGCCGGAGGCCTCGATCGCGCGCAGATAAGGCGCGGCAAGAACCGCCTCGTCTAAAACTGGCGAAACGCAGAGCACGCAGGCATCGCTGGCGAGAAGCGCGTTCTGTGCATGCGGGAGTGCCTCGGTATTTCCGGCCATATCGAGCGCGCACCAGGCTTCACCGCCGAATTCAAATTCGGTGACGCATAATCCATATGGAGAAACTGATTTTTTAGGCTCGCCCTCCAGCGAACCCAACCTTTCCACGAGCGTGGATTTTCCGATCTGCGAAGGACCAAGTACCGTAAAGCAGCGCATCGGCGTTCCTCCCTCTGCCAAGATGACACGTCCCTACCCTACCACCAAGATGCCCCTCCTGCATGGGTCCTTCAATCGGAACCGATTTAAGGCGCTGTCGGTAGCGCAAAGCGCCAGTGATTTTTTTGTTTTCTCGCGGCCACGTTTCCCTTGTGCGGAAGACAAGGACTTTTTTCGAAGCGTCGGAACCGACGGCTTTCGTGCAGTTGTGTGCGCGCAACGCAGTTTATCCCATCGAACTCGGCGCAAATTCGGCAACCAGCTCGTGGCGGTCGCCAGGATAGGTCAGCCGCACGCTCGTGACCGGTGCGCCGCCGCTCCATGTCCTCCGGTCGATCACGAGACAAGGTGCTCCGACACCAATGCCCAGCGCGTGGGCCGCCTGACGGCTTGCCGCCACGGCTCTGATCCGGTGTTCGGCGGTACTCCAGGGCACTTTGCCGAGCAGCCATGATCCTGGCGCGACGATGTCAAAGGGCTCCGCTTCGGCTTCCGGCACCGCCGAAAGGCTGATCAACCGCTCTTCAAGACAAAAGCCCCGGCCGCCGGCAAAATGGCGGCAGGTGATGTCGAGAAGCCTCGATGACTTTGGCAGATCGATGCGTCCGGAATCGCCGGCGCCAACTTTGCGGACCGTTCGAGCGTCAAGGCGATAGATGTAATCAAGGCCGAGCGACTGCACCTCGAGCTTCACGTCGTGAATCGCCATCACCGCAGATTGGACCTGCGGAAAGGTGACGTAGCTGCCGGATTTGCGCCGACGCTCGATCAATCCGCGCTTGACGAGTTCGGAAAGCGCCTTGTTCACGGTCATGCGGGAGCAGCCATATTGCTCCGTCAGTTCATGCTCGAAGGGAATTCGGTAGCCTGGAGGCCAATCGCCCGAAAGGATATGGCCCTCGACCTCGCTCAGAATTCTCTGATGCAGCGACAGCGGCTGCTCCTGTCGGTTTTCCTCTTTGGAAGGATGATTGTTGGAAATGGCGGGATCCTCGCTGATAACCTGGCCCGTAGCTTACCCATTTCCATCCACGGCGACAGCCCTCGTGCCGGCAGCTCAGGGATTTCCATGACGATGAATGCCGTCGAAATCGATTCGCCCGCTTGGACGCCTGCGCGTGAAGCATCTTTTTCTCAATAAATGAGATACCAGGGCGTCAGAAAGGCGCGTGCCCATTCCTGCTCGCGCTCGTGTTCGCCGTTTTCCGCTAAATCCTGCGCCGACGAAGGCCAAGGGTCATGTCACCAAGGCAGAACATTCCGTACCCTTCTCCCTCTTGGCTCTCTCGAACACAATCTTGCCGTGATCGGGCTCGCAGGCAATAGTCTACCATTTTTATGTGCTAATTGTCGGTTTTAAATCCCTGCATTGTCGTTATGCTTCTGGCTCCTTTCGCCGCCATCCGCAGCCGCTGGTGCGAGCGCATCTGAGAAGACGCACGGCATTGTAGTGTAGTGGCGCTCGTCTGCCGCTGCGCTCTCCCCTTGCCTTCGCTGCTCCGAAGCCTCCCCGAGCAACGGAGCGCTATTCGGGTTGTCCGCGGACAACCGCTTCACAATCGCACACAGACAGTTGTCCGCGGACAACTGTCAACACGAGTCAGGTAACTTGCGACCTGCGAGTGGCATAAAGGGACTTTTTGTTAAGCGTTTGTAAATTGGCAACGAATCGGCGCATAGTATATCTGCGCAGATCGGTTCTGATTGCCCACTTTTGCGCAGTTTTTTGGAGACGGGGATGTTGCAGCAGAGAATCCAGGGTCTTGAGGAGCGGGAACATTTGCCATCCCTGCTGTCTGCTGACGCTCAGGAACTCGCCCATCAACTTCAGGAACACCAGAAGAAAATCTTCTCTCCAACTGCGCAGAAAACCATGCGGTTGTTCAGTCCGGCGGAGGCGGCCGCCTTCATCGGAATCGGCGAAGGCTATCTGCGCCAGATCGCGTCAGAAGGCCATGGTCCGCAACCGCTGTCAAATGGCCGGCGCATGTACGCGGTCGAGGACATCGATCGTATCCGCCGGGTCCTTGACGAGGGCGGCAAGACCGGAAAATACATTCCGCATCGCCGTGCGGGCGAAAAGCTGCAGGTTGTCTCGGTCATGAATTTCAAGGGCGGGTCGGGCAAGACGACGACCTCGGCCCATCTCTCCCAATACCTCGCTTTGCGAGGCTATCGCGTACTGGCGGTCGATCTCGACCCCCAGGCTTCGCTGTCGGCGCTCTTCGGTCATCAGCCGGAACTCGACGTAGGCGAGGCGGAAACGCTTTATGGCGCCATTCGTTACGAGGATCCGCGCCCGGTGGGAGACATCGTTCGCTCGACGTACACGGCCAATCTTCATCTCATCCCCGGCAACCTCGAACTGATGGAGTTCGAACACGAGACACCGAAGGCGATGATAGATGGCTCTGCGGAAACACTGTTCTTCGCCAGGATCGGCGAGGCGCTTTCGGAAGTCGAGGGGTTCTACGATATCGTCGTTATCGACTGCCCTCCGCAGCTCGGCTTTCTTACCATGTCGGCGCTCTGCGCAGCCACCTCCGTCCTCATCACCGTGCATCCGCAAATGCTCGACGTCATGTCGATGTCCCAGTTTCTATCCATGACGAGCGAACTCATGAGCGTGGTCGAGAAAGCAGGCGGGCGCACCAGCTACGACTGGATGCGCTATCTCGTGACGCGCTTCGAGCCGAATGACGGTCCGCAAAGCCAAATGACAGGTTTCATGCGGGCGATCTTCGGCAACCGCATGCTTCAGAACGCTATGGTGAAGTCGACCGCAATTTCCGATGCCGGCGTCACCAAGCAGACGCTCTACGAGGTTGAGCGCTCCCAATTCATACGCGGAACCTACGACCGAGCAATGGATTCGCTCTCGCTCGTCAATGCGGAGATTGAAGACATGATCCGCAAGGTCTGGGGAAGGAAGTAGTAGATGGCGCGCAAGAACCTGATCGGCATTTCCGACAACCCTGCCCTCCCGATCGATGCGGAGCGCCCGGTCGTTGGTCGCCCGATCGCCGGGTTCGCGCCGAGCCAGCGACCCGGCGGTGCAGTTGGCGGGATCACGAAATCCCTGTCGAACATTACTCAGAAGGTGGAGCGCGCACAGGAGCTCGAGCGCCAACTTGCCGAAGGTCATGCAATCGTCGAATTAGAACCGTCGCTGATCGACGCGTCCTTCGTGGTCGACCGGCTTGGCGTCACCGTCGAAGCGCAAGCGGCCCTGGTTCAGCAGATCCGGGACCACGGACAACAGGTGCCGATCCTCGTCAGGCCGCACCCGACGGCCAAGGAGCGCTATCAGGTTGCCTATGGCCATCGACGACTTGCGGCGCTCCGCGAGATCGGCGGCAAGGTCAAGGCCGTCATCCGCAACCTCAGCGACGAACAACTCGTCATCTCGCAGGGGCAGGAAAACAATACCCGCACGGATCTTTCCTTCATCGAGCGCTCGCTGTTCGCCACACGGCTGGAGGATCGCGGCTTCTCGCGTGAAATCATCATGTCCTCGCTCGGGGTCGACAAGGCGGCACTTTCGAAAATGATCACGATCGTGCGCCGATTGCCGGTGGCGGTGATCGAAGCCGTCGGCGCGGCGCCCTCCTTCGGCCGAAGACGCTGGATGGAAATGGCCGATCTTCTCGAGCGTGATGGCAATCGGCCAAAGGCGCTCGGCTATGCGCAACAGGCCGAGTTTTCAGCGATGGACAGCGATCAACGCTTTGAGAAACTATTCGATTTCCTAAGCGTCTCCAAGGAGCGCGCAAAGGTTGAGGCCTGGTCTGCACCTGGTACGACACGCACCGTGCGCATCCGCGAGACCGAATCGGAGACGACCCTCGCCTTCAACAAGAAGGTTGCACCGGGTTTTGGAGATTTCGTGAGGCAGAGACTGGAATCTCTGTACTTCGAATATCAGCAGGAAACAGGAGATTAAACAGAGCAAAAGAAAAAGGCTTCCGAACGACTAGCGCTGCGGAAACCCTTCTCTCGTGTAGCAACTAGAGAATCCCATTTCCGCGAATCAGTGTCAAGAGTTTTTGACGTCGTTTCGGCGAACGGTTTTCTTTTGCCTTGAATAAGGTGAAGAAGAATGGAACGTGGAAGTGTGGCGACGCCCTTTGGGCGGCGGGCGATGACGTTTGGCATGCTCGCAAGCCAAGTCATCGCCGGCAATATCCAGCCGGAGCAGTCGATCGACAAGTGGAAACTGTTCCGCTTGCTGTGCGAAGCAAAGACGGTCGTCGGCGTCTCCGATCGATCGCTCGCGGTGCTGAACGCATTGTTGAGTTTTTATCCGGGTGCGGACCTTTCTAAAGAGAACGGCCTTGTCGTTTTCCCGTCCAATGCTCAGCTCTCGCTTCGCGCACATGGCATGGCCGGCACGACATTGCGCCGGCATCTCGCCTGCCTCGTCGAAACGGGCCTGATCCTGCGACGCGACAGTCCGAACGGCAAGCGTTATGCCCGTCGGGGCCGCAACGGCGCGGTTGGCGAAGCTTTCGGCTTCGACCTCTCCCCGCTCATCGCACGAGCCCAAGAGTTCAAGGCCGCCGCCGCAGAACTTGCGGCCGAACGGCAACATCTACGGCTCGTGCGTGAAAGATTGAGCCTCTGCCGGAGGGACATCGCCAAGCTTCTCGAGCTCTTCCGGGAAGCCGCCCCGGAGCGCGATTGGCAAGCACAGCAACAGCATTATCAGGAGCATGCTGCACTCTTGCCGCGCAAGACGTCGCTAGCCGAAAACGAGGCGGTCTTCGAAAAGCTCGCGCTTATCCGTGAAGATCTCGCCAATCAGTTGGAAAACTTATTGAATTCCAAAAAAATGGCCACCAATGACCGCCGGAATGGATGCCACATACAGAATACACAACCAGACTCTCTTTCTGAATCTGAACGGTGCTTAGGAATAGGCGAGGAGACCGTTTCGAAAAACCGTATCACGCAAGATCCAAATTCCGCTGCGACGTCACCGGATCGAAGAGAAAGCTCGAGCAGCGAACAACCGCAATCTCTCGCTGGCCGCCTCCCGCCGCCGCTGACCGCCGCACGGCTCGGCCGCCAGATCCCGTTGCCTATGGTTCTCAAAGCTTGCCCGCAAATTGCGGATTATGCCCCGGCCGGTCGCATTTCGAGCTGGAAAGACTTGCTAACCGCAGCAATCGTCGTTCGCTCGATGCTCGATGTCAGTTCGGACGCCTATGAGGAAGCCTGCTCCGTTCTGGGGTATGAGAGTGCCGCGGCCGTTATCGCCTGCATTCTTGAAAGGGCCGATCAAATAAACTCCCCAGGCGGCTATCTTCGCGATCTCACGCGACGGGCAAAGCGACAGGAGTTTTCGATTGCGGCAATGCTAGGCGCGCTAAGTCGGGCGAGGGCGGAAGGCATTGCTTTCACAGGCTAGATGGAAAGCCGTGCCGACCGACGAGGGAAGGCGGCTCTGCCAAAGCTTGGCACAAGAGAGCTGCTGAGGCGATTACTGCTTTGAATACCGAGCGTGATCATCCGATATCGACCAGGGAAGGCGTGGGGTGACGAGAGCCCAGCTATTGCTTTGGAGCCGCAAATATCGCAAACTTGGGCTCTGCGGATTCGCCAGAGCGCCTGACTTCGTGTCGTTTCCTTAACAATTCCGCGCTATCGTAAGTCATTGGCGAATAAGCCGTTTCAACCGCGATGCGGAAGTTATCTGGCGGATAGTTTCCGCCACTCGGACCCGACAAATTCTGAACAAAATGGCTAGCAGCCAAAGGCCGTGCAACGCATTACCATGGTACGGCACGCGGCAGCGCTTGAGAGTGTATCCTGACGCGTAAAAACGGCTCTCGCACTTTGAAGTGCCTCTCCCTCCATCCTTGTTGACAGCTGTCAACGCGTGGCAAAACCATGCTTGAAAGCTCAGGCTTGTGAACGAGGCGGCGGCTCGGATCAACGGGCCGGCGCTACTGGACGAAAGATGATCCAGAAGCGGGCGCAAGCGCGTTCAGCGTCACCGCCACGCGAGCCGCTTCCGGGACTTCGAGCGCCACGTCCGCCTTCGGCGATTCTCTTCGAGATTGCGGAGTATTGCTCATGCGCATGGCAGGGAAACGGCGCGTTGCCTCCGTCTAAACCCAACACGCCTGCGGCGACCGCAAGGATAGGTGCATCAAGAAAGTCGAAGAGATGACTCGTTTTCGTATCGGCACGGACCTTTGTGTGTCTGAAAACTGCCGCTGTAGCTGAGGCTGTGCGGAGACCGGCTTGGCCGGTCATGATTTCCAGTGGCCGCACTGAACGGAGATGTTTTGGCGGCGCCAGGTTCGATGCTCAAACGGGAAGACATAGGGAGCGCCGCCATCCGTTGACAGCTGTCAACACGGCCTCGTTCAGGAAACAAATTACTCCCGCCAACGTTCGGCCACCCATAGGCTCGGGCGGATGTAATGCGGCAAGTAGCGTAACGGCTCTTTCTCCCTCCGGTCAGATGAGAATAGGCCCCCCGGATATGGCCGAGCGGTGTCGCGGACCACGCCTTGAAGCGAAACTACCGGTCGGTTGCGAGTTGCGGCAGCAGACCGCGTGGGGAAAGAACGAGCCGGTCGTCCGCGGGCAGACGCAGGGCCAAGAAATAGTTCACCGCAAAAAGCCAGCGGCAATGCTGCCGGAAATGCAGTGCGGATCGGCGCGGAACTTCGCCTGCAAGAAACCAGTGCCGACCGGAAAGCGGAACAGCAAGGTTCCGCCGAGCCGCTCCAGCGGCGTGGCCAGGTTGCGGGCCATAATCAGGTCGTTCAGGCCGCCTATTTCGAAAAAGTCATCGGGCGATCCCATGATCAGCAAGTCCAGATCAAGAAACAGCACCGGGTCCACTCAATTTCCCGAGCTGAGCCCCCAGAGCTGAGCCCCCCAGAACCGTGCCTCGGACCAGATGCCTATGGTGCTTACCAGAATCTTTATGATGTCGAGCGGCGCCAGAAAGCGTGCCATCGTCGCTGCCTTTTCTCGTCTATCACCATGCACAACGACGCGAGGTTCAGCTTCGCTGCGGCATCGGCCGCCGCGGCTCTGAATTCGATTAAGCGAGGAAGGTTCGCAGACGCTTCGATTTCTGATAGTTCCAGCCGTCTTCAAACAGGAAGTCCTGCGGCGTTGCACGGCGCTCACTATGACTTCATTTCGCCGGCAAAGTCTCAACCTGTCATAGCCTTCGTAATCGGCTTAACAGACCGGCGCGCGATGCAAGTTGACGGCTGTCAACGCGGCAGGCGATCCGCGTGGGCCACCCGGCAGCGCGTCCTCGCGGCACCCTCGAGTTAAAAGCGCGCTGCATTTTGAAGTCGCTGCCACTGTTGACAGCTGTCAACAGTTTGGGCCGTGCTGAAATTCAGCACAGCTCCCTGCATTATGGTGGAAAAGCTCGCCGGACCTGTGACGGAACGAAATTGCGTGTTACCTTCCGTTTCGCCACGAATGCTTCATCTTTAAAGTGAGATACGAAATTCCAGATCCGCTTCACCCGACGCTGTTGCCGGCCTTGATCGCGGCGGAAGACAGCCTCGCCCGTCTCGATGAACGAGCCGCACGGCACGCCGTCGCCGAGGGCTTTCGCGAGCGCGGACAGTTCTTCGATGCGGCTGCAGCCCTGTGGGTTGCGGGCGAGCTGGTCCATGTCGAGGACCTCGTCCTACATGATTCGCACATGGATGCGCGCGCTCCTTCGCATGAGTTGACCATCGCACACGCGGTCTTGCGCGTCCGCAGGCGGCTGGAGCTGGCGGAGCCAGGTTGGGCCCTGTCGGCTGCCGGGTTGAACGTGTTGCGCGGCGAGCACGGTACCGCTGCCGTGAAGAACGAGGATCTGGAACTGTCAACCCCTGGTCCTGATGACTTGCAGCCGCCGGAGACGACGGAAGGCGCTGATGAGAATCCGCTCGCCGGCGAGTTTGCCGAACTCGATGCGGCAATGGCGCGGTCTCAGAGATTGCTGGATATTCATGCCGGCAGCATTGCCGAAACGGAACCGGCATCCTCGCTGGCGCAGAAGGTGAGACCGGAAGCCACGGGGCAGCTCGGCCTGCTCTTTGATGAGGAATGGGATGAGGGCGCGAGGCTCGATGCCTGGCGCGCTGTACTGACAGGGGCCGATCAGTTACCGGCCTGTCTCGGTGCTGCGATCTTGTTCGAAGCTTGGGAGGGAATAGAGCCGCTGCGTCGTCAGCACTGGCTCGGTTCCCTTCTTGTCGGGACCTACCTGCGCTCGCGCGGCAAAGTCGCCTCTCATATCCTGGCATTCAACACGGGGCTTAAGACGATCCGGCACGAGCGCCGGAGATCGAAGGACCGGCTGACACGGCTCAATGCCTTTCTCGAGGCGATGTCGGCGACGGCCGAGCTTGGCATGAAAGAACTCGACCGGCTGTCGCTTGCGAAAACGCAGATGGAGATGCGGATCAGGGATCGTCGCTCGAACAGCAACTTGCCCGGTTTGATCGACCTGGTCCTCTCGCGGCCGATTGTGTCGACCGCGCTCATCGCTCGGCACGTCGGTGTCACGCCGCGCGGCGCACTCAATCTGGTGCGGGAGCTCGGCGTACGCGAAATGACGGGCAGGGGACGCTATCGCGGTTGGGGCGTACTTTAGCCAAGACGATGAGAGCGCTGCTTATCCGGCGAACTTCTTCGCGCCGGCAACGCAGGCGACGATCGCAAGGGTCGCCGTCAACATGGTCCAGCTAACCGTTTCGCCCAACAATGTCGCTGCTAGCGCGAGACCGAAAAAGGGCTGCAGCAATTGCAGTTGACCGACCGCGAGAATGCCGCCTTGCGCAAGACCGCGGTACCAGAAGATGAAGCCGATCAGCATGCTGAAGACGGATACGTAGCCGAGGCCGAGCCAGGAAACGGCACTCAAACGTTCGAAATTTCCCGGCATGGTAAAGAGCGTCAGACCCATCATGATCGGAAGTGACAGGACGAGTGCCCAGGAGATTACCTGCCAGCCGCCGAGCTTGCGCGACAGGGTGGCGCCCTCGGCATAGCCAAGGCCGCAGACGATGATGGCGGCGAGCATCAGAAGATCGCCTTTCAGCGACGCCGAAAAGCCCTGCGTCAGCGCGAAGCCGGCGACGATGGCGCTGCCGATCCCGGAGAACAGCCAGAATACCGGGCGCGGCCGTTCGCCGCCCCTAAGCACGCCGAAGATTGCGGTCGCCAATGGGAGGAGCCCGACGAAGACGATCGAGTGGGCGGACGTCACATGCTGGAGCGCCAGCGCCGTCAACAGGGGAAAGCCGAGGACGACTCCGAGCGACACCAGGCTCAGCGAAAAGAGGTCGTCGCGATGGGGCCGGCGCTCGCGGAAAGCGAGCAGCAGGCACAGCGCCAGCGTGCCGGCGATCGCCGCACGGGCGACGGTCAGGAAGACCGGATCGAAATCCATCACCGCGATCCGCGTTGCAGGCAGCGATCCGCTGAAAATCATCACGCCCAACAATCCGTTTATCCAACCGCTCGCCGTCTTGTCCATCCGATGCTCCTTTTTTATCCGTATCGGACGAAGCGGATGGTTCTTCCAGATACACTGAGGTACAGCTTCGAAGAACTGCATGCACAGAAAGCCAGTACGGATGAGGCCGCAGACGATAGACGCCACGGGGGAGACGCTGATCGCCAGGGTGATGGCGATGGTTAGAAACCGGATCTCCGGACGGATCCTGACACCTGGCGCGAGGTTGCCGTCGATCCGATCCTTTGCCGCCGCCATGCAGGTATCCAAGTCAACCGTGGTCGAGGCCTATGAGAGGCTTGCCGCCGAAGGCTTGATCCGCTCGAGGCTTGGCTCCGGCTTCTTCGTTGCCGCTCCGCTTGCGCCATTGTCGCTTGCCGAGATCGGTTCGAGGGTGGACCGGGAGATCGATCCGCTGTGGGTCTCCCGTCAGGCGCTCGAGGCGGGGAGCGACGTCCTGAAGCCTGGTTGCGGCTGGCTCCCGCCGTCATGGATGCCGCAAGAAGCATTGCGGCGTGCCTTGCGGACGGTTGCGCGCGGCGATCAGGCCAGCCTGGTCGACTATGGCTCGCCGCTCGGACTGCTGCCGCTGCGGCAGCTACTGGCACGCCGCATGACACAGCACGGAATCGAGGCTTCACCGGACCAGGTCATGCTGACGGAGTCGGGCACACAGGCAATCGACCTTCTTTGCCGCTTTCTCCTGGAGCCGGGCGATACTGTGCTCGTCGACGATCCTTGCTATTTCAATTTTCATGCGCTTCTCAGGGCGCATCAGGCAAGAATCGTCGGGATACCCTACACGCCGTCGGGACCGGACATCGACCTATTCGCCCAGGCGCTCAACGAGCATCGGCCGCGTCTCTACATTACCAATTCCGCTCTCCACAATCCGACCGGAGCGACGCTGTCGCCGCTCATCGCGCATCGACTGCTCAAGCTTGCGGACCAGTCTGGCCTGACAATCATCGAGGACGACATCTTCGCCGATTTCGAGCATACACCGGCGCCGCGGCTCGCTGCCTTCGACGGGCTCGAGCGCGTCGTGCATATCGGCAGCTTCTCGAAGTCCCTTTCGGCGGCGGTGCGCTGCGGCTTCATCACGGCGCCGCGCGACTGGACCGAACCGCTGACGGACCTCAAGATCGCCACCAGCTTCGGCGGGCCCGGATTTGCCGCCGAGCTTGTGCTGACGTTGCTCAAAGACGGCAGCTATCGCAAGCATATAGAGGTACTTCGCCAGCGCCTGGCGCGGGCGATGGAGGACACGACCGCACGGCTCAAGAAGATCGGGATTACGCCTTGGATCAGGCCGGCATGTTCCTGTGGTGCCGGCTGCCAGACGGCATCGATGCGGCGGATCTCGCGAGAAAGGCTCTCGATAGAAATATCGTGCTTGCCCCCGGCAACGCATTCAGCCACGCGCAAACCGCAAGCGGCTTCCTGCGGTTCAATGTGGCGCAGTGTCAGGACGAACGCCTGTTCAGAGAACTCGCGTCACTCATAGGCTCGTCCTGAGCCGGTACCTCGACCGGCGTCTTCATGATGATCTCGCGATGCGGGTAGGGGATCGAGATACCGGCTGCCTTGAACGCGTCCCAGAGAGCCATCAGCACTTCTCCGCGAATGTTCGTAAGTCCGTTGCTCGGATCGGAGATCCAGAACCGCAATTTGAAATCGAGCGATGATTCGCCGAAGCGCGTCATCCAGCAAACCGGTGGAGCGTAGGCGCTGGCGACCCGCGGGATGGATTTGGCGGCTGCGATCGCGATGCGGGCAACCTCGTGCGGATCGCTGTCATAGGAGGTTCCGAAACTGACCTCGATGCGGACATAGTCGCTTGAAAACGACCAGTTCACGACCTGCTGAGAAATAAAGTCTTCGTTCGGAATGAGGTACTCCTTGCCGTCTCTGGTGATGACCGAGACGAAGCGGGAGCGCAGGTCGCGGATCGAGCCAAAGGTCTCACCAAGCGTAATCGTATCGCCGGGTTTAATGGATTTATCGAGAAGGATAATTATCCCGGATATGAAGTTGGAGACGACCTTTTGCAGGCCAAAACCGATGCCGACACCAACTGCGCCCGAAAAGACCGTAAGTGCTGTCAGGTCGATGCCTGTGGCAGAGAGGGCAATTGTGCCCGCAATTACGATGAGCGCAATCTTGATCAGTTTGCTGATGAGGACCTTCAAGGACGGCGTGAGATCGGCGGACTTCTGTATCCAATTGGACGACATGTTGCCGATCAGAACGGCGAGCCAGATCAGCGCGGCGGCAAGGATGACGGCCTTCAGGGCAAGCAACAGAGAAAGGCGGACAGCACCGAGATTGACGGCAATACTATCGAGCGTCGTCAGAACCGGGCGATCCAACCCGAGCGCGTAAAGTGCAAAGTAGAGCCAGCCAGCGACGGCAACGACACGCGCCAGCATCTGGTTTCTAATAATGCGTGTGAGTACCGCGATAACGAACCAGGCGGCAACGAGAGTGAGGGCTGTAGCGACCAACCATCGGTAGGAAGGCCATCCAAATCGCAGCAGGACCACATCCGCTATCCATAGCCACACAATCAGGAAGAGCCAGCGCAGTCGCCGCATGAAAGCGATGATGACGCGTAGAAGATCCGGATTTCCCTTGATGGTGCGCGCGCGAGACTCCAATGCCGGCTCTATCCGCTTTGCCAGAAGACCGGATATAAGATAACCGATGACGATCAGGGCAGACTGATAGAGCGTCCACTCGTTGAGAAGGAAAGTCTGCAGCCAAGATCCGGCAGCGTTGAGGGCATCGACGAAATCCATCGTCTTTCTCTTCGCGAATTCTCCGCTGCATATTTCCCGAAATCGGAGTCGACGGAGTCGACCTAAGAAAACATGCAGCTACAGCGCTTTGTACGTCCGACAGCGACGCACGACACTCTAACCAGTAGGGCAGCGGTTTTGTTCAAATGCCGCACGTCAAGGGCAAGTCGCTCGGATAGCCACCGAACCCGGAAACGGAGCTATACCTTCGGCAGGCCCTCGGGCCTTAACTGCTTCCTCAGCGCCGCGATGCGGAAGATGGCGTTGGCGGCACCATAGCCGCGATAACCGCGGCGCTCAGTGATTTCGAAGAAGAAACCTTCGCCATAGGTGGGGCTATAAAGCTGGAAATATTCGCCGCTCTCGTCGCGGTCGTAGAGGATGTTCTCGCTTTTCAATCGCTCGACCAGCTGAGCGTCCAGCCCGAAGCGGGCCTCGACATCGTCGTAATAGTTCGGCGAGATCGATAGCGCTCGGAACCCGTTCGAGCGCAAAGCTTCCGCGGTCGCGAAGATATCGTCCGTGGCGAAGGCGAGGTGCTGCACGCCGGAGCCGAAGGTTTCCGCAATGAAATGGCCGGCGAGCGTGTTGCGGTTCTCGGCACCATTCAGCGTGAAGCGCAAGGTTCCCTGCTCGTTCTCCACGACCTGGCTTCGGACGACGCCGGCAGGATCGATAATGTCGACCATCGGTGTCTTATGCGTCTCCAGCAAGGACGTGTAGAAGAGCAGCCAGGTCAGCATTTCCTCGTATCTGACGGTCTGGGCGATGTGATCGATGGCGGTGAGCCCGGCCGGCATCGATGGCCCGTCGTCCGCTGCCGGTTCGAACTCGATCTCCCAAATGCGCGCCAGCTCGGACTTCTTATCGAGGAAATAGATGATGCCTCCCCCGACGCCGTGGATCGCCGGGACCAGGAGTTCTCCCGGTCCCACCGCCTGGCCGAAGGGCTCGGCGCCGAGGACCCGCGCCCTTTCTGCGGTCGCCGCCGCGTCTTCGACCCATAGGCCGAAGGCGTAGGCCGAGGTGCCATGCACCAGATAGGAGGCGCTGGCGAAACCTTCGTGCTCGGTGTTGATGACTAGGTTGATGTCGCCCTGCCGATAAAGCGCGACGCGCTTGGTCCTGTGCCGTGCCGTTTTGCGGAAGCCGATCGTGCGTATCAGCGTTTCGAGGTCGCTCGCTTCCTCCTCGGAGGCGGTAAACTCGACGAAGGCCACGCCGCTGACCTCGATCCGCGCCGGCATCTCCGGTACCGAAAGGCGGATATCCGGTTCGGCACGTCTAACCTGATCTCCAAGGTAGATCAGAGAGCGGTATCCATCGACTGCAATGGCGTTGGCGTTGCCGCCGCGAAACTGGTCGTTGAAGATTTCGAGCGACAAATAGTCGTCATAGCCGGTGGCCGCCACCGCTCGCATGAAGTCCTTGAGCGGAAGATCGCCTTCGCCCGGCATGTTGCGGAAGTGCCGGCTCCAATAGAGTAGGTCCATATCGATCAGCGGAGCGTCGGCGAGCTGGACGATGAAGATCTTCTCCTTGGGGATCGAGCGGATCGAATTGACGTCGATCTTGCGCGCAAGCGTGTGGAAGCTGTCGAGGATCAGGCCGATATTCGGATGATCGGCGCGCCGGACGATCTCCCAGGCGTCGCGATGATCGTTGATGTGACGGCCCCAGGCGAGCGCCTCATAACCCACCCGCAATCCTCTTTTTGCCGCGCGTTCGCCGAGCTCTCGGAAATCCGCTGCCGCCCGGTCGATGCCGCCGAGCGCTGCCGGCGAGACATTGGAACAAACGAGGACGAGGTCGGTGCCGAGCTCCTGCATGAGGTCGAACTTTCGTTCGGCCCTGTCGAACGTCCGCGCCCGCAGCGGTTCCGGCATGCCCTCGAAATCCCGAAACGGCTGGAAGAGGCTGATGTCGAGGCCGAAGTCACGCACCATCTTTCCGACCTCGCGCGGACTTTCGTCGAAGGCGAGGAAGTCATTCTCGAAGATTTCGACACCGTCGAAGCCGGCCTTGGCGATCGCACGCAGCTTGTCTCTAAGATCACCGCTCAAGGAAACTGTCGCTATCGAGGTTTTCATGGTCTTACCCTCGTTGGGCTGTGCAAGTTCGCAGAACGAGTCGGATCGTCAGCCGGTCATCGCCTTAAAATGGCTGAGCATCCGGGTTGCGTCGGGCTCGAGCCCGGTAAATAGACGAAAAGCGCCAACGGCCTGGAACACGGCCATGCCGCCGCCGTCGAGCGTGCGGCAGCGGCGTCTTCGCGCTTCTTTGAGCAGTGCCGTTTCGAGCGGGAAATAGACGATCTCGGCGACCCAGTGGCGCGGCTCCAGGAACTCGGCTTCGAGCGGCAGTCCCGGATATTTTGCCATGCCGGTCGGCGTCGCGTGGATGAGCCCGGCCGATCCTCGCATAGCCTCGGCCAGATCCGCCCCGGCTGCAACGTGCGCATCGGGGAATTGGCCGGCGAGCATTCGGGCCAGAGATAACGCCCGTTCATGTTCGCGGTCGAATACGGCAAGGTGCCGCAGACCGAGCGAAAGCGCGGCAAAAGCCGTCGCGGCGCCCGCTCCGCCGGCGCCCAGCTGCACTGCCGAAGAGAGGTCGGCATCCGGCAGCCCGCGGCGGAAACCCTCGGCAAAACCCCACCAGTCCGTATTATGGCCGTAACGCCGCCCGCCCTTAAACACCACTGTGTTGACGGCGCCGAGTTGCCGCGCTTCGGGGGCGAGTTCATCGAGGTGAGGGATTACCGCCTGCTTGCAGGGATGAGTTATATTGAGACCAGCAAAACCGCGCCGTTCCGCCTCGGCCAGCAGATGTCCCAAGTCTCTTTCTGTCGCTGCCAGGGCGTTGAGATCGATCAGTTCATATTCGTAGCGGAGACCCTGCGCCGCACCTTCGGTCATATGCATCGCCGGTGTGAGCGACGACTGAATGCCCGCGCCGATCAGGCCGGCCTTCAAAGGTCTCACAAGTGTTTCGGTCATGATTTCTGGCCCACCTAGTTCGGAAGGCCGATCCGCCACCTCGGGAGGCGGACCGGACTTGCGCTGATTTTTACTGGCCGCGCACGGCGCCGATTTCCTTGAACAGTGCGGTCACCGTTTCCGTGCCGATCTCGGCGCTGAACTTCTCGATCATCGGCTTGACGGCATCGCGCAGCCTCTGCGTTTCTTCCGGGCTGAGCTCAGTGACCTCCATGCCTGTCTGGCGGATTTCCTCAAGCGCCGCCGTGTCCTTTTCGCGCGAGACCTTTCGCTGGAAATCACGGGCTTCGGCTGCCGCCGACTGCAGGACCGCTTTTTCCTCGTCGCTAAGGCCGTCCCAGAATTTCTTGCTGATCAGCACGATCTGCGGGTTGTACTGGTGACGGGTGACGGTCATGTATTTCTGCACTTCGTAGAACTTGGCATTGACAATGTTGGCGGCCGGGTTTTCCTGCCCATCGACGGTTCCCGTTTCGAGCGCGGTATAGAGCTCGGTGTAGGGCAGCGGCACGGCATTAGCTCCAAGAGCGTTGAAGAGTTCGATCGGGATCGGAGACTGGATCGTACGGATCTTCAGCCCCTTGATGTCTTCGAGTTTGGTCACCGGATGGCGATTGTTTGTGAGATTACGGAAGCCGAGTTCCCAATAGGCGAGCCCGACCAGCCCGGTGTCGGGCAGAAGCTCCATCAGACTGGTGCCGAAGGGGCCATCCATGACCTTGTCGGCCTCTTCACCGCTGTTGAAAAGAAAAGGAAGGTCGACGGCGCCGAACTGTTTGACGTTGCCGGCGAGAATGCCGGCGTTCAGCACGGTCATCTCGATCACGCCGCCCTGGAGCGCCGAAACAGTCTGGACATCGCCGCCGAGCGTTCCGCCCGGGAAGAGCTTTACCTCGATCTTGCCACCACTTTTTTGATCGACGAGCTCGGCGAATTTTTCCATGCCGGTCACTTGCGGGTGACCCTTGTTGTTGGCTGCGGCGAACTTGATCGTCTGCTCGCGAATTTCGGCGGCGGCCGGTCCCGCGATGGCGAGCGCCAGCGCGAAGCCGAGCGCCAGTTTGCTGAATTTGTTCAACATCATTTCCTCCCGTGTTTGGCCGGTCTTCTCCTCCGGCCGGTTGATCTCCCGCACTCCCCGCGCGGGCAGTATTTGCTTCATCGCCCGAACCATCCCGCCGGCACCATGACCAGCGAAGGAAACAGGACGAGCAGAATGAGGACGACGAGTTCGGCGATCAGGAAGGGCATGACGCCCTTCATCAGGTCTTCCATCGACAATTTCGAAACACCGCAAATGACGTTCAGTACCGTACCCACCGGCGGCGTGATCAAACCGATCGAATTGTTGATGATGAACAACACGCCGAAATAGACCGGGTCGATGCCTGCTTGCTTGACGATCGGCATCAGCACCGGCGTCATGACCAGGATCGTCGGTGTCATGTCCATCGCCGTGCCGATAACGACGACGAGCACCATGATCGCGAACATCAGCAGCGTCGGGTTGCCCATCAGCGGCTCGAGCACGCGGGCGAGCTCGCCGGGAACATCCGCAACAGTGATCAGCCAGGCGGAGACTGCGGCGGCTGCGACCAGGAACATCACAACTGCGGTGATCTTCGCGGCGGCGACGAACACGTGGAAAAGCTTCGCCGGCGGCAGTTCGCGATAGATGACCATGGCGACGAAGAGCGAATAAACGGCGGCGACGACGCCTGCCTCGGTCGGCGTGAACACGCCGAACTTGAGGCCGACGATAATGATCACCGGCAAGAGGAGCGCCCAGATGCTTTCGCCGAAAGCCTTGAGCCGGACCGCACCGCTCTGCCGCGGCGGCAGTGAAACGTTATCCTTGCGCACGAGCATGAGCCAGGTGATGCAGAGCGCCAGCCCGATCATCAGGCCGGGGAAGATGCCGGCGAGAAACAGCTTGGTGATCGACACACCGCCGACGACGCCGAAGAGGATAAAGCCGATCGACGGTGGGATGATCGGCCCGATGATCGAAGCGGAGGCGAGCAGACCGCCGGCGCGGGCCGGATCATGGCCCGATTTCAGCATCATCGGCAGAAGCAGGGCGCCGAGTGCTGCCGCATCCGCGACTGCCGAGCCCGAGAGGCTTGCCATAACGCAAGCGGCGAAGATCGCGACGAAGCCGAGCCCTCCTCGAATATGGCCGACCATGACCATCGCGAGATTGACAATGCGCCGTGAAAGGCCGCCGGCGTTCATCACCTCGCCTGCGAGCATGAAGAAGGGAACGGCCATTAGCGGGAAGCTGTCTGCTCCGTTGAGCACGTTCTGCGCCACGATCTGCGCATCGTATATGCCGAGATAGAGCATTAGTGCGACGCCGCTGATGATGAGGGCAAAGGCAATGGGTACGCCAAGCGCCATCGGCCCAAGAAGCGCACCGAGAAAGATCGAAACGGTCATTGTCCAGCCCTCACTGCTTCGCGATCGAATGGCCGAGGGCGGGTTCGGCGTGATCGATGCCTGCCGCCATTTCCTCGGTCTCGGCTACGAGATCGGCGGTGGAGATATCGATCCGTCCGGTAAGAATGCCGATCGCATCCCAAAGGATGATGATGAAGGCGGGGATGCCGAAGGCGAGGCCTGCGCCGTAGAAGAAGGCCATGGAAATACCGGTCGCAGGCGCTGCGACGTGAAGGTTGATGAGCGTCTGAGACCAGCTGCCACTGATCATCAGCCACGTCGCCAACAACATGAGAATATGACCGGCGAGCGCGGCGGTCTTGGCGCTGGTTGCCGGCAGCCGCTTCAATACCGAGTCAAGGCCAAGATGCCCGTGCTCGCGCAGCGCCACGACGGCGCCGAGAAAGGTGAGCCAGACAAAGAAGATGCGGGACAGTTCTTCCGAATAGGTGATGCCCTGGTTGAAGGCATAGCGCAGGACGACATTGCCGAAAACGAGCACGACCATTCCGGCGAGCAGCAGGGCGATGGCCGCTTTCAGTGCGATGAAACAGAATTCGATGGCGCGGGTCATTCGCTCCTCCCAAGCGACAGGCAAGCGCAAGCGCCGTTGAGGCACGCTCGCCGCAAGCTCTCTCCTCCGTGTGCCGGGCGGTCGCCCGTTAGCCGGCCTCGCGCTCCTCCGCACGTCCGGCTATTGTGTCTATTAAAATGTACTAACTAGTTCGAAAGTCAACTCCCGTTTCTATTGAAAGGAATAGGCAAGGCGAATATGTCTTGATGCATCACCTGGGAAAGATGATCGACTCGACGCCGTCTCTTCCGGAAATTACAGCGCCGCGCGTCTCATCAGACGCGCGGCGTTGTAGCACTTTGAAATTGCTGCGTGATTTTGTCTCGTAAATCTGTTCCGATTTAAGGGACAAAATCATGCAGTCGTTCGGCGGAACAAGGGCTTGTGGAAGAGCGGGGCAACACGCGGGAAATGGCGGAACGGCAGGGAAACGGCAGGAAGAACGACCCGCAAAGGACCCAGGAAGACATTCTGGCGGTCGCCACCGAGGAATTTTCCACGCACGGGCTGGCGGGCGCAAGGGTCGATGCCATCGCCGAACGCACCCGCACGTCGAAGCGGATGATCTACTATTACTTCGGCAGCAAGGAAGCCCTGTACCTCGCGGTCCTTGAGCGTTCCTATCGCAAGATCCGGACGCTGGAGGCCGATCTGGAACTCGCCAACTTGCCGCCGGAGAAGGCGCTTCGCACGCTGATCGCAACCACCTTCGACCATGATGAAGCCAACCCCGACTTTGTTCGGCTGGTCAGCATCGAAAACATCCACCACGCGGCGCATATGCTGCGCTCGGAAGCAATCCGCGACCTCAATGTCTCGGTGATCCAGATGATCGAGGCCATCATCGAGCGTGGGATCGCCGACGGTACCTTCCGCCGCAAGGCCGATCCGATCGACGTGCACATGCTGATCAGCGCCTTCTGCTTCTTCCGCGTTTCCAACCGCTACACATTTGGCACGATCTTTCGCCGCGACCTCTCGGAACCGGCGACCATGGAACGCCACCGCACGATGATCGCCGACGCGGTGATCAGCTATCTGAAATGCGTGGACACAGGCGGTGCCGTCCCAGCCTGATTGCGCGAAGAACTACAGCGCCGGCGTCCTTTCAGACGCACAAAGCTCGCTATTAGCACTTTAAGTTGCTGCATGTTTTGATCCTCAAAATCGGCTCCGATTTGAGGAAACATGCAATGTACGCTTCAAAATAGCAGCAGCCCCGCACCGGTGGAGGGGCGGGGCTGCAAAGAGAGCGGTCCACCTCAATCCTCCTCGACGAAGACCTCCTCGCGCTTGGCCTTGACGGCGGGCAGGAAGACGATGACAAGCACGGCGGCGGCGATCAGCAGCAGGACGGCACTAATCGGTCTTGTGAAGAAGGTCGTCGGATCGCCGCGCGACAGGATCATGGCGCGGCGCAGGTTTTCCTCGAGCAGCGGTCCGAGCACGAAGCCGAGAAGCAGCGGTGCCGGCTCGCAGCGCAGCTTCAGAAGGAGGTAGCCGACGAGACCGAAGAATGCGACGGCGTAAAGGTCATAGACATTGGAATTGACGCTGTAGACCCCGATGGAGCAGAAAGCCATGATGATCGGGAACAGCACGAAATAGGGGATCTTCAGAAGCTTCACCCAAAGCCCGATCAGGGGCAGGTTCAGCACCACCAGCATCAGGTTGCCGATCCACATGGAGGCGATAATGCCCCAGAAGAGCGCCGGCTGTTCCACCGCCACGTTCGGACCGGGGACAATGCCCTGGATGATCATCGCGCCGATCATCAGCGCCATCACCGGGTTTGCCGGGATGCCAAGCGTGAGAAGCGGGATGAACGAGGTTTGCGCCCCCGCATTGTTAGCGCTTTCCGGACCTGCGACGCCGGCAATGGCACCGCGACCGAATTCCTCCGGACGATCGGAGAGGCGCTTTTCCACCGTATAAGACGCAAAGGCTGCGAGGATAGCACCACCGCCGGGGAGAATGCCGAGCGCGGAGCCGATCGCCGTGCCGCGCAGGACAGGCGCGAACATCCGCTTGAAATCCTCCCGTGTCGGCATCAGGTCGGTGACCCTCGCCATCAGCACTTCGCGGGTCTTTTCGCTTTCGAGGTTGCGCAGGATTTCGGCGATACCGAAGACGCCGACGGCGAGCGCTACGAAATTCAAGCCATCGGCATATTCGCGGATGCCGAGTGTGAAGCGAGGCGTGCCGGTGTAGATATCGGTGCCGACGAGCCCGAGCAACAGGCCGAGCGCCACCATGGCGAGCGCCTTGACGATCGAGCCGTGAGCGAGCGCGACGGAGGAGACGAGCCCGACGATCATCAGCGAGAAATATTCCGCTGCGCCGAATTCCAGTGCGATCGCGGTAAGCGGAGGTGCGAAGATGGCGACGAGAAAGGTCGCAACGGTCCCAGCGAAAAACGAGCCGAGCGCCGCAATAGCGAGCGCGGCGCCGGCGCGTCCCTTGCGGGCCATCTGATAGCCGTCGATGGCGGTGACGGCTGAGGAGGATTCGCCCGGCATGTTGATCAGGATTGCCGTGGTCGAGCCGCCATATTGGGCGCCGTAGTAGATGCCGGCAAGCATGATGAGCGAGGAGACCGGCTCGAGCTGGAAGGTGATCGGCAGCAGCATGGCAATGGTGGCAGTGGCGCCGATGCCGGGCAGGACGCCGATGAGCGTCCCAAGAAGAACGCCGATCAGGCAGAACAGGAGATTTGCCGGCGAAGCGGCGGTGGCGAAGCCGAGGGCGAGATTGCTGAGGAGATCCATCATCCGCCTCCTAAAAACGGACCCAAGGGCCGAAGCGCTCGAAAGGTAAGTTGAGACCGTAGCTGAACACGGCAACGGAGAAGACGGTCAACGCCAGCGAAATGGCTACTGCCCATAGCGGGTTCATGCGGTGCGAGGCGAAACAGGCGATCAGCGCGGTGAAGAAGAGGGATGGAACGAAACCCAGACCCCGCACAGTGAGCCCGAAGAAGATCGGCGCGGGGAGAATGAAGAATATCCCGCGAATCGCGATCGGCCCCATCGGCTCGCCGTGAACGCGTGCCGACTGCACCAGGATGATGGCGCCGAGCAGCGTTAAAACGACCGAGAGAAGCAGCGGGAAATAGCCGGGGCCCATGCGGAAGGCGGTACCGAGGTCGAGGCTGACCGACTGCCATAGGAAGAAGAGACCCACGGCCGTCAGGATGCTGCCGCACAATGCGTTGGTGGTGTCGAAGGAGATGGATTTCATTGTGTTCCCCATTTTGCATTCCGGACGCTGCCGCTGCGTGCCGATTTTGGCGAATGTCCTCGCATTGGTGCCCGGCTAAGCTCCGCAAGCTGTGCGCCGGTTGACGGCTGTCACACCGCACGCGGGCTGCGGATCATTTGGCCGCAATCGCCGTCACTCCGCAAGGCGGCCCGGCGATATGCCGCCGTTCCATTCCCCGGCGGAGACGAGAACGGCGGCGGTACGCGAGAGCCGACTCAATCCGCGTATTGGCCGGCCGCTTCGATAACCGGCTTCCAGCGGGCGATCTCGCTTTCGAGCTTGGCCTTGAGGGCAGCCGGCGTCGCGTCGGCATCGCTCGACGGCTCGGTGCCGAGTTCGCCAAAACGAGCAATGACATTCGGGTCCTTAAGCGCTACCTGCAGCGACTTCGAGAGGCGGTCGGCGACTTCCGCCGGCGTGCCCTTCGGCGCATATATGCCGTGCCAGATGCCGACCTCGAAGCCCGGAAGACCAGCTTCCACCGCTGTCGGCAGATCGGGGAAGATCTTGAGCCGCTTGGGCGACGTAACGGCATAGGCCTTGATCGTCCCGCCCTGGATTTGCTTCGTCGTATTCGTCGTCTGGTCGCACATAATGTCGACCTGGCCGCCGAGCAGATCGGTCATTGCCGGGCCGGTACCTTTATAGGGCACCGTCGTCAGCGGCGTCTCGATCGCGCTCATGAACATCATGCCGCAGAGATGCGATGCCGCGCCAATGCCGGCATTGGCGACCGTCACCGTATCCTTGTTGGCCTTGACGTGGTCGATCAACCCCTTGAGGTCCGTCGGCTCGAAATCCTTGCGGGCAACGATCGTCATCGGCACTTCGGTGACAAGTCCGACATATTCGAAGGAATTCAGCGTGTCATAGGCGAGTTTGCGATAGAGGGTCGCGCTGGTCGCCATGCCGATGTGATGCAGCAGAAGCGTATAGCCATCCGGCTCCGCCTGGGCGACACGGCCCGCGCCAAGCGTGCCGCCTGCGCCGCCGACGTTCTCAACGATGATCTGCTGGCCGAGATCCTTCGACATCGCCTCGGCGACGAGACGGGCGACCGTGTCGGTCGGACCACCGGCTGAGAAGGGCACCACCATGGTGATCGTGCGCTCCGGATAGGTTTGGGCGCTGGCCGAAGCGGCGAACAGGGAAACGGCGGCGACAGCGCCAAGAAGCGCATTCAGAATTTTCATCTTTTCCTCCCGGATGAATTTATCGACCAGTCGGCATGGTTCCTCCCGCGCCGGTTCTGGGTACGCTCATTAGCAACCCGGATTTTACCACAGACAATTGCCGTTCGCGGTTGTTTCGCGCATTTCCCGTCTCGGCGAGCGGATTATGTGTGGATTCGGAAACAAAAGAGCTTCGCAATGGGTGGATTTCCACACATCGCCCGCCGTCAGAGACCGGTGCGGCGCCTAAGATATTGGATTTCTGCGTCTGTCAGCGGTCGGCTCGCCCCCTTCGGCAGATCGCCGAGGCTGATCTCACCGATCGAGACGCGCAGCAGGCGCATACATTCGGAGCCCAGAACATCCAGCATGCGGCGGATTTGCCGGTTGCGCCCTTCTTGAAGCTCGACCTCGATCCAGCTGTTTCTGTCGCCGCTCCTGAGCCGGCGAACATGCGTCGCCTTCAGCATCTCGCCACCTTCCGCAACCCCCTGCATCATCCGCTCGGCCATGGCCTCGTCGAACATGCCGCGCACCTGAACGTGATAGACCTTGCTGAGATGGATCGCCGGATCGAGCAGGCGCTGTGCCAGCACCGTGTCATTGGTAAAAAGCAAAAGTCCCTCGCTCGCTTTGTCGAGCCTGCCGACCGGAGACAGGAACCGGGCATCGACAGCTTCAAGACAGCTGAAGACGGTCGGCCGGCCTTCCGGATCGTCGCGGGTCGTCACGAGCCCGCGCGGCTTGTTCAGCATCAGATAGATTTTCGCTTCGGCGGAAACCACCATACCATCGACGGTGATTCTATCGCCGTCGATGTCGACCCAATGCGAAAGATCCGTCGTCTTTCGGCCTCCGACGCTGACGCGGCCCTCGGCGATCAGCTTCTCTGCCTGTGTGCGTGAGCAGTAGCCGAGTTTGGAGAGCGCGCGGGCCAAAGTCACGCGCTTGCCCGCGCCGGCTTTGGAGTCGGACACTTGCCTTTTCGCTGGCGCGCGGCGCTGGTTCACCCGTCTCGTCTCCGCTTTGTTGGACCAAGCCCCATCTGGCACAATCCGCGTTGCGGGGCCAGAATTGAGAGCTGTCGATTGCTGCGGGCTCGCTTGCTGCTCTTGCGCCGCAGGCTCGAAGAAAAGACACTGCCGATCCGCCTTCTGCGCCTCGACCGTGGCCGGATCGCGCTCGAGGTGGAGGGCCGGGCGCGACTGAGGAGGGAAGGCGCCCGGACGTGAGGCGCTGCTTCAGAGGATGGCGAGGAAGCGCTCGACACGGCCCCACGTGAGATGCGCGGCCTCTGCATCATAGTCAGGCAGGGAGGCGTCGGTGTAAAGGTGGCCGGCGCCGCGATAGGTGAAGACCTCGAGCCCAATCTTCGACTGCCCGGCCGTCGATCGCCATGCGGCCACCTCTTCTGTCGGCTCGAAAATATCCGGATCGGCAAGATGGACCTGCACGGGCAGGCCGCTGCGGGCATTCTGCGGAATTTCGGCAATGCTGTGGAGGAAGAGCGCCGGCAGTTTGCGGCCGCTTAGTCCAAAGGCTCGCCGCGACAGCCGCACCCATCGAAAATCCGCCAAGGACTGCTGAGGCGGGCAGGTCGGCGACCGCTCGTTCAGCCCGTTCGCAAATCGTGCGCCAGCCGATCTCGTCCTTCAATGCGAAGCCCTGATCGACCGAGCCGGCAGTCCTTCCCTCATAGAGATCGGGTGTGAACACTTCGTGCCCCGCCGCCGCCAGGCGTTCGGCAGCATCCCGCTCAAGCGAGCGCAGCCCACGAACGGAATGGAATAGGATCACTGTCGCCATCGATCTGCCTCGTGCGTCGGTCTGGTTGCAGATCAGTTGAGCACGGTGGATGAGCAACGGCAACATCTCACTGGAGGACCCGACCGCCGCACCGGACGACATCATCGATATCGCGCGGTCGCTGGCAAGGCCGGGCCCGGGATCGCGATCAAGACGCCGACGACTGCCGCTCGCGCCTTCGCGGATGCCAAGAAAATCGAAGACGGTCTGTCATATATGGAGCCGCGCTATTGGTATTATCCGGTCGGGCAGTCGCTTGGGGCGGCGCCGGCGCTTCTTGCTTGAGGGGAACAGCTCGGCAGCCGCGGCGTTTATGAAGCGATCACATTGCCAGAACACATGGCTAGCGCGATCGCCTTGGCGCCGCGAGGCGCGGGCTTGGTGGCAGAGATGTTTCGCACGCTGCTCGACCTCATCAATGGACTATCCGGGCACGGTGCAAAGCCGGCCACCCTGACCATGCGCCGTAAGACCGTCGAGACGTGGTCGTACGCCGACCTGGCGAGCCGCGTGGAGTCCCTGGCCGGCAGTCTCGCCGCGGCAGGCATCAAGAAGGACGATCCCATCGCCCTTCTCTCCGACAACCGCCCGGAATCGATCGCCGCCACCCTTGCGGTGATCCGGAGCGGCGCGGTCATAGTGCCGATCGATGTTCAGGTCGCGGACGACACGCTGGCTCATATCCTGAACGACAGCGGTGCGCGGCTTCTGTTTACAACCACGACCTATGTCGACCGATTGCAGCAGATCGAGGCGACCGATGTGCGGCCGGTTCTGCTGGATGCAACAGACGACAGGCGAAGCTGGCAGAGCCTGCCGTCCGGCGGCGATCAACGGATGCCACCCGTCGAGCCCCAGGATCGAGCTAGCCTCTTCTACACCTCCGGCACGACCGGCCCGCCGAAGGGCGTGCCACTGAGCCACAGCAACATCGCCTCCCAGCTCAATGCGATCGTGGCCGAGAAGATCGCGTCCGAGGGCGATCGTGTCCTTCTGCCGCTGCCGCTTCACCACGTTTATCCGTTTGTCTTCGGTATGCTGGCGCCGCTTGCGCTCGGCCTTCCGATCATCCTGCCGCGCGCTCTGACAGGACCGCAGGTCGCGACCGCCCTGCGGGAGGGAGCGGCGACGGTGATCATCGGCGTGCCGCGCCTCTACAGCGCCTTCGACGCGGGAATACGCGGGCGCTTCGAAGCGCGCGGCCGGATTGCCGCCGGGCTGTTCCGGGCGGGCGTCGCCGCAACGACCTGGTCACGAAAGCGGCTCGGCCTGCGTCCGGGCAAGACCCTGCGTCCCCTGCACAAGCGGATTGCGCCCGACCTCCGCCTCCTGGTCTCCGGCGGAGCGGCGCTCGACCCGGATCTGGCATTCCGGCTTGAAGGCCTCGGCTGGCAGGTCGCGAGCGGCTACGGCCTGACCGAGACCTCGCCGATGCTCACCTGGAACCTGCCGGGCAGGGCGAAGCTCGACAGCGCCGGTGAGCCGGTGCCTGGCGTCGAGCTACGGATCGGCAAGGCGCCAACACGCGAAGCCGGGCAGACTGCGGAGAAGGCGAACGGTTCCTCCGCGGCGCCCGCGCAGGAGTTCGGCGAGATCATGGGCCGGGGCCCCGGCGTGTTCACCGGTTATCATAACCTGCCCGACAAGACCGCCGAGGCGTTTACCGAAGACGGGTGGTTCCGCACCGGCGATCTCGGATACCTGGATGCCGATGGCTATCTCCACATCGTCGGCCGCGTCTCAACGATGATCGTCACCGAAGGCGGCGAGAATGTCGATCCCGAAGCGGTGGAGGAGATCTATGCCGAAAATCCCGCGATCCACGAGATCGGCGTTCTCGAAAGGGAACGGCGCCTCGTTGCCGTCGTCGTGCCCGAGACGGGCGGCGATGGCGAGCCTGAGCAGACCGTCGAAGAGGCGCTGCGCGAGCGCTCGAGTGCGCTCGCCTCCTATCAGCGCATTTCGGATTACGCGATCACGCACGAGCCGCTATCGCGAACGCGCCTGGGCAAGCTGCGCCGGCACCTGCTCGAGGCACGCTTCGATCGCGCCAAGCAGGGGCGCGAGAGACCTGAGGCCGTGCGGCCGGTCACGCCTGAGGAGATGTCCCCCGAGGATCGCGCGCTATTGCACAACAGTGCCGCGCGGGACGTTTGGGGCTGGCTTGCCGAGCATTATCCCGACCGCCGGCTGACGCCCGGCGCCAGCCTGCAGGTCGACCTCGGGATCGATTCGATGGATTGGCTCAACCTGACGCTCGAGATCGGTCAGCGCACCGGCGTCGAGCTGGACGAGCAGGTGATCGGTGAGGTCGAGACCGTTCGCGACCTCCTGCGCGAAGTCGCCGAAGCCGCGCAAGCGGGAGAGACGTTCGACGCATCCGTCCTGGACGATCCCGAGGCCGCTCTCAACGAGGAAGAGAAGAGGTGGCTGGAACCGCTGGCGCCCTCGCAAGCAAGGTTTGCGAAAGGGCTCTTTGCCGTAAATCGCGCCCTCATAGGCAATCTGTTCCGCCTGCGCGTGGAAGGCTTGGACAGGCTGCCGCCTGGACAGGTGGTCTTCACGCCGACGCACGGAAGCTTTCTCGACCCCTTCGTCGTAGCGGCAGCGCTTGATCGCGAGCGCCTAGCGCGGACGTTCTGGGCAGGGGCGGCAGATATGGCTTTCGGCAACCCGCTGACGCGGCGCGTCAGCCGGCTGGCGCAGGCGATGCCCATCGACACGCAGCACCGTTTCGTTTCGGCGCTCGCGCTTGCAGCCGCGGTGCTGAAGCGCGGTAACGATCTCATCTGGTTTCCCGAAGGGGCGCGTTCGCGCAGCCCCGAACTGCAAGAATTCAAGCCCGGCATCGGCATGTTGCTTGAGCGCTTTCCCGTTCCGGTGGTGCCGGTCGCAATCTACGGCGCCCATGATGCCTATCCGCCGGGCCGGATCGTGCCGAGGCCGCGTCCGATCAGGGTTGCCTTTGGCGAAGCCCTCGACCCGGCGAGGCTCGAACAGGAAGGTGACGGCGAGGAGGCTGCATACCGCATCACAAGCGCCTTGCGCCGACACACGGCGGACCTCTACGGGCGCGTGCGGGCAGAGGCTGCCGAGCAGGATTAAGTTTGGCGGTTGCCCGGAGCCGCGTCTTGGCGGGAGGCGCTGTCGGCCGGAACGGTCAGCATGATGATAAGCCCGATCGCGAAGAAGACGACGATCGTCGCCATGCCGAGGCGCTGACTGCCGGTCAGGTATGTGACCCAGCCGACGAGTGCCGGACCGACGAATGCCGTGGCTTTGCCGGAGAGCGCCAGAAGCCCGAACATTTCCCCCTGTAGGCCTTCCGGCGCTATGCGCGCCAGAAAGGATCGGCCCGCTGCCTGGGCTGGCCCGACAAACACGCCGAGCACCGCGCCGATGGTCCAGAAGAGCACGGTCGAGTGGACGATGAGGATCAGCGATCCCGACGTAACGAGCGCGGTGAGCGAGAGGAGAATCGTTGCCCTGCTGCCGATCCGGTCGTCGATCCAGGCAAAGCCGAACGCACCAATTCCGGCCGCAAAATTGAGCATGATGCCGAAGACCAGAACCGTCTCCTGCGACATGCCGAATGTTGCGGCCGCATAGATGCCGCCAAAGACGAACAGCGTTGCGAGGCCGTCTATATAGAGCATATGCGCGACGAGAAAGCGGACGATGGGCGCATAGGAACGCACTCCGCGACCGGTGGCTCGCAGCTGGTCGAGACCGTCGCGGACCATGCGTCTGAGAGGCTTGCCCGAGTCCGGCACGTCGGGGGTCAGAAGAATGAACGGCAGCGCGAAGGCCAGGTACCAGCCCGCC
Source organism: Sinorhizobium numidicum (assembly GCF_029892045.1). Classification (NCBI taxonomy): domain Bacteria; kingdom Pseudomonadati; phylum Pseudomonadota; class Alphaproteobacteria; order Hyphomicrobiales; family Rhizobiaceae; genus Sinorhizobium; species Sinorhizobium numidicum. The sequence continues at coordinate 1,777,219 of NZ_CP120367.1, forward strand.
ACAAGGAGGGCGACCGCGCGCACATGCTCGGACCTGTCCGAATCGAGGCCGAGCCAGGCCCCCTGCGGCCAGATGAGCACGAGGAACGCGGCGATCATGCTCGCCAGGCCTCCGGCGTAGCCGAGGCCCCAGCTCCAGCCGGACCAGCGGCCGATACGATCAGGGCGGACCAGTCGCGGCAGCAGGGAATTGTAGAAGACGATCGAGAGTTCGGAGCCGATCGTTGCCAGAGCCATGGGAATGAGGGCGAGCCAGACGAACTGAGGGGACGGCTTGACAAACCACAGGAGCGCGCAGGTTGACACGCAGAGCAGGGTGAAGCCGACGATCCATGGCTTGCGGCGGCCGCCCTGATCCGCCACGGCCCCGAGGATCGGAGCGGCCACCGCTACGACGAACCCGGCGATACTGATCGTCGTGCCCCACTGGACCGTGCCCGTCGTCTCGTCCGCGGCGACGCTTCGGATGAAATAGACGGAGAACACGAAGGTGTGGATGAGCGTCCCGTATGCCTGATTGGCCCAGTCGTATAACGCCCAGGATACGAGGCGCGGCGTGCCAGGCTGTAGGTCGATGGCCTGCTTCCGGACGCTGGCGCGCCGATTCTTCATGAAAGCGTTCCCGTTCCCTAACGCGCCGCTCGTTGCCATCGAGAAGCCCACTCGCTACGAACCCTGTCCCGCGACGCAGGAATGCGCGAAGTACCGCTTCGAAGCGAGACTCCGCGCTCAACGGCCAGTAGCGGCGCTGGTTCCATTGAAGGTCTGGTTTTGAGGAGCGAAAATCGGCTCAGGAGCGCCCGCAATGGCTCACGATTTGCCTTTGCCATGCGTTAAACTGGGTCGCTCGACGTCCTGATGTGGATATTGGACGTGCCGAATGCCGCTTTCTTGGCGAAGCCCCTTCAGCTTTTCGCGCAGGAAGAAGATCTGCCGGGCGGCGAACTGCGGCGAAGGCTTCGTTGAGTTCCCAGAGATCGATGTTCGCGCGGGACAGATTTCGCCGTTTCATGATTTCAGTCGAACACAATGTCGGGCAAGCCCCATGATAGAGGGGTCGAGCGCCGACCATTCGTGGTCGATTATGCGGGCGAGCGGCATGAGCTTGTGCTTTCTCATCGTCTCTTCCGATGCGAGGACGACGCAGCACGCGGCGTCCGTGATCTGGGAGGAATTGCCGCCGGTGACATTGCCGTAAGATTTTTCGAAAACCGAGTCCAACTTCGCGAGCTTGTCCATCGACGTGTCTGGCGGCACGCCGTCATCACGGTCGTAGAGCATGCCGCCGCGGGAGATCGCCGGGATGACCTCGCGTCGAGCAAGCCGTTATTTTGCGCGCGTGCGAGGGGTTGATGGCTTTCGAGGGCGTAGGCGTAGGTGTCGGCGGCTTCGCGCGTGATGCCGCAGAGGTGGTCGATTACTTCCGCCAGCGTAGCTCCCGAAACGGCTACGCCCTCACACCGAGAGCGGAGGCCTCTTTCTCGAACTCGTCGCGGATATCGTTGATCGTGGGGAGCTTAAGCTCTTTCAACTCGGCATGTATTTTTTTTGCCGCCCGGGAATCGAGATCCCGCTTGAAGTTGACGACCACCTCCTCGGCTGAATCGTAACCGCGAAAGCGTTCGATCTCCGATTGCGTCGCCTTCTGCACATGCTCCAGCTTTCTGCGGTCGGCATCGGAGCGGCCGTCCGGCCTCGCCTTCATGACAGGATCGAACGCGCGCTTGACAAGGAAATCGACGAGTTGGCGCTTGGCGTCGGTCGACATGAAAGCCTCCTTTCTCAGGATTGGACGTGTACCTGGGTTTTGCTTTTTGGGTCTTGCAAGGCCGAATGGCGCTGCGCCTCGACCTGCGGCCCCAACTCTTCAGCCGCCCGAAAGTTTCAAATCGGGCCATCGGCGACAAGCGGAGGTCCGACGCATTTCCAGTCCCGCACGGAAGGTCTTTTAGACCTCCGTCGCTTCCCGGTCATGTCGCGTGACTACCGCCGGGCTCAACCACCCCGGTAAGAGCGACGCCGACCGTCGCCGGATCGTCCTTCAGCGCCGCGTTCGCCAGCAAGACCACGCCGACGAGACGCTTGTCGCGAGTGACCACGGGCGGCCGCCTGACTTGCAGGTTTTCCGTGAGACGGGAGGACGGGGTGTGATCTCTTGTCTTGGCCGCCTCGATGTGGCTTCTATCAGAGAAGCGAAGCAAAGGGGGATAGCATGCCGGATCTGACCTTGTGGGGACTGTTTGTCGTGGCTTCGTTGATGCTGCTGTTGACGCCCGGCCCGGCCGTGCTCTTCATCGTCGCGCGCTCGATCCAGCAGGGGCGAACTGCGGGATTAGTCTCCGTGATTGGTATCCATCTCGGAACCATCGTGCACATTGCTGCGGCGGCGATCGGGCTCTCGGCCCTCATCGTCTCATCGGCGCTTGCCTTCGCGATCGTGAAGTATCTCGGCGCCGCCTATCTTATCTGGATGGGCATCCGCACCTTCATGGCCAAGGAGCTCGATCCCGAACTGCCTGTGGTGCCCGCAGAGCCACTGCGCCGGGCCTTTCGCGATGGTTTCGTGGTCAACCTCTTCAATCCGAAAACGGCGATTTTCTTCCTTGCCTTCCTGCCGCAATTCGTCGATCCCACGCGGGGCGCTCTGCATTGGCAGATCCTCATTCTTGGGCTCACCTTTATGGGGCTCGGTATCATGAGCGATGCGCTATTCGCGCTGGTGGCCGGAACCGCCGGCGATCTCCTTCGCCGCAGCCGACGCTTTCAGCGCTTCCTGCGCTGGTTCTCTGGCACCTCATTCATAGGGCTTGGGGCCACGGCAGCACTGGCGACGAACAAGTAACACGCCTCAGCTCAAGCCGCCTGAGGAGGCCGCGCCGTGCCTGGCAGGGCGCGGCTTGCGGCCGCGGTCCGGGCCGGCCGGAGCGGGCCCGACGCGATCAAGCTTTGGTTGAATGACGCGGCCTTCGATACTATTGTTACAAGAAAGGGCCTTCCGCCAAACCAGCAGCGGCATTGAGATCTCCCCTTGAGGGGAGATGGCTGCGAAGCAGCCAGAGGGGTCGGAAAGCGCTCGGCGCGAAAGAACGTAGAGCACACTTCGCGATAACCCTACCCGGCCGCTACGCGGCCACCTCCATTCAAGGGAGAGGAGACGAAGATGACCGGGAGCAAGCCATGTGCCGAAACATAAGAACCCTGTCCAATTTCGATCCGCCAGCGACGGACGAGGAAATCCACGACGCCGCGCTGCAGTTCGTGCGCAAGCTGAGCGGCACGACCAAACCGTCGAAACGAAATGAGGCGGCCTTCGAGCGCGCGGTTAGTTCGATCGCGGCATGCGCCCGCGAACTGCTCGATTCGCTGGAGACGTCGCAACCGCCACGCGACCGCGAGGAAGAAGCCGCAAAGGCGCGCGCGAGAATGGCGATCCGGTTCGCGTGACTCTGCCGGCGGTCAGGCCGCCGCAAGTCGGGTTCCCCTCCTTGCAAGGAGGGGAATGGTCATCCCCCAATGCTTTCAGATGCGCCGCGCCTTGCCGACCGTCAGGCGCCGGCTGGTCGGGCCGTTCATGGGCGCTGCGACCGTTACTACTGCATGTTTCCTTAAATCGGAGCCGATTTAAGGATAAAAACATGCAGCAATTCAAAGTACAGCGATCTTTGTGCGTCTGAAAGGACGCACGGCGCTGTAGGATACTGAACCGCTTGCCGGGGCAGTCGGTCCCGGTTTCCGCCCTTCGGGCGGTTGCCGCGGAACGCAAGCGTTTCCTCATGACGAAGGAGGCGCTCTCGATCTGCCGCCGCGACGTCCGCAAGCTGAACTTGAACCCAGCTCTCGAAAAGAGCAGGGGGCGAAGCCGAGCCAGGACATCCGGCCGACGACTATGCTATCAAGGCATTCCCGCTAGGCATGGTGCTGCAGGCGTGCCCGAAGATTGCGGATTACGCCGCGGGAGGTGCCCTCACCAACTGGCGGGACTTGATGTCAGCTGCGGTCGTGGTGCGGTCGATGCTCGGGGTCAGCCCTTCGGCTTATCAGGATGCCTGCGAGTCATGGGACCAGAGAACGCAGCCGTTGCCGTCGCCTACATTCTCGAAAGGGCAGGGCACATCAACTCGCCCGGCGGCTATGTGCGTGACCTAACCGGCAAGGCGCGACGAGGGGAATTCTCTCTCGGGCCGAGCCGATGGCGCTGATGCGGACAATACGAGTGCTGTCAGGAAAGCCGGATAGTGCGATCGCGCAGCGGCTGCTAAGCTCGCCGAGTTCGAGGAGAGGAATGTATCATGCCGTCCGAGACACGATCGCCACGCCTTGCGGTGCTGATCGACGCTGATAACACCTCGGCCAAGATCGTCGACGGGTTGTTCGAAGAGGTCGCCAAGATCGGCGAAGCCAGCGTCCGTCGGATCTATGGTGACTTCTCAGGCACGCGCTCGAAAGGGTGGGCGGATGTGCTGGCAAAGCACGCGATCATCCCGCAACAGCAGTTCGCCTATACGACGGGAAAGAACGCGTCCGACATCACCTTGGTGATCGATGCCATGGATCTGCTGCACAGCGGCCGCTTTGACGGCTTCTGTCTAGTCTCGTCCGACAGCGATTTTACGCGACTGGCCGCGCGTATTCGCGAGCAGGGCATCGATGTCTTTGGTTTCGGCGAACAAAAGACGCCCGAGAGCTTTCGGCAGGCCTGCCGCAGGTTCGTGTACACCGAAAACCTGCTGGCTGGCGCGATCAAGGACGATCAGCGTACCTCCTCGGCCGAAAAACCACTGCAGCCGGTGAGCGCGGCCGTGCCGCTGATCAAAAAGGTGCTTGCGCAGGAGGAAAGCGAGGACGGCTGGGTCAATCTCGGCACGGTCGGCAAGCAACTGCTCAACTTGGCGCCGGACTTTGACCCGCGCACCTTTGGATTCCGGAAGCTCAGCGATCTCATCCGGAAAACCAACCAATTCGAGGTGCAGCAGGCCGAGGGACGACCGGTCAGTATCCGGCTGAAGCAACGAGCAAAAAAATAGTGACGATTGCGAGCATGCGGCATTCAGCCTAAAATCCTCATGAGCCACCAAATCAGGCTTCACAGCCATCATTCCGCACCTCAGTCGACACGGAGTCTCTGCCATGAAGACGGACGAAGAAGAATTGATCAGGAAGCGGGCCTATGAGCTGTGGGAGAGAGCAGGGCGACCACATGGGGACGGTCTCAAGTACTGGTTTCAGGCCGCCAAGGAATTTGAGTCAACGGGGATAAATGGGGTCGAGGTGCTGGAGAATGCCGCGGTTCTTGGCGAACCCGATGAACCTGCAATGGCTGCCAAAGCGAAAAAGACGCCGAAATCCGCCGTGAAGAAACAGCCAGACGGCGCGAAGCCGCTGAAGAGGCGCACCGTTTCCAAAACCGGCGACAAGAAAGGCAAACGGACCGAGGACCGTTAGGCAGTCAGATGATCAGGCGCGCCACTCGTCCCATCTTGCGTTCCGCATTGTTGTAGTAGCGCGCCGCCTGCGCCACCGACTTGTACAGTGACTGCTGCATCGCTTCGGGCAGAGGATACCGCGGTTGGCCGCCTCGGTCAAAATAGCCGGATCTCAGCCCATGCGCCGAAAGCAGCGCCGAATTGCGGCGCGCGCCGGTGGCAAGCCGGCACCAGGCCTCGGCTGCGAGAGGAGGACGCGCCGAGCCCATTTGGGGTGCCAGTGAAAAATCCTCGACATGTATCGAATTTCACTTGCTCCTAAATTAGACTTTAGTAGTGTCCTCATATCAGAGGATGGAGGAGTTCTATGGAGCGCATTGAGCCGCAACATGGGGACACAGAAGCGGCCACCAGAGTTTGGTCCGTGACGGAGTTTTGCGTGAGGCATCGATTGGATAATGAAGAAGAGGCCCGGCTTCTACGACTATTCGGCCCGTTCGCGACGGCTTGCGAGCTGCGATATAATGCGAAACGCGCGCCCAAGTGGAGGTAATTGGCAATAGGTTTGGCGTCGATTGCTACCGTTCGCCTCGTTCACCTATGCCCCGATGGGCGCACCAAAAAATGAAAGCCGCTGCGAGCGGCTTTCTTTGTCTCTTGTCTGTTACCGCCAGCGCTAATACCTTCACATGGCCGGTACGGCACGTGCATCAGCGACTCTGGATAGTTACCCGGCGCTAGGCCGACTCATAGGTCCTCGGCGTAGGCAATGAAAATCGCGGCACTCGCGCCGATAATTGCGACGCGGGCCCGAATTGGCGCACGTGCTACTCTCGCCAGACCGAATTGTAGCTCCACGCCTCGCATACTTCGATGCGGGTTGCATCGGAAGGTGTAACCTCCAACCTGATCAGCGCAGTGTTCTTGTAGGTTCGGCGAGTGCCGCAGACAGCGCCGTCATTGGCGAAAATCTCGAGCACGCCCCGATCGAAGAAGAGCGTCAGATTTCCGAGCGACAGCGGTGTCGAGCGGTATTCGATTTCCCCCGCATCTTCCGCGACGCTGATCACTAGCCGTCCGGAGACGTGCGCGATCATAAAGCTTTCGCCGTCGCCGGCGCGGCCGACGATGCGAATACCGTCGAGAGCGCCTGCCAGCGACACTTCGATCGGCTGTCCGGGTTCGCAGGCGAAGTGGCCGGGGGGGTCTTGCGTCAATGCGCGGGAGCGCAGAACGCGATAGCCCTCCTCCGGCAACATCGTCAGACGCAGTTGAGCGTCGAGACCGAGAACACGGGGCAATGACAGTTCGCCGCTATAGGGCGATCCCGCCGGCTTTCTGAATTCCCAGTTGAAGAGCCAGGCAAACGCGATCTGTCGCTCTTTTGCGCGGAAACTCTGCATCGCATAAAAGTCAGTGCCGAAGTCCAATTCCTGCAATTCGGGGGTCAGGGGCATGAAGCGGTCGTCTTCGAACGTGCCGACCTGTGCATAAAGAAGGTTGTGACGTCCAGTTGTCGGCTCGGTGTAGCCTACGAATCCCATCACGAGCACGAAGCGGCCGTCCAGTTCGAAGAAGTCGGGGCACTCCACGCAACGTGCACCGTACTGCCGAAAGTGTTCCGGAGCGCGGTAGAGGACCGACAAGTACTTCCAGTCCGTACCATCCGCGGAGCCGTAGAGCAGCACCGCGGGGTCGCCGTCGATAGCGGCTCCGAGCACCATGCGGTAGACCCTGCGCGCCGCATCGTACCAGACCTTCGGATCGCGGAAGTCATGGGCACTGCCGGGCGGGCCATCGATGAGCACCACGCGGTTTGCCTCTGGATGCAGCAAGTCCGCGGATGGGACCACCTGCTTCTGCACCTCCTTATAGTCCTTGAAAAGGTCATAGGCTGGCAGGCGCTCCGTGTAATAAAAGCTCACACCGCCCTCCGGACCGACGAAGGCGCTTCCGGAGAATGCGCCGCCGGTGGCGCCTAGCGACCAGAGGTTCTGTTCCGGATGCAGGAAGACCGGAAGATGCGTCCAGCGATAAAGATTGTCGCTTACGGCGTGGCCCCAGTGCATCGGCCCCCATTCGGCTTCGACCGGATGGAACTGGTAAAAGAGGTGATAGCGACCGTCGACGAAACATAGGCCATTGGGATCGTTCATCCATGCCTGAAACGGCGAGAACCGCAGTTGGGGCCGGTCGGGGTCGTTCTCGTACCATGCCGGCCAGGCGTCTTTCGGTCGAGCGACAAGGCGGTCGCCCTGCAGGTCCAGGAAAGTCACACCGTCCTCAGCCACATGGGCCGGATCGAAGCGATAGAACAGCGATATCTCGATGACGTTCTCGTCCCATTCCAGCGTGAGCGGACCGTCCGCATGGTGGGTATAGGCGTAGAACTGAAAATAGGGCGGCAACGCCGCGATCCGGTAGACGATGCGCTCGCCAGCGCGCAAGGCAAACACCTCGCCGACGGAATGCTCCGCCTCTGATTTCGCCGGCTTCCGACGGGCCCAAAACTCGAACCGCTCCCCGCGCGCCGCGTCCATTTCCACACTGCTGCTCATTGCTCCTCCCTTGCGCCACGCGGCGCGCTGCAGATTTCAAGCTTGACAAATGTCGACGTCGATATTTAATTTCGACGTCGACATTTGGCAAGTCCGTAACTTGGCCGTTGCATCGGGTGAGCCAGGTCGAGGGAGGAGAATATGGCTGATTTACATCTTGAGGGCGTCACCAAATCGTATGGTGCCGCCACGGTGATCCGCGGCATCGATCTTCAGGTACCGTTCGGCGAGTTCGTCGTTTTCGTTGGACCATCAGGCTGCGGAAAGTCCACGTTGCTGCGCATGATCGCCGGCTTGGAACCGATTTCCGGAGGCGTGATCCGGATCGGCGGAACCGTGGCAAACCTGCTGGAGCCCGCCGAACGCGGCGTGGCGATGGTGTTCCAGTCCTACGCGCTCTATCCGCATATGACCGCCTACAAGAACATGGCCTTCGGCCTGAAAATCGCCGGACTGGACAAAAGCGAGATCGATGAGCGCGTTACACGCGCCGCCAGGATGCTACAGATCGAGGAGCTGCTGCACCGTATTCCCAAGGACATGTCGGGCGGCCAGCGCCAACGCGTCGCGATCGGACGTTCGATCGTGCGCGAGCCGCGCCTGTTTCTGTTCGACGAACCGCTGTCGAACCTCGATGCGGCGCTCAGGGTTCAGACGCGCATCGAGATCGCCAGGCTCCACAAAATGGTGGATGCGACGATGATCTACGTCACGCACGATCAAGTCGAGGCGATGACGCTCGCCGACCGCATCGTGGTGCTCAATCAGGGCCGCATCGAGCAGGTCGGCACGCCGCTCGAACTTTATCGGTCGCCGGCAAACTTGTTCGTCGCCAGCTTCATCGGCAGTCCCAAGATAAATTTCCTTCCCGTCAACCTCGAATGCGAAGGGATGCAATCGGTGGCATGCGGTCCGCTCGGCGTGGCCACTCCGGCGCCTGCTGGGGCGCTCGGCCCTGCTACGCTCGGCGTGCGGCCGGAAAACCTTGTTCTGTGCGAACCAGAACAGGCCTTTCTCAGTGCGCAGCTGCAGTTCGAGGAGCATCTTGGCGAGCATCGCCTGATCTACGCGAAAACCAGCGACGGCATCGATCTGATCGCCAAGGAGCCAGACGGGCCACCGCTGGCCGAGGGCACCGTGCTTCATTTCCGCTTTGCGCCAGAGAGCGCGCATTTCTTCGGGCCGGACGGAAATCGTCTCAGCCATTCAACCAAGGGAACTCATTGATGACGAGCAGCCACCCAGGACATTCGATGCTTTCCGACCTCGCGCGCTTGAAGGACGCACGGACCGGACGCCTTTCCAGTTGGGACCAGGAGGGCAAGAACCAGGACTATTGGCTGATCCCGGCCAACTCCACCGTCCGCCTCGCCGATATCGAGGGTCCGGGCTGCATCACGCATATCTGGATGACGCAATTCTGCCGTCGCGTTCTTGGCGCCGGGCTGATTGATCCGACTGCCGGCAACTACGTCGCGCCCGTTTTTGAGATCCACAACGCCCTCGGTCTCAACTGGGAGGTCGCCGACCCGCATTACTATCGCAAGGTGCTGCTGAAGATCTATTGGGACGACCAGGATACTCCGTCGGTTTTGGTGCCGCTCGGCGACTTCTTCTGCACCGGTCATTCGATGCCCGGCAATTTTTCTTCCCTGCCGATCTCCGTCTCGAGCAAGCCGGAGGAGCGCTATCGCTTCGGTGGGAGTGCTGCATTCAACAGCTACTTCCAGATGCCCTTCGGCAAGCGCGCCATTATCGAGGTCGAGAACCAGAACGACGTCCCCTACGGCCAGTACTTCTACATCGACTTCGAGCGCTATGAGGCACCGCTGGCCGACGATATCGCCTACTTCCACGCGTCCTGGCGGCGAGAAAACCCCTGCGGGGGCTGGGGTCCGAATCTGCAGACCAACAGCCCTGAAACCAACATTCCCAATCTCGATGGCAAGGACAACTACGTCATCCTCGAGACCGAAGGACGCGGGCAATATGTAGGCTGCAACCTTTCGGTGGCGCACTTCCAAGGGTCCTGGTGGGGCGAAGGCGACGAGATGATCTTCGTCGACGAAGACACCTGGCCGCCGTCGATCCATGGCACTGGGACAGAGGACTATTTCAATCACGCCTGGGGGATGCAGAACAACGCCTTCCTGACGAACGGCTCGGTGATCCACGAGAGCATCGTCCCCGGCTATCAGGTCTCCTATCGCTTCCACTTGACCGATCCCGTTCGGTTCAAGAACCGTATCCGCGTGACGATCGAGCACGGCCACGCCAATCATCTGAGCGACGACTGGGCCTCCACCGCCTATTGGTACCAGACGCTTCCATCGCCGAAGCTGACCACACTGCCGGTTGAGCAAAGGCTGCCAACGCCGCCCGGCGACCGCGCTCCGGAGAGGGTCGCTCGCGATCGCCTGACGCCCGAACAGGCCAGGCAGATCGATGCTGCCGACGAGCGTTTCCGCGCCTATGCGGAACTGCGCGACATCGAAATCGAAAAGAAGTTGGAGACCACCCGGCGCCGGTCGGCGGCGAATGTAGCGAAAAAGATCTGAAAGAACGCCTAGGCGCTCTTCCTGAGGAGGAGGAAGGAAATGAGCATGAACAGACGAGACTTTCTGACCAAGGCGACGGCGTTGGCCGCAGCCGGTGTCCTGACACCAGCCATGTTCCCGGCAAGGGCGCTGGCAGGCGCTCCGGCAAAAGACACCGCCGCGCAGCTCACAACCTACAACTGGGGCAACCCCTCGGAGGCGAAGGCCTATGGCGAGGCCTTCGACCGATTTCGAAAAATCTATCCGAACGTCAACGTGCAGGACAACATCGCTCCGATCTCCTCGTGGTCGGACTACGCGGACAAGCTCGTGACCCAGATCGCCGGCGGCAATCCGCCCGACATCATCAACATCGCCATCGAGGGCGTGCGGCTGGCGGTCGACAAGCAATTGCTGATGCCACTTGACGAGCTGATCGCCGCCGACCCGGAAGCGAAGGCGCTGGTCGATAAGATACCAGCCAAACTGAAGGACGCGCTTACCGTCGACGGAAAACTCTATGAAATTCCGAACGGCGGGCAGACGATGGTCATCCACTATAACACCCGCATCTTCAAGGAGGCGGGCGTCGAGCCGCCGAAGCCGGATTGGACCTGGGACGACTTCGTCGCGATTGCCAAGAAACTGACGACCGGCGAAGGCGCCAAAAAGGTCTACGGCTATGGCATGCCGTGGTTCAATTTCGCCATTCACCCCTGGTACTTGACCAACGGCACATATCCGGTAACCGCGGATTTCAGACATTCAAACCTCAACGATCCGAAAGTTCTCGAGGTCGCCAAGTTCATCTACGCGCTGGTATACGAGCATGGCATTTCACCCGACCCGATAGGCCTCAACGTTTACGACCAGTTTGCCGCCGGTCGTTTTGCCATGGTGGGTGCTGGCCGTTGGCCGGTGACTGGCTGGGTTGCGAACGGCTTCACCGATTTCGACATCGTGCCCTGGCCACGGAAGGAAACCGACGAAACGGTGTTCGGCTGCGGCGGCTGGGGCATCAGTCCGCAATCGAAGAACCCCGAGCTCGCCTTCGAGGCGATCAAGCAGTTGATCTCACTCGAGACCGTGACGGCCCTGATGGATATCGGCCAGCAAATTCCGATCTACGAGGAAGCGGCGAAGAAGGAGAGCTTCCTATCGGCGCCGAAAAGCGCGCCGGTCTTCTTCGACGCATTGAAGACGGCGAAGCCGGTCGCGGCTCCCGCTTTCTTCAATGCTCTTGACCGTATCCTCGGCCGCACCTTCGATCAGATCATCACGGAAGAGTTGACGGCCGAGGAAGCGCTGGCTGCAGCGCATGAGGAACTCGAAGCCGAAATCCAGCGGGGCTGACCATGGCCAAGATCGCCAACGATCCGGCGGCGGGCTGGTTCTCGCCGCAGAACCGCAGGGAGACAATTGCCGGACTTCTGTTCATTGCGCCGGCCCTGATCGGCTTTGCGGTCTTCGTCGTAGGGCCGATGGTCGCCACGGTGGTCTTCAGCCTGATGAAGTATGATCTCTTCAGCAGCCCGAGCTTCGTCGGGCTCGCCAATTTCGAAGCGATGCTGGACGATCGGAGACTTTGGAAGGTCCTCGGCAACACCGCTTTCTTCGCGGTCTTTGCCGTGGCCGGCAATGTCGGCCTCGGCGTGGTACTGGCAGTCCTGCTCAATCGCAACATGTCGAAGACGGTTCAATATGCGTACCGCGCGGCCTTTTTCTTCCCCTCATTGGTAGGCCTAATTTTCGTTGCGGTGATCTGGCAATTCCTGTTTCAACGCGACATCGGGGTAATCAACTACTACCTCGGCCTTGTCGGCATCGAGCCCGTGCGCTGGCTTTCCAGCGCCCGCAACGCGCTCTGGTCGGTCATCATCCTCGACATCTGGAAGAATGTTGGCTTCGCGATGCTGATCGCGACGGCAGGTCTGCAGAGCATCTCAAAGGACTATTACGATGCCGCGCGCGTCGATGGCTCGAGCAGCCTGCGGACCTTCTGGCAGATCACCCTGCCACTCCTGTCTCCGACGATCCTGTTCTTGCTCACCATGAACACGATCGGCGCCTTCAAGGTGTTCGAATCGATCGTCGTGCTGACCAACGGCGGGCCTGGCGATGCCTCCCGCAGCCTGGTCATGTACATCTACGAGCAGGGTTTCAAGTCGTTCAACATGGGCTACGCCTCGGCGATCTCGCTGCTGCTGCTCACGATTACCGTCATTGTCACGGCGATCCAGTTCGCCCTTTCCAAGCGGTGGGCTTTCTATGAATAAGCCAATGCACATCTCATGGGATATGACGCCGGCCCGCCTGTCGGCGCGTCGTCTCTCTCCGGAAACACGGGCAATGATCTCGCGGCTGCGCACCGCGCTGATATATGTGGTGCTCGGGCTCGGCGCCCTGGTGATGGTGGCGCCGTTCCTATGGATGTTCACCACCAGCTTCCGGCCCGTGGCGGAAGCCTTCACGCTTCCGGCACGCTGGCTGCCGGGTCTCGATTCCGGCCTGGAAAGCTACCGCCGGCTGCTTGCCTCGGACGTCCCGATCGGCCGCTTCTTCTGGAACTCGACCGTGCTTGCGACGTCGGTTACGCTCGGTTACGTCGCAACGACCACCATCGCCGGGTACGCCTTCGCACGACTTCGTTTTCCGCTCAAGAACGCGCTCTTTGCCCTGCTACTAGTCTCTCTCATGGTGCCGATTCAAACCACGCTGGTGCCCCTGTTCCTGTTGATGCGCTGGCTCGGCCTGGTTGACAGCCAATGGTCGATCATCGTTCCCGGCCTGACGGGCGCCTTCGCGCCCGGCATGTCGGGCGTGTTTGGCATCTTCCTCATGCGGCAGTTCTTCCTGACCCTTCCCAAGGACCTGTTCGAGGCCGCCCGTGTCGACAACGCCGGCCATTTCCGTACCTTCTGGTCGATTGCCGTGCCCTTGGCAGGCCCGCAGATCGCAGCGCTATCCGTCATTATCTTCACGATGACCTGGAACGACTACTTCATGCCGCTGATTTTCCTGAATTCGGTCAACCAGATGGTGCTGCCCGTCGGCATCATGTCTATCCGTGACCCAGTCGGAAACTCGTCTGCGACCTCGGAAGTCATCGCGGCGGTATCGCTGTCAATCTTGCCTGTTCTTTTGGTCTTCCTGGTGGCGCAGCGTTGGATCATCGACTCCTTCGTGCGGGCCGGTGTGAAAGGTTGACGCGTCAGTGATCGATCAGATAGCGGCCATGGTCATTGCCGCTATCGCAATGCTATCGAGGGCGCCTTTCAAGGACTTGTGCGCTTAGACTTGAGGAAGAGAATGGTCAGCATTAAGGACGTTGCAGCACTTGCTGGCGTGTCGGATCGAACGGTGTCGCGCGTGGTCAACGGCGAAGGTTTGATCCGTCCGCAGACAAAGAAAAAGGTGCAGAAGGCGATCGAGACGCTGGGATACGTTCCGAACCAGGCGGCGCGATTGATGCGCACCAGCCGTTCCAGCGTGCTTGGACTGATAACCGATGTCGTATCGACCACGCCGTTTTCGACCGACATCGTGCGCGGCATTCAGGACACCCTCGACGACACGCCTTACACGCTGCTGACCGTGAACACCTCCGCCAATCCGGCGAAAGAGCAGCGCGCCTGGCAGATCTTCCGCGAGCATGGCATCGGCGGCGTGTTCTACGTGACGATGTTCCATCGCCATGTTTCGTCCAAGACGGAGTTTCCGAACGCGCCGACGGTGCTGGTGAATTGCAGTGCCCCCGAGCGCGCTCTCCCCTCCGTCGTGCCGGACGACTATCAGGGCGGGCTGGATGTTGTCCGCTATCTTGTCGAGCAGGGGCACCGAAAGATCGCCTATGTGATGCTGAACGAGTTGCTCTTGGCCGCGGACCTTCGCGGCCGGGCATTCTTCGACGGATTGGCTGCAGCCGGCATCGAAGTACGGAAGGAATGGGTGGTTCCCGGTCGTGTCGGTGCGATTTTCGCCGATCGGTTCGTCGCCTTTGAGAATGCCCGACGTCTTCTAAGCAGCCCCGACCGGCCGACGGCGATCGTCTGCGGAAATGACGAGACCGCGCTGCAAGTTTACTGCGCGGCAGCGGATCTCGGCTTGCGAGTGCCGAATGACGTCTCCGTCGTCGGTTTCGACGATTTCCAGGTCATCTCGACCGGTATTCAGCCGCCGCTGACGACGATGGCCTTGCCTTATCGCGACATGGGCGCTCTGGCCGTACGCATGCTGGTCGACATCATTGCCGGTCGCTCCACGGCAGAAAGCCAAGTCAAGTACCCCTGCGAGCTCATTCGTCGCGGCTCGGTTGCGTCACTGAAATAGTCCGACGCATGGTCTACAGCGCCGTGCGCCTTTTCAGACGCACAAAGGTCGCTGTAGCACTTTGAATTGCTGCATGTTTTATCCTTAAATCGGTTCCGATTTAAGGAGACATGCAGTAGTGATCATGCAACGGCGGCGGGACAGCAACCTCCACCGTTTTGATCCACCTTCTCAAGAATAAAGAGGGCCGGTACGAAGACCGGCCCAACTTGCTTGGGAGGAGGACTATCTGTCCCAAAGTCCATGTTCGGGCCAGCGCCGGACGAGACGGTCCTTGATCGGTGGCAGGGGCTTGGCGGCTGTGGGTTCGATCGCATACCAATAACCGACCGAAGAATAGTCGTTCGACTGATCGTTGGCGTGGCCGTGCTCGAAGGTCACGCGGATCGACTTGGAGAAGTGCACCGGATCCTCGATATGGAAGCGATAGAGCGACCACTTCCCGAAGTGCTCCTGCACGTCCGCTCCGAGTGAAATGCCGTGATAAGGCGTTGAATGCTGTCCCGCCGGGAACCCCCAGGAGCAACCGAAATAATCTTCCGTGCCAGTGCCATGCAGTGAAGGGGGCCAGGCTTCTCCATCGATAAAGATCATGTCGTCGCCTTCACCCGGCCATGTATATTCCTGGTTGGAGGCGTTGAAATTGTCGATGTTAAGGATGCAGCCGACGTAATGGCCCTCGCCCTGAATATCGAGAGCGACATAATTTTCCTCGCCGGTGGAGTTAACGCCGCCGAGGTCCCACGGTGCGGGGTTCGGGTAGGGCTGAACGGTCGGAACCGCCTTGGTCGGGTTTTCGCGGTTCCATGCCGCGTGGAACCGCCCCATATTCGCGGGGAGCCCATCGGCGTAAAGCTCATAATCGATATAGTAGAACAGATTCTGGATCGGCTCTTCCGCTTCATTGACAATCTGAACCCTGGCTCCATTTTCGAACGGCATCGGCCAGTAGCTGTTCATCGCCGGCGAGAACGGTCCTTTCGGCCCGCGGCGATCGCCGAACGTGGTGTTCATCGGCAGAGACCACCAGTGTGCCCCCGTCGCGTGCCCGACCCCGAAGAAGTCGCCGAGCGGAACGCGGACAGACGGCTCCGAACTGCCGTCCCAGTACATTTCGAGGACAAGCTTGCGCAGGTATTGGGGATCGTAGCAGCGCGTCGTGATCCACATGTGCTTGATGCAGCCGGCCCCATCGATGTCGGCCATCACTTGCGTCTCGCCGGCGGGCACGATCTTGAAGTCCTTGTTGCCGCCGGTGACGTCGTAGCTCGATTGCCGCTTCGAGCGGACGCCAGGGCGCACGATGGGGAGCCCCGCGAGAGGACTCGTGGGGACGAAAGGCAATGTCATGTCACAGTCTCCTTGGTGTGGCCGTCACCAGATGCTGGTGCGGGTTTCGGGATCGAAGAAATGCAGGTTTGCAGCGTTCAGCGCGACACGGGCCCGGTCGCCGATCCGAACGGCCGTTTTCGGTGAGAAGCGCCCGACCGCCGATCGCTGGTGACCGATCTCCGCGATGGCGTCCGGATCGCCGGCGTCCACCCAGGGCGCGTCGATGGCGAGATGGACCATGGTCTCCGCGCCAAGCCCTTCCACGAGCGTGACAGGTGCCTGGATCTCTGCGCTTGCCGGAGCGATCGAAGCGTCATCGAAATCTTCGGGGCGGATGCCGACGACGACCGGTCGCTCATCGCTTGAGCGAAGGGCAGGGCGCGCTGCAAACACCTCACCGGGCAGCCGGATGACCTGAGAGCCGAGTCTCAACTCTTCTCCCGATAGGGCTGCCCCGTAGAGATTCATCGACGGTGAGCCGATGAAGGCGGCAACGAAGGCATTGACGGGCCGGTCATAGAGGTTCTTCGGCGTATCTATTTGCTGAAGCACGCCGCCCTTCAAGACGGCGACACGGTCTCCCATGGTCATCGCCTCGACCTGATCGTGGGTGACGTAGATCGTCGTGACGCCAAGCTCCTTCTGGAGGCGCGAGATCTCCGCCCTCATCTGTACGCGGAGCTTTGCGTCGAGGTTCGAAAGCGGCTCGTCCATGAGGAAGGCCGCGGGCTTGCGGACGATGGCTCTTCCCATTGCGACGCGCTGGCGCTGACCGCCAGAGAGCCTGCCCGGCTTGCGGTCGAGGTGCGGCGTAAGTTCGAGGATACGCGCGGCCTCTTCGACGCGACGATCGATCTCCCGCTTCGGCAGCTTGGCCATGCGCAGAGGAAACGCGATGTTTTCCCGGACTGTCTTGTGCGGGTAGAGCGCGTAGGACTGGAACACCATGGCGATGTCGCGATCCTTCGGATCGACATGATTCACGAGCCTATCGCCGATACGCAACTCTCCGCTCGAAATGCTCTCAAGCCCAGCGATCATCCGAAGCGCTGTGGACTTGCCGCAGCCGGAAGGTCCAACAAAGACCAGGAACTCGCCGTCCTTGATGTCGAATGTCAGGTTGCGGATCGCATGGAAGCTGTCGCCATAGACCTTATTGATGTTGCTCAAGCAAATCTCGGCCATTTGTTTTCTCCATTAGCCTTTGACAGCGCCGAAGGTCAGGCCGCCGATGATCTGTTTCTGAAGAAGGAGGGTTATGAGAATGACCGGCAGCGAATAGAGCACTGCAGCCGCCGTCATCGGTCCCCAGGCCAGACCGTAGACGGAGTTGTATTCCGCGATGACAATGGGGGCGGTCTTGCCTTTTTCCGAAGTTAGCAGGAGCGCGTAGAGGAACTCGTTCCAACTGGCGATGAACGAGAAGAGGGCAGTCACCGCGATCCCGCTGCGCATCACGGGGAGGATGATCTTCACGAACGCCTGAAACCTGGTGCAACCGTCCATTCGGGCCGCTTCTTCAAGCTCCTTGGGAAGGCCCTCGAAGAAGGCTGCCATGAGCAGCAATGCGAGGGGAACGGCGGTCGATGTGTGTGCGAGCACGAGACCCAGCGTAGTGTCGAGAAGCCCGATCGACTTGAGCAGGGTGAACAGCGGCACGCCGAGCGATACGGCCGGCACCATGCGGGTGACGAGCGCGAACAGCAGGAAGAACGTCGTGAAAGAGCGGCGGTATTGCGTGGCGACGTAGGCGGCGGGCACGGCCAGAACCAGCGACAGGACGGTCGTCAGCACAGCGACCAACAACGAGTTCGCGAAGGCGGCGGGCAGACTCGGGGTGGCAAGAACCGTCCTGAAGTTCTCGAGCGTGATCCGGTTCGGGAAGAACGACGGGGGAATCTGCTGCACGTCGGCGGCGGGTTTGAGCGCCGTCATCAGCAGGTAGACGTACGGAACCGCATAGGACAGCACCAGGAGAAGGGCAAAGATGTTGATGACAGTCCCGCCGAGATCTCTCTTCTTTCGCTCAATCATTGGACGGCCTCCAGATCTTCCAGTAGGCGACGACAGCGAGAAGGATCATGACGATGAGGAAGAGCGTTGCGGAAGCGGATGCCTCGCCGAGGTCACCGTAACGCACCATTCTCTGGTAGATGTTCATGGAAAAGACCTCGGACTGATGGCGCGGACCGCCCTGCGTCTGGATCCAGATGAGGTCGAATGTCTTGGCGGCGTCGACGCCGCGGACGATTACGACGACCGCGAGAACCGGACGCATCATTGGCAGCGTGACGTGCCAAAAACGCTTCAAGGCGTTGGCCCCGTCGATCCGCGCGGCCTCGAGCAGTTCGCGGGGAATGTTGGTCAGTCCTGCATAGCTGACGAGTGCAACGAAGGAGGTCGTCAGCCAAATGTCTGCGAAGGAAACCGCATATATGACGATGTCCTCGTCGGAGAGCCAGCGGATCGCGTCGGGACTGTCGATCAGGCCGAGGCTGACCAGTCCGTAGTTGAGGATGCCGATGTCGCCGATCAGCAGGAACCGCCAAAGAAGGCCAGCGACGATCGGCGGAACCATGAGCGGCAAGGCGAAAATGGTCCGGTGCCAGCGGGAGGTGTTGGCGATGGCGTTGAACAGCAATGCTGCGCAGAAACCGAAGACCAACTCGAACAGAAGCGCGAAGCAAGTGTACTGCAGCGTGCGCAGGGCACTTTCGCGGACGCGCGATGACGTCACAGCCTCGACGTAATTCTCCAGTCCCACCCACGCGCGAACATCCGGCGCAATGAGTTCAACCTTGAAAAAAGAGTTGTAGACCAGAAGGGCGACGGGGTAGGCGACCAGCAAAGCCAGGAAGATCGCGGCCGGCGCGAGCATATAAAGGACAAACCGGTTCTCGGTCATATCCAACTCCGGTTATAAGGACATGCGGTGAGGCGACCAAGCTGGCCACTTCGCCTGAGGATCAGTTCAGGATGTCCTCGATCGTTTCCTTGGCCTCGGAGAGGACCTCATCGGCATCATCCTCGCACGAGAGGGCCTTCTGCACGGCGGGAAGCACGGCCTCGTCGACGATCTCCTGATAGTGCTCGTGCATCGGACGGCCCCGCGTCGCAGGCGCAGCCAACGTCTTTAAGAGCGGCTCAAAGTGTTCATATCCGGGCTTGCCGGCGTAGCTCTCGTAGGCGGAGTTCGTCGCCGCAAGACCAAGCGGAGCTTCGATGCCCATCGCATTGTGCTTGACCGCATAGGCGATGAATTTCTTCGCGGCATCCTTGTTGGCGGCGGTCGAAGGAATGACGTTGTACCAGGTGCCGGGTATGCCGGCGATTCCCGCCTTTCCAGCGATCATCGGAGCCACGCCGACCTTGCCGTTAACCTTGGAGTCCGCCGGCGTCATCCTGTAGGCATGCGCCCAGAACTTCATCATTGCCGTTTTACCCTGATAGAAGAGGTTCTGGGCCTCGCCCCAGCCGATCTCGGTGACGTTTTCCGGAACCGATTTGTCTTGGCAGTGGGGAGCGATATAGAACTCCAGCGCCTCCTTGTGAGCGGCGTTGTCGATGATCACATTGTTTTCGGCATCCAGGACCACGCCGGGCGAGCCTGCTTGCAGTACGTGCGCCATCCATTCCTCGGAATAGGCGCCGATCGTGTCGGTGCCCCAGAAGTCGGTCTTGCCGTCGCCGTCGGTGTCTCGCGTGAAGAACTTGGCGATATCCCGCCATTGTTGCCAGTTCGCTGGCGGGGCAAGCTCATAGCCATATTTGGTCTTGAAAGCCGCCTTTTCGTCCGCGTTCTCGAACAGGTCCGTTCGGTAGAACACGACCTCCGCGTTCGCCCAGGCTGGGACGCCGATGTAGTGCCCACCGACCTTCGCGTCCGAAAGCAAAGCCGGCGAGAAATCTGCCGAAAACTCTGGCGTGAAAAGATCGTCCAGCCTTTCCAGGTGCGCGGCAAACTTCGCATTCCAAACGACATCGATCGAGGCGACGTCGAAATTGGACTGCCCGGATGCGATCTCGGCTGAGAGCTTGTCGTAGACGCCCTGGTAGGGGACCACGGTGAAGTTGACGTCGATGCCGGTCTCTTTCGTGAACTGCGCGGCGACAGCCTTCTGCAGCATTTCGCCGCCGCCCTCGACCAGAATATTCAGACTCTCGGCATGCGCGGCGGCTGCCGAAATCACCAATGTGATCGCGCTTGTTGCAAGTAATCTTTTCATCGCGGCTCCTCCCAAAAGGCTCGCCTTCCTCCAACCTTGCACAGAGGCTAACCGAACTATGTCGACGTTGTCAATCGGCCGTGACGACGTTGTCATTAGAATTGTCGACGTTGTCACTTGCGCCGGGAGAGCGATCTCCATATGTTGAGAAACAACTGGTGAGGGATGGCAATCATGGTCAGCATCAAGGACGTCGCTCGACTGGCGGGCGTCTCGGACAAGACGGTTTCCCGCGTGGTCAACAAGGAGCCAAATGTCCATGCCGACACGCTCCAGAGAGTCGAAGCGGCAATCGTGTCGTTGGGCTACGTCCCCAATATGGCAGCTCGCCTTATTCGGTCGAACCGATCCCGCACGTTTGGCATCATAACCGACTTCATCTCAACGACTCCGTATTCAGGCGACATCGTTCGCGGAATACAGGATTGGGCGAATGCGAATGGTCGGACGGTATTCCTGGCCAACACAAACGGCAGTCTGGAACGTGAGAGGGAGACATGGAGAACGTTCCAGTCTCATCGCATCGACGGTGTGCTCTATGTCACAATGTACCATCGAGTCATCGATCCAGAGTCAGGTGACGTTCACATTCCGACAGTACTTGTGAACTGCCGCCCCGGACCGAACCGATCCTACGTCTCGATTGAACCGGATGACTTTCAAGGCTCACGCGACCTCACGAAGTACTTGCTCGAGCAGGGACATCGGCGCATTGGATATATTCGCCTCAACCCCCGACTGCTTGGTGCACAGCTTCGATACGAGGCATTCCGCGAGGCGATCCGAGATGCTGGGCTATCCGAACAGAATCTTAATGTCCGCTTGGGAATGGACGGCCAAATCGGCGAGGAGAACAACTATGTCTTTGCGGCTGCGACTGAGATTCTCACTCAACCGGAGCGGCCGACCGCGATCATGTGCGGCAACGACGAGATGGCCCTGCAGGCCTATATTGCTGCTCTAAGCTTGGGACTGAGTATCCCAACCGACGTCAGCATCGTCGGATTCGACGATTTTCGTACAGTGTCGCATGCGTTAAAGCCCGAACTCACCACCGCCGCCTTGCCCTATTATGACTTGGGATATTGTAGCGCCGAGCGGCTAGAGCGGCTTCTCGAGGGTGAAGACCTTGATCCGAAGCACGCCACGCTCCCTTGTCGTCTTGTCGAGCGGGGTTCGGTCGGCGCGATTTGAAGCCGGCGGCCCCGTCAGGAGCGACATCGCTTTCGGGTCCGCTTGACCACCGCGTTCGGAGTCGAGGTGAGGAATCCGAGGATCCGTGATCGCCCGCCTCCCATCACCTGCTTCGAAGATTGCTTCGCCGGACGGGCGTGGACGGTGGAAATTGACGGGAGTTGATCGACCTGAGATTGGCTCGTGGACCGGAACTGTTCTCGTTCTGTGCTTCGAAAGTTGTCTAATTTGCGATGGCGGCGTCAACTATCTTATGCGTTTCGACAGCCCTGCCGGGTGCATGGTTGTCTACGCGGTCGACAGGGGCCGCCGCACGATGGGGCTTTGCGGGAGGAGCCTTCCTGTGCCGCATACGCACGCAGTTCAATCAGCGTGCAAATCGGCGCCGTCATTGCGGGTCTGATGATTGGCGCCTCATATCCAGCACTGACGAGCCGATCCTTTTGATGCGCCGTCGGCGCCGCCACCGCGGCGCCCCAATGATGTGCAGCATGGAGAGATGGTTAGCGTCTTGCCTGCGTGGCACTCCTCCACCGCCAATCGTTTCAGTTTCCTGTAAGCGGCAGTTTCGCGGGATGTGCTCTGCCAGGAACGTGTTCGCACACAGAGTTTTGAATGGACGGGCGAGGACGGTGCCATATAGATGCTTCTGAAGACTGCCGAGGCTCGTGATGGAACGCAAACTCGCAGCAATCGTAGCAGGCGACATCGTCGGCTACACCCGTCTGATGTCCGAGGACGAATCCTCGACCTACGCCGCACTGCGCGCGACCTTCAGCGAACTGATAGTACCGACCGTCGAGAAGCACGGCGGTCGAACTTTCAAGACCACTGGCGACGGCTTTCTCGCGACATTCCCGAGCGTCAACGAGGCGCTTGATGCGGCGATCGAAATCCAGAACGGATTTGTCGAGCGGCCGTTCGACATGCGTGTCGGCATCAACCTCGGCGACGTCATAGAAGACAATGGCGACATGTTCGGCGATGGCGTGAACGTCGCCTCCCGGCTGGAGGCCATGGCGGAGCCCGCCAGCATTTTCGTCAGCGAGGCGGTGGTCCGCAGTGCTGACCGGAGCCGCAGCGAACTTTTCTACAGCGTCGGACGAAGGCAGGCCAAGAACATAAGCGAGCCGCTTGCCGTCTATGCCGTGCGGCACACGCCCCGCCAGGTGAGCGGCCGCGAC